>CAKRXU010000019.1 GCA_934424575.1 uncultured Blautia sp.
GCAGGGGATGAGAGAATCGAACTCCCACCAAAGGTTTTGGAGACCCCTATCATACCATTTGACCAATCCCCTATATTATTGGAATAGTTGCAATTTCATCTGCAACAAAATGAATTATAGCAGATAATATTCTGTTTGTCAATAGCGGAGATGGAGGGATTTGAACCCTCGCGCCGGTTGCCCGACCTACCGCATTTCGAGTGCGGACCCTTCAGCCACTTGGGTACATCTCCAGATCTGAAACAGAATGTTCTGACCATGTTCCATTATATAGTCAGATCGCGGAAAGGTCAATTCTTTTTTTGCCGGGAAAAGAATCTTTTGTTGACGCGAAAACAATCCTATAATATGATATAAGGAAAGAAATCCGCAGAGTAGTAATACACCGAGTATTAGCATCTTTGCAGAAATTGCGGAAAGAGGTTAGATTCATGAACAGAAAAAAAGATGTGATTCTCAAAGCCACCGAAGCTTTGACCGAGAATTATAAAAAAGAAGAATTATTTATGCCAAAGAATAACCGTGAGCTTCCAAGCAGGGCAGCGATCATTGATGTTGTCAAGCAGCTTCGTTCAGTTATTTTTCCAGGATACTTCTGGAATGATTCAGCAGCGAAGATCTTCCCGGAGCATTTTGCAGGATATCGCCTGAATGATCTTTATGACATGCTCAAAGGACAGATCGAGATCGCACTTCTGTATGCGAATCCGGAACTTGAGCAGGATGGAGCAGAGGAAGAGGCAGACCGTATCTGTTCAGGATTCTTTGAGCAGCTTCCGGATGTGCAGCAGCGTCTTCTGAAGGATGTGCAGGCAGGCTTCGACGGTGACCCGGCGGCCAAGAGCAAGGAAGAGATCGTTTCTTCCTATCCAGGTCTGTTTGCAATCTATGTATATCGTCTGGCTCATATTTTATATAAAGAAGAAGTTCCGTATATTCCGAGGATCATGACCGAGTATGCACATGGTAAGACGGGCATCGACATCAACCCGGGCGCAACGATCGGCGACTATTTCTTTATCGACCATGGAACTGGCGTTGTTATCGGTGAGACAACGGAGATCGGACGCAATGTGAAGCTTTATCAGGGTGTGACTCTTGGTGCGCTTTCTACCAGACAGGGACAGCAGCTTGCCAATGTCAAACGTCATCCAACGATCCGTGACAATGTGACGATCTATTCCAATGCATCTGTACTTGGCGGTGAGACTGTGATCGGAGAAAATACGATCATCGGTGGTAACACCTTCATTACAGAATCCATTCCGGCAAATACCAAAGTCAGTGCCAAGAGCCCGGAACTTGTGATCAAGAAATCAAGAAGTGCCGTTTCCAAGACAGATGTCTGGGACTGGGAAAACTAAGTCATTTTATGTATATAAAAACAGGAAAAAATATAAAATAAAAAAAATTGAAAAAATTTAAAAAAACCTGTTGACAAATACTGAGTAATAAGATATACTCAATATCGTTGAAGCGAGCGAAACACAAACGCAACGCAAGCACAGCGATATGCGGGTGTAGTTCAATGGTAGAACACCAGCCTTCCAAGCTGGATACGTGGGTTCGATTCCCATCACCCGCTCTTATGCGATAGTGGCGTAGTTGGTAACGCGCGACCTTGCCAAGGTCGAGACCGCGGGTTCGAGCCCCGTCTATCGCTCTTAAGGACTCTGAGAATTCAGAGTCCTTTTCTTTTTGTTCTGTACATCTGAGGGCTGTCAGCATAGATCTTCAGCTGACTTTTTCTTCGCCTGCAGTCGTCATTCCATAGAAAGAAAAAAGATAGAGACCACAGAGACCAACCAGAGCATAGATGATTCTGGAAAGCCAGCTCATACTTCCGAACAGAAGGGCAACGAGGTTCAGATTAAAAAATCCGATCAGCCCCCAGTTCAGAGCTCCGATAATAGAAATTGTCAGTGCAAAACAATTCAGAAATTTATTTCCCATAGATGATCATCCTTTCCTTGTTGTTGTAATCTTTAGTATCCCAGAAAGCAAAAAAAATATTCGCAGCAAAAATGCACTGCGAATATTTTTTAAAAAATCAATTTACTGAACTTTGAGGATCTGAGATGTAATTGTTCCACCGCCAATCGTGAAAGCTTCGCCTGCCTGGATCGTTACGTCGGACTGATCCTTGAGTGTAAATGCCTGGCAGACATTTACAGTCTGTCCTGGATTAACCTCTGCCATGAACTGGTCTACAGCAGTGTCGTTTTCTGCGAGGATCGCAGCTTCCAGAGTCTGTCCATTCTGTGTTGCCTGGAGATTGACATCTACCATGGCGCTGGAAGGTGAACTTCCGTTGTTGGTGTAATCATAGTAGACAAGGATGCAGGAATTTCCGGCATAGTCCTTGGTAACACGGCATTTGGTATAATGGATAGTGAATTTGTCATTGCTCATATCAATGGTGCTGTCAGAAGTTGGCTGTGCATCAAGGTTTCCGAAATCAGAATTTTCAATCTCAGAGAGAGACTGATTGATCTCATCCTGTACGTTGGTGAAGTTTGCAGACATTACTTTGACAGTTTCTGCATCGAGGGAAACAACTTTCCATTTGCCGTTTGCCTCGATCAGAGGGTAGTCAATATCAACTTCTGTATACTTGTCCTCGACAGAACCGGATTTCTCCTCGAGAAGAGAAGCAAGTTTCTGCTGAGTTTCTTCCTCTGTCATTGTCTCTCCTGCAAATGCAGTGGAAACGATCTGCTTGAGGAATTCTGTGATGGTTTCTTTGTAGATATCAGCACCGTCAATGTATTTGATATGTGCAGTGACAGTTGCTGTTCCGTTCTGGATGTTAAACTTGGTTTTCTTGATCTCGAAGGTCATCTTCTGGTTGATGGTCTTGAAGAAGTTGGTATAAGCGGTACTTGTAATATCCGCGTTATCCAGTGCAGACATGTCATTGCTCTGCAGAAGGTCCTTCATACCATCAAAGTTCATCGCCTGAACATTTTCGAGATAGTTCTTGGTTGTAGAGATCGGTTTCTGTCGTTCCATGAAATAGTACGCTGCCGCTCCGGCGACTGCAAGAACAAGAATGATCAGAAAGACGATTAGTCCTGCTTTCTTTTTTTTCTTTTTGGGAACTCTGATCTCTTCTGTTTCGGTAGCAGAAGCAGTATCAACAGTTTCTGGTTTATTTTTATTTTTTCGCATTATTGCCTCCTTTTTTTCTATTATAGCAGAGGAGAGCCTTACTTGACAAGGACAATTGCAGGCTCTAAAATTAGTCTTAACAACAGAAAGAAAATGAGGGGATTTCTTTTTTACAAAGAGGAGGAAGTGCTTATGGCAAAAAAATACGAGGATTTTTTCCGGTCGGAAGCGGACGGGCTGGAGATCTCAGTCTTGTGTATCTGCCCGGAGGAGAAGTCGTATCGGGGGATCGTTCAGCTTGTTCACGGGATGTGTGAACACAAGGAACGTTACATACCATTTATGGAATATCTTGCAGAACAGGGATTTGTGACCGTGATCCATGACCACAGAGGACATGGAAGGAGTGTCCGTTCCAAAGATGATCTCGGATATATGTACGGCAGCGGAGCTGAGGGAATGCTCAAGGACATTGCGAAAGTAAATCATGACATCCGCAAATATTTCCCGGATCTTCCGCTGATCCTGATGGGACACAGTATGGGCTCGCTGGCAGTGAGGGCTTTTGCAAGTGAACATGATGACTGTCTGGATATGCTGATTGTATGCGGTTCACCGAGCGAAAACAAGGCAAGGATCCTTGGCAAAGTGATCGCAGCGGCAGAGGGTAAAGTTCTGGGATATCGTCATAAGAGCCATGTGCTGGAATCACTTTCTTTCGGTTTCTATGTATGGAAATTTCGAAAGGAAGGCAACAAAAATGCCTGGACCTGTTCAGATCCGGCGGTCTATCAGGCGTACACAGATTCCGAATTGTGCGGATTTACCTTTACAGACGATGCGTACATAGCACTTTTTGACCTTATGAAAAAAGCCTATGACATCCATAAATGGAGCTGCAAAAATCCAAGAATGCCGGTGCTTTTTATCAGCGGAGCAGAGGATCCGTGCCTTGGGAATGTTCGTAAGTTTGCCGGGGCAGTCCATGCGATGAGGCGAGCGGGATATCTGGATGTAAAAGGCAAGCTTTATCCGGGAATGCGCCACGAGATCCTGAATGAAAAGGGCAAAGAAAGAGTCTGGAGAGATGTTGTGATCTATATGAAGAAAAAAGGATTTTGATATCCGGTGAATAAAAATCTGTTTTTTCTGAAATCCTAAAAACAAAAACGGAGATGTGGATGTGAGGAAAAAACAGATTTTTATGATGTTTTTGCTGGCAGTTTCCCTGACTTTAGCAGGGTGCCGCGGTGAGAAGCAGAGAGAAGAAGAGGAACTGTTCGTGAGACAGGTAAGTGAAGAGGGCATGTGCTCTCTTTTTTATTTATCTTGACTAAATGGGTATGGTATTGGTATAATGTGTTTTGTGAATATTTACCAGATTTGGAGGAAATAAAATGAGAGCAAGCGGCATTTTAATGGGTATATCCAGTATACCGTCAAAATACGGAATCGGATGTTTTTCAAAGGAAGCCTATGAATTTGTAGATCAACTGGAGCAGGCAGGACAGCAGTACTGGCAGATCCTTCCGTTAGGACCTACTGGATATGGAGATTCTCCTTATCAGTCCGTTTCTACTTTTGCAGGAAATCCGTACTTTATCAATCTGGAGGACCTGATCGAGAAGGGACTTCTGACCAGAGAGGAATGTGAATCCTGTGACTGGGGTGGAAGCGAGTCTTATGTAGATTATGAAAAGATGTACATGTCCAGATATAAACTTCTTCGCAAAGCATATGAGAGAGCAGATCTTTCCAGGGATGAGGATTATGCAGATTTTCTGAAAGAAGAGCAGAACTGGCTGACAGATTACTGTCTGTTTATGGCGATCAAGAATGACCAGAAGGGTATCTGCTGGATCGACTGGCCGGAAGAACTCAAGGACCGTCATTCCAAAGCAGTCAAAGAAGCAGAGAAAGAGCTTGAAGAGGAGATCGATTTCTATCGTTTCCAGCAGTATTGCTTTACCACACAGTGGAGAAAGCTGAAAGCATACGCAAATGAGAAAGGTATCAGCATCATCGGCGATGTACCGATCTACGTGGCACTGGATAGCTCTGACGCATGGGCAAATCCGGAGATGCTGCAGTTTGACAAGGGTCACAATCCGAAATCCGTAGCAGGATGTCCGCCAGATGCATTTTCTGCAACAGGACAGCTCTGGGGAAATCCTCTTTATGACTGGAAGAAATTAAAAGCGACAGGATATGACTGGTGGGTGCAGAGAATGCAGCACTGCCTTGAATTATACGATGTAGTGAGAATAGACCATTTCCGTGGCTTTGATGAATATTATGCGATCCCATACGGAGAGACGACCGCACAGAAGGGCAAATGGGAAAAAGGACCTGGAATGGATCTTTTCAATACCCTGAACAAAAAGATCGAGAACCTTCGCGTGATCGCAGAGGATCTTGGATTCCTGACAAAGAGCGTTCTGGAAATGCTCAAAGAAAGCGGCTATCCGGGAATGAAAGTCCTGCAGTTTGCTTTTGATGGAAGTGAGAACAGCTCTTATCTTCCATATAAATATGAACATAACTGTGTTGTCTACACAGGAACCCATGATAATGAGACGATCAAAGGCTGGCTGGAAAACCTTCAGGGTCATGACAGAGACTTTGTAAGAGAATACATCAACTGCTATGAAGCACCGGTAAATGACTGTGTATGGGCACTGATCCGTACAGCACTTGCAAGTGTGGCTGATCTGGCAATCATTCCGATTCAGGATTACCTCTGCCTTGGAAACGAAGCACGTATGAATACACCGGCAACTCTGGGTGACAACTGGAAATGGAGACTGACCAAAGGACAGATTTCCGATATGACTCTGTATCATATGAGAGAGGTTACAAGGATCTATGGCCGTCTTTACAGAGAGCCGGCTGTTGAAGTGGAAGAAGAGACCGAAGCTGACGAAAAAGAAGAATTGAACAATTCTGCAAAAGATGATAAGATAAAAAAATAATTTATTTTTTGCAAGTGAGAGGAGAAGCAGATGGAGGAACAGAACAAGCAGTCTGAACAGGAAACTTCCGGAGCAGAACCAAAGGAGCAGGGGACACCGACAAGAAGTTCCATTATCATGCTTCTTGCAGGTGTGTATCTTCTGTATACAGGGTATAAGCTCTGTAAGGATGTACTGGATGGTGTGAATGGCAGCAGCTGGGGATTCTTTGCAGCGGGAGTCGGATTTCTGATCGTCGGAATTGTTATGCTGGTGGTTGGCGGCAGAGACCTGATGAAGAAGGACAAGGCGAAGCGTGCAGCAGAAGCCGCAGTCAAAGAAGAGATTCAGAAACAGCCGGAACCAGTGGAACAGAAGAAAAGCATGAGTATTGCACAGAGAGCACATCTGGTAGATGGACTTCATGAGGAAGTTGAGGAGCAGACGGATACACAGGAAAACAGTGTGTCTTTGGAAAAAGAGTCAGAGGATGAAAAATCTGAATAAATCGTGTGAAATTACATAAAAACTAAAAATGCCGCAGATTTCAGGATCTGCGGCGTTTTTTGCGCTTTTTTACAACTTTCTTCGGAGCATCCGGGTTATGTAAGGTTGACCAGCAGAAAAGCTGGACGAGTATAATTCCGATAAAAGCTCCGCTGCTGTCGATACAGACATCACGAACAGAAGGTCCGCGTCCTCCGACAAAGGACTGATGGTATTCGTCCAGTCCTGCAAATCCCACACAGAAGATCCCGGCGAGAAGAAACAGCCAGAAACCTCTCACGCGGTAAACGTAGAGCGGGAAAGAAATGGCAACAGCCAGAAGGAAATATTCTGTCATATGAGCTGCTTTTCGCACATAGAAGTGGATCTGGTCAGCTTCATAGCTTAATTCATCGTAACTTTTGTCCTGGTGTAAAACCTCACTTTTGACCTCGACGATCTTGTAGCTGATCTTGTAACTTAATTCCCCGGACACCTCCCCGGTCTGGGCTGAAAATGAAAAGATCAGGTACATCATAAGAAGCGCAGGCAGAAAAGATAAAGGCTTTAGTAATGTAATCAGTATTTTCATGGCAATAATATAGCATGGGCGTTCCAAATTGTAAAGTCCAGGCTTAAGCACCGGGCAGGCCTGCCGCGAACAAAACGCTGGTAAGCCGGTGGGGGATATGATATACTGAGTAGCAGAATGACGAATAAAAATACTGCTGCCAGGGAGCTTTTGTGCGGCAGTATGAAAGGAGAAGTGCAAATGAGTTTAGCAGATGTTACTTTTATCAATATGTGCAAAGATGTAATAGAAAACGGAACCAGTACAGAAGGAGAGAAAGTTCGTCCGGTCTGGGAGGATGGAACTTCCGCGTATACGATCAAGAGATTCGGTGTTGTCAACCGCTATGATCTCCGTAAGGAATTTCCGGCACTGACACTCCGTAAGACAGCACTCAAGAGTGCGATGGACGAGATCTTATGGATCTGGCAGAAGAAATCCAACAATATCCATGACCTTCACAGCCATATCTGGGACAGCTGGGCAGATGAAGACGGTTCCATCGGCAAGGCATATGGTTATCAGCTTGGAGTCAAGCACCAGTACAAAGAAGGTATGATGGATCAGGTAGACCGTGTGTTATATGACCTTAAGAACAATCCGTACAGCCGCCGCATCATGACAAATATCTACGTGCATCAGGACCTTCATGAGATGAACCTTTATCCGTGTGCATATTCCATGACTTTCAATGTGACCAAGGAACCGGGCAAGGATAAGCTTACATTAAATGCGGTACTGAACCAGCGTTCCCAGGATATCCTGGCAGCAAATAACTGGAATGTATGCCAGTATTCTATCCTTCTGATGATGATCGCGCAGGTGTGCGATATGGAAGCGGGAGAACTGGTCCATGTGATCGCAGACTGTCATATTTATGACCGTCATGTACCGGTCATCAAGGAACTGATCAGCCGTACACCATATCCGGCACCGACTGTGAAACTGAATCCGGAGATCAAAGATTTCTATGATTTTACAACGGATGACCTAATCGTAGAAAACTATCAGACCTGGCCGCAGATCAAAAACATTCCGATCGCGATCTGATCGTCAGAAGAAACCAATAAAAACAGAAGGGGATTTTAACATGAATATTATCGTAGCAGCAGACAAAAACTGGGCCATCGGCAAAGATAATAAGCTTCTTGTAAGCATTCCGGCAGACATGAAGATGTTCCGCCAGGAGACAACAGGCAAAGTCGTTGTCATGGGCCGCAAGACACTGGAAAGCTTTCCAAACGGACTTCCGCTCAAGAACAGAACAAATATCGTCCTTACAGGAAACAAGGATTATAAAGTAAAAGATGCCATCATCGTTCACACGATCGAGGAGCTTCTGGAAGAGATCAAGAAATATCCGTCCGATCAGGTATACTGCATCGGTGGAGACAGTGTGTACAAACAGCTCCTTCCATACTGTGACACTGCACATGTGACCAAGATCGATTTTGCATACGAAGCAGACAGCTACTTCCCGAATCTTGACGAGATGCCGGAGTGGAAAGTGACTGCAGAAAGCGATGAGCAGACATATTTTGACCTGGAATATACATTCGTGAAATATGAGAGAGTAAAATAGGACAGTAAATTTCATAACAGAGCAAAAAACAAGGTGTGGAAAATTCTCCACACCTTGTCGTGATTTAACGGGTAAATTATTCGATAACTTTGATCCATCCTTCTGGAGCTTCGATGCGTCCCATCTGGATACCTGTCAGTGTCTCGTACAGTTTCTTGGTTGTCGGTCCCATTTCTTCCATTCCGCTTGGGAAGTAGATTTCTTTGTCATGGTCAACGATCTTGCCAACTGGGGAGATAACAGCAGCAGTTCCGCAAAGTCCGCATTCTGCGAAATCTTTGACTTCATCCAGATATACTTCACGTTCCTCAACTTTGAGTCCGAGATAATGTTCAGCAACATAGATCAGGGAACGACGTGTGATGGATGGAAGGATGCTGTTGGATTTCGGTGTTACAACAGTGCCGTCCTTGGTTACGAAGATGAAGTTTGCTCCACCTGTCTCCTCAACTTTGGTTCTTGTTGCGGAGTCAAGGTACATGTTCTCATCGTATCCCTGACGGTGTGCATCCATGATCGCATGAAGGCTCATTGCGTAGTTAAGACCAGCTTTGATGTGTCCTGTTCCATGCGGTGCAGCACGGTCGAAGTCTGTGACACGGATCGTGATCGGCTTTGCACCGCCCTTAAAGTATGGTCCTACTGGTGTGGTCAGGATACGGAACTGATATTCATCAGCCGGTTTAACACCGATAACCGGGTTGCTTCCGAACATGTACGGACGTACATACAGGGTTGCACCTGAACCGTATGGCGGTACGTAAGCTTCGTTTGCTTTGATGGTCTTAACAACGGCATCTACAAAACGATCCTCCGGGAATACTGGCATTTCCAGTCTTCTTGCGGAGTTTGCAAGACGTTCTGCGTTGAGGTCAGGACGGAAAGTAACGATATGTCCGTCTTCTGTTGTATAGGCTTTCATGCCTTCGAATACAGTCTGTGCATACTGGAAAACACAGGCACATTCATTCAGTACTACATTCGGGTCTGTGGTCAGTTCTCCTTCATCCCATTTGCCGTCCTTGAAGTTGGCAACATAGCGATAATCTGTCGGGATATAGCCGAATCCTATGCTGCCCCAGTCAATGTTCTTTTTTTCCATAATATATATTCCTCCATTTCGTATGGCTGTCTTTGTTACTGTTCATTCTGTTTGCAGTAACTTTTGTTTTTATTTTAGCACTTTATTGTGGTGACTTCAATGAAAACTTGTATTTTATACCCCAGTTCGTTATAATATGAAGCAGAGAAGGGGCAGTCTCTCTGAAGGCGGCTCCGTTTTTTTCAGAAAATCAGGTGTATGTGAAATACGATAAAATGGAGGGAAACTTATGTATCGCGACCATACAAAGGTAGTACAGATAGGAAACAGAAAGATCGGAGGAGGAAACCCTGTCCTTATCCAGTCTATGACAAATACCAAGACAGAAGATGTGGAGGCAACTGTCCGCCAGATCCTTGAGCTGGAAGCAGCAGGATGTGAGATCATCCGCTGTGCAGTTCCGACAATGGAAGCTGCCGAGGCACTTCGTGAGATCAAAAAACAGATCCACATTCCACTTGTGGCAGATATCCATTTTGATTATCGTCTGGCGATCGCAGCAATGGAGAACGGCGCAGACAAGATCCGTATCAATCCGGGAAATATCGGAAGCCGAGACAGGATTCAGGCTGTTGTAGATGTGGCGAAGGAGAGAAACATTCCGATCCGTGTCGGCGTCAACAGTGGTTCTCTTGAGAAAGAACTGGTAGAGAAATACCACGGAGTTACAGCAGAGGGGCTGGTAGAGAGTGCACTGGATAAGGTTCATATTATAGAAGAAATGGGCTATGACAATCTGGTTATCAGCATCAAATCCTCTGATGTTATGATGTGTGCCAGGGCGCATGAACTGATTGCCCAGAAGACCGACCACCCGCTTCACGTAGGGATCACAGAGGCAGGAACTCTGTATTCTGGAAATATCAAATCAGCAGTCGGACTCGGGATCATTCTGTATCAGGGAATCGGTGACACGATCCGTGTTTCTCTGACAGGGGCTCCGCTTGAAGAGATCAAATCAGCCAAAAGAATCCTCAAGACACTGGGACTTCGCAAGGGCGGCATTGAAGTTGTGTCCTGTCCAACCTGCGGCCGTACCCGTATCGATCTGATCGGTCTTGCAAACAAGGTAGAGGCGATGGTTCAGGACATTCCGCTGGATATCAAAGTAGCGGTCATGGGCTGCGTAGTCAACGGACCGGGAGAAGCAAAGGAAGCAGATATCGGAATCGCCGGTGGAGTCGGTGTAGGACTTCTGATCAAAAAAGGAGAAATCGTAAAGAAAGTACCGGAGGAAGAACTTCTGGATACGTTAAGAGACGAACTGCTCCACTGGGAAGCGTAAGAAAGAGGCATCAGACATGGAAAAAGAATTTTTTGACGTATTTCCAAGCCTGAAGTTGAAAGATCAGCTAAAAGAATGGCTGGAAATGGTCACAGTTTCCAGGGTAACCTGCAATTCTGCAAAAACAAGGCTCTGGGTCTATATCCACAGTGAACGCTGGATCCACAAGAAGTTTCTTTTTGCACTGGAAGATCAGATCGAACGGCAGTGTTTTCCGGGAATGGAGATGCGTGTGACTGTGATCGAGAGATTTCATCTGTCGAAGCAGTATTCTCCGTCGAATTTCCTCGAGATCTACCGTGCCAGCATGGAACTGGAACTGAAAAATTACAATATGCTGGAGTATAATCTGTTCAAGCGGGCGCAGATCACCTTCCCATCAGATGAGGAGATGGATCTGGTCCTTCCGGATTCTGTGATCTCAAGGGAAAAAAGCGAGATCCTTGTGGAATATCTGCACAAGGTTTTCTGCGAGCGCTGCGGAATGAATCTTAAGATCAACCTTGATTTCCAGGAAGTACAGGAGAGCAAGTACCGCAGAAATGCCGCACTTCAGATTCGGCAGGAAGTTGCTAATGTTCTGAAACATGCAAAACTGACTCCGGAGACTGCCGAAGCACAGGAAAACACAGCAAAAGAAGCGACAAAGGAAAAATCCGACAGTTCCAAAACAAAGGACACCAAAAAATCCGGACAGGAACAGAAATTGAAGTTTTTTGACAAGAAAAAAGGACAGCAGAACGATTATCGTGGAGGCTTCCGTAAGGACAGCAATCCAGACGTTGTATATGGAAGGGATTTTGAAGGAGATACGATCCCGCTGGAGTTGATCACCGGTGAGATGGGCGAGGTCATGATCCGCTGTCAGGTAGAAGAAGTAGAGGCAAGGGAGATCCGAAACGAGAAGACGATCCTGATCCTTACTGTCACAGATTTTACGGATTCTATTGTGATCAAGATGTTCCTTCGAAATGAACAGGTTCCGGAAGTGACCGAACATGTCAAGAAAGGTGCGTTCCTGAAATTCAAGGGCGTTACCACGATCGACCGTTTTGACAGTGAGCTGACGATCGGTTCAATCTCCGGGATCAAGAAGATAGCAGATTTCAGGAGCATGAGGATGGACACCAGTCCGCAGAAGCGAGTCGAGCTTCACTGCCATACCAAGATGAGTGATATGGATGGTGTTACCACAGCAAAGGATCTCGTTAAGCGTGCGTATGAATGGGGACACAAGGCGATCGCGATTACAGACCATGGTGTTGTACAGGCATTCCCGGAGGCAAACCACTGCTTTGATGCATGGGGCGGCTGTGTGCCGAAGGACTCTGATTTCAAGGTACTCTACGGGATGGAGGCATATCTCGTAGATGACCTCAAAGGGATCGTTACCAACAGCAAGGGGCAGTCAATGGACGGCAAATTTGTCGTATTTGATATCGAGACGACAGGATTTTCCCCGCTGACCTGTGAGATCATTGAGATCGGTGCGGTACGTGTCGAAAAGGGTGTGATCACAGACCGTTTTTCCACTTTTGTCAATCCGAAGGTACCGATCCCGTACAGGATCGAGCAGTTGACCAGCATCAATGATTCTATGGTCATGGATGCACCGGATATCCAGACGATCCTTCCGAAGTTCCTGGAATTCTGTGAGGGTGCGGTGATGGTCGCGCACAATGCAGACTTTGATATGAGTTTTATCATTGAGAACTGTAAGCGTCAGGGGCTTCCACAGGAATATACGTATGTGGACACCGTTGGAATGGCACGATTCCTTCTGCCGGCACTGAACCGATTCAAGCTGGATACAGTTGCCAAGGCAGTCGGTGTTTCTCTGGATCATCACCACAGGGCAGTAGATGATGCGGCGTGTACGGCCGAGATTTTTGTGCGGTTTGTGGAGATGCTTCGGGAGAGGGATATTTTTGATGTAGATACGCTGAATGAGCAGGGAAATGTCTCTGTCAACACGATCAAGAAACTCCCGACTTATCATGCGATCATCCTTGCCAGAAATGAGACTGGACGTGTGAATCTGTACAAACTGGTAAGCCAGTCCCATCTGAAATATTACAGAAGGCGGCCTCGTGTACCGAAGAGTCTTTTCCTTGAACTCAGAGAGGGACTTCTGATTGGAAGTGCCTGTGAAGCGGGCGAACTGTATCAGGCACTGCTTCGAAATGCGCCGGAGCCGGAGATCGCGAGACTTGTCAATTTTTATGATTATCTGGAGATCCAGCCGCTTGGAAACAATGCGTTTATGATCGCAGATGAAAAAAATGACCGCGTAAATTCCAATGAGGACCTGATCGAGATCAACAAGAAGATCGTCAAACTGGGAGACCAGTTCAAGAAACCGGTCGTTGCGACCTGTGACGTACACTTTATGGATCCGGAGGATGAGATCTACCGACGGATCATCATGGCAGGAAATGGTTTCTCGGATGCAGATAATCAGGCTCCGCTTTATCTTCGCACTACCGAGGAGATGCTGGAGGAATTTTCCTATCTGGGAAGTGAGAAAGCGGAAGAAGTCGTTATCACGAATACAAATAAGATCGCGGATATGATCGAGAAGATCTCCCCGATCCATCCGGACAAATTCCCGCCGGTCATCGAGAATTCCGACCAGGATCTCAAGGACATCTGTTTCAATAAAGCGCATGAGATGTACGGGGAAAACCTTCCGGAGATCGTGGAGGAACGACTGAACCGAGAACTGAACTCTATCATTTCCAATGGATATGCCGTTATGTATATCATCGCACAGAAACTGGTATGGAAGTCCAATGAGGATGGTTATCTGGTAGGTTCGCGAGGATCAGTAGGATCTTCGCTCGCGGCGACGATGTCCGGTATCACGGAGGTTAATCCGCTTCCGCCACATTATCTGTGCCCGAACTGCAAATATCATGATTTTGATTCGCCGGAGGTAAAGAAATTCGGCGGTATGGCAGGTTGCGATATGCCGGATAAGATCTGCCCGAAATGCGGCACGAAGCTGAACAAAGAAGGATTTGATATCCCGTTCGAGACATTCCTTGGTTTCAAGGGTGACAAGGAGCCGGATATCGACCTGAACTTCTCTGGAGAATATCAGGCGAATGCGCACAGATATACAGAGGTTATCTTCGGAAAAGGCCAGACATTCAAGGCTGGTACGATCGGTACCCTGGCAGAAAAAACTGCTTTCGGTTATGTCAAGAATTATTACGAAGAGCGTGGTCAGCATAAGCGTTACTGCGAGATCAACCGGATCGTCAAGGGCTGTACGGGAATCCGAAGAACGACAGGCCAGCATCCAGGTGGAATCATCGTTCTTCCGGTAGGTGTGGAGATTGAGAAATTCACACCGGTACAGCATCCGGCAAACGACGAAAACAGTGATATCATCACGACACATTTCGACTACCATTCCATTGATGGAAACCTTCTGAAACTTGATATTCTCGGACACGATGATCCGACAATGATCCGTATGCTCGAGGACCTTACAGGCTTAAGTGCCCGTGATGTACCTCTGGACAGCAAAGAAGTTATGTCGCTTTTTGCAAGTACGGATGCATTGGGGATCAAACCGGAGGATATCGGCGGATGTAAACTGGGATGCCTTGGAATCCCGGAGTTTGGTACAGATTTTGCGATGCAGATGTTGATCGACACGAAGCCGAAATATTTTTCTGACCTTGTCCGTATTGCGGGACTGTCCCATGGAACGGACGTATGGCTTGGAAATGCGCAGACTCTGATCGAGGAGGGCAAGGCGACGATTTCTACCGCGATCTGTACTCGAGATGATATCATGATCTACCTCATCAGTATGGGCGTAGAGAGCAGCCTTGCGTTTACGATCATGGAGAGTGTCCGTAAAGGTAAGGGACTTCGTGAAGAGTGGGAAGCGACCATGAGAGAGCACAAGGTTCCGGAATGGTACATCTGGTCCTGTAAAAAGATCAAGTACATGTTCCCGAAAGCGCATGCGGCGGCTTACGTTATGATGGCATGGAGGATAGCGTGGTTCAAGGTGTTCAAGCCGCTGGCATATTATGCGGCGTTTTTCAGTATCCGTGCGACGGCTTTTTCCTATGAGACCATGTGTATGGGAAGGGAGCGTCTGGACTATTATCTTGCAGAGATCCGCAAAAAAGGTGACGAGGCTTCAAAGAAAGAACAGGATTCGATCCGTGACATGAGGATCGTACAGGAAATGTATGCGAGAGGGATCGAATTCCTTCCGATCGATCTGTACAAGGCAAAAGCAAACCGTTTCCAGATCATTGACGGCAAACTGATGCCGGCACTGAACTGTATCGACGGAATGGGTGACAAGGCGGCAGAAGCAGTTGTAGATGCTGCAAAACAGGGTAAATTCCTGTCAAAAGATGACTTCCGCGACAGGACAAAGGTCAGCAAGACAGTCATTGACCTGATGGACGACCTGGGAATTTTTGGGGATATCCCGCAGTCCAATCAGTTTTCATTATTTGACAATGTGCTTGTCTGAAATTTGGGATTACCGGTATGGAGACCGGATATGCTACCATAGTTAAAGGAGAAGAAGATGAAAAAAGAGGAATTAAGGTATTTACAGAGACTGGCAGAACTGTATCCGACGATCGGAAAGGCATCGACAGAGATCATCAATCTGCAGTCTATTCTGAACCTTCCAAAAGGAACAGAACACTTTATGTCAGATATCCACGGAGAATATGAGGCATTTGCCCATGTGCTCCGCAACGGTTCGGGTGCAGTCCGCAAGAAGATCGACGATGTATTCGGACATACCTTAAGCAACAGTGACAAGCGTGCGCTGGCTACGCTTATCTACTATCCGAAAGAAAAGATGCGTCTGGTCAAAAAGATAGAAGAAGATATGGAAAACTGGTACAAGATTACGCTGTACCGTCTCATCGAAGTCTGCAAGACCACTGCATCCAAATATACCCGATCCAAAGTCCGCAAGGCACTGCCGGCAGATTATGCTTATGTGATCGAGGAACTGATCACAGAGAAGGCAGAAGTCCTGGACAAAGAAGCTTATTATGATTCTATCGTAAATACGATCATTGAGATCGGCCGTGCGGAGAATTTCATCATAGCCCTGGCAGAGCTGATCCAGCGTCTTGTTGTCGATCACCTTCATATCCTGGGAGATATTTTTGACCGTGGACCGGGACCTCATTTTATTATGGACCGCCTGATGGAGTACCATTCTCTGGACATTCAGTGGGGAAATCATGATGCAGTCTGGATGGGAGCGGCTGTGGGACAGCAGTCCTGTATCGCGACGGTCCTCAGGAACAGTCTCCGCTATGGAAATCAGGATATCCTGGAGGATGGATATGGGATCAACCTTCTGCCACTTGCAACATTTGCGATGGAAGTATACAAGGATGATCCGTGCAGCGTGTTCGAGATGAAGGGAACTTCTAATTATAATGCAGCCGAGAAAGACCTTGGACAGAAGATGCACAAGGCGATCGCAGTCATCCAGTTCAAACTGGAAGGCCAGCTCATCCGCCGTCATAAGGAATTCCACATGGAAAACCGCTGTCTGCTCCACCGGATCGATCCGGAAAAAGGCACGATCACACTTCCTGACGGTAAGGAATATCCATTGCTGGATACAAATTTCCCGACGATCGACTGGAAGAAGCCATATGAACTGAGTGCAGGTGAGAAGGACGTGATGGAACGTCTGGAATCTGCATTCCGTAACTGTGAGAAGCTGCAGAAACATATGAGCCTTTTATTGGACAAAGGCGGACTTTATAAGACCTTTAACGGAAATCTTCTGTTCCATGGATGCATTCCGCTGAATGAGGACGGAAGTCTCAAGGAAGTCCAGATCTATGGCAAGACTTACAAGGGCAAAGAACTCTATGATGTACTGGAGGCTTATGTAAGAAGAGCGTTTTTTGCAGTGGACAACGAAGAGCAGCGTAAGGGAAGGGATATCCTCTGGTTTATCTGGGCAAGCCCGAACTCCCCGTTGTTCGGCAAAGACAAGATGACAACATTTGAGAGATATTTTATTGCAGACAAGGCAACACACAAAGAAGTGAAAGGTGCATATTATCGTCTTCTGGAAAACGAAGAAGTGATAGACAGTCTTCTCAGAGAGTTTGGACTGGATCCTGCGAAGGGGCACATCATCAACGGACATGTGCCGGTACATCAGGGAGAAGGCGAGAGCCCGGTCAAATGCGGCGGCAAAGTCATCGTTATCGACGGTGGTTTCTGCAAAGCATACCACAAGGTTACCGGAATTGCAGGATATACATTGGTATACAATTCCTACGGACTGATCCTCTGTGCACATGAGTCATTTACTTCTGCGGAAGATGCGGTTTCAAAAGAAAGTGATATTGTTTCCAACCGGGTAGCGGTTCATTATACAACAAAGAGAAGACTGGTAGGAGATACAGATACCGGAATTGCTCTCAAGGAAAAGATTGGCGAGCTGATGCAGCTTCTGGACGCATACCGGCGAGGAATCATCAAAGAGAAAAAATAAGGAGAAAAACGATATGGGTGGAATTTTTGGAGTAGCTTCAAAAACCAGCTGCGTGCTGGATCTGTTTTTTGGAATTGATTATCATTCTCATCTGGGAACCAGAAGAGGCGGAATGGCAGTGTATGATCCGGAGAAAGGTTTTGACCGTGCGATACATAATATCGAAAACTCACCGTTCCGTACCAAATTTGACAAAGATGTTTCTGAACTGCAGGGGAATTTTGGAATCGGCTGTATCTCAGATAATGAACCACAGCCGCTCCTGGTCCGTTCTCATCTTGGGAATTTTGCAATCACAACAGTCGGCAAGATCAACAATATGGAAGAACTGATCGAGAAATGCTTCAAAGACGGATGTACACATTTCCTTGAAATGAGTGGAGGAAACGTAAATCCTACAGAAATGGTCGCATCTCTTATCAACACCAAAGACTCTATTGCAGAGGGAATCCGTTACGCACAGGAAGTGATCGACGGGTCGATGACGATGCTGCTTCTGACGCCGAAAGGACTGATTGCAGCCAGAGACCGCCTGGGACGTACACCGCTGATCATCGGACGCAAGGAGGATGCACGCTGTGTTTCTTTTGAGAGCCATGCGTACATCAATCTTGGATACGAAGATGAGAAATCTCTGGGACCTGGCGAGATCGTTTTTGTGACTCCGGAAGGGATCGAAACGCTTCAGAAACCAGGTGAAAAAATGCGTATCTGTTCCTTCCTCTGGGTATACTATGGATATCCGACTTCGACTTACGAAGGTGTCAATGTAGAGGAGATGCGTTATAAATGTGGTGATATGCTCGCCGAGAGAGATGCAGGACAGGTGCATCCTGACATCGTAGCCGGTGTCCCGGATTCCGGAATCGCCCATGCGATCGGTTATGCGAACCGTTCCGGTGTGCCTTTTGCCCGTCCGTTTATCAAATATACACCGACCTGGCCGCGTTCGTTCATGCCGACACAGCAGAGCCAGAGAAACCTGATCGCCAGAATGAAGCTGATCCCGGTACACAAACTGATCAAGGACAAGAGTCTTCTGATGATCGACGATTCTATTGTCCGCGGTACACAGCTTCGCGAGACGACAGAATTTCTTTACCGCAACGGTGCGAAGGAAGTACATATCCGTCCTGCCTGCCCGCCGCTGCTTTATGGATGCAAATATCTGAATTTCTCCCGCTCCAAATCCGAGATGGATCTGATCACCAGGAGAGTGATCGCGAAGAGAGAGGGAGAGAATGTAGACGACAAGATCCTTGCGGACTATGCAGATCCGGATTCCACGAATTACAAGGAGATGCTGGAGGAAATCCGTAAGGAACTGAATTTTACCACCCTGAAATATCATCGTCTGGACGATCTGACTGCATCCATAGATATTGAACCATGTAAGCTCTGCACATATTGCTGGAGCGGAAAAGAGTAACAAAGACAGAGGTTTCTGGTAAGGAACTGTCGAAAAATCGAGGTGACACAGATGAGAAAAAAACAAAGACTTAAGATACTGCTGAAGATTCTGATCTCGCTTTTTATTATATTTGGTGCGGCTGCAATTCTGCTTGCAGGGATCAGAAAGACCAGGACCGAGGAAAGACAGAAGCAGGAGGCGATGGAGGCACTTAAGAATGCACCGACAGCAGCTCCGACTGTTTTTGTGACACCTTCTCCGACCCCGAGACCGACAGCAACGCCGACACCTGTTCCGACGATCGTGGCGGCTTTTGATCCGAATGATTTCTGGGATTACTGGTACAGTACGGATGGAACTGCAACGATCAATGTTTACGACATCAGTCTGGATAAGATTTCGTTCAGTTTTTATCAGACAGATCGCGATCAGAGCCAGTCTGTTTCCGCAGATGTTACAGCAGAAGTAGCCGGAAATGCGGCAAGATTTGCGTTTACGGATTCTGTGGGGAACAGGGCATACGGAAACCTTATTTTTGATAACGGACAGCTGTATGTAAAGATAGTAACAAGGGAGCCTGTCAGCAGTGTTTATCCGAACGTGAACTGCATCATGAGCAGAGAACAGGTATATCTTGAACCGGACCCGACCGCGACCCCGGTACCGGAGGAAGAGACAGAAGCATCCCAGACGGATACACAGACAGGGGAGTACTTTTTCCCGGACAGTGCAAGCCGTTACCTGACAGATGAGGAAGTGGCTGCGTACAGTTCAGACCAGCTGGAACTGGCAAAGAATGAGATCTATGCCCGTCATGGCAGACAGTTTGTCACACAGTATATTTCGGATTATTTCAATAGCAAATCCTGGTATCAGGGAACTATAGATCCGGATACTTTTGATGCGCAGCAGGATTCGATCTTTAATGAATATGAGATGGCAAATATCTCCAAGATCGCAGAGTGGGAAGAACGGAAATCCGGCGAGGGTAATTAAATGACGAACGTGCTACAGGCTTCGTTTTAATAAGTAATAAAAGAAAAGCACCCGTTTGGCATACAGAAAAGATGTGTATGTCAGGCGGGTGTTTTTGGCTGCAGATCCATTATTTGGCTGCTTTGAGTGGCTTGATCGGCTCTTTGTTATCTGTTCGTCCTACAAGATAATCAATGGTGGTATCGTAGTAATCTGCAAGACGGATCAGCATTTCAACCGGAATTCCACGGGAACCTGTCTCGTAGTGAGAGTAAGAACGCTGGCTGATGTGAAGAATCTCACCGAGCTGTTTCTGTGACAGGTCAGAATCAATTCTCAGATCCTGGATACGCTGATATTTCATGGAAAATACCTCCTTTGTTTCTGTAAGTATAAAATAGTCCGTGGTGTGCTACTGCAAAATGGAGCAAAATGGTCTTCTGAAAATGCAAAATTGTAAAGGGCGGGTCCTGTTGACCCGTCAAACAAAAAAAGATATAATATGATTCAATATGATAAAGCAGTGCAGGGATGTTTTTCAACCCAAAAGGAGCTAGAAATGAGAGCATATGAGAGATTACTAAAATACGTCAGAGTCTGGACGACCAGTGAGGAGGAAAGCCAGACATCACCGACAACAGAGCGTCAGTTTGATCTGGCCAGAATGCTGGTCCAGGAAATGAGAGAGATCGGCATAAAAGATGCAGATATGGATGAGTATGGTTATGTGTACGGGCATGTTCCGGCAACACCAGGATATGAAGACAAGACAGCCGTCGGATTTATCGCACATATGGATACCGCACCGGATTACAGCGGAGAGAACGTGGATCCACAGGTCATCGAGGCTTATGACGGAAATGATGTGAGCTTAGGAACTTCCGGCAAAGTACTGTCGCCGGCTGATTTTCCGGAATTAAAGAAACTGGCGGGCAGAACGCTGATCACAACAGATGGAACGACACTGCTCGGTGCCGATGACAAGGCTGGGATTGCAGAGATCCTGACGGCGGTGGAAGAGCTGATAAATGGAGATATTCCGCATGGAAAAATCTCTGTCAGTTTTACGACCGATGAAGAAGTCGGAAGCGGCGCGAAACATCTGGCTTTGGAAAGATTTGGGGCACCGTATGCTTACACCGTGGACGGCGGTCCGGAGGGTGAGATTCAGTTTGAAAATTTCAATGCGGCATCCGCAGAGTTTTATATCCATGGGGTGAATGTCCATCCGGGTGAGGCAAAGGGAATCATGAAAAATTCGCAGAAGATCGCAATGGAGATCCAGGGAATGCTGCCGCCGGAAGAAGCACCGGAATATACAGAAGGATATGAAGGATTTTTCCATCTGATCGAAATGACAGGGACGGTGGAAGAATCAAAGATGAGCTATCTGATCCGTGATTTTGACTCTGAGAGCTATGAGAACCGCAAGAGGCTGATGCAGGATATCGCAGCGGCTATGAATCAAAAATACGGCGACGGGACAGTAGAACTGATACTCAAAGATTCCTACCGGAATATGCGTGAAAAGATCGAACCATGCATGGAACTGATCGACTATGCGAAGAATGCGTGTGAGATGGCGGGCGTAGAACCTGATGTTGCACCGATCCGCGGCGGCACAGATGGTGCGAGACTCAGTTTTGTGGGACTTCCGTGCCCGAATCTTGGAACTGGCGGTTATGGATTCCATGGAGCGTTTGAGCATATCACGGCAGAAGGAATGGACAAAGCAAAAGAGATCATCAAAAATATTATCTTACAGTTTGCGAGATAAAGTGACAGTGGGGCTGCAGAACGGGTCTGCGGCTCCTTTTTTCTTGAATTTCAGAACAGGATAAACTATAATAAAACAAGAGCAGATTTCTTTAAAGAGCCTTGATTTTGACAGAAGGCTTTTCTTTTTTCTATTTTATCTTATATATTTCCAATGCAAAACAACAATTGAATATCAGGCAGATCGGGGATGCCACTGAAAGAAAGGAGTACCATGTTTGCAAGTGTATTATCAGCAGCAATCCTGGGCATGGAGGTGCATCCGATCCAGGTGGAGGCAGATGTCAGTGACGGCCTGCCCTCTTTTACGATGGTCGGATTTCCTTCTGCACAGGTAAAGGAGGCGCAGGACCGGGTGCGAACAGCATTAAAGAATAACGGGATCGCACTTCCACCAAAGAGGATCACGGTCAATTTTGCCCCGGCAGATATCAAGAAGGAAGGAGCAGGATTCGACCTGCCTCTTGCGGCAGCAGTGCTTGCCGCATCCGGGATCCTGAAACCGGAGCAGCTTCGGAAAGTTATGATGGCAGGCGAGATCAGTTTAAATGGGAATGTACATGCAATCTCAGGAATACTGCCAATGATCATCCGGGCAAGGGAAGAAAAGTGCCGTTTCTGCGTTGTCCCGGCAGAAAATCTGCGGGAGGCAAGACTGATCCCGGATATGAAGGTGATCGGGGTGAAGAACCTGAATGAAATGATTCAGTATCTGAGAAAACCAGAAAGCTATCACCTGGAAGAAGCAGAGATCCTGTTTACCGAGAGTAAAGAAAAGGTGGATTTCTGCGAGATCAAAGGACAGGAAAGCCTTCGAAGGGCGGTGGAGATCGCAGTCAGCGGTTTTCATAACCTTCTGATGATCGGACCACCGGGAGCAGGCAAAACAATGATCGCAAAAAGAATCCCGGGGATTATGCCGCCTCTGACATTTGAGGAAGGTCTGGAACTGACAAAAATCTACAGTATTGCAGGTTTGCTGTCGCAGGGAGATCCACTGGTAAGGCATCGGCCTTTTCGAAGTCCGCACCATACCTGTTCCGCACAGGCACTGGCAGGCGGCGGGCGGAACCCGAGACCGGGGGAAGTCACGCTGGCACACAGAGGCGTGCTTTTCCTGGATGAGATGCCGGAGTTTTCCAGAAGGAGCCTGGAGATCTTAAGGCAGCCTCTGGAGGATAAGGTGATTCGGATCGCAAGAGTGTATGGAACCTATGAGTTTCCGGCGGATTTTATCCTATGTGCGGCGATGAACCCCTGTCCCTGCGGGCACTATCCGGATATGAACCGCTGTCGCTGTACACCGGCGCAGGTTTCGCAGTATCTGGGACGGATCAGCCAGCCGCTTCTCGACCGCCTGGATCTCTGTGCGGATGTCACGCCGGTTGATTTCGAGGGGCTGAGCAGCAGAAAGATCGGGGAATCGACAGACACGATCCGGAAGCGTGTGACAAAAGTACAGGAGCTGCAGAGGATACGTTATAAAGGAGAAGGCATTCAGTTCAATGGAGAACTTAAGGGAAGCCAGATAGAAAAATTCTGCCGGCTGGATGAGGCAGGAAAGAATCTTCTGCAGATGGCTTTTGAACATATGCCGTTCAGTGCGAGGGCATATCACCGCCTGCTCAAAGTCGCAAGAACGATCGCGGATATGGATCACTGTGAAGCCATAAAGAAGCACCATATAGGGGAAGCATTATCCTATCGTGCATTTGATAAAAAATACTGGAATTAAAGTGTCATAAAAAAGAAAAAGACGAGGTATTTTATATGGAAGAAAAACCAAAAGAAAGAATCCGGCAGATCAGCAGCAAAAGCGCAGAATATCCACAAAAACTGAACAATTACCCCAAAATGCCGGAGATACTTTTTGCAAAAGGGAACCTGCCGGACGCGAAGAAGCCGACAGCAGCGATCGTAGGTGCCAGGGCGTGCAGCCCGTATGGGCGGATACAGGCTTTTCGCTATGCGAGGATTCTGAGCAGTGCCGGGGTTCAGATCATCAGCGGCATGGCATATGGGATAGACGCAGAGGCACACAAAGGAGCAATGGAAGGCGGCACACCGACCTATGCGGTTCTTGCGGGAGGCGTCGATATCTGTTATCCGAGCGGGAACCGCCCTTTATATGACCGCATCCTGAGAGAAAATGGCGGGATCCTGAGTGAGCAGCCGCCGGGCATGCGGGCGAGAAACTATTTTTTTCCTGCGAGAAACAGGATCATCAGTGGACTTGCGGATCTGGTACTTATTGTAGAGGCACGCGAGAAGAGCGGATCGCTTATCACAGCACAGTGGGCGCTGGATCAGGGAAAGATCGTTTATGCGGTTCCGGGACCTGTAAATGAAGCCCTGAGTATGGGGTGTCACAAGCTGATCTATGACGGTGCAGGGATCGCATACAGCCCGGAAATCCTGCTTCGGGAACTGGGGCTTAATTGTGAAAATAAAGTAAAATCACCCGAAAAAAATGACTTAGGACTTGCAAGCGATTTGAAATTGGTGTATAGTTGTCTCGATTTACGACCAAAATCTACGGATTTTCTGATCCAGAAAACAGGACTTCCACCAGAGAAGATCGGGAGCCTTTTACTGGAATTAAAACTGTCGGGCCTGGTCCGGGAGATCGGCAGACATTACTATATAAAAGAGACTTAAGGTAACATAAAGATCCCGGAGAGTTTAGCAAAAGTAGGAGAGGTAGCATGGCGAAATATCTGGTGATAGTAGAGTCACCTGCAAAAGTAAAAACCATTAAAAAATTTCTTGGAAGTAATTATGATGTACAGGCATCAAACGGACATGTGAGAGATTTCCCGAAGAGTCAGTTCGGAATCGATGTGGATAACGATTTTGAGCCGAAATATATTACGATCCGTGGGAAAGGAGAGCTCCTTGCGGGACTTCGTAAGGCTGCAAAAAAAGCAGACAAGATCTATCTCGCAACTGACCCTGACCGTGAAGGAGAGGCGATTTCCTGGCATCTGATGCAGGCGTTGAAGGAAGATCCGGCCAAGATGCGCAGGATTTCTTTCAATGAGATCACCAAGACGGCCGTGAAGAATTCTATCAAGCAGCCAAGAGATCTGGATATGAACCTGGTAGATGCACAGCAGGCGAGAAGAATGCTGGACAGAATGGTAGGATATACCATCAGCCCGCTTCTCTGGGTCAAAGTCAAGAGAGGCTTAAGTGCAGGTCGTGTGCAGTCTGTGGCACTGCGTATCATCTGTGACCGTGAAGATGAGATCAATGCATTTATCCCGGAAGAATACTGGAGCCTGGATGGAGAATTCCGCATCAAAGGCGAGAAGAAACCGCTCAAGGCAAAATTCTACGGCACAGACAAGAAGATGCCGATCCACAATAAGAAAGAAATGGAAGAACTTCTTGCGAAACTGGAAAATGCAGAGTATGAGATCACAGAAGTCAAGAAGGGTGAGCGTATCAAGAATGCTCCGCTTCCTTTTACCACCAGTACTTTGCAGCAGGAAGCATCCAAGACACTCAATTTTTCCACACAGAAAACAATGCGTCTGGCACAGCAGTTATACGAGGGTGTTGACATCAAGGGAAGCGGCACGGTAGGTATCATCACTTATCTGCGTACCGATTCCACCCGAATCTCTCAGGAGGCAGATGCAGCCGCAAGAGAATACATCGGACAGCAGTACGGGGAGGAATATGTATCTGTAACAGAGAAATCTGTCAAGAAAGAGCAGAAGATCCAGGATGCGCATGAGGCAATCCGACCGACCGATATCACCAGACTGCCGGCGATGATCAAGGAATCTCTTTCCAGAGACCAGTTCCGTCTGTATCAGCTGATCTGGAAACGTTTTACTGCCAGCAGAATGGCGGCAGCCAGATATGAGACAACTTCTGTAAAGATCGGAGCAGGGGAATATACTTTCACCGTTGCGGCTTCCAAGGTAGTATTTGACGGTTTCTTATCCGTCTACACACAGGAAGAGGATAATCAGAAGGGAAATGTTTTAAGCCAGTCCCTGGAAAAAGGCATGAAGCTTACTCTGGAAGAACTCAAACCGGAGCAGCACTTTACACAGCCGCCGGCACATTACACAGAAGCATCCCTTGTCAAAGCTCTGGAAGAACAGGGCATCGGACGACCGAGTACTTATGCGCCTACGATCACAACGATCATCAGCAGACGCTACGTTTCCAAGGAGCAGAAGAACCTCTATGTGACAGAGCTTGGAGAGGTTGTCAACAACATCATGAAGCAGGCATTCCCGAGTATCGTGGATGTGCGCTTTACGGCGATGATGGAAGGTCTTCTGGACTGTGTAGAAGCCGGAACTGTTCAGTGGAAGACGGTTGTCAGAAACTTCTACCCTGACCTCAAGAAAGACGTAGATGCAGCGGAGAAAGAACTGGAAAAAGTTGATATCCAGGATGAAGTCACAGAGGAAGTCTGTGATGTCTGCGGCAGAAACATGGTCATCAAGTACGGACCTCACGGAAGATTTCTTGCCTGTCCGGGATTCCCGGAGTGCAGAAACACCAAGCCTTATTACGAAAAGATTGGTGTTGCCTGCCCGAAATGCGGCAAGGATGTCGTCCTTAAGAAAACACAGAAGGGACGTAAGTATTACGGATGTATTGACAATCCGGAATGTGATTTTATGTCCTGGCAGAAACCGTCAGACAAGAAGTGCCCTGTCTGCGGAAGCTACATGATCGAAAAAGGAAATAAGCTGGTCTGCAGTCAGGAAACCTGCGGTTATGTAGAGGCAAAAACAAAAGAAGAAGACTGAATATAAGAATTTTCTGAAAATGCAGATAAAATCGAAAAAAATATAAAAATATCTTGCTTTTTCGTGGTGAAGCGTGTACTATTATCTTATAAAGATGGTTGCATCGAATAAATCATTGAAGGAGGCCAAGATGAGCGTTCAGTTGTTAGATAAAACAAGAAAAATTAATAAACTTTTGCACAATAGCAGTTCCAGTAAGGTTGTGTTCAATGACATCTGTCAGGTTCTGATGGAGACTTTAAGTTCCAATATCCTGGTACTGAGCAAGAAGGGCAAAGTCTTAGGCATCAGTTTATGCCCGGGTGTGAAGGAAATAACTGAACTGATTGAGGATAACGTTGGCGGACACGTAGATGAATTGTTGAACGAGCGTTTTTTGGGAGTTTTATCAACTAAGGAAAATGTGAATCTTCAGACTTTAGGGTTTGAGCACGTTGACAGCAGCTGCCAGGGTATCATCAATCCGATCGATATCGCCGGCGAACGTCTGGGAACAGTTTTTATGTATCGTGATAACAAGCCATACGATATCGAGGATATCATTGTCAGTGAATACGGCACAACAGTAGTAGGACTGGAAATGATGCGTGCAGTACATGAAGAGAATGCAGAAGAGGACCGTAAGCAGCAGGTTGTCAAATCAGCCTTCAACACTCTGTCATTCTCCGAACTGGAAGCGATCATCCATATCTTTGATGAACTGGATGGCGAGGAGGGAATCCTGGTTGCGAGCAAGATTGCAGACCGTGTGGGAATCACCAGATCCGTGATCGTAAATGCGCTCCGCAAATTCGAGAGTGCAGGTGTTATCGAATCCCGTTCTTCCGGTATGAAGGGAACCTATATCAAGGTTCTCAATGAAGTGATCTTTGACGAACTCGATGAGATCAAAGCACAGAGAAACAAGAAAGCATGATCAGCATCTGATCAGAAATAAAGACATAAGAAGCTCCTTTTCATCGGGCATATACCCGGTGGGAGGGAGCTTTTTTCTGTGCAGGATCGTGTAAAGATCCAGTTCCTGTATCTGTGTAAAAAATTACTGAAAAATAGTAAAATAAGAAAATTGAAGAAAATAAAAGAAAAAAAGAGATAATATTCAAAATTACAGTAATTAACAGTAATAGAAAGAGTTGCAGAAAATAACGGAATTAAATAATATAAGGACAGTGATTAGCACTCAAACGAAATGAGTGCTAGTAATCGAAAAGCAAGGCAACAATAAAGGAGGAAAATAGATCATGAAATTAGTACCTTTAGGCGACAGAGTTGTATTAAAACAGTTAGAAGCAGAGGAAACAACAAAATCCGGTATCGTACTTCCGGGTCAGGCACAGGAGAAACCACAGCAGGCAGAAGTTATCGCTGTAGGCCCTGGCGGAGTTGTTGAAGGCAAAGAAGTCAAAATGGAAGTTGAAGTAGGAAACAAAGTTATCTACTCCAAATACGCAGGAACAGAAGTAAAACTTGACGGAGAAGAATACATCATCGTAAAACAGAATGATATTCTTGCAATCGTTGAATAATTATATTAAATCGACATTATTTCAGGAGGACAGTCATCATGGCAAAAGAAATTAAATTCGGCTCAGAAGCAAGAGCCGCACTTGAAGCTGGTGTAAACAAACTTGCAGATACAGTAAGAGTAACAATCGGACCAAAAGGAAGAAACGTAGTACTTGATAAACAGTTTGGTGCTCCGCTCATCACAAACGATGGTGTTACAATTGCAAAAGAGATCGAACTGGAAGACGGATTCGAAAACATGGGCGCACAGCTCATCAAAGAAGTTGCATCCAAGACAAACGATGTAGCTGGTGATGGTACTACAACAGCAACTGTTCTTGCACAGGCAATGGTTCACGAAGGAATGAAGAACCTGGCAGCAGGCGCTAACCCGATCATCCTCAGAAAAGGAATGAAAAAAGCTACTGATACAGCAGTAGAAGCTATCAAAGAAATGAGCCAGAAGATCAGCGGCAAAGCACAGATCGCAAACGTTGCTGCAATCTCCGCAAGTGATGAAGAAGTTGGCCAGCTCGTTGCAGACGCAATGGAAAAAGTTTCCAACGATGGTGTTATCACAGTAGAAGAATCCAAAACTATGCATACAGAACTTGACCTGGTAGAAGGTATGCAGTTTGACCGTGGATACATTTCTGCATACATGTCCACAGACATGGAAAAAATGGAAGCAAATCTGGAAGATCCATACATCCTGATCACTGACAAGAAGATCAGCAACATTCAGGAGATCCTTCCATTACTGGAGCAGGTTGTTCAGGCAGGTGCCAAACTTCTCATCATCGCTGAGGATGTAGAGGGTGAAGCTCTGACAACTCTGATCGTAAACAAATTAAGAGGAACCTTCCAGGTAGTAGCTGTCAAAGCTCCAGGATATGGTGACAGAAGAAAAGAAATGCTTCAGGATATCGCTATCCTGACAGGTGGACAGGTAATCTCTGATGAACTTGGTCTGGACCTCAAAGAAGCTACCATGCAGCAGCTTGGACGTGCAAAATCTGTCAAAGTTGCAAAGGAAAACACAGTTATTGTTGACGGACTTGGTGACAAGAAAGCAATCGAAGACCGTGTTGCACAGATCCGTGGACAGATTGAAGAGACAAAATCCGAATTCGATAAAGAAAAATTACAGGAAAGACTTGCAAAACTGGCAGGCGGCGTAGCTGTTATCCGTGTTGGTGCTGCAACTGAAACTGAAATGAAAGAAGCAAAACTTCGTCTGGAAGATGCTCTTGCAGCTACAAGAGCAGCAGTAGAAGAAGGAATCATCGCAGGTGGCGGATCTGCTTACATTCATGCTTCCAAGAAAGTTGCTGAACTGGTTGCAACTTTGGAAGGTGATGAGAAGACAGGTGCAAATGTTATCCTCAAAGCTCTGGAAGCTCCGTTATTCCACATCTCTGCAAACGCAGGACTGGAAGGCTCTGTCATCATCAACAAAGTAAGAGAATCTGAGCCAGGAATCGGATTTGATGCTCTGAACGAGAGATACGTAGACATGGTAGGAGCAGGTATCCTTGACCCGGTTAAGGTTACAAGAAGTGCCCTTCAGAATGCTACAAGTGTTGCATCCACTCTGCTTACAACAGAATCCGTAGTTGCAACTATCAAAGAAGATACTCCGGCTATGCCGGCAGGCGCACCAGGAATGGGCGGAATGATGTAATCCAAAAGTTTTCAAATATCAGGCCAGCGTCATAGACGCTGGTCTTTTTTTATGATAAAATAGTAAAAAACATAATAAGGAGAAGGCAGACATGAGTGATTTATATTCTGAATTTCTGGTAAAGAAAGAGCCGACGTCCAAAGATGCCATAATGAAATATGGTCTGATCAGTCTGACAGTGCTTGCCGCTGCCGCAGGACTTCTGTTCAATTTCCTGTTTCTTCTGGCAGCAGTCGTGCTTGGAATCGCGTGTTATTTCATCGTGCCAAAGACAGACCTTGAATACGAGTATCTTTTTGTAAATGGGGAGATGGATATCGACATGGTCATGGCAAAATCTAAACGCAAAAAAGCCAAAACTGTGAGCATCAAGGAGGCTGACCTTGTAGCCCCTCTGGATTCACACCGCCTGGATTATTACAACAGCAACAGTAAGATGAAGACACTGGACTATTCTTCCGGAAATCCATCCCATAAGCGTTTTGCGATCATCACCAGGGACAAGGGCGAGAACTGCAAGATCATTATCGAACCGGATGAAACGATGCAGCAGGCTATCAAAAATTCAGCCCCGAGCAAAGTTTTTTTGGATTGACACTGTAAATTATTTTTGTTAAACTATGGAACAAATTCAAAATAACATAATATACAAGGGAGGAAATGCAATGGGTACTATCATTGGTGAAGGAATTACATTTGACGATGTCCTTTTAGTTCCGGCTTACTCAAAAGTAATTCCGAATCAGGTAGATGTCACAACGTATTTAACAAAGAAGATCAAACTGAACATTCCTATGATGAGCGCAGGAATGGATACAGTTACTGAGCACAGGATGGCGATCGCCATGGCAAGACAGGGCGGTATCGGTATTATTCACAAGAATATGACCATCGAAGCACAGGCAGACGAGGTAGACAAGGTAAAACGTTCTGAGAACGGTGTTATCACAGATCCATTCTATTTATCCGCTGACAATACCCTTGAAGATGCGAACAACCTGATGGCGAAATTCCGTATCTCCGGTGTTCCGATCACAGAGGGCAGAAAGCTGGTCGGTATCATTACCAACCGTGACCTCAAATTCGAAACAGACTTTTCCAAGAAGATCGGAGAGTGCATGACGTCCGAGGGCCTGATCACAGCCAAGGAAGGGATCACTCTTGAAGAGGCAAAGAAGATCCTTGCCAAATCTCGTAAAGAAAAATTACCCATTGTAGACGATGACTTTAACTTAAAGGGTCTGATCACGATCAAGGATATCGAGAAACAGATCAAATATCCTCTTGCAGCCAAGGATGCACAGGGACGTCTTCTCTGCGGTGCAGCTGTTGGTATCACAGCCAATGTTCTTGCACGTGTGGAAGCACTTGTTAAAGCAAATGTAGACGTTATCGTTATCGACTCTGCACACGGACATTCTGAGAACATCCTCCGTGCAGTACGCCAGATCAAGGATGCATATCCGGATCTTCAGGTCATCGCAGGAAACGTTGCCACAGGAGCTGCTACCAAGGCTCTGATTGAGGCTGGTGTAGATGCTGTCAAAGTTGGTATCGGACCTGGCTCCATCTGTACGACACGTGTCGTTGCAGGTATCGGTGTTCCGCAGATCACAGCTGTTATGGACTGCTATGAAGTGGCTAACCGCTATGGTATCCCGATCATCGCAGATGGCGGAATCAAATACTCCGGAGATATCACCAAGGCGATCGCAGCAGGTGCCAATGTCTGCATGATGGGAAGTATCTTCGCAGGATGCGACGAGAGCCCGGGAACCTTCGAACTGTACCAGGGACGTAAATACAAAGTATACCGTGGTATGGGATCTATCGCAGCTATGGAGAACGGCAGCAAGGATCGCTACTTCCAGCAGGATGCGAAGAAACTCGTTCCGGAAGGTGTAGAAGGACGTGTAGCATACAAGGGACACGTTGAGGACACTGTATTCCAGCTCATGGGCGGTCTTCGTTCCGGTATGGGATACTGTGGAGCAGAAACCATTGAGAAACTCAAGACAACCGGCAGATTCATCAAGATCTCCGCTGCATCCCTCAAGGAATCTCATCCACATGACATCCACATCACCAAGGAAGCTCCGAACTACAGCGTAGACGAATAATTGTTTTGATTTTTATTCTTGCGAAACTGAATAAAGTAGTATATTATGTAATTGTTCGCAGGTAGTATCCCGCGAGGTGTTTTGCCATGAATATGGCAAAATCCCGAGACATACAGGGCAAAATGCTATCACCGTAGGTGATTTGGAATGCATTTTGACCAAGTTACTGTGAACGAAGTGAACAGTAACATATTATGATATTATAACGACTGCATGACTGGCGGAAGTAGGATCACCTACAGGGAGTGCAGTAAGTAACGTGCCGACCGCCTGGGCAGCCTGTGTAAGCAACAGACTACCCAGGCGGTCAGTTTTATTTTACAACACTAAAGGAGAATGATCATGGAAAGAATTTCACTGGAAAATGAACTGAAAAGCAACTCTTATCCGGGAAGAGGAATCATCATTGGACGTTCCGCAGACGGAACCAAAGCAGTAACAGCTTATTTTATCATGGGAAGAAGTGAAAACAGCAGGAATCGAGTATTTGTCGAGGATGGAGAGGGAATCCGCACACAGGCATTTGATCCATCCAAACTGACAGATCCGAGCCTGATCATCTATGCTCCGGTACGTGTACTGGGAAATAAGACGATTGTGACAAACGGCGATCAGACAGACACGATCTATGAAGGAATGGACAAACAGCTCACCTTCGAACAGTCCTTAAGATCCCGCGAATTTGAGCCAGATGGACCGAACTATACACCAAGGATCTCCGGTGTCATGCACATCGAAAACGGCGAATACAGCTACGCAATGTCAATCCTCAAGAGCGACAACGGAAATCCGGATGCCTGCCTCCGTTACACTTACGCATATGAAAAAGCAATTCCAGGTGAGGGACGTTTCATCCACACTTACAAATGCGACGGAAATCCGCTCCCAAGCTTTGAAGGAGAACCGAAACTCGTAGATATTCCGGACGATATGGAAGCATTCACAGAACTTCTCTGGAACAGCCTGAACGAAGACAACAAAGTTTCCCTGTTTGTACGCTACATCGACATCGCAACAGGAAACTATGAGACAAAGATCGTAAACAAAAACAAGTAAGATACGGAGGATGAGATAAGATGAACGAATTACAGTTAAAATACGGATGCAACCCGAACCAGAAACCTTCCAGGATCTACATGGAGGACGGAAGTGAGCTTCCGATCAAAGTTCATTCAGGAAGACCTGGATATATCAACTTCCTCGATGCATTCAATGGCTGGCAGCTTGTACGTGACCTCAAGAAAGCAACAGGACTTCCGGCAGCAACTTCTTTCAAGCATGTTTCTCCTGCAGGTGCAGCAGTCGGACTTCCGCTGACAGAAACACTTGCAAAGATCTACTGGGTAGATGATATGAACTGGAAAGAATTTTCCCCGCTTGCCTGCGCTTATGCAAGAGCGAGAGGCGCAGACCGTATGTCTTCTTTCGGTGATTTTATTTCTCTTTCTGATGTCTGCGACAAAGACACAGCAATGCTGATCAAGAGAGAAGTTTCCGATGGCGTGATCGCACCGGGTTACACTGAGGAAGCCCTTGAGATCCTCAAACAGAAGAAAAAAGGCAACTACAACGTGATCGAGATCGATCCGGATTATGTACCGGCTCCACTGGAACACAAGCAGGTATATGGTGTGACTTTCGAACAGGGACGTCAGGAGCTTGCAATCGATGACGAGCTGATCTCCAACATCGTAACCGAGAGCAAAGAACTTACAGAAGAAGCAAAGCGCGACCTCAAAGTTTCTCTGATCATCCTGAAATATACACAGTCCAACTCCGTATGCTTTGTCAAGGACGGACAGGCGATCGGTGTCGGCGCAGGACAGCAGTCCCGTGTACACTGCACCAGACTTGCAGGACAGAAGGCAGATAACTGGTTCCTCCGTCAGAGCCCGCAGGTTCTTTCACTTCCATTCAAAGATACCATCAGCAGAGCAGAGCGCGACAATGCGATCGATGTTTATATCGGCGACGAATACATGGATGTTCTGGCAGACGGAGCATGGGAGAACGTATTCACAGAGAAGCCGGCAGTCTTCACAAAAGAAGAGAAGCGTGCATGGCTCGATCAGCTTACCGATGTAACGCTCGGATCTGATGCATTCTTCCCGTTCAGTGATAACATCGAACGCGCACATAAGAGCGGCGTGAAATTTATCGCACAGCCAGGTGGCTCTGTGAGAGATGACGCAGTGATCGAAACATGTAACAAATATGGAATGACAATGGCGTTCACAGGAATTCGTCTGTTCCACCACTAAGAATAAAGAACAGGTCTGAAATATAAATTTCAGATACAGCAGAGGAAACTTTGGTTCGGGAAATCCCATCAAAGTTTCCTCTGCTTTTTTGTATAGATAATATCTGACAGATAAAGAATTACAGACAAAAAAAGAACCAGGACTAAATCCTGATTCTTAAGAGCGATAGACGGGGCTCGAACCCGCGGTCTCGACCTTGGCAAGGTCGCGCGTTACCAACTACGCCACTATCGCATGTGTTCTGTTTGGAAGTCTTATTTGTTTTCCTCAGCGACAAGACATACTATACCAGATGAATTTGTATTTGTCAAATGTTTTTTTGAAAAAAATTAAAAAAATTTCAAAAATATTTTCCGGCATAAAAAACGGTGAAAATTTTGTGTAAATTTTGAAATCACGAAGTTCATGTGCTACAATACACACAGAATCGCCGGGAGGCTGGCGAAGGTAAATCAGAAAGAGGTGACAAGATCTGTGAATAAGAGAACGATGACTTTTTTACTGGGGAGTGTATTGTTGTGTCATGCATCTCTGGTTTATGGCGAAGTTCCGGATTATAATACTGTAGTAGAGAATACACAGAAAGAAAATAAGACTGTGCAGATGTTTCAGACAGATGACGGCAAGGGAAATACAGTTCAGGTAGCAGCACATCAGGAGACTCTCTATGTGACCGGCAGAAAGACAGGGATCTATACGATGCCTTCTGACAGCAGTGCAGAGCTTGCAGCGGTGTCGCTCGGAGATCAGGTGGAACAGACTGCAATCTGTGACAATGGCTGGAGCAAGGTGGAAGCTGAGGCTGACGGAGAGAAAGTCATAGGTTACATACAGACACAGGCACTTAACAGCGAGAATCAGATTGTATCGATGGATGCAGAGGAGGTTGAAGTAACGTCCGACAGCAGTATTCTGGATTATCCGGGAAAGAAGGACGGAGAGGTTGTCGGGGAAGTCCTGGAACTGGACGAAGTGAAGCGTACAGGTACCGTCAATGGCGTCTGGAGCAGGATTGAATACCAGAATGCAGATGGTACAGAGCAGGAAGGCTATATCCCGACAAGCTGCCTGGATGTCTCAGATGGTCAGGAGAGTGCAGAAGCTTCTATAGATACGAAGAAGGATGCGGGTACACTTCATAAAAGCAGTGGGCAGGGCGTTTTTTCAGATGCACTGAAAACAGATGAGAGTGTTACCGAACAGAATGGCGTTCAGATCGGAAAGGCAGTAGCAGCTTCATCAGATGCCAGCCTCAAAGACCTTGGTGTGTTCAAGATCACACATTACTGCCCGTGCAGCATCTGCTGCGGGCCATATGCCAATGGAATCACTTCAACCGGTGTAACAGCGACAACAAACCATACGATCGCTGTAGACCCGTCTCAGATCCCTTACGGAAGCAAGGTTGTGATCAATGGACAGGTTTACGTAGCAGAAGACTGCGGCGGTGCGATCAAGACAAACTGCATTGACATTTATGTGGCAACACATGCAGAGGGAGAGGCAAAGGGCGTTTACTACACCGAAGTTTATCTTATTCAGTAAATAAATATTCTGGAACAAAAAATCTCCGGCAGAACCGATTTACGGAATCCTGCCGGAGATCTTTTTATAAAAAGTTATCTTGCCATGGTATAGATCTTTTCCATGTCTTTCATATTAAGCTGCTTGAACACGCCGATCGTGCGGGTATCTTCATAACTGCATTTAAAAGCGAGTTCATGGATCTGCTGATCATCGAGGTCAAGTCCAAGTTCATGCAGGCTGATGGGCATCTTGATCGAACGGAAAAAGTCCTCCATTGCTTCGATTCCTGCCAGGGCGGTCTTTTCAAAATCAAGTCCGCATGGGATATCAAATACGTTGGTTGCAAACTGTGCAAAACGCTCCGGATTTACATCGTATACATATCTTGCCCAGCTTCCCCAGATTGCTGCGAGACCGGCACCGTGAGTGACATCATAGAGCCCGCCAAGCTCATGCTCAAGCTGGTGACATGCCCAGTCGCCGCCGCCGGTTCCACAGCCGGTCAGACCATTGTGAGAGAGGCTTCCTGCCCACATGATCTCTGCGCGGGCAGTGTAGTTGTCAGGTTCCTTCATAAGGATACGTGCATTGTAGATGACGGTCTGCATCAGAGATTCACTGATGCTGTCTGTGATCTCCATAGTCTCGATATTGACGAAATAACGCTCCATGGTGTGCATGAGGATATCCACACAGCCGCTCTCCGTCTGATACTGCGGAAGACTGTAGGTAAGTCTCGGGTTCATCAGAGCAAATTTCGGACGGCAGAGATCGCATTTGGCAGCACCTCGTTTCAGCCATCCATCCTCATTGGTGATGACAGAGGAATTACTCATCTCACTTCCGGAAGCTGCAATGGTAGGGATGACGCCGATCGGAAGACAGGCAGTCGGAACTTCTGTCTTGAGATAAAAATTCCAGACATCTGTCCATGGATTAGCAACGCCGTAGCCGATCGCTTTGGAAGAGTCAATAACACTTCCACCGCCGACAGCGAGAATGAAATCTACGTTTTCTTTCTTACAGAGTTCGATACCCTCACGTACTTTGGAAAGACGCGGGTTTGGGACAACGCCGCCCAGGGTAACGAAATCAATGCCGGCATCAGTAAGACATCCGGAAACTTCGTCGATCAGCCCGGAAGCAACGGCACTTTTGCCGCCGTAATGGATCAGAACTTTGTGACAGTTCTCTTTCTTCAGAATATCACCGATCTGCAAATGAGAATCTTTACCAAAAATAACCTTTGTAGGGGCAAAATATTCAAAACTGCGCATAATAGTTACTCCTTATATACATTTAAAATAAATGACAAATTTAGAAACAACATAAATATAACATAATTGTAAAGAGAAATACACAAAAAATTTTGGATTTTTCAATGCCCTGCCAGGAATGAAACGAAAACATTCTGGACATTTCTTCTCTGGTGTAATATTATAAAATAACAAAAAGGCAGGTGATAAAATGGAAAATATAGTGATCATCGGTGCAGGTCCCGCCGGTATCTCAGCCGCTCTGTACGCCGCAAGGGGAAACATGAATCCGCTTGTCATCAACAACGGCATCGGAGCACTGGAAAAGGCGGAGAAGATCGAGAATTATTATGGACTGGAACAGCCGCTTTCCGGTAAGGAACTCTACGAGAGAGGGATATCTCAGGCAGAAGCTCTGGGAGTGCGTATCCTGGATGCAGAGGTCCTTGGGATCAGTGGTTTTGATACATTTACTGTCAAGACGACAGCAGGCGATTTTGACACAGTCAGCGTGATCCTGGCGACAGGAGGGAAGCGCAGTGCCCCGAAGATTCCGGGACTTAAGGAGTTTGAGGGAAGAGGTGTCAGCTACTGCGCGGTCTGTGATGCCTTTTTTTACAGAGGAAAGGAAGTTGCCGTTGTCGGAAACGGTGATTTTGCTCTTCATGAAGCAGAGGAACTTCGGAATGTCACGCAGGATGTGACCATCTATACGGATGGGAAGGAACCGGAATTTTCCAGAGAACATCCAATCGCAGTCAACACAATGAAGATCCAGGCGATCGAAGGCGATGACAAGGTTTCCGGACTTCTGATGCAGAGTGATACAGCTGCACAGGATGCGGAAGCATCAGAGAACTCTTTTTATCCTGCGGATGGTGTCTTTGTGGCACTCGGCACGGCAGGAAGCACAGAGATCGCCAGACAGATGGGAGCAGAGATCACCGACAAGGGAAATATCAAAACCGACGAAGAGATGGCGACGACGATCCCGGGACTTTTTGCCGCAGGAGACTGCACAGGCGGACTTCTCCAGGTGTCCAAGGCCGTTTACGAAGGCAGCATGGCAGCCATCAGCGCCGGCAAATATGTCCGGCACAAAAAGGTATCATAAATAAAAATCAAGAAACACTAATCGTGGATCAAATATTAAGGAGGAAGCATTATGGCAAAAACAATTACAGCAGAGAATTTTGAGCAGGAAGTTCTTAAGTCAGAGAAACCGGTATTACTGGATTTCTGGGCAACATGGTGTGGACCGTGCATGCGTCAGGGTCCGATCGTTGAGGAACTGGCAGAGGAAGGATACTGCGTAGGCAAGATCGATGTTGACCAGCAGCCTGGTCTCGCACAGCAGTTCCGTATCATGAGCATCCCGACACTTCTGATCTTTAAGGATGGTAAGGAAGCAGAGCGTCTGGTTGGTCTGACTCCAAAAGCTGCGATCAAGGAACTTCTGGACAAATAAGGTCCGGGAAGGTTTATAAGATTTATGAAAATATTACTGGCAGCATGTAATGCGAAATATATTCATTCAAATCTTGCAGTATACGATCTCAGGGCATATGCATCCGCTTATCAGGAGCATATTCTCCTGGGAGAATATACGATCAATCAGACAAAAGACGAGATTTTGAAGGATATTTATTTAAGTGGAGCAGATGTAGTCTGCTTTTCCTGCTATATATGGAACATTTCTTTCGTCAGAGACCTGCTTGAGGATCTTCACAAGATCCTTCCGGATGTAAAATTCTGGACGGGAGGTCCGGAGGTTTCCTTCGATGCGGAAGCCTTTCTTCGGAGGACTCCGCAGGTGACCGGCGTCATGGTCGGTGAGGGCGAAAAGACGTTCCTCGAGCTTGTGCGTTATTATGTGGACGGCGTGGGAAGCTTATCTGAGATTCCAGGGATCGCTTATCGTGACGGAGAGGAGATCCATCACAATGGATGGAGGGAGCTTACGGATTTAAGTGAGATTCCTTTTGTATATGAACATCTGGAGGACTTTGAGAACAAGATCATTTATTATGAGAGCAGCAGGGGATGTCCTTTTTCCTGCAGTTATTGTCTTTCTTCTATTGATAAGAAGCTCAGATTCCGTGATCTTGAACTGGTCAAGAAAGAATTACAGTTTTTCCTGGATCACAGGGTGCCTCAGGTCAAGTTTGTAGACCGCACGTTTAACTGTAAGCATGAGCACGCAATGACGATCTGGAAATATATCCTGGAGCATGACAATGGGATCACGAATTTCCATTTTGAAGTTTCGGCAGACCTTCTCCGGGACGAAGAAATGCAGCTTATGAGTAAGATGCGTCCCGGACTTATCCAGCTTGAGATCGGTGTACAGTCTACAAATCTGGACACCATTCATGCGATCCACAGACATATGGATCTTGATAAATTAGAGAGATGTGTTGCGAAGGTGCACAGCTTTGGAAACATCCACCAGCACCTTGATCTGATCGCAGGACTTCCGTATGAAGATTATGACACCTTCCACCGTTCTTTTAATGATGTATACAGGATGAAACCGGATCAGCTCCAGCTTGGTTTCCTCAAGGTGCTCAAGGGTTCCCTGATGGAAAAAGAAGCAGAGAAATACGGGATCATGCATAAAGAAAAAGAACCATACGAAGTGCTTTCTACTAACTGGCTCTCCTACAGGGAGGTCCTGAGACTTAAGATGGTAGAGAGTATGGTGGAAGTTTATTACAACAGCGGACAGTTCCAGAACACACTGGAATATCTGGTGCCGCAGTTTGCGGATGCGTTTACCTTTTATGAGAAGCTGGGAGCTTTTTATGAGAAAAAAGGCTACAGCGAGATCTCACATTCAAGGATGCGCCGCTATGAGATCCTGCTGGAATTTCTCCGTGAGGAAACAGATCTCGATGCGGATGTGGCAGCACAGCATATGCTCTATGATCTGTACTTAAGAGAAAAACTTAAGAAGCGCCCTTCGTTTGCAGCAGATCAGAAACCATACGAAAGTGCTGTATGGACTTACCGTAAGAAACATAAGATTTCAAAGACAGCTCACATAGAAGTTTTCCCGGATGGGACAACAATTCTGTTCGATTATGAAAACAGGAATCCACTGTCCAATAATGCGCACACAGAAACGACAGAGCTGGATTTGGACAACGTAGAATGAGGTGATGGAAATGGGAATGTTTGACCCGAAAAAAAGAAAAATATTTGCTGCAGTGATCGCAGTCATTCTTGTTCTTGCCATGGTAGTTCCAAGTGTTCTCTCCATTCTTTTATAATGAGTACAGGAAACGGAGGATGAACATATGAAACTGGGGCAGCAGGCAATGGAAGCGCTTAAGAGCCAGATCGACGGTGCGCTTGAGCTGGGAGATGATCTGGTCGTTGCGGGCGTGATCGCAATTGAAGGAACACAGATCCTGATCGAGCAAGAAAAAGAAAAGCTTCTTGGATATTTTTCAGATGGATTTCTCTGGAATGCCGCCCGTACACTGGAGAAGTGCAGGGCACCGGAGATGGCTTTTGAGATTTTTAAGGAGGATATCCATGCCAGATATGATCTCGGCACAGGCGGTGTTCTGAGCGGTCTGTGGAAGATGACGGAAGCTTCCGGAACGGGACTTCGTGCAGATCTTCGCAGGATCCCGGTCCGCCAGGAAACGATAGAGATCTGTGAGAGACTGGATGTAAATCCCTACAAGCTGCTGTCAGAAGGAGCTGTCCTTCTGGGATGTGCAGATGGAGAGAAGATCGTACAGGAATTCCTTCACAGGCAGATCCCGGCGGCAGTGATCGGAAAGGCAGTTGAGGGAAACGACCGGCTTCTGTACAGCGGTGAGCTGACCCGCTATCTGGAACGCCCTTCTCAGGATGAACTGACAAGATTTTCCTGGGGCGAGAAATGGAGAAAGGATAAGAAATGGCAAGACTGAATATCGTACTGCATGAGCCGGAAATACCGGCAAACACAGGTAACATTGGAAGAACCTGCGTGGCGACAGGGACAAGGCTTCACCTGATCGAGCCGCTGGGGTTCAGCCTGAGTGAAAAAGCGATCAAACGTGCCGGGATGGACTACTGGAAGGATCTGGATGTGACCACCTATCTGGATTACGAAGAATTCCTTGAGAAAAATCCCGGAGCAAAAATCTACTATGCGACAACCAAAGGACTTCAGACTTATACAGATGTCAGGTTTGAGGACGACTGTTACATCATGTTCGGTAAAGAAAGTGCAGGTATCCCGGAGGAGATCCTTATGAAACATAAGGAAAACTGCATCCGTATTCCAATGATCAATGACATCCGTTCACTGAATCTGAGCAATTCAGTAGCAATCGTTCTGTATGAGGCACTGCGTCAGAATAACTTTGACCACATGCAGCTCCAGGGAGAACTGCATGATCATAAATGGGAATAAATTCCCGCTAAAACTAAATAAAGCTGCACTGCTGATCGAAAAGGAGGGATCTGCATGGAACTGGAAAGATATCGTATCTACTCAGAAATTGCGCGTGGAATCCGCAAACCGTTTCTCGTTTTCAAAAATGCAAATGTGTTTATGGCTCACTCCGGTGAGTTCTGTAAGGGAGATGTGGCAGTCGAGGACGGCATTGTTATCGGTGTCGGAGAGTATGAAGGAGAGACAGAGATTGACCTGGATGGGAAATACCTCTGTCCGGGATTTATCGACAGCCACCTTCATCTGGAATCGACACTGGTAACTCCGGGAGAACTGATCCGTCAGGCTGCACAGTGCGGCACGACTACTTTTATCGTGGATCCTCATGAATCCGCAAATGTTTCGGGAACGGACGGAATCGACTATATCCTGGAACAAACCGAGGAGGTTCCGGCAAATGTCTATGTGATGATGCCTTCCTGCGTTCCGGCGACACATGTCGATGACAATGGATGCACCCTTACAGCAGGAAAGATGAAAGCCTATCTGAACAATCCGAGGATCCTGGGACTGGGCGAGGTTATGGATGCACCGTCTGTTGTAAACGGAAGTGTATCCATGCATGAGAAACTGTCCGTTTTTAAGGACAGAGTCCGTGACGGACATGCACCATTTCTGCCGCCGGGAGATCTGGCTGCATATGCACTGGCAGGCATTTCCACAGACCATGAATGTGTGACTTATGAGTATGCCATGGAAGAGTGCAGAAATGGAATGCAGGTGCTGATCCGTGAGGGAAGTGCCGCCAAGAATCTGGAAGCGATCGTTAAGGGAATCGTAGAGCATCATACCGATACCTCAGGATTCTGCTTCTGCACCGATGACAAGCACATCGAAGAGATCCGAAAAGAAGGACATATCAATTTCAATGTCAGAAAGGCAGTTCAGCTTGGGCTGAGACCGGAACAGGCGCTTAAGATGGCGACGATACAGGCGGCGAAATGCTATGGACTGCATCATCTTGGCGCGATCGCACCGGGATATCAGGCAGATTTCGTTGTGATGGACAACCTAAGTGATATGAATGTCCTGGAAGTGTACCATAAGGGCAAAAAGATCATCAAAGATGAAAAGGTTGAGATCCGTCCGTGTGATCCTCAGCTCAAAAATACTGTTCATCTTCTGGGCTTCAGGGAATCTGATCTCCGTCTCTCGTGGAGAGAAGGAAAGGTACATATCCTTAAGATGCTGGAAGGACAGATTGTCACAGAAGATGTCCAGGAGGAAGTTGGCTATACAGAAGAAAAAGGCCGGAAAGTATTCAAACCGGATGGAACCTATCAGAAGATCGCAGCAGTCGAGCGTCACAAAAACACCGGCAAGATTGGCGTGGGAATTGTCAAAGGATTCGGGCTTCGCGGTGGTGCGATCGCATCGAGCGTGTCCCACGATTCACACAATCTGATCGTGATCGGGGACAATGATCATGACATGTATCTGGCAGTTCAGGAACTTCTCCGCACGCAGGGCGGCTATACCCTGGTCGAAAACGGACAGGTATTCGACACTCTGCCGCTCCCGATCATGGGACTTATGAGTGATGCCGGATATGAGAAGGTAAATGAGAAGCTGGCACGCATGATACCGAAGGCACATGAGATGGGGATCCCGGAGGGCTTTGACCCGTTTATTACTCTGTCATTTATGGCTCTTCCGGTCATTCCGGAGATCAGGATCACGCCAAGAGGTGTATATCTGACCCAGGAAGACCGTATGATCCAGAGCCCGTTTGACCGTTGAACCAAAGATTTATAAGATAACAAAAAGGCAAGGTAGAGAAATCTACTTTGCCTTTTCGAGTGTAAAGATAAATTCTGTTCCGACGCCCTCGGTACTGATCACATTGATGTGCTGCCCGTGAGCGGAAATGATCTCTTTGACGATCGCCAGTCCGAGACCGGTGCCTTTCTGGTCTTTGCCACGGGAGCGGTCGATCTTGTAGAAACGTTCCCAGATCTTGTTGATGCTGGATTTCGGGATCCCGATGCCGTGATCCTTGACGGAAACAAAGATCTTGTCGTTTTTCTCCGTTGTTTCGATCGTAATCGTGGAGCGATCCGGGCTGAATTTGATCGCGTTGCTGAGAAGATTATACAGTACCTGCTGGATCTGTTCGATGTCTGCACGGGCATAGAGTTCCTTGCCTGATAAGACCAGTTCCAGAAGGATCTGCCGCGTCGTGCAGGTACCCTCAAAAGAAGCAGCAGTACTCTTGATAATCTGGTTGATATCGAACGACTGGATGTTGAGCATACGCTTCTGGATGTCCAGTTCGTTGAGTGTCAGAAGTCCGCGGGTAAGCTTTTCCAGACGCTCTGCCTCGTAGGAGATGATCTTGAGGTATTTTTCCTGCATCTCAACCGGGATGGTGCCGTCGATCATAGCCTCCACATAACCTTTGATCGAAGTCAGAGGAGAGCGGAAATCATGCGAGATGTTTGAAATAAACTGCCGCTGATATTCGCCGTTCCGGTTGAGCTTGTCTGCCATGTAGTTTAAGTTTTTGGCAAGATAGCCGAGTTCATTTTCGGAGTCGACCGGGATCTGATAGGACAGATTTCCGTTTGCAAATTCGGAGGCTCCCTTTGTGATCTCATTGAGCGGTTTCCGTACATGGAAACTATAAAAGATAAACAATACAGCGACCAGCAGATAAGTGACCACAAACAGAAGCTGGATGATCCAGAGCAGACTGCTGCGGCTCTGGTACAGGTCACTCATCAGATAGTGGACAGCCACATAACCGCGGGTGTTGAGATTTTCTGTGATCGGTGCGATCGTGCTTAGCCGCGTTTCTGAAAAATATCCGTAAAAGTCCCCGATCTGATAGTAGTTGCTGCCCCAGGAGGCCGGATTAAATCCCTCCAGATCAATGGGATTGTCCGGTGAAATATCCTTGCGTGTACTTAAGATGATCTGTCCGTTACTGTTGATGATCCAGATGATCGTATCCGGATAATTAGCTGCCAGAGACAGATTGCTGCGGATAGATTCCATGTTGGCAGAAGTGATGTTGTGACTGACAAGATCACTTTCTGCGATACGATGGGCTGTCTGGTACATGTCCGAAGTAATGGACTTTTCGAGTCTTGCCTCGAGCATATGGGAGCCTGCAAAGGTTACCAGGAAAAATCCCAGGATGCCAAGCAGGATATAGGCAGCAAGAAACATGGAGGTCAGTCGTTTTTTCATTTGTTTTTGACCTCAAACTTGTATCCGATGCCCCAGACAGTTGCTAGGCTCCACTGCGGGTGGTCTTTGATCTTCTCGCGAAGACGCTTGATATGAACGTCAACGGTACGGGTATCGCCGATGTATTCATAGCCCCAGATATGGTCGAGAAGCTGCTCTCTGGTAAACACCTGGTTCGGGGATGCTGCGAGGAAATAGAGAAGTTCCAGTTCCTTCGGCGGCATATCGACATGATTTCCCATATAAGTGACAGAATAGTTGGTCAGATTGATCGTGAGATCCGGGTAGCTGACGCATTTTTCTGACGGGTTTGCCGCTGGCTGTTTGACCTTGAAACGGCGCAGGACTGCGCGAACGCGGGCAACGAGCTCCTTTGTGTCAAATGGTTTGATGATGTAGTCATCTGCACCGAGCTCCAGACCGAGTACCTTATCGAAGGTTTCTCCTTTGGCAGAGAGCATGATGATCGGCACATCAGAAGTATGGCGGATTTCCCGGCAGACCTGATAGCCGTCGATACCTGGCAGCATCAGGTCAAGAAGGATCAGATCCGGCTGGAAGACAGAGAACTCCTTAAGAGCCTGTTCTCCGTCATTTACAATTCTGGTTTCAAAACATTCTTTTGTAAGATATAAAGAAATCAGTTCTGCAATATTGTTGTCATCATCTACGATTAAGATTTTCTGTTTTGTTACCATAGTATTCGCCTTTCCCTATTTCTTGAATTCTACGATCGTTACGCCGGCATCACCTTCGCCGAATTCACCGAGACGGTAGGATTCAACATGTTTCTGGCGTTTGAGATAGTTGTGGACACCTTTTCGTAAGGCACCGGTTCCCTTGCCGTGGACGATGCGGACAGTCTTGAGATGAGCAAGATAAGCATCATCCAGATATTTGTCGAGTTCTGCGACAGCCTCATCCACAGTTTTGCCGAGAAGATTGATCTCAGTGGAAACACTGGCAGACTTGGACATACGGATCTTGCCTGCTCCTGTACGGGAGAAGGAAGAGGTTGTGATCACCGGTTCGTCGATCAGTTCCAGGTCGGAAATATGGACTTTGGAACGGATGATGCCCATCTGGACGAACAGATAACCCTTGGAATCCGGGCGGGTGCTGATCGTGCCTTTGAGGTTCATGCTGAGTACCCGTACGGTATCGCCAGGACGTACATCCTTGGCGGTGAGTTCTTTCTTTGGTTTCTTTTTGGTGACAGGCTGTGCCATTTTCTGTTCGGTCTTGTTGAGACGCTTGCGAAGCTGCTGGCGTTCACGCTCAACTGCGGCAGTATCCACGTAATCATTATGGAATTTATGGAAAAGCTTCATCGTCTGATCGGCATAATCCTTGGCTTCCTGGAGAACCTTGTGAGCTTCTTCGTTGGCCTGGCGGATGATGCGGTCTTTCTGTACATCCAGTTTTTCCTGTTTGGATTCAAGCTGTTTCTTAAGGTCTTCGATCTCGAGTTTGTACTGTGCGATCTCAGTGCGCTCGTTCTCGATTGTGATCCGGCTTTCTTCGAGGGAAGTCAGCACATCCTCAAAAGACTCATCCTGCTCGTTGATCTGTTCTCTGGCTTTCTCGATGATGGATGCCGGAACACCGAGTTTGGAAGAAATCGCAAATGCATTACTCTTACCCGGGATCCCGATCAGAAGACGATAAGTCGGGCTCAGGGTTTCTACATCGAATTCGCAGCTTGCATTCTCGACACCGGAGGAAGAGAGCGCAAATACTTTGAGCTCACTGTAATGAGTGGTAGCCATGGTGCGGATCCCTCTGTCATGAAGGTAGGAGAGGATGGAGATCGCAAGTGCGGCACCCTCTGTCGGGTCAGTTCCGGAACAGAGCTCATCAAACAGAACGAGAGAATGCTGATCTGCTTTTTCGAGGAAGGAAACGATATTTGTCATATGGGAGGAGAAAGTACTTAAGGACTGCTCAATACTCTGCTCATCTCCGATATCTGCGTATACCTCATGAAAAAGAGCCAGCTCACTGCGGTCCAGAGTCGGGATATGAAGCCCGGACTGTCCCATCAGAGTAAGAAGTCCGACTGTCTTGAGGGAAACGGTCTTACCACCGGTGTTTGGACCGGTGATGACAAGAAGATCAAACGTATCTCCAAGACGGATATCGATCGGAATGACTTTTTTCTTGTTGATCAGCGGGTGGCGGGCTTTTTTGAGGTTGATGCGTCCTTCGTCGTTAAAGATCGGTTCACTTGCATTCATCTCCATGGCAAGTGCAGCTCTTGCAAAAATAAAGTCAAGCTGTACCATGATCTCAAGATTGAGGGAGATAGCCTCACGTTCTGCTGCGATCTGTACGCTGAGGTCGGCAAGGATGACTTCGATCTCTTTCTGTTCCTGAAGCTCAAGCTCACGCATGTCGTTGTTCAGTTTTACAACAGACATTGGTTCGATAAAAAGTGTGGAACCGGTGGAAGACTGGTCGTGGATCATACCAGGCACCTGTCCCTTGTATTCGGCTTTGACAGGGACACAGTATCTGCCGTTTCTCATGGTGATGACAGCATCCTGAAGGTAAGTCCTTGCACCGCCGTTTACCAGTCCGGAAAGCTGAGAGTGGATCCGGTCATTGGTCACTTTCATGCTGCGTCTGATCTGGCGCAGGTTCGGGCTTGCATCGTCACTGATCTCATCTTCGGAAAGGATACAGCGGCGGATCTCCGTAGAGAGCGGTGTGAGAGGGGAAAGCCCCTCAAACATATGGTCAAGAGAATCCTCCGGTGTATCAGCACGGTCCCGGCGGGAGTAGGCTTTGACACGGGAAGTATTCTCAAGAAGGTTACAGACGGCCAGGATCTCCAGGATACCAAGAGAACTTCCGATCTCAAGACGTTTCAGAGAGCCACGGATGTCCTTGACATTTCCAAAGGAGATGCCGCCCTTCTGAAAAAGGCGTGTCAGTGCATCGCGTGTCTGTACCTGCATGGTACGGATTACTTCAAGGTCAGTGGATGGCTCCAGAGTCCGGCAGAGATGCTTGCCCATACCGGAAGATGCCTTTTCGGTAAGTTTCTCTATGATTTTGGGATATTCCAGTGCATTTAATGCTTTTTGATTCATAATAGTTCCTCGTTATTTATAATAATTCTTTTATTCCTTTCTATTCTACATGATTTCCACTGGAATGAAAAGACAAATGTTCGATTTGTTATGAATGGGGCAGTAAAAATAAGGCATTATGACGGAAAAACATGATAAAAATTAGACGGATTTTATTCATAAAAAATTCATAACTTCCTGCT
>CAKRXU010000020.1 GCA_934424575.1 uncultured Blautia sp.
AGGCGTATCCGCCGATATTTAGTCTGACGCCTAAAGCGTCCGGAAGCACGCGACTTCAGTCGTGTGAGGATAGAGTTTTTAATTCACAGTGTGGCTTTCTGCTGTATTTCCACCGGAGAATTCCACTTTCCGAAAGAACGTGCGGCACAGATTGCAGTACATACGGTGCGTGAGTTTTTGCAGCAGGAAACCAGCGTAAAGAAAGTAATTTTCAATGTCTTCAAAGACCTTGACCGTGAGATTTACGAGCATGCACTGGCAGAAAAATGAGTATTTTGGAATCTGACAGATTCTGGTAAAACATCGTAATCATCTACTTCCAGGAATCCAGAACAGCCCTCGCTTTCTGGATTTCTTTTGTGTCTGTGCGAAGGATTTCATACTCGGAAAATCCGGGCATTCCCATATTTACATGTGGATTACGGTACTTCATCTGACTTGGCAGAACCTTCTTTCCGGACATATGAAACGCAGTCAGACCGGAGTGTTCCAGCATGTAAGAAAGATTCTGAGAATTTATTCCTGCACCTGCCATGATATCAACATTTCCGGCATTTTGTTTCAGACGATTCAGAGTTTGAATACCATCAGGAGCAGAGGCGACTCCGCCGGAAGTAAGAATAGAAACAATGCCAAGTTTTCGGGCAGTTTCCAGTGCTTCATCCAGATCACGGCACATATCAAAAGCACGATGCAGATTACATGGAGTACCTTTTCCTGCATCCATAATTCGATTTAATACCTCTGTATCAAGTTGTCCATCTGCGGTCAGGCATCCGATCACCAGAGCATCAGCACCGGCTTTGGAAAAAGTTTCCGCTTGTCGTGTCAGAATCTCAATCTCCTCTTCACTGTACAGAAAATCTCCGAATCGCGGACGGAGAAGTACATGGATCGGGATATTGATCTTTTCGCGTATTCTTTCGTATAAAGCAAGTGAGGGCGTGGTCCCGCCCACGATCAGGTCACCGCATAATTCAATGCGGTCAGCACCGCCAAGTTCTGCATTTACAGCGGATTCCACAGAGTCAACACAAACTTCCAGGATCATTTGAAGCCTCCTTTGTATGAGTAAATTTGTGAATAGCGTTTTGTGATATATTATAGATTATATCAACCGTAAAAGAATGCCGCAACTCAGTATTTCCTTGACCTTGAGGACATGACAGTGCTATGCTATACTGAGTTTATTGAAATTATTAATGGGGGTTTTTATCAAAAAAAGAGGAGGTTTTTCCAATGAGAGAAGTAAAAGCAGTTAAGATCAATGCAGCAGATTTTGCTCCATACGGAACATTCTGCAATATGACAGAACCGGAGGGATATCCATTATCAGGCGAGATCCATAAGTTTTATCCGGACCGTATTTCCGGAACCTGTGTAGGCAGTATCGCGTTTTCTCCGATCGCAGTCCGCAAGGATGACAGGATTATCAAAATGGCAGAATATCACACAACCACGTGGGAAGGAATCGTAGCATTGGATGATGACATGATCATTCATGTAGCACCGGCATCTGGCGGTACACCAGTCCCGGAACTTGCCAAGGCATTCATCGTACCAAAGGGATGCATGGTCAAGATCAACGCAGCAATCTGGCATCTCTGTCCGCTTCCGTTGAATAATGATGAACTTCATGCAATGATCATTCTTCCGGAATGCACCTATGCAAATGACTGTACTGTTGTTGATTTCGAAGAAAAAGACTGGTTCAAGATCACTGTATAAACACAAACGTACATACAAAAAACTCCTCCAGGCAGGTACTTTTTCTAAAAAAAGTAACCAGCCCGGGGGAGCTTTTTTCGTGAAAATATAGCAATAAATTAGAAGATGAGATCAGCAAATCCGGTAGATACCAGGAACAGAACCAGCATAACAACCGGCACAACATAACGGATCATAAAGCGATAAAGACCGGCACGTTTGAAGTGTTCTCCGTTTCGTTCCACCTCTCCTACGATCCAGTCCGGACCGATCACCCATCCGATCAGGATACTGGTCAGAAGTGAGATAAAAGGCATCAGGAAACTGTTGCTGATGTAGTCCATAACATCAAGAAGCTGTCCGACAGAACCGTTTGGAAGTTTCAGTTCGAAGTACAGTTTGTTGTATCCGAGACAGATCAGAACAGCCGTGATCAGGGAGTAAATACCGACAGCACCGCACATTTTTTTGCGCGGTTTGTGGTAAAGCTCCATGCAGTTTGCGACCAGAGTTTCCATGACAGAAACACAGGAAGTCAACGCAGCAAAGCCCATCATCAGGAAAAATGCAATTGCTACCGGGCGGCCAAAGATGCCCATAGCGTCGAATACTTTTGGCAGTGAGATAAAGATAAGGCTTGGTCCGGAAGCCATACCGTCTGTGCCAAGAAATACAAATACAGCCGGGATGATCATCATTCCTGCAAGAAAAGCAACACCAGTGTCAAAAATCTCAATCTGGTTTGTTGCCTTGTCCAGATTGACTTCATTTTTGACATAAGATCCGTAAGTGATCATGATTCCCATGGAAACACTTAAGGAAAAGAAAAGCTGGCTCATCGCATCCAGAAGGATTTCCAGGAAACGTTTTACAGTCAGTCCACTGAAATCAGGTTTTACATAAAAAGCAAGTCCCTGCAGTCCCGTGCGGACAGTTCCATCTGCATCGGTATGTGTCAGTGTCAGTGAAAAGATTGCAATGATCAGGATCAAAAGGATCAGCCCAGGCATGATGATCTTGGAAAATTGTTCAATTCCTTTTTCTACACCTCGGAAAACAATCCATGCAGTCAGTGCGAGAAAGACCAGCATAAATACGATCGGTGCAATGTCAGATGTGATAAATGATGTAAAATATCCATCTGCAGCGGCATCCGTTCCGTCAGAGATAATATAGGTAACAAAATATTTCGTGATCCATCCGCCTATGACGGAGTAATAGGTCATGATCAGTGTCGGCACAAGAAATGTCAGCTTACCAAGAAATTTCCATTTCGGATTGAGAGCTTCGAAGGCTCGGAGTGCATTTTTCTTTGTTTTTCGTCCGATCGCCACATCTGTTGTCAGCAGTACGAACCCGAAGGTCAGTACCAGAACAAGGTAGACCAGCAGAAATAATCCGCCGCCGTCCTTGGCACAGAGATATGGAAATCTCCAGATGTTTCCCACACCAACGGCACTTCCGGCAGCCGCCAGAACGAAGCCGATCGATCCGGAAAAACTACTTCCTTTTTCTTTCATGTTCGATTTTCCCCTCTACATAAAGTTTAATTAAGGGCCAGACAGATTCTGACCCAATGATTCTATTTTAACGCCAATATTTATGTATGTAAATAGTAGAAGTAGAGAGTTTTTTATATAAAATATGGAAAAATGATCATACCTGCGAAACCGCTTCATTTTTATGAAACAGCACCGTACAGATCAGAACTGTCAGCGGAACGGAGAGCACGATGCCGAAGCTTCCGGCAAGGCCCTGCATGATCGCGATACCAATGTTATTGGAATTGATGATCTGCTGATAGGGAAGGTCATAGGCGTAATCCAGAAGAAGTGTGCTGACACTGCTTCCGGCGAATGCGAGGATCAGGGTGTTGCTGTCTGTTCCCATCATGTCCCTTCCGACACGCATGCCTGCTTTGAACAGTTCCTTTCGAGTCAGGGAAGTATTCTGCTTGTAAATCTCATCAATGGCACTGCTGATCGACATGGCGACATCCATAACTGCTCCGAGACACGAGATCAGGAGCCCGGAGAAAAGAAGTCCGCCTACCTGGATGCGGTTGGTATTCCAGAGAGTCATAAGTGTCTCGATATCAGATACATTGTAACCGGAAATCCCGGATGCTTTGCTGAAGCACCAGGCGGAAAGACCGGCCAGAACAACACCTGTCAGTGTACCAAGTGTCGCTGCACAGGTCTTTTTTGTAGGACCGCCGATGAGGTACATAGTGACCAGTGTGGTGAGAAAACAGATAAAAACAGCGGCCCAGAACGGTGAAAAACGCAGATACACAAGCGGAAGATAGACAAAGATCACACAGAAAAAAGTGAAGATCAGTCCAAGGCATCCTTTGATTCCCTGCTTGCCGCCAATGACGCACAATGCGAGAAGATAGAGCAGGGCAAAAATATAAATGACCCATTCTCGATCCTGAGAATAAACGCTGGCGATCGTGGCCTCGCCGGCAACACTCTGCATGACAACAACTTTCATTCCTACCGTGCACGCGGCGCCAAAAAGATAACCGGAGCTGCTGGTGACATCAAGTTCCTCACCCTTTCGTGCGCCGGTGAGCATTTTTACATGCACTTTCTGCTCACCGACACGGGTTCCATTGGAATCGAGATTATCCTGAAGGATTTCTGTAACTTCTGCTTTTTCAAATGTCTGACCTGTCCGGACGACCAGTTCTGTTTTTTCAACCTGATTAAGCTTGAAGACAAAAACAGCGAACACACAGACAAATAGTAAATAAATAAGATACCGGACCACTTTTTTTCTGGAAAGTAGTCCGGTAAAGCTGGTGTGAGTCATAGGATTTCAGAATCCTTAGTTTGCTGAGTCATCGGATTCCGTTTCAGCAGCATCTGTGGTGTCGGCAGATGTATCTGTACCGGATTTCTGGATTGTAAAGGTATCGTCAATGGCTTCTGCTTTGCCGTCATCAGTGATCTGGTAGGTATCAATGGAGAAGGAATCAGCAGTCATTGTGATCACGGAATAACTTGGAAGCCAGTTCTGGCTGCGGGCTGCAACATAGTCTTGCTGAGTGGAAAGCAGTTCATAATATTTGGAACCGGAAGCGGAGTTGGCTGTCATATAAAGGATTCCCTGCGGATCTGTGACAGTATTGCCGTCCACATCTTCGATTGTATAGCAGTTGTTGTCTTCATGGAAAGCATCCAGAGCCGCCTGTGCGTCGGTATCGCCGTCTTCTGGAGCGAGGGTGATCTGATCACCGGTATCAACATTTGTAGCGTGATCCCAGTCATAATCTGTTCCGTCTGCATTTAAGCTGAACTCATATTTCTCATGTGTCTGTCCATCGCCGTAGAGCATTTTGGAACGGCTGTATGTATGGTCGTGTCCCTGAAGAACAACGTCGATATCGTTTGCATCGAATACAGGAGTAAGCTGGGTACGGAGGATCATACCATCTGTATCGGAATGGTCAAGTCCGGAACCATAAATATCCTGATGGATGGTTACGATGCGCCATTTTGCATCCGGGTAAGCTTTTACTGCCTCTTCGATGGTGTTCTGATGTTCTGCAACATTGTAGTTGTTGGTGTTCAGAACGATGAAAAGTCCTTCGCCATAGCTGTAGTAGTAGTCGCCGCCGGCTGCTGTTTTGCCATTTTCGGTATTGTTCGGATTGTTGAAGTGGTAGGAGTAATCAGGATTCAGGGAATCGTGGTTACCGATCGTTGTTGCTACAGGAAGAGATTTCAGAGCATCTGCACTCAGATAGGAAGCGTACTCTTCTTCTTTTGCCTCACCTGTTTTGTTTACCTGGTCACCCGCGGAGATAACGAAGTTTACATCCGGATTTTCGGAGAGAGCAGTGTTGAGTGTACGATTCCAGGAAAAACCATCGTTCTCAGCGGCAGTGTTGGCAGCACCGGATTCATTTGTCAGTTCTGCGCCGTTCTGAGTCTGGCCTTTGGAAGCACCGATCTGCGGGTCGCCGACATAGAGCATTTTTACGGTATCTGTTTTCTGAGTTTTATATTCGCATACGTCTGTCTGCTGGCCATTTTTTTCTACTGTATAATAGTAGGTTGTTTCTGGTTCAAGACCAGTTACAGTTACGTGGTTATATTCATAGGCTTTGTCACCGGTAAGATCCTGATCTACATCACCGGCAGTACCTTCAAATGTTTCAAGGTTATCTTTATCAGTTCCAAAATGTACAACAGGAGTGGCATCGCTGTCACCTTTTTCGCTGTACCATGCGAAGTTGAGCTGTGTATCATCAGCACCAGGGGTAAGGGAAACTTTTGTAAAATCAGCGGCTGTATCTGCCCAGTTTGCATCCCAGTCAGACCATCCGGAATCAGCACCGGTAACGCTGCTGTCTGTGTAATGTTCAGTGGAAGCGTAAACGGAAGGACATACAGTTGTAATAGAGCAGAGTGCTAAAAAACCGACGATTAATTTTCTTTTCATAATAATTATAAACTCCTTTAGTATAAGGGAAATATAGTAAAAATGTAATGAAACTGGAAAGATACACAGGCCTGATTGTTCGTTCACAGTTGACGCTGTGAAGTATAACACCACAATTTTCAGAAAACAATAGCATTTACTGAGGTTTGACGGACATTTTACAGAATCTTAAAAATACTTCATGTTTTACGATTTTCTGTGATATTTGGTGTGGGATTTTGTCTATTTCGTGAATAGGAAAATGTTCTGTGAAGTGTTATGATAGTACATGTAGCATGTATAATGATTTTTTGATTCAATACAAGTATCAATAAAACAAAAAATTAAAATAATAGAAGGAAAGATGAGTATTCATGAAGAAAAATTCAAAGATTTTAGCATTACTTCTGGCAGTTGCATTCATTGCTTTCTGTACAGTAAGTACAAGGGAATCCAAGGTCGTTCAGGCATTTGACACAGAAGCATCTTATATCACGATCAAAAACAGTACAGCTTTTACCCTGGAAAATATACACGTAACCTACAATGGGGATAAAGAACTTGAGGTTGGAGACATCCGAACAAGCAGTTCAGAAACAGCAGAAATCCTTCCAGATGACAGACGGATCACAGAGGTAAAGATTTCAGGAGAGATCTTTAATGGAAGGAAATTCAGCGGTACGTTCAGTGGAATCGTAAACAATGATACTCTTCTGACAGTAGATATGGACGAAGATTTTTCCCTGTTTGTAACATCCAATATTGATAATTTTGATTATTGATTTAGAAAGGAGCTGACGCTTCAACGATTAAAAAATCGTGAAGCGCCAGTTCTTTTTTTTCTTGGAAACATAGAGGATATATGTTATGGTAAATGTAAAAAAGTCAAGAGGAAAGACAATATGAACCATGAGACAAAAGTCCTCTTCCTGGACATTGACAATACGCTGCTGGATTTTGATGCGGGGGCTGCGTGGGGGATGGAGCAATGTTTTCAGAAGGCAGGACTGGAATACAGAACGGAAATGTTTTCTGTTTTTACAGAGGAAAATAACAAGATCTGGCAGAAGATTGAGCGTAGAGAACTGACAATGGATGATCTTTTTTATGTGCGCTGGCAGGCAATTCTTGCACATCTTGGACTGGAGGCGGATGGCGTAGAGATGGAAAAAGAATTCCGCAGACTGCTTCATCTGACCGCTGTTCCGGTAGAAGGTGCAAAAGAGATCCTGGAATATCTATATAAGAAGGATTACTTCTTATGTGCCGCAAGCAACGGTCCTTATGATCAGCAGATCAATCGTCTTAGAAGTGCAGATATGCTTAGATATTTTTCTCATTGTTTTGTATCAGAAAAGATTGGGGCAGACAAACCGGGAAAGCAGTTTTTTGATGGCTGCATGAAAGAATTTCCCGGAATCCATCCATCCGAATGTATGATGATCGGAGATTCTCTGACAGCAGATATCGCCGGAGGACAGGCATATGGAATGTCCACATGCTGGTTTGTACACTCTGGGGATAAGTCCATGAATACGAGAGAGAATGGTGGAAAAGTGGCAGATCACATCATTTACAAACTGGAAGAATTAAAAAATATTTTGTAACTACCAGGTAATTATATAAAAAGAAGGAAAAGAAACATGAACAACAACACAGACAAAGGCTTACAGGGCAACGAAAAAATAGAAGAGGCAATTGCAGGGCTTCAAAAGGAAACCACGCAGGAGATGCTGGCGCATGCTCTTACCGTGATCCGCCGCCGAATGAAAGAGGGCGGTCAGCTCATCATTGCGGTAGAACCACCAAAAGGCGACGGTCAGATCCGCCTGGAAGCGATCAAAACAGATGATGGCAGAAACTGGTGGGCAGCATTTACCAGCTTTGAGGAAGAACTGAAAGGCGGCGGAAGCGTCAAATCCACATTTCTGACGGACATCGACAAATTGTTTGAGACCGCACTTCAGACTGATGGGATCGAAGGCGTGATCCTCAACCCATGGAACTGTACGATCATGCTGGATAAGCTTCTTATTAAAATTATCCTTGGAAAAAACGCATAAAATCTCCCATCACGGCAGATACTGTCATCGTATTGCAAAATGAAAGAGAGGAAGCAGATACGATGATATTAAAAGAAAAAGAACGCACAACGATCCAGGATCTACAGACACAGGAAAAAAGCTGTATTGAGAAATACGGAAGATATGCACAGCAGGCCAAAGATCCTGAACTGAAAAATCTTTTCCAGACGCTGCAGCAGAAGGAGAGAGAGCATTACGATTCACTGGAACGTGTACTGAACGGCGAAGTGCCGCAGTGCAACTGCAACGACAGTGACGGAAGAGATTACCAGCCAAAAGCAACCTACACAGCCATGAGTTCCCCGGAGGACAAACAGCAGGATGCTTTTCTGGCAACAGACTGTATTGCAACAGAGAAACTGGTATCAGGAGAATATAATTCAGAAGTTTTTGCTTTCGGTGACAGCGGTGTGCGTAAGCTGCTTGCTGATATCCAGGTAGAAGAACAGAACCACGCCGAAATGCTGTACAAGTACAAAACAGTAAACGGTATGGCCTGAATTAAAAGAACAGAGCCCGCAGTTCAGAAGAGAATGGAACTGCGGGCTTTCTTTCTATATTATACTTCCGGATAATATTCTTTAAGGAATGGAATAGAGAAGGTTTCCATTGCTTCCTTAAGATCCTCTGCATTTCTCGGTCCATAGAGTGGCAGGCAGGTGAAGTCGCGGCAGGTGAGATAACCGAGGACTGCCTGTGTAAGAGAAATCTGGTATTCCTCCATCAGCCCATGAAGTCCCTCAGCAGCCTTGAGGTTTTCTGGTGTATAGTATTCAGAGTTTCTCACAGCATCTGCCCCGCCGGCATATAATTTGTGGAAAAATCCACTGCAAACGGACATATATGGCATAGCCAGATTCTGCGGATTTTCTGCATGATACTTCTGCATTTCCTGATCCATGACAGCAAGGGTATCGTCAGCGAGCGGACGCATGGAAGCAGAACCAATGTTGAACAGAGCTTCGTTTGCGACAAATCCACGATATCCTTTGGAAGCGGCGTAAGCATCTGCTTCTTTCATGCGGGCAGTGCTCCAGTTAGAGCATGCATAGTAGCGGATTTTACCCTCTTTGCGGAATTCTTCCATGATCTCGATCAGTTCTCCGGCAGGAATCGCCTCATTATCTCTGTGATAAAAATAAATATCAATATAATCTGTACCAAGTGCAGTAAGAGAAAGTTCCAGATCCTTACGCATATTTTCGGCAGAAATCCTGGAAGCGTGCATATCCGGGACAGAAGGAGTCATATCCGGATGACCGCCCTTGGAGAGAAGGACGATGTCGTGACGCTTTCCGCTCTGGCGGAGCCACTGGCCAATGACACGTTCACTGCGTCCGATCTCAGACGGGATCCAGTCAGCATAAACACGTGCAGTATCGTAAACAGTTCCTCCCATATCCAGAAAAGCATCAAAAATCCTGAAAGCATCCTCGCCATCCCATTTGATTCCGGCGTTCACACATCCCATTCCCATAGGAGAAAGTTCAAGGTCTGTGTTCATAATCGTAATTTTTTTCATAATAATAAGTACCTTTCCTGTTATTTCATTAAAAGTAGAATCAGATATAGCTTCATTATAACGATATTTGAGATACAGGTCAAAGATTTTTACCCGGAGCTTTTTACAAAGATTTTACAAGGTTACGATTTTGCATTTTACTTTGCGTTCATATAATTGCAGTTGTCAATGAGGAAAACAAAAAATTAAATAAAGCAAAATAAAGAGGAGATTTATTATTATGAAGAAAAAATTTCTCGCAATCGTAACAGCAGCACTTATTGGAACAACCGCATTTGCATCTGCAGCAAGCGCAGCAAGCGGAACAATTGATGTAATTTCCCGTGAAGACGGTTCAGGTACAAGAGGAGCATTTATCGAACTGTTTGGAATTGAAGAAAAACAGGGCGATGAAAAAGTAGATATGACAACAGAGGATGCAAGCATCACAAACAGCACTTCCGTTATGATGACAACAGTAGCTGGTGATGAGAATGCGATCGGATATATTTCCCTTGGTTCTCTGAATGACACAGTAAAAGCAGTCAAGATCGACGGTGCAGAAGCATCCGCAGAAAACGTTGCAAACGATACATACAAAGTATCCCGTCCGTTCAATATCATAACAACTGACAGCCTCAGCGATGCAGCTCAGGATTTCGAAAACTACATCATGAGCTCTGACGGACAGCAGATCGTAGAAGACAACGGATACATCAAAGTAGCAGATGACGCAGCAGCTTACGAGCAGAGCGATGCAGAAGGTAAAGTTGTTGTAGCTGGTTCTTCTTCTGTAACACCGGTTATGGAAAAACTGAAAGAAGCATACGAAAAAGCAAACGGCGGAAAGATCACTGTAGAAGTACAGCAGAGCGATTCCACAACAGGTATCACATCCGCAGCAGAAGGAATCTGCGACATCGGTATGGCATCCCGTGACCTCAAAGATGAAGAGACAAGCGAAAACCTTACAGCAACTGAGATCGCAAGAGACGGTATCGCAGTTGTAGTAAACACTTCAAACGATATTGATGATCTGACCAGTGATCAGGTGAAATCCATCTTTACAGGTGAAACCACCACTTGGGAAGACCTGGCTAAGTAAGACAGAAGATACAGAGTGACAGAACAGAGGCTCGGTTTGCCGGGCTTCTTGTATGTCTATTTAGGAGAGAGGAAGAGTCCTGTATGAATAAATTTAAAGAACAGGCTATGAAAGTCGTATTTATGGTCGCAGCCTGTGCATCCGTTCTGGCAGTATTTCTGATCTGTCTGTTCCTGTTTGCGAACGGACTTCCTGCCATCGCAAAGATCGGACCAGTGAAGTTCCTTCTTGGAACAACCTGGAAACCATCCAACGATAAATTCGGAATTTTCCCGATGATCATCGCCAGCATTTATGTAACAGGCGGAGCAATCCTGATCGGTGTTCCGATCGCACTGTTTACATCCGTGTTCATGGCACGCTACTGTCCACAAAAAATTTACCGGCCGCTGAAATCAGGAATTGAACTGATGGCAGGTGTTCCATCCATCGTATATGGTTTCTTCGGTCTGGTACTGATGGTACCGCTGATCCGAAACACCTTCGGCGGAACAGGAACAAGCTGGCTGGCAGCGTCCCTTCTTCTGGCGATCATGATCCTTCCGACGATCATTGGACCTACAGAATCTGCACTCAGAAGTGTACCGGAAAGCTATTATGAAGGCTCCCTGGCACTGGGTGCAACAAAAGAAAGAAGCATCTTTATGGTCATGCTCCCGGCAGCAAAATCCGGTATTCTCGCAGCAGTTGTCCTTGGAATCGGACGTGCGATCGGTGAGACAATGGCGGTCATCATGGTAGCCGGAAACCAGGCAAGAATGCCTGCAGGACTGCTCAAAGGACTTCGAACAATGACTGCAAATATCGTAACAGAAATGGGTTATGCGACAGGCCTTCACAGAGAAGCACTGATCGCAACAGGAGTGGTACTTTTTGTATTCATTCTGATCATCAATCTGAGTCTTTCTCTGCTGAACAGGAGGTCAGAACATGCAAACTAATGCAGCAACAATAGATCCGACGGTGGAAAATATGAAAAAAAGAAATCAGACATCAACAGCGGACCGCATCCGTTCCTACCTGCGTCATCCAGGTTCAGGAGTGCTTGCACTTCTCACTGTAGGAGCAGCAATCGTTACTTTTTCCGTGCTGATCTTCCTGGTGGCATACATCCTTGTCAAAGGTATTCCATATCTGACACCAAGCCTTTTCAGCCTGGAATATACTTCTGATAATGTTTCTCTGATGCCGTCTCTGATCAATACCTTTATCATGACAGCTTTATCCCTCGTGATCGCCGCACCGCTTGGAATCTTCGCAGCGATCTACCTGGTAGAATATGCAAAAAAAGGAAACAAACTGGTACAGATCATCCGTATCACAGCCGAGACACTTTCCGGTATTCCGTCTATTGTATTTGGTCTGTTCGGTATGCTGTTTTTTGTAACAGCACTCCACTGGGGAATGTCACTCCTGGCAGGCGCATGTACCCTGGTCATCATGGTGCTTCCACTTATCATGCGTACTTCTGAAGAAGCATTAAAAGCTGTTCCGGACTCCTACAGAGAGGCAAGTTTCGGACTTGGAGCAGGTAAACTCCGTACTATTTTTACGATCGTGCTTCCTTCCGCAGTACCGGGAATCCTTGCCGGTATCATTCTTGCAATTGGACGTATCATCGGTGAAACAGCAGCCCTCCTTTATACTTCGGGAACTGTTGCACAGGTTCCGAATCTGATGGGATCCGGACGTACACTGGCACTTCATATGTATGTACTTTCCAGCGAAGGTCTTCATATGAACCAGGCATCTGCGACAGCAGTTGTGATTCTCTTATTTGTACTGCTCATCAACGGTTTATCCGGTATGGTGGCAAAATGTATCGCGAAAGGATAACAGAAAATGAGTGATAATATTAAACTTTCAATCGAAGATATGAACCTTTTTTATGGAAATTTTCATGCGCTGAAAGACATCAATATGCATATTCCGGAAAAAGAAATTACTGCTTTTATCGGACCGAGTGGATGTGGTAAATCCACACTTCTGAAGTCTCTGAACCGTATGAATGACCTTGTAGAAGGATGTAAGATCACCGGAAGAGTAGAGCTTGACGGCGAAGATATCTACGGTGATATGGATGTCAATGTTCTCCGTAAAAGAGTCGGAATGGTATTCCAGAAGCCGAATCCGTTTCCGATGAGCATTTACGATAACATTGCATATGGACCGAGAACACACGGGATCCGTTCCAAGGCAAAACTGGATGAGATCGTTGAAAAATCTCTCCGTGACGCTGCAATCTGGGACGAAGTAAAAGACAGATTAAAGAAAAGTGCCCTCGGAATGTCCGGTGGACAGCAGCAGAGACTCTGCATTGCAAGAGCACTGGCAGTACAGCCGGAAGTCCTTTTGATGGATGAGCCGACCTCCGCACTCGACCCGATCTCCACATCCAAGATCGAGGAACTTGCAATGGAACTGAAGGGCGATTATACGATCGTGATCGTTACTCATAACATGCAGCAGGCAACTCGAATTTCTGACAAAACAGCTTTCTTCCTTCTGGGAGAAGTGGTAGAATTTAATGATACAGATACCTTGTTTTCTATGCCGAAGGATAAAAGAACCGAGGATTATATTACAGGGAGGTTTGGTTGATCATGGCAACACATTTCGAACGGCAGCTTGAAGAACTTCATGTACAGATGATCACAATGGGAAGTCTCTGTGAGAAGGTGATCTCACTTTCAAACAGAGCGATTCGTGGCGAGAACTGTATCAGAGAGATCTTCGATACAGACAGAGAAATCGATACAAAAGAGCGAGAGATCGAGAATCACTGCATGCGTATTTTGCTTCACCAGCAGCCTGTGGCAAGAGATCTGCGAGAGGTTTCAGCAGCACTCAAAATGATCTCAGACATGGAGCGTATCGGAGACCAGGCGGCGGATATCGCTGATCTTTCTCAGTTTATCGAGAACAACCATGTGGAGGTTCCGGAACTGATCGGAAAGATGGCAGAAATGACTGTCCGCATGGTGACAGAAAGCGTCGATGCGTTTGTAAAAAAAGATCTGAAACTCTGCCGCAAAGTCATTGATGATGATGACCAGGTAGATGACGCTTTTAATCAGGTCAAGGAAGAACTGGCGACACTGATGTACCAGAACCTGGATGCAAAAGCAGGACTTGATCTCCTTATGACGGCCAAATATATGGAGCGTATCGGAGACCATGCGGTGAATATCGCAGAATGGGTTGAATATGCGATCACTGGCAGTCACAGAAACAATGAACATCAAATGGGAGGAAACCAGGCTTGACAAAAAAGATATTCAGATCAACTGTCCTGGTTTCAGCAATGATCCTGATACTGGGAAGTGCCTTTGTACTGGGCGTTTTGTATCAATATTTTGGAAAGCAGTTAGATGGGGAGCTCGAGAAAGAAGCTTCCTATCTGGCGTATGGGGTAGAACAAAACGGCGTTGATTACCTGGAACAGATAAAGCAGAAAGATGCCCGTATTACTTATGTGGATGCATCGGGAACGGTACTTTATGACAGTCAGGCAGATGCATCTTCCATGGAAAATCACAGTGACCGTAAAGAAATCCAGGAAGCACTGGAAAATGGAACCGGATATGCGGAACGAATGTCAAAAACACTGTCTGAAAAGACAGTTTATTATGCGTTAAAGCTTACCGATGGTTCTGTTCTTCGTGTGGCAGGTACACAGTCTTCTGTTTTTGTACTGATGCTTCAGCTTGTTCCTCCGATCCTGTGTATTGCAGTCATAATGCTGATCCTTGCAGGAATTGCGGCGGCACGTATGTCTGCAAATATTGTAAAACCGATCAATGAACTGGATCTGGATCACCCGGAAGAAAACCAGATCTATGAGGAAGTGGGTCCGCTCCTCAGCAGGATCCATAAGCAGAACCGCCAGATCCAGACACAGCTTGAAACGGCACGCCGGAATCAGGAAGAATTCCAGATCATCACCGAAAACATGCAGGAAGGACTGCTGGTCATTGATGCATATACGATCATTCTTTCTGGGAATTCCAGTGTATGGAGAATGTTCCAGGTATGGGAACCAAAGACAGGAGAAAGCGTTTATTCTCTTGACAGGAATGAGGATTTCCGCAAGGTGATCGAGGAAGTCCTGGGCGGCCGTCATGGCAGTGCGATGCTGCAGCTGGATGGCGAATATGTTCAGCTTATCGCCAATCCGGTATTCAGAGATACTAAAGTTGCAGGTGCAGTTCTGCTTCTTGTCAATGAAACCGAAAAGATGGAGAGGGAGAACCTGCGGAGAGAATTTTCTGCAAATGTATCACATGAACTCAAGACACCATTGACATCTATCTCTGGTTTTGCAGAGATCATAGAGGGCGGTCTGGTACAGGAAGAAGACATTCGGAAGTTTGCCGGAAGGATTTACCGGGAAGCACAGAGACTGATCCATCTTGTGGAAGATACCATCAAGATCTCACAGCTTGACGAGGGAGAAAACCCATATGAGTGGGAAAAAGTAGATGCATATGCCGTAGCAAAGAATGTCTGCGGAAACCTGAAAGAAATCGCAGCAAAGAAGAACGTACATCTCTTTATTGACGGCGAGAAACTGGTCTTCTGTACAGTTCGCCCGATACTGGAAGAAGTGATCTATAATCTGTGTGATAACGGAATCAAGTATAACAGAGATGACGGTACGGTAAGCATCCATCTGCAGGATCTTGGAGAAAGCGTAGAGATCCGCGTCAAAGACAACGGCATCGGAATCCCGAGAGAAGACCGCAGCAGAGTCTTCGAACGCTTCTATCGCGTAGACAAAAGCCACTCCAAATCCATCGGCGGCACTGGACTGGGCCTGTCGATCGTGAAACATGGCGTTACCTTCCTCGGCGGCACACTCAAGATGCTCAGCGAAGTTGGTAAAGGAACCGAGATCACCATGACCTTCCCGAAAGAACGCAAAACAAATTTATAAAAAACAGGAGATGCTGACGATCGATCATGTCAGCATCTCCTGTTGTGCTATTAGTAGCAATACGCGCCTTCGTAACGTCCACAGGCGTCTTTTTTGTGAGAAAGTTCTTTGCAGGAACTGCAGCGATCGCAGAATTCCTGCTCGTAACAGGTAGCACAGACACAGTTCCCACAACTGCTGCGGTCATAAGCCGGAGTACAGGTGTAGGGAAGAGCGTCCTTGGATTTTTCTTCCTTCATTATTTCGCCTCCCAGCGTCCGGAAGCACCGCATGGAAGTACCAGCCCGTTGGAGGTTACCGGAAGTCCGATCTCCTGGGAGTCAACATGTCCGTCGAAGTCTTTCAGCTCGGTTGCCAGCATATAAGTCAGTACGGCAGGAGCCAGACCTGTGGTGTAGGAGTTGATGAGGAAAAACAGCGGGTTCGGGCTTAAGAGTTTCACGCAGAGCTTGATCAGAGGATGGATCGCCTCCTCGATCTTCCAGATCTCACCCTTCGGTCCACGTCCGTAGGACGGCGGGTCCATGATGATCGCATCGTAGTGATTGCCACGACGGATCTCACGCTCGACAAATTTCACACAGTCGTCCACCAGCCAGCGGATAGGTGCGTCAGAAAGTCCGGAAGCGGCAGCGTTTTCCTTCGCCCAGTTGACCATTCCCTTGGATGCGTCTACATGAGTAACCTGTGCACCGGCAGCAGCAGCAGCCAGAGTTGCACCGCCTGTGTAGGCAAAAAGGTTCAGCACTTTGATCGGACGGCCTGCATTACGGATCTTGTCACCAAACCAGTCCCAGTTGACAGCCTGCTCTGGGAAAAGTCCGGTGTGCTTGAAACTGAATGGTTTCAGATGGAAAGTAAGATCTTTGTAATGGAGATCCCACTGCTGAGGGAGATCAAAGAATTCCCATTCACCGCCGCCTTTTTTGCTTCTGTGATAATGGGCGTTCATGTTTTTCCATCCACGGCTTACCTTCGGAGTGTCCCAGATCACCTGCGGATCCGGACGGACCAGAGTGTATTTCCCCCAGCGTTCCAGTTTTTCTCCACAGGAAGTGTCAATTACTTCGTATTCTTTCCAGTCATTTGCAATCCACATATATGATAACCTTTCTTTAAGTACATTTTATAGAAACAGAATATTCCTGTTTATTCAGTATAGGTGAAACAGCTCGATTCTGCAAGTAAAACTGTGGCGTTTTGTGTATAAGCAGGAGACTTTATGCAGAATTCACACTTTATCACACTGATTCGAGAAAATTTTTTCTAAATACAGGCCTGGCGGGACTTGACAAGGGGGATTTTAGCATACTAAAATAGACGAGATAGTAATATTAGATATCAAAAGAAAAAAGAAATTTATATTATGCCGGTACAGGATTCTGGAAGCGGCACGAGGAGGACAAATTATGCAGAAGTACAGTGAAATGAGCAGAGAACAGCTTCTTGCTCTGAAGAAGGAACTGGATCAGCAGTATGCAGAGATCAAGGCACAGGGACTTGCCCTGGATATGTCTCGTGGTAAACCGGCGGCTGACCAGCTTGATCTTTCCATGGACATGATGGATGTTCTGTCAAGCAGCGCAGACCTGAAATGCGAAACAGGTGTAGACTGCCGTAACTACGGTGTTATGGATGGTATCCCGGAAGCCAAACGCCTTCTTGGAGAAATTTCAGAAGTGGCTCCGGAGAACATTATCATTTACGGTACTTCCAGCCTGAACGTTATGTTTGATACCGTAGCACGTTCCATGACTCACGGTGTTATGGGAAACACTCCATGGTGCAAACTTGACAAAGTAAAATTCCTCTGTCCTGTTCCGGGATATGACCGTCATTTCAAAGTTACAGAATTCTTCGGAATCGAGATGATCAATGTTCCGATGACTCCACAGGGTCCGGACATGGATATGGTTGAGAAACTTGTAAGCGAAGATCCTGCAATCAAAGGTATCTGGTGTGTTCCGAAATATTCCAACCCGCAGGGCTATACTTATTCAGAAGAAACAGTAAAGCGTTTTGCACGCCTGAAACCGGCAGCACCGGATTTCCGTATCTACTGGGACAATGCTTACAGCGTACATCATCTTTATGATGAAGAAGAGAAACAGGACTTCCTTCTTGAGATCCTGGAAGAATGTGCAAAAGCAGGCAACCCTGACATTGTTTACAAATTTACTTCCACATCCAAGATCAGTTTCCCGGGTTCTGGTATCGCAGCAGTAGCAGCATCCAAAGCAAACCTGGATGATTTCCGCAAATATATGACTGTTCAGACGATCGGACATGACAAACTGAATCAGCTTCGCCACGTAAGATTTTTCAAGAACCTGGATGGTGTTCATGCACATATGAGCAAACATGCAGCAATCCTTCGCCCGAAATTCGAGATGGTAGAGTCTACCCTTGAAAAAGAACTCGGCGGACTTGGAATCGGAAGCTGGACAACACCGAAGGGTGGATACTTCATTTCCTTCGAATCCATGGACGGCTGTGCCAAAGCGATCGTTGCCAAAGCAAAAGAAGCAGGCGTTGTCATGACAGGTGCAGGGGCAACTTATCCATATGGCAAAGACCCGAAAGACAGCAATATCCGTATTGCACCGTCCTTCCCGCCAATTGACGAACTTGCCAAAGCAGCAGAAGTATTCGTTGTCTGCGTCAAACTCGCAAGCGTAGAGAAACTTCTGGCTGAATAAGACAGGAGCTATAAAGGAGGCATCATGGCAGAAGAAAACACAGGGATGAGCAGAGGAAGAAAGATACTGGTAGGCTTCATTGTTGTGCTGTTTTTACTGACCATTGGTGCCTACTTTTTTGGAGTATATTATTTTACAGAACATTTCCTGCCGGGAACGCAGGTGAATGGTTTTAACTGCTCTTACATGACGCAGGAAGAAACAGAGAAACTTCTGGCAGAAAAAACCAGCGTATATGTTCTTGCCATTCAGACCAGAGGAAACGGTCAGGAGAGCATTTCAGCAGACGAGATTGATCTGAAATACACTTCTGATGGAAGTGTGAACCGAATGCTCCACGAGCAGAAGCGTTTTCAGTGGTTCCTCGCATTCAGCCAGCACAAATCCTGGGAGGTTCCATCCTCTGTTTCTTATAACCTGAATAAGTTTGAGCAGGTTATTAATGCTCTGAACTGTATGCAGGACAATCAGGAACCTTATGATGCATACATAAAGCAAAATGACGATGGATTTGAAGTCGTGCCGGAAATAGAAGGAACCAAAATTGATAAAGAGAAACTGCAAAAAGATATTTCCAATGCAGTTACAACAGGAATAACGCTGGTAAATCTTGAAGTGGACGGATGCTATATAAATCCGACAGTGTATGGTGATGAACTGACAGAGGACTGTAAGCAGATGAATGAGCTGACAGATGTGGTGATCACCTATGACTTCAGTGATCGTAAGGAAACTGTTGACCGTACACTGATCAAGGAATGGCTCAGCCGGGATGAGGATGGAAATCTGATGCTGGATCGTGATGCAATAGCATCTTATGTTGGACAACTTGCATCAAAATATGATACAGTTGGTATGGAACGTTCTTTTTCAACTTATGATAACAGAGATATCACCGTATCCGGTGGTACCTATGGATGGCTGATCGATCAGCCGCAAGAAGCTGACGCTCTGTACCAGGCGATCATGGATAAGAAAACACAGGTGAGAGAACCGGTATATGCACAGGAAGCGGCGAGCCGCGACACAAATGATATCGGATATTCCTATGTGGAAGTCAATCTTACTGCCCGCAGACTTGTACTTTATAAAAGTGGAAATCCTGTTGTAGATACAGGGATTTCCATTAGCAGCAGTACACCGGATGGCGTCTATTCGATCGAAGAAAAGAAAAACCAGCAGACAGTTGGAAATATGATGACAGACTGCTGGATGTCCTTTACGGATGATCTTGGAATCTATGGTGATCCGGGGTTTGAGCCTGGGGAGGCAACGGAAAGTGAAGCAGACAGTTTTGGAAGTTCGCCAGAGTCAGATTTCAGTTCGGATATGACGGACTGGAGCAGCACAGAGGGCTGTATTGTCCTGCCGGAAGAAGCGGCACAGGAGTTGTATCAGAACGTAGAAACCGGTATGCCGGTGGTTATTTATAAATAAGAACAGGTAAAATGCTGCAGAGATTCTGAAGTGAATTTTTGCAGCAGTTTTTGCTTTCCTTAAGGAGATGGAAGAATATGAAAATTGTTGTATTAGCAGGTGGAACCAGTACAGAAAGAGATGTTTCTATCGTATCAGGAACAGGAATCTGTCAGGCACTCAGACAGAAAGGACATCAGGCGATCCTGGTGGATGTATTCTGTGGTCTCGAAACCGTAAACTGGGAAGATCCGTTCCCGGCAGAATACGATGTTGAAAAAGCAGCAGAGTATATCAAGGGCTTTAATCCGCAGATGAAAGAATTAAAGAAAGCCCGCAGAGATTTCTTCGGACCAAATGTCATCGAACTCTGCAAAAAAGCCGACTTTGTTTTCCTCGGACTTCACGGTGCAAACGGAGAGGACGGCAAATTACAGGCAGCTTTTGACCTGATGGGAATTCCTTATACCGGAACCGGATGCTTAAGCAGTGCGATGGCAATGGATAAAGGCGTGACCAAAGCAATGTTTCAGATGAGAGGCGTAAGCACACCGGGCGGAAAAGCCATGAAGAAAAAAGACCGTCAGGACTCTCTTGCGGCACTTGGCATGGAATTTCCTGTAGTTGTCAAGACATGCTGCGGTGGTTCCAGCATCGGTGTCTATATCGTAGATAACCAGGAAGATTATGTCAAAGCACTGGATGAAGCTTTTGAATACGAAAACGAAGTTGTCATCGAAGAATTCATCAAGGGTGTGGAATACACAGTTGCGGTCGTTGACGGAACAGCCTATCCAGTAGTTCAGATCGTGCCAAAAGAAGGATTCTACGATTATGAGAACAAATACAAACCAGGTGCAGTACAGGAAACCTGCCCGGCTCCGATCTCAGAGGAACTGACAAAGCGCCTTCAGGAAGCAGCAGTGGACGGCTATCATGCACTGGAAATGGAAAGCTACGCAAGACTTGACTTCATCGTGACCGAAGACGAAAAGATCTACTGCCTGGAAGCCAACACCCTCCCGGGAATGACCCCGACCAGCCTGATCCCGCAGGAAGCAGCCGTTCTCGGAATGGACTATCCGACGCTGTGCGAGGAACTGATCCGCGTTTCACAGAAAAAGTATGATTAACAGATGAATATGCACAAGAAGAAGTAGATAGATGCGTTGTGCTTGCACATAAGCAGATATTTACTTATTCTTGTATATGGGCAGCGCCCATCACCGAGATGTAATGAAATGGAATCGAGGCAGCATATGAATGAAAGGAAATCGATATGAAAAATCTTACTATAAAGAATCTTACCGAAGTCTGTTCCGGTACATACCATGGTCCGGAAACTGTGATGGACAGGGAAGTTTCCTCCATCACCACAGACAGCCGCAAGATTGAAAAAGACAGCCTGTTTGTTCCGATCGTAGGAGAACGTGTAGACGCACACCGTTTTATCCCGGATGTCATGAGCAAGGGTGCACTTGTCACACTTTCAGAGAGAGAACTGGAGAATGCAGATTTTCCATATATCCAGGTAGGATCTTCTCTTCAGGCAGTGAAGGATATCGCAGAGTTTTATCTGAAACAGCTTCAGATCCCTGTTGTCGGAATCACCGGAAGTGTTGGCAAGACCAGCACAAAAGAAGTGATCGCTTCTGTCCTCAAAGAAAAATACCGCACACTCAAGACACAGGGAAACTTCAATAACGAACTTGGACTTCCACTGACTGTTTTTCGCCTGAGAGATGAGGATCAGATTGCAGTTCTGGAAATGGGGATCAGTGATTTCGGTGAGATGACCAGACTGACAAAAATCGCCAGACCAGATACCTGTGTGATCACAAACATCGGAACCTGCCATCTTGAAAATCTCGGAGACCGCGATGGTGTGCTCAAGGCCAAAACAGAGATCTTTAAGTCCATGAACCCGAAGGGACACATCGTCCTGAATGGCGACGATGATAAGCTGGCGACAGTAAGCGGATACAATGGCATCAAGCCAGTATTTTTCGGGCTGAACTCAGAGCGTGACGTATATGCAGATCAGATCGAGAGCAAAGGACTCAAGGGTGTTGCCTGCCGCATCCATCTTGGAGAGGATGCTTTTGATGTGCTTGTTCCGACGCCAGGAATCCATATGGTCTACAATGCACTGGCAGCCGCTGCTGTAGGACGCATTTACGAGCTTTCCATCGAGGAGATCAAGAGAGGCATCGAAAGCCTGGAAACGATCCGTGGACGTTTCAAAATGATCGAGACAGATAAATTCCTGATAGTGGATGACTGCTACAACGCAAACCCGATGTCCATGAAAGCTTCTCTTGATGTTCTTCACGATGGTGAAGGACGAAGAGTGGCGATCCTTGGAGATATGGGTGAGCTTGGAGAGAATGAGATCGCACTTCACGAAGAAGTTGGAACTCATGCAGCACAGTGCGGAATCGATGTATGCATCTGTGTCGGTGCGCTTTCTGCGCATATGGCAGAAGCTGCACGCAAAGCAGACCCGGAATTTAAAGTGATTTATGAAGAAAGCCGGGAATCTCTCCTTGAGCATCTTGGAGATCTTGTTCAGGAGGGAGATACGATCCTTGTAAAAGCATCCCACTTCATGCAGTTTGAAGAGGTTGTCAAGGCACTGGAAGAAATGTAAATCTCAGGCTATGAAAGATCCGGCCAGAATATAAAGCGACAGAAACTCCTCATGGGAGGCTGAATTATCACGAAAAACGGATAAATCAGCCTTTCAGGGGAGTTTTTCGTATTTTCCAGGGAGAATTTGACGAACGATTTTTGTTTCCTGCAGGTTCATACGGGTGTAGAATGGGAATTAACAGCAGAAGAAAAGCCGAGAAGGTGTCGGAGAGATTGTAAAAGCAAGGAGGGGCTTATGCTGGAGCGAATCATGAACCTGCAGATACTGCTTTGCATCATGGCAGCCGCCGGAGCTTTCGGAGCGGTGGGCATGCTGGCAGTACACCTTACTTACAGAAGAACTCTGCGAAGAACAAATACGGTCACAAGCCTTAAGGAGAAATGGCTGAACCTATGGAAAACAAGAGATAAACTGTTGAACAGGATGAACCTTCTGGTCTGGGTACCGTCTCTTCTGTCAACGATATGTCTGGGACTGGCAGTTTTGTTTGTCACGAGACTTGATTGGGCAAGCGGTCTTCCACTTCGATATCTTTATCTGGGAACGGCGATCCCAATTGTACTGATGATTTTGAGACAGGCTCTGGATTTCGCCTACAGGGAGGAACTTGTGATGAATTCTCTTGCAGATTATATCCTTTCTGCACGGACAAGGCGGGAAGAAACTGTTACACCGAGGAAGGCAGAACCAGCCGCACCACTTCCAAAGGTGGATCCTGTTCTTCAGGAAGAAATGGTGGAGAAGATCACAGCAAGTATCCGTCAGACCGCTGCAACAGGAAGTCATTTCAGCAAAATGCTGAGTCCGGAGGAAGAGGAGATCATGCGTGAGATCATCCGGGAATTTATGGAATAACGAGCTCTGGGAGAAATATTTCTTGTAGAAGATGGAAGCGTTTGTTATACTTTCACTGGGTCATGCCAGAGCTTGAAGATGGGTATGATGACAGAAAACAAAGGAGAAGAGTCTGAGTGATCACCAAAACTTAGACTCATAAGAAGCGATATGAACAAAAAAAGAATTACCTGGATAGAGCTGCTTCGGATCGTTGCCTGCATCGGAGTGATCGGAATCCACGTTGCATCACAGCACTTTCGAGATATGCCGCTGGATTCTGGTGTATGGAGAGTCTCTAATTTTTATCATGGAATCAATCGATTTGCGGTTTCAGTATTTGTTATGATCAGTGGAACGTTGTATCTGGACAGCAAAAGAAAATGGTCTTTGAAGAAGCTATGGACGAAGAATATCTTTCAGCTTGTTGTGGTATATGTGTTCTGGCAGATCTTTTATGCCGTGTACAGGATCTTAGTGGCAGGAAAACCGGCGATAGGTTCTGTGGAATTTTTTAAAAAGATACTGATCTACTGCAGTGAATCTTATTTTCATTTGTGGTATCTTCCAATGCTGGCAGGACTTTTGAGCGTGACACCACTTCTGTGGGAGATCGTGAATTGCGAACGAGGTAAGAAATGGGAGGAATATCTGATCCTGCTGTTTCTGTTTATCAAGATCATACCGTATACTGTCGATGCTTTTTCATTCTCAATGAAAGAATATGTCATGAATATACTGAATACGGTCCGACCGGGACTGATCATAAATTATGCCGGATATTTTATATTGGGGCATTATCTGTCTCATTATGAGATCTCCAAAAAAATGGAATATATTATTTATGCTTTGGGAATTGGTCTGATCAGTGCGGGAATTCTGCTGGGGCAGTATATCTCTCCACAGAGGGGAACGGCACTTCAGGATTATTACGAAAACTTCACACTGGCTGTATTTTTCTGGGGAAGTACGATATTTCTGTTTTTTAAAAATCATGTATCCAGGATACAATGGACGGAGAAACAGGAAAGGATCATCTGTAAATTTGGAGGCTATACGTTTGGAATTTACCTGATTCATGTATTTTTCCGCGATATTCTGTATAGAGCCGGAGTGGACAGTATGATGATCGGAAATACATTTATTGCGATTCCAATGGTCATGGTATGTATCTTTGTACTTAGCTGCATTGCAGTAATACTTATCAGGAAAATACCGGTTTTGGGCAAATGGATCATGTAAGGATTCTTAGAGTCTGAAATCTGATAAAGAAGCCAAGAAGCCGGTAAAATTAAAATCTGCCGTTTACAGTGAGTGTACTGTGAATGGCAGATCTTTTTTGCTTTTGGAAAGTGTTCAGTATTTTCGTAGATGTTAATCTTCCTCGATCACCTGGATCTCCAGATAATCAAATTCAATATGTTCAATAAAGCTGTCCTGGCGGAAGCGTGTTCTGGAATGGCGTTTGAAATCGGTGACATTGCTGTCCAGCCAGATCGGATTTTCCAGGTCAAAATCATAGCAGATCTCCTGCAGTGCACGGAAGATCTTGTGTGTCCTTGTATCTTCTGAGTCGTCATCAATAACGAGATCTTTTAGCATGTGGTTGTCTTTCCACAGTTTTCCCCATAAACGAAACATAGTTTTACCTCACCTTTCTGCCAGCATCCAGAGGGATGAAAGCATCGGATTTTCTATGCGATAGTATAGTCGATTTGCCCCGGAAAGTAAAGGGAAGTATTTTTATTGGCTATTTATTGATGATTCTGTTCAAATTTCGTTGCAGATTTTAGCGAGATAAAGTATAATTAATATACATTTTGCAAAAACACAGAAGTGTACAATGCATAATCTATATGAATGGAGGAGTTATTATGAAGCTATACGACGGTGGCGTTTACCTTGTAAATGGCAGTGACATTGTTGAAGAAAGCAAGTTTGATCAGCCGGTATCCAGAGAAGACGCAGCAAAGAACACCATGGCATATGGTATCCTGGAAGCACACAATACTTCCGGAAATATGCAGAAATTACAGATCAAGTTTGATAAGTTAACATCCCATGATATTACTTTTGTAGGAATCATCCAGACAGCACGTGCTTCAGGACTTGAGAAATTCCCGATCCCATATGTGCTGACAAACTGTCACAACTCTCTGTGTGCAGTAGGCGGAACGATCAATGAAGATGACCACATGTTCGGACTTACCTGTGCAAAGAAATATGGCGGAGTATATGTACCTCCTCATCAGGCAGTTATCCATCAGTTTGCACGTGAGATGCTTGCTGGCGGCGGCAAGATGATCCTGGGTTCTGACAGCCACACCCGTTATGGTGCCCTTGGTACCATGGCTATGGGTGAGGGCGGCGGTGAGCTGGTTAAGCAGCTCCTTTCCCAGACTTATGACATCAATATGCCGGGCGTAGTTGCGATCTACCTCAAAGGACAGCCGAGACCGGGCGTAGGACCGCAGGACGTTGCTCTGGCGATCATCGGCAAGGTATTTGCCAATGGATACGTTAAGAACAAAGTTATGGAGTTCGTAGGACCTGGAGTTGCAGGTTTAAGTGCAGACTTCCGTATCGGCATTGACGTTATGACAACAGAGACAACCTGTCTTTCTTCTATCTGGCAGACAGATGAGACCATTGAAGAATTCTACGAGATCCATGGCAGAAAAGAAGACTACAAAGAACTCAAACCGGGCAAGGTTGCATACTATGACGGCTGCGTAGAGGTTGACTTAAGTGAGATCAAACCGATGATCGCAATGCCGTTCCACCCAAGCAACACTTATACTATCGATGAACTCAAAGAAAACCTCTATGACATCCTTGACGATGTAGAGAAAAAGGCCCAGATCAGTCTCGACGGTAAAGTTCCATATTCTCTCAAGGACAAAGTCATTGACGGTAAACTTTATGTAGAGCAGGGGATCATCGCCGGATGTGCAGGCGGCGGATTTGAGAATATCTGTGCAGCAGCAGACATCCTCCGCGGAGCAAGCATCGGTGCAGATGCCTTTACACTCAGCGTTTACCCGGCAAGTACACCGATCTATATGGAACTTGCAAGAAACGGTGTCCTGGCTGACCTCCTTGCAACAGGTGCAGTTGTCAAGACTGCTTTCTGCGGACCGTGCTTTGGTGCCGGAGATACACCTGCAAATAATGCATTCAGTATCCGTCATACAACGAGAAACTTCCCGAACCGTGAAGGTTCCAAGGTTCAGAACGGACAGATTTCTTCTGTTGCACTTATGGATGCGAGATCCATCGCAGCAACAGCAGCAAACAAGGGCTTCCTGACTTCTGCAGAAGAATTTACCGGAAGCTACAGACATCAGAAATATTTCTTCGACAAAACAATTTATGAGAACCGTATCTTTGACAGCAAGGGCGTTGCAGATCCAAGCGTTGAGATCCAGTTCGGACCAAACATCAAAGACTGGCCGGAGATGCCTGCACTGGCAGAAAACCTTGTACTTAAAGTTGTTTCTGAGATCCATGATCCTGTTACAACAACAGACGAGCTGATTCCTTCCGGTGAGACTTCCTCTTTCCGTTCCAATCCGCTTGGACTGGCAGAGTTCACTCTTTCCAGAAGAGATCCGGAGTACGTTGGACGTGCCAAAGAAATCCAGAAGGCACAGAAGGCGATCGAAGCAGGAGAATGTCCTGCCGAGGCAGTTCCGGAACTGAAACCGGTTATGGAAGCTGTTAAGAAACAGTTCGCAGATATCAGCAAAGAAAACGTCGGAGTCGGAAGTACGATCTTCGCTGTAAAACCTGGTGATGGCTCTGCACGTGAGCAGGCCGCTTCCTGCCAGAAGGTTCTTGGTGGATGGGCAAATATCGCAAACGAGTATGCTACCAAACGTTACCGTTCCAACCTCATCAACTGGGGTATGCTTCCATTCCTGATCCCGCAGGGAGAGCTTCCGTTTACCAACGGTGATTTTCTATTCTTCCCGCATATCAGAGAAGCCGTTGCTGACAAAGCCGACAGCATTACCGGATATGTAGTCAAAGAAGACGGCCTTAAGGAGTTCCAGGTAACACTCGGAGAACTGACCGACGACGAACGCGAGATCATCCTCAAAGGATGTCTGATCAACTACAACAGAAAATAAGACTGGTTCTGGCACCCCACATACAGAACCAACTCCTGTTTGTGCAGTCCCGCAGGATGGCTTATCACAGCCTCCCACGGGACTGCTTTTTGTATGGAAGAGGAGTTTTATAATATGTTTAAATTATCAGAAAATAATAAAAAATACACACAAATAAAACAAGAATAGCATTATAAACACGAAAAATATAAAATAAATTAAAAAATAATCGAAAAATGTGTTGACAAATACACTATACGGTGCTATTATAATGACATCAAAAGAAAACAAAAACAAAACACAAAAGAAACTCATTCAATTCATAGTATAGAGAACATGAAAGGAATGAAAATCAAAAGAAAGGCAAGGGTGATACCGTTGGGACAGTAGTTACTAATCACAATCAATATAAGAAGTGATAGGAATCGAGTTTCCTGCAAGAAAGACCTGATACATATTAGCCCATTAATTTAAGAAATAATCATATTCTTAGAGAAGAAAGATGAAATTTACAACCTGGTGAACAGGACTTCATGAAAAGAAATGATCGTTTATCATAAGTATTACAGGTATATAGAATCGATTACTTATATTGAATAACTATCACGCACCTGATACAGAGACTTTCGAGAATGTGTAAAGAAACATTTTTGAAAAAGTATAACTCCTTATTTTAGAGCATCGTCTGGAAGCAGAGATCCAGAGAAGCTTGAAGATAAATAAGCAAGATACTTTGAGATGCATATAAGATTTATTCTAATATGGATTGAAACTTTGCATCAGAAGAACATCTCCTCACAACAGATGTTAAGAAGAGATTATAAGGAATCTTATTTCAGAGGAAAACAGTTTGGAATTTAAGAAGTTAAGTTTGGAGCTGCTCTAATCCAATGAAAAAGAATATCCTAAGTTTCTCAATAAATTATAATTCGTAGATTATAATTTAAAATCTATAAACTTTCTAAATAGACGAAGTGATAAAAATCGTATCGTTTATGAGCAGGGAATAAAACAATCGCAACCACAAAACAAGACATCAATATGATATCGAAATTAATATAAAAACTAAATACAGAGAATTGGATCAGAGATATATGATGTAGATATATCACAGAAATTCAATTAGCAAACAAGACGATAAGTTTTGAAAGAACTAAGAGGTTATTAAAAATTGAATAGTGAAGAGTGTTAAGGCGACCATCCTTTTATAAATAATTCGCGAAGAATAAATAGAAGTGATGGTCGTCTTACGTGTTGTATGTTATACTCTCCTCAAAAGGAGAGATTTTTTTATGCAAAATTTTAATATACAGGATTGTATTCTTTATGAAGATAAGGATATTCTGGTGTGCCATAAACCGGCGGGGATTGCTGTGCAGAGCGCCAGATTTGGAATGGCAGATATGGAAAGTAGCCTTAAGAATTATCTGGCGGTTAAGACTCCGGGCAAGATGCCGTATCTCGGGATCATACACAGACTGGATCAGCCGGTAGAGGGCGTTCTGGTATTTGCAAAAACGCCAAAGGCTGCCGCCGAACTGAACCGACAGATCACGTCTAAAACCGTCACAAAAGAATATCTGGCAGTAACCGCACAGATGCCAGAGGAAAAGCAGGGGCATCTGGAAGATTACCTCAAAAAAGATAACCGGACAAATTCTTCCTCCGTGGTCACTCCGAAGACTTCCGGAGCAAAGAAAGCCAGCCTGAATTACAGTATTCAGGAAGAAATCAAAGACGAACGCACCGCAACAGGAAAAAGAATCCTTGTTAAGATCATCCTGGATACAGGACGACATCATCAGATCCGTGTGCAGATGGCTCACAAAGGCATGCCGCTCCTTGGAGACCGGAAATATAACGCCGCAGATAAGTCTGGCCTTCCGTTAGGATTATGCTCCTGCCATCTGGCTTTCCCCCACCCGGCAAACGGAAAGAAAATGGAATTTAAAGTCACACCGAAAGGTGAGACATTCAAAGGCTTTTTGACACTGAAAAGCATATCAGCAAGAATGTATTATTTTCCGCTCAAATAATGAAAAAACTATGAAATCTATGGACGCAAAAAAGAAAATGTGTATAATGTAAAAAAAGAAGCGCATTTGTATGAAGTTTGGATTAAGAAAAGAGGGAAAATAATGAGAAAAGCGGCTGCAGCCGGAATTATCCTTGCTGGTGCCATACTGGTGGCAGGGGGACTCGACAAAGAAAGCGGCTCTGAGAATTTTGTAGCGGATGTGCAGGCAAATGACGAGACAACACAGACAGAGGAAGAGACAGATTCAGATCCGGAATCAGAGGAAGAAGCTGCACTGGCAGCACAGATCGATACTTCTGCACCCGTAACGAAGGGAAGTAGAATTGCAGTTGTAAGTAAGAGCGTGGATGGTGAGTACTGGAAGGCACTTCATTCCGGTATGGAAGATGCGATTAAGGATGTCAATGCGGCATACGGTTTTACATCCGATGACCAGATCACGATGACCTTTGAAGGCGCAAGTGATGAGCAGGATGTGGAGAAGCAGGTTAATACACTGGATGCAGTTATTGCAGAGAATCCAACGGTATTATGTCTTTCAGCAGGCGACGAGGATTCCTGCCAGGCACAGCTTGAGGCAGCCAGAGAGAATGGCATTGCAGTAGTAGCATTTGACTCCAATGTAAGTGACAGTGATATGATTGCCGTTTTCCGCGGAACAGATAACGTTTATGCAGGAAAGATGGCGGGAGAAAAATTAAGTGATGCGATCGGAAAGAGCGGGAAAGTCGCAATTTTTTCCGCTCAGGAGAAGACAGAGAGCTCTAAGAAACGTGTAGAAGGATTCAAGGAAGCTCTCGCAGAATGTCCGGACATTACAGTTGTTCAGGAATTATATACAGATCAGGTGGATGACATGAAAACTGCCATGGAAGATGCTCTTCGGAGATATCCGGATCTGGCAGGGGTATTCTGTACGAATGCAGATGTATCGGATCTTTATCTCGATATTGAAAAAGCAGAGGGTACAGCACCGGTCATGGTCGGAGTGGATGCAACTACCAAACAGCAGGACGCAGTTCGTAATGGTTCAGAGGCAGGCATTGTCTCACAGTCTCCGTATCAGCTTGGATACCAGACGATCCTCGCAGCCGTACAGCTGACCGTTCCGTACGAGGAAGTTTCCAGCGACCTGGAGAAATTTGTATACTATGATCCTGTATGGATCGACACCACAAATCTGGATTCATCGGAGTATAGTTCTTATCTGTATGGGAAATAAATTAACCTGTTGTGCTATTTCAAATAAAACGTTTAAAACTTGTAAAAACCGCAAAGAATCCCTGTTATTATTGATAAATAAATTTTTTAGAATATCAATTCTTTGATTTTTCCAAGTTCGCAGGTTTCGCCGAAAATACTGTTTAATGCAATGCAGAGGTTGTATGCCAATACTTTATTAACCAAACGGGTGCATAAGCCCTGAAAGCTTTTGACCAGTTTTCTTTACTGTTGGAACGCTTGAGTGCAAAAAGACAGATCGTTTGTTCCTTCATTTCCTGCATGAGTTTTTCGCCAACATATCCTTTATGCACTTAAAAACGAAGGACAGTACGGAAAGACCGAAATGTGGTACATCATGGAATGCGACGAAGGTTCGTTCGTGTACTATGGATTTTCCAGAGAAGTTTCCAAAGAAGAATTGCAGGAACGCATCAAAAACAAAACACCTCCGGAAGTTCTGAACAAAGTTGAGGTTCAGAAAGCAGATGTGTTGTTCATCGAACCTGGCACGATCCATGCAATCGGTAAGGGAAATGTGATCGCTGAGATCCAGCAGAACTCTAACGTGACCTATCATGTTTTTGATTACGGACGCAAGGGACCGGATGGAAAAGAACGTGACCTTCATATCGAAAAAGCTCTCCAGGTAACGAAGACCGTTCCGATCCTCCGCAAGAAATCCTTCGAACCGCATATCGTATCCTGCCCGTACTTTATCGTAGATAAGCTCGTTCTCGACGGACAGCACGTCAAAAAAGTGTTCGGCGAGATCGACAAGACTTCCTTCGTAAGCATTCTCGTCATGGAAGGAAAAGGTACGATCCGCGATAAGGAAGAAACCCTGACTTTCAAAAAAGGAGACAGCCTCTTTGTTACAGCCAATATCGGTGAGTATGAACTGGAAGGTGCTTTTGAGGCACTTGTAACGACCGTATAACATCTTGCCTGATATAACTATATATAAAACTTCAAATTGAAATCCCAATTCCTGCAAGGACAGTTCACATCGGACTGTCCTTGTGTTATAATAGATAAGTTAATGAAAATGGAGGAGGAAAATCTTTTGAAAGAAAGAGAAACATTTGGATCAAGACTTGGATTCATCCTGGTTTCAGCAGGATGTGCAGTAGGTCTTGGAAACGTATGGAAATTTCCGTACATGACAGGTAAGTACGGCGGTGCCGCTTTTATCCTGATCTATCTTGTCTTTCTCGTACTGCTTGGACTTCCGATCCTTGTAAGCGAATTTGCGGTAGGACGAAGCAGCAGACTGAGTACGGCAAGAGCATTTCACAAACTGGAGCCGGAAGGTTCTAATTTCCATAAATACAGCTATATGGGAATGATCGGTAACTACATGCTGATGATGTTTTATACGATGGTTGCAGGATGGATGATGTATTATTGTTATGTTATGGCAACCGGGAAACTGAGCGGAGCTTCTTCCGAAGAAGTGAGCAGATTTTTCTCAAATCTGATGACATCTACAGGAACGATGACCGGATGGATGATCGCAGCGGTCCTGCTGGCATTTGGTGTATGTTCCCTGGGACTTCAGAACGGAATCGAGCGTATCACTAAGATTATGATGATCTGTCTGTTGGCACTGATCGTTGTACTGGCAGTTCACTCCGTAACACTGGATGGAGCAATGGAAGGTGTGAAATTCTACCTTGTACCGAATCTTGACAATATCCGCGAGGCAGGAATTGGAAATGTAATCTTTGGGGCACTGTCACAGGCATTCTTTACTTTGAGTATCGGTATCGGAGCGATGGAGATCTTCGGAAGCTACATGGGTAAGGAACGTACCCTTGCAGGAGAAAGCATCAACATCCTGATCCTGGATACTTTTGTAGCGCTGATGGCAGGACTTATCATCATTCCTGCATGCTTTGCATTTGGTGTGGAACCTGGTGCCGGTCCGGGACTTGTGTTCATCACTCTGCCAAACGTATTCAATCAGATGGCGGGTGGAAGACTCTGGGGAGCACTGTTCTTCCTGTTTATGTCCTTTGCGGCACTGTCTACCGTTATCGCGGTATTCGAGAATATCCTGTCCTTTGCAATGGACCTGTGGGGATGGAAACGTAACAAAGCGGTTCTGTTTAACATCGTCCTGATCATTGTACTTTCCATGCCGGCGATCCTTGGTTTCGGACCGTGGTCCGGAATCCAGATCCTCGGTGAGGGAACAAACATCATGGATCTTGAGGACTTTATTATCTCAAATAACATCCTGCCGCTTGGATCAGTGATCTTCGTGATCTTCTGTACATCTAAGAACGGATGGGGATGGAAGAATTTCCTGAGAGAAGCCAACACAGGAAAAGGAGCGAAATTCCCGGCATTCATCAGAAATTACATGCTGTGGGTGATCCCGGTCGTTGTAGCGATCATTTATCTCAAAGGTTACTATGACATGTTCCAGCCAAAGGGAAATGCTTATCTGATCCCATGGATGATCGTCGGTATTGCCATGCTGGCACTGACAGGATGGATCTCATTCGGACACAGCAAAAAGAAATAAGATACCACGGAACAATCCGTAAGTATCGCAAACAATAAGAATTAAGAGGAGGCACAAGTATTATGATAGCAGAAAAAATGAAACCTTTCGTACAGAACAATTCAGCAATCCGTATGATGTTCGAAGAAGGAAACCGTCTCCGGGCAAAGTACGGTGCGGACAAAGTCTATGACTTCAGCCTTGGAAATCCAAGCGTTCCGGCACCGGACTGTGTACGCGAAGCAATCATAGATCTTGTAAACAATGAAGAACCGACTGTCCTTCATGGATATATGAGTAACGCCGGGTTCGAGGATGTCAGAGAGACGATCGCACAGTCTCTGAACCGTCGTTTCGAAACTGCTTTTTCTGCACATAATCTGATCATGACTGTTGGTGCTGCCAGTGGCCTGAACGTGATCCTCAAAACGATCCTGAATCCTGGAGAGGAAGTGATCGTTTTTGCACCGTATTTCCTGGAATATGGTGCATATGTCCGTAACTACGACGGCATGCTTGTGGAAATCTCGCCGAACACAGAGACCTTCCAGCCGAATCTTAAGGAGCTGGAAGAAAAAATCACAGCCAATACCCGTGCAGTGATCGTAAACACACCGCACAATCCGACAGGTGTCGTTTATTCTGAGGAGACGATCCAAGAACTTGCAGCAATCCTTGAGAAAAAACAGCAGGAGTTCGGTTCTGTGATCTACCTGATCTCTGATGAGCCATACAGAGAACTGGCTTATGACGGCGTAGAAGTTCCGTATCTGACGAAATACTACAAGAATACGGTTGTAGGATATTCCTACAGTAAATCCCTGTCTCTGCCAGGTGAGCGTATCGGTTATCTGGTCATTCCGGATGAGCTGGAAGACAGCGCAACAGTCATCACAGCAGCAGCGATCGCAAACCGTGTACTTGGAAGCGTCAATGCCCCGTCCCTGATGCAGAAAGTCATCCAGAAATGTGTGGATGCAGAAGTAGATGTAGCTGCTTATGACAGAAACCGTCTGGCGCTTTACAATGGACTCAAAGAATGTGGATTTGAATGCATCAAACCGCAGGGAGCTTTTTATCTGTTTGTGAAGTCTCCGATCGCAGATGAGAAACAGTTCTGCGAGGCCGGAAAGAAATACAATATCCTCATGGTTCCGGGAAGTTCCTTTGCCTGCCCGGGATATGTGAGACTGGCATACTGTGTTTCCTATGAGACGATCCAGAATTCCCTTCCGGAGTTTAAGAAACTGGCTGCGGAGTATGGACTGGGCAAATAATCCACATGAAACAACAAAAGAATGACAAAAAAATAACAATATAAAACACTATTTATACAGGATTTTAGATAAAACCACAAAAACAGGAGCCCCTCTTGTAGAAATACAAGGCAGAGGCTCCTGTCTACGTTTACATGGCATTATATCAGATCTTATCAATTTTCTTGCGGATCGCCAGCATCTTCTGATCGAGCTGGCTGATCATAGAGGCACATTGCTGCAGTTCCTCATTGATAACGGCAGCCTGCCGCTGGCCTCTCTTATAACGGAGCTGGTGGTCGAGGTTTGCCCAGTAATCCATTGCAGCCGTCCGGAGCTGAAGCTCCAGTTTGACCCATTGATCCTCATTCTGGAATGGAATTGCGATCTCCAGGATCAGATGCAGGCTCTGATAGCCGGATTTCTTGGGCTGCTTGATATAGTCCTTGATCTTGATGATGCGGATGTCCTGCTGTTTCTGGATCAGGTCAGCCACCTTGTAGATATCGTCCACATAAGCGCACACAGCACGGACCCCGATCAGGTCGTTGATCTTCTCCACTGCCTGCGCGAAATTCATATCGAGGCCTTTTTTCTGCATTTTCTTGCAGACACTGTCGTAGCTCTTGAGTCGTCCGGTCTTCATCTGTATGTAGTTTCGTCCGGTCTTCATCAGCAGAAAAGTGTTGATGATATCGATCTTGGTCATCATAAGATTGATGGCACATTGTCCCTGGATGCTGAACTCGCTGTCGGTCAGCATATTCTTTAATAGTTCTTTCTTTTTCAATTTCTGTCTTTCTTCCTCTAATTGTATCAGTGTGAATGTTTCTGGTTCTGTTACCCGTATTGCATTACCGCTTCCCATTAGAATACTCCTTCAATAATAAATCTGTAGATTGATCGTGTTAAAAGAAAGTAAAACAGAAGGGAATCGCAGAACAGGGAATAGTTCTGTGTCATCTCTTATCCTCTAATCTATGCAGGATAAAATAGGAATATGACAATATATTCTGGTGTATTATTCCATTATATACAAAATAACTAATTTGTACAGAGAAAAACAAAGAAAACTTATATAAAATACCATATAAAAATAAATTGCAAAATAAGTAACCATAAAATATAATAAATACATACAAAAATGCCCCGGGTATAGTTGTGTAAATTGCATAAAAAGAATAAATAAAAAGGGATTTAGTGGATTTTTTAGGTGGTTAAAATATATTGACAAATGATTAACAATCTAATATAATAGCCTCATCAGCAAGATTGATAAATAATTAACGTTAATTCATTAACACATACAACCATCAAACACACTACTAAAACCAGAAAGAATCAAATCACAAGAGGAAAACAGGAGGATTCAGAAATGGCAAAGAAAGAAACCCACATCCCGGCAATTATCGACACTCCAGAGGCACTTGAAGCCAAGATCGCTGCGATGAAAGAAGCTCAGAAAATTTTTGCTACCTATACTCAGGAGCAGGTAGACAAGATCTTCAAAGCAGCCGCAACAGCAGCAGACAAAGCCCGTATCCCGCTTGCAAAAGCAGCCGTTGAAGAAACAGGAATGGGTATCGTAGAAGATAAAGTCATCAAGAACCATTATGCAGCAGAGTACATCTACAATGCATACAAAAACACTAAGACCTGTGGTGTACTGGAAGAAGATCCGGTTTATGGAATCAAGAAAATTGCAGAGCCGATCGGTCTGATCGCAGCAGTTATCCCGACAACAAACCCGACTTCCACAGCAATCTTCAAAACCCTGATCGCTCTGAAGACAAGAAACGCAATCATCATCAGCCCACATCCACGTGCAAAAGGAAGCACTATCGAAGCTGCCAAAGTTGTTCTTGAAGCAGCAGTAAAAGCAGGTGCTCCGGAAGGAATCATTGGCTGGATCGATGTACCAAGCCTTGAGCTTACAAACCTCGTAATGAAAGAAGCTGACATCATTCTTGCAACAGGTGGTCCTGGAATGGTTAAAGCAGCATACTCCTCCGGAAAACCGGCACTTGGTGTTGGAGCCGGAAATACACCGGTTATCATCGACGACACAGCAGATGTCCGTCTTGCAGTAAACTCCATCATCCATTCCAAAACATTTGATAATGGTATGATCTGTGCTTCTGAGCAGTCCGTAACTGTTCTTGAAGGCATTTACAAAGCAGTAAAAGAAGAGTTCCAGTACAGAGGATGCTACTTCCTTAAGAAAGACGAGATCGAAAAAGTAAGAAAAACAATCCTGATCAACGGCGCACTGAACGCCAAGATCGTTGGACAGAAAGCAGCTACCATCGCTGAAATGGCAGGAGTTACTGTTCCGGCAGAAACCAAGATCCTGATCGGTGAAGTAGAATCTGTAGATATCAGCGAAGAGTTCGCACACGAGAAACTTTCTCCTGTACTTGCAATGTACAAGGCAAAAACATTCGACGAAGCTATCGCAAAAGCAGAACAGCTGGTAGCTGACGGTGGATATGGACATACATCTTCTCTGTACATCAACGTAAATGAGAAAGAAAAGATGGCAAAACATGCAGCAGCAATGAAGACCTGCCGTATCCTGATCAACACTCCATCTTCCCAGGGTGGTATCGGAGATCTCTACAACTTCAAACTCGCTCCGTCTCTGACACTTGGATGCGGTTCCTGGGGTGGAAACTCTGTATCTGAAAACGTTGGTGTTAAACACCTGATCAATATCAAGACTGTTGCTGAGAGGAGAGAGAACATGCTCTGGATGAGAACCCCGGAAAAAGTTTACTTCAAAAAAGGCTGCCTGCCGGTTGCTCTTGATGAGCTGAAAAACGTAATGGGCAAAAAACGCTGCTTCATCGTAACTGACTCCTTCCTTTATAAGAATGGATACACCAAGAAGATCGAAGACAAACTTGACGAAATGGGAATCGTTCATACATGCTTCTCTGATGTAGAACCAGATCCGTCCCTCGCTTCTGCAAGAGCAGGTGCTGCAGCAATGCGTGCATTCGAACCGGACTGCATCATCGCAATGGGTGGTGGATCCGCAATGGATGCTGGTAAGATCATGTGGGTTCTCTACGAAAACCCGGATGCAGACTTCGATGATATGGCAATGGACTTCATGGATATCCGTAAGAGAATCTACACATTCCCGAAAATGGGCAAAAAAGCTTACTTCATCGCCGTACCTACATCTTCCGGTACAGGTTCTGAGGTAACACCTTTCGCCATCATCACAGACAAAGAAACAGGAATCAAATGGCCTCTGGCTGACTACGAACTGTTACCGGATATGGCGATCGTAGATACAGACAACATGATGAGCGCACCAAAAGGACTGACAAGTGCTTCCGGTATCGATGTTATGACACATGCTCTTGAAGCATATGTATCCATGATGGCTTCTGACTACACAGACGGTCTTGCACTCCGTGCGATCAAACTGGTATTTGATTATCTGCCAAGAGCATACAGAAACGGAAACGATGTAGAGGCAAGAGATCATATGGCAAACGCTTCCTGCATGGCTGGTATGGCATTCGCAAATGCATTCCTCGGAGTAAACCACTCCCTGGCTCACAAACTGGGTGCTTTCCATCATATCCCGCACGGTATCGCAAACGCTCTGGTACTTACAGATGTTATGCGTTACAATGCAGCAGAAGTTCCGACTAAGATGGGTACTTTCCCGCAGTATCAGTATCCGAAGACACTGGCTCGCTACGCAGAGGTTGGCCGTTTCGTAGGACTGACAGGAAAAGACGACAAAGAAGTATTTGAGAAACTTCTGGAGAAACTCGAAGAACTCAAGAAGATCATCGAGATCAAACCAACCATCAAAGATTACGGCGTAGATGAGAAATACTTCCTTGAGACTCTTGATGAGATGAGCGAGCAGGCATTCAACGACCAGTGTACTGGTGCAAACCCGAGATACCCACTCATCGCAGAACTCAAAGAGATCTACCTGAAAGCATATTATGGTAAATAATTAAAACAATTTTCTTCCATAAAATATAAATAATATAAGCGGCGATTGCCCCGGCATTACAGGAACGTAGTGCCGGGGCAGTTGCTTTTATAGGGTAACAGGATAGTTATTGTGAACGGAGTGAATAATGACACAAAATTAAGAATATGTGTGTTGAAAAGAAAGAATACCAATGTTACAATAAACACCAACAACCATGGTAAAATAAAACAAAAATCACATACATCTTATGTGAAACAAAGGAAGCATTTCGCTTCAGGGGGCATGATTATTGAAACAGAATGAAAACACAAAATACGTGAAACTTGGAATCACAGGTGCGGCAGTCCTGGCGTTTGGATTTGCGATCGCATATATCCTGAACCAGAGCCAGAATATTGCGGCAGGAATCCGAGGAGTCTTTAATATCCTGAAACCTTTCCTGTATGGTGCACTGATCGCATATATTCTCGCACCGATGTGCAACCGGATGGATGCCAGATTCCTCAAATGGTTTCCAAATGCAACTGAAAAACAGAAAAAAGGAATGAAGTTCCTTTCTATTGCAATAGCGATCATATGTGCGGTAACGATCGTAGTACTGCTGATTCTGCTGATCTTACCACAGGTCTGGAACAGTACGATCAAGATCATCCGTATCCTTCCATCCAGACTTGCGTACTGCAACCGCATGATAGACCAGATCCTTACAGATCAGCCGCAGCTGCAGGCATATTTCAATCATTTTGCATCTCAGATCGAGAGCGGGCTGAATGATATCCTGAATGCCAACTCCAGTATGATGCAGACGATCCAGGGTATTCTCAATAACATTACAGTACAGCTGATCGAAGTTTTAAGCGTATTCAAGAACATGTTCCTTGGATTTTTGATTGCAGTATATCTCCTTGCCAGCCGTAAATTGTTCGGTGCACAGGCGAAACTTCTTCTGTATGGTATCTTCCCGAACAAATGGGCGAAGCTCATCGAGGAAGAAGTCCGTTATACGGACAAGATGTTCAACGGATTTTTTGTTGGCAAGATCATTGACTCTGCGATCATCGGTGTGATCTGCTTTGTGGGTACGACACTGATGGGCTTTGAGTCTGCCGCATTTATCAGCGTTGTAATCGGTGTGACCAACATTATACCATTTTTCGGACCTTTTATCGGTGCGATCCCATGTGCATTGCTGCTTCTTCTGGACAATCCGTGGCATGCATTGTATTTCCTGATCTTTATCGTGGTTCTTCAGCAGGTGGACGGAAATATCATCGGACCGAAGATCCTTGGAAATACAACAGGCGTTTCCAGTTTCTGGGTACTGTTTTCCATTCTGTTGTTTGGCGGATTATGGGGAATCGTGGGAATGGTCATTGCAGTTCCTCTTTTTGGAGTTATTTATGATATCATCCGGAAATTGACAAACAGAGGACTCCAGAAGAATCACAGACAGGACATGCGGGAAGAATATGACGATAATTTCCACAAGCCGGAACCACCGAAGGAAAAACATTCTGAACCGAAACTTTCCAAAGAGAAACTTCTTGAAACGAAAGTTCAGCTTTTGAAGAAAAAAACTGTAAATAAAGGAAAATAAAAATGACAAAAGAAGAACTGAAACAACTGCCAAAGATTGAGCTGCACTGTCATCTGGACGGCTCTCTGAGCAGAGAATTTATACAAAAAAGACTTGGAAGACCAGTCAGTCAGGAAGAACTTACCGTTTCTGATGACTGTACAAGTCTTGCGGAATATCTTGAGAAATTTGACCTCCCGGGCCGATGCCTCATGGACGAACAGGGACTTGCGGAAGCCGGTTATGATGTACTTCGCAGCATGAGCCAGGAAAATGTCTGCTATGCAGAGATCCGTTTTGCCCCGCTGTTCTCAGAGACAGAGGATATGAACTGCAGCAAAGTGATCGAAGCACTTCTTCGCGGACTGGAACGTGGCAGGAAAGATTTCGGAGTAGAGTACGGGGTGCTCACCTGCGCGATGCGTCATCACAGCGAGGAAGAGAATTACCGCATGCTCAAGGCTGCAAGAGAATATTTTGGCTCCGGTGTATGTGGGGCAGACCTTGCTGGAGCAGAGGCAGCGTATCCGATGGCAGAGTTCATGGAACTGTTTACAAAAGTGGGGAAATTGGGGATACCTTTTACGCTTCACGCAGGAGAATGTGGAAATCCTCAGAATATCATAGATTCTGTGCAGGTTGGAGCAAAGAGGATCGGACATGGCATCGCCATGCGCGGACATAAAGAACTTCAGAAAGAACTTGCAGAGAAAAACATCGGAATCGAAGTGTGCCCGATCAGCAATCTCCAGACAAAAGCAGTCAACAGCACCGCAGAATATCCGCTCCGGGAGTTTCTGGATGCAGGACTGAAAGTATCGATCAATACGGACAATCGGACAGTCAGTAACACAAATCTGACAAAAGAACTGGATTTCGTCCAGAGAACCTATGGGATCCAGGATGAAGAAATCCCGCTCCTGATGAAGAATGCAGTAGATACAGCTTTTGCTGCAGATGAGGTGAAAGCAGCATTATATCGAAAACTGGGAATCAAGTAAATTCCAGGTGTGATCGCCGATGATCGCAACGATCTTTACAAAATAAAATCGCCCTGAGCCGTTATTATTACGGCTCAGGGCGATTCTTTTATTTACTGTTAATTACTGCTTACGGAATGCAGCACGTTTTCTTTCTCTAGGGTCGAGAATTCTCTTACGGATACGAAGGCTTGATGGTGTAACCTCAAGAAGCTCATCCTGGTCGATAAACTCGATCGCCTGCTCAAGACTGAGAACCTTAGGCGGTGTCAGCTTCAGAGCTTCGTCAGCGGAAGAGGAACGTGTATTGGTCAGATGTTTGGTCTTGCAGACATTCAGTTCGATGTCCTCAGCTTTACCATTCTGTCCGATGACCATACCGCTGTATACTTTTTCGCCAGGTCCGACGAAAAGTGTTCCACGATCCTGTGCGGAGAACAGACCGTATGCAACAGCTTCACCTGCTTCGAATGCGATCAGGGATCCCTGTTTACGGTACTGGAAATCTCCTTTGTACGGAGCGTATCCATCGAAGGTTGTGTTGAGGATACCGGTACCCTTGGTAGAGGTAAGGAACTCTCCACGGAAACCGATCAGTCCACGGGACGGGATGTGGAATTCCAGACGGACAGAACCATCGCTGGCTGTGCTCATTCCCTGGAGCTCACCTTTACGCTCGCTCAGTTTCTGGATAACTGTACCGGAGAATTCTTCCGGAACATCAACGTAAGCGATTTCCATTGGCTCAAGTTTCTTGCCACGCTCGTCTGTGTGATACAGAACTTCCGGTTTACTTACTGCGAACTCGTAACCCTCACGGCGCATGTTCTCAATCAGGACGGAGAGATGAAGCTCACCACGTCCGGAAACCTTGAAGCACTCTGTTGTCTCAGTATCTTCTACACGAAGGCTGACATCTGTGTTGAGCTCACGGTACAGACGGTCACGCAGATGACGGGAAGTGATGTATTTACCTTCCTGTCCTGCAAGCGGGCTGTCGTTTACGAGGAAGTTCATGGAGATCGTAGGCTCGGAGATCTTCTGGAATGGAATTGCTTCCGGGTTGTCGCCGCCGCAGAGAGTATCACCGATATGGATATCTTCGATACCGGAGATCGCTACGATGGAACCTACAGATGCTTCTTTAACTTCAACCTTGTTCAGTCCGTCGAATTCATAAAGCTTGCTGATCTTGACTTTCTTGCGTTTGTCAAGGTCATGATGGTTCAGAAGGGTAAGCTCCTGGTTTACTGCGATCTTACCGTTCTCTACTTTACCTACACCGATACGTCCTACATATTCATTGTAGTCGATGGTGCTGATAAGAACCTGTGTGTCAGCTTCCGGATCACCTTCCGGAGCCGGGATATATTTCAGGATAGTCTCAAACAGCGGAGCCATATTCTCCGGTGTATCTGCGAGGTCAAGAACTGCATGGCCTGCTTTGGCAGAAGCATACAGGAACGGGCAGTCAAGCTGCTCGTCAGAAGCTTCAAGGTCCATAAGAAGTTCCAGAACTTCATCGATAACTTCATCAGGACGTGCTTCCGGACGGTCGATCTTGTTGATGCAGACGATAACGTGCAGGTTCAGCTCCAGAGCTTTCTTCAGAACGAACTTAGTCTGAGGCATAGCACCCTCAAAAGCATCTACCAGAAGAATAACGCCATCGACCATTTTCAATACACGCTCTACTTCGCCGCCGAAGTCTGCATGGCCTGGGGTATCGATGATGTTGATTTTTACTCCTTTGTAGTGGACAGCAGTGTTCTTGGACAAAATAGTAATTCCGCGCTCACGCTCAATGTCATTGGAGTCCATGACACGTTCCTGAACTTCCTGGTTTTCACGGAATACACCGCTCTGCTTCAGAAGCTGGTCTACCAGGGTGGTTTTGCCGTGATCGACATGGGCGATAATGGCTACGTTGCGTACATCTTCGCGTTTGATATTCATAAAAATCGAAATCCTTTCTTTTTTCTTCTATATTAATGTGTTTTTTCCATGATACGACATTCCAGTTTACCACATTTTTCGCAGATTACAAGGTGTTGAGAAAAATTTTTTTTAAAAGTAGTTCTAAATCGGCATAAGTCTTCATATTCATAGTTCTATAAAAAACAAAATACCCAAAGAGGAAGGAGAACTATTTATGGCAGACAAAATCATTGAAAACAATCAGGTATCGATCATGGGGAAAATTGCTACCGGTTTTACATTCAGTCATCTGGTGTTTGGAGAAGGGTTTTATACAATGGAGCTGATCGTCAAGCGTCTGAGCGATTCTGAGGACAGGATCCCGGTCATGGTGTCAGAGCGACTGATCGATGTTACACAGGATTATATAGGAGAGTATATTGAGATCCATGGACAGTTTCGCTCCTATAACCGTCATGAGGAGAAGCACAATCGTCTGGTGCTCTCTGTTTTTGCACGTGAAGTGAAGTTTGTGGAAGATGACGATGAAAATATTCCAGTGAACCAGATCTTTATGGATGGATTTATCTGCAAGCCTCCGGTCTATCGCAAGACACCTCTTGGAAGGGAAATCGCAGACATCCTGCTGGCGGTGAACAGACCTTATGGAAAGTCGGATTACATACCATGCATCTGCTGGGGCAGGAATGCACGATATGCTTCGGCATTTGCAGTAGGTGGACATGTACTTCTGTGGGGCAGGATCCAGAGCAGAGAATATATGAAGCGTATCGGTGAAAACCAGTCCGAGAAGCGTATTGCATATGAAGTATCCGTGAGCAAGCTAGAGTACGTGGATTAGGAAATACTTGGGAAACGCCCGGAGAACAGATACAGCTTGCTTTTTTGTCGGAACTGAGGTAAGATAAAAACATTAATGCAAGGATTAGTTTTACCAACGTTAAGAGGAAGTATTTATGGAAAGAGAATTAACAGAAGTATACTGTGGAAACGGAAAGGGCAAGACCGCACTCGCGATCGGACAGAGCATCCGTGAAGCGGTACAGGGCAAGAGTGTGATCGTCATCCAGTTCCTGAAGGGATGTGAGAAGCGTTCGCTGGATTTTCTGGAGGATATAGATGATCTGGATTTCAAGATTTTCCGTTTTGAAAAGAGGGACTGCTGTTATGAACAGCTCACCGAGGAAGAGAAAGCAGAGGAGCGCTCCAATATCCTCAACGGACTGAATTTTGCCCGTAAGGTTGTTGTGACACAGGAATGCGATTTTCTTTTGCTTGATGAGATTCTGGGACTTCTGGATCGTGGGATCGTCACGGCAGATGCCATTGCAGACATTCTGAAACAGAAGGACGAGTCCATGCATATAGTAATGACCGGCTGGAATTTCCCAGAGGAACTTAAGCCTTATGTGGATACAATAACCACGCTGAATTCCGAGGAAGTCCATCACTCCTGCGAACAGCAGTGAGCATCCGGCAGATAATCAAATAAATGTAATTGTGAAGAGACTGAACAGTTACGAATATATTAAATTACAGAAGAATAAAGGAGGAGTTCAAATGGCAATTTTTAAAGGTGCAGGTGTAGCGATCGTTACCCCTATGTATGAAGACGGAAAGGTGAACTACGACAAACTGGAAGAACTGCTCGAGTATCAGATTGCCAACAGCACAGATGCGATCATCATCTGCGGTACCACAGGTGAGTCTGCAACCATGACACATGGAGAGCATCTCAAAACTATCAAATTTGCAATTGACAAAGTAAACAAACGTGTTCCGGTCATCGCAGGAACAGGTTCTAATTGCACAGACACTGCGATCATGATGTCCAGGGAAGCAGCATCCTACGGAGCAGACGCTCTGCTGGTAGTAACTCCTTATTATAATAAGGCAACTCAGAAGGGACTCATCGCTCACTATACTGCAGTAGCAAACGCAGTACCGGAGACACCGATCATCATGTACAACGTTCCGAGCCGTACAGGATGTAATCTTCAGCCGGCAACTGTTGCCACGCTTGTTAAGAATGTCAAGAACATCGTAGGTCTTAAGGCTGCAAGTGGAGACCTTTCCCAGATCGCCAAGACAGTTTCTCTGGCTGGCGAAGACCTGGAACTGTATTCCGGAAACGACGATCAGGTACTTCCGATCCTTTCGCTGGGTGGACTGGGTGTTATCTCCGTACTTTCCAACGTTGCACCGAAGGAAACTCATGATATGGTAATGAAATTCCTTGAGGGAGACACCAAGGGAGCTGCCAAGATCCAGATCAATGCGATCCCGCTGATCAATGCACTCTTCTGCGAAGTAAACCCAATCCCGGTCAAGACTGCTCTGAACCTTATGGGAATGAACGTAGGACCGCTTCGTATGCCGCTTTGCGAGATGGAAGAAGCAAACAAGGAAACACTGATCAAAGCAATGAAAGATTTTGGAATCAAACTTGCCTAAGATACCCCGGAGGAAACTAAGATTATGGTAAAAATTATTATGCACGGATGCTGTGGACATATGGGTCAGGTAATCTCTGATCTGGTTGCGAAGGATGCAAATGCAGAGATCGTTGCCGGAATCGATATTGCAGATAAAGGAAACACCACATATCCGGTATTCACAGATATCAAAGCATGTCAGACAGAGGCAGATGTAGTGATCGACTTTTCTTCAGCCAAGGCAGCAGATGCACTGCTGGATTTCTGCGTAGAGCGTAACCTTCCGGTTGTACTCTGCACAACAGGACTTTCCGAAGAACAGCTTGCCAAGGTAGAGGAGACAGCAAAGAAGATCCCTGTCCTCAAATCCGCAAACATGTCCCTTGGCATCAACACCCTGCTCAAACTGATCCAGGATGCTGCCAAAGTTCTTGCAACAGCAGGATTTGACATGGAGATCGTAGAGCGTCATCATCGTCTCAAAGTGGATGCACCGAGCGGTACAGCTCTGGCACTCGCCGACAGCCTTAACGAAGCTATGGATAACCAGTATCACTATGTCTATGACAGAAGCCAGAAGCGCGAGATGCGTGACGACAAGGAGATCGGTATCTCCGCAGTCCGCGGCGGAACCATCGTAGGTGACCACGAAGTGATCTTCGCAGGCCCGGATGAAGTGATTGAATTCAAGCATACTGCATATTCCAAAGCTGTTTTTGGCAAGGGCGCAGTAGAGGCAGCCAAATTCCTCGCAGGCAAACCGGCAGGAAGATATGACATGGCTGACGTGATCGAGGGCTGATCATTATAACGAAACTGTATTTTCAGAGGCATAAGCATCGTAAGGTGTTTATGCCTTTTTCCATTTTCTTCCAGCATAGGATCTTGAAATCCGGTACATATTATTACCACAAGATAAAATCCATGGTAAAGGAGAATGACAATGAAAAAATTCAAAGGGATCCTGACAGGTACATTGCTTATCATGACACTTGGAATGCTGACTGCCTGTGGAAACAATAATAACGCAGCAGATGAGACCGGAACTGTGACGGAAGAAAATGATATGATGGGCGACAATGCGGATGATAATGCCAACGATAATACGGCAAATGACAATGTCAATGGAAACAATGCAGACGCAAACTCCGGCGCAGATGATGCTGCGATAGACAATGGCGATACCATGTCAGAAGGAACCGGGGATAACGGAACCGTGACAGAAAATGGAACCGGAACAGCAGGAAACAATACAGAAAATGTGAATAATAATGCAGACAACAACGACGGTACTGTATCCGGTGCACTTGGAAACGGGGTCAAAGATCTCGGTGATGGTGTCGGTGACGCGGTAGAAGATGTCGGCGATGCCGTTGGAAATGCCGTAGAAGGACGATAAGATCTTAGCCTTCCTGTTTTATTAATTTAATACGATAAAGTAAAAACGCTTGCATGAAACAGAAAACCATATTATTATATCCTCAGGAAAGCCTGAACAGGATTATGCAAAACCCCTGGATCCCTCAGAATCCGGGGGTTTTGACAATATTAAGAAAGTGCCAGTGGAGCACTATCTGATTGACAAAGGAGAAACAGATTATGAAATTTCGTCCATGCATTGACATACATAATGGAAAAGTAAAACAGATCGTAGGCGGCAGCCTCAAGGATGCCGGAAATCAGGCAAAAGAAAACTTCGTATCCGGACAGGACGCGGCTTTTTATGCAGAATTATACAAAAACGCCGGACTGAAAGGCGGGCATGTCATTCTTCTGAATAGAAAAGATTCGGAATACTATGAAGCTACCAGAAACCAGGCACTTAAGGCTCTGAAAGCATACCCGGGAGGACTTCAGATCGGCGGCGGCGTCTGCCCGGAAAACGCACAGGATTATCTGGACGCAGGTGCAAGCCATGTGATCGTCACTTCCTATGTGTTTAAAGATGGCAGACTTTCCTGGGAAAACCTTGCGAAGATGGAGCAGGCAACAGGTAAAGAACATCTCGTACTTGATCTCAGCTGCCGCAAAAAAGATGACCAGTACTTCATCGTCACAGACCGCTGGCAGAAATTCACTGATGTACCGGTAACTCTTGAAGTAATGGAAGAACTCGGAAGTCACTGCGATGAATTTCT
>CAKRXU010000021.1 GCA_934424575.1 uncultured Blautia sp.
GCATCGGAATTACCATCAGCTATTTCAAAAGGATTTTTAACAATTCGTCCAAAGGACTGCATAGGGTGGTTTCATTCGTGTAATTATGTGCAATAATTTATTGGATTGCTATAAAGAAAATTATAGTTGATACTGCCAGTTTTTTATTTTTCATCATATTGTCAATGAGATAAGCAGAGGCTGATACAATGGATTATCAGCTTTATACTGGGACATTTGAATTAGAATAAATGTATGGATGTGAAAACAGACGTGAACATATTTGGGGGGGAATAAGTTCACGTCTGTCTTGAGAAGAAATATTATTCTTTTTTCCACTGCTTCTTAGGCTCAAACTTACCACAATCATCGCAGGTATAAGGCCAGTTGATTTTCCACTCAAAATATTCATCTCTGGTGATTTTGCCGGATTTCAGTTCATCCATCCGAACCACCCATTCTTTCAGAAAACCATTCAAAACTCCATAATCAAACCACATGCAGACAGGAGCATGAGCAGGCCAGTTATCATTATCATGGTAGTAGACGGAAGTGTCAGCTACTTCATTACATTTTTCTCCGGGAAATTTCTTGGGAAGAAACAGATGTAATGCAGACGGATTAAATTCATCCAGCCAGAAAAGCAGTTCCATCATTTCAGGAGCATCCCGTCCAGCAGTATCGTAGAGTGTATACGGGTTGACATCAAGTGCCTTTGCCATTTTATCGACCAGATCTTTTTTCGGGACACGAACGCCTTTTTCATATTGTACAATTCTATGCTGATCGGTCAGTCCGATCTTCTCTGACAATTCTTTTTGTGTCATTTTCCGGAATGTCCGGATTTTTTTTAATTTCATATTAAAATTCATAAAGCCACCTCTGCATTAGTCCTGATAAATTCTATTGAATATAGGGAAAACAAGGAATGAATAATGATTTGTCCATATTATAACATAAATTAACAGAAAATCAATGAAAAAGAGTACAAAAAAGCACCTAAAATATGTACGGTGGTATTGACATTGACAGTAAGGAAGAATATAATGGCATTAAATCAAATAGGTACAAAAATGTATACCTACAAAATGTGCAACTTTTGATTATCGAACCTTGAAAATTGAATGAGCTGTATAGGTGCCTTTCGAGGCTTAAAGGATAATACAGGTTTCCACCGCTGTGCCAGAGAGTAGTATGTGGGAGCCAAAGATACTCCGGCAACGGCTGGTAGGCTTGAGAAGAAGCTGGCAGCATTCAGAAAGATTTCTGATAGAGGTCAACTGTAACGTTGACACCGCCTATACGAATGGAAGCCAACACGCCGAACAGAACGGAAAATCATTGTAAGCAGTCCAATTCAAAATAAAATGTACTGACAACGGGCATAACCGCTGTCTGGGAGGTGATGCAGAAGAATACGGAGGAAAGGAGGTATGTGCATCATGAGAAAAACAACAGAGTATAAGGCTGAGAACCGTCTGACGGTAGATATTGAAGGATTAATGGCAATGTTATCCTGCGGAGAAGTAACTGCAAAGAAAATTGCAGACTATGCAGAAGCAAGAGTGATTGTTGGAAGACGTGTTCTTTATAACGTGGATAAGATAAAAAAATATATTGATGCAATGGCAGTGTAATGAAAGATGAGAGGATAAAATACAACAACTTTCCTTCGGAATGAAAAGGGAAAAGGGAAAAATATTCCTGTAAAACAGGCAAATAAAAATTAGCATTTTGCAGGAATTTACCCTTGGAAATCTTAAAATATTATGTTAATCTGTGAGCAGATATCAGGCAGTAAATGACTGATACCGACAGGACAAAAATCATTCCGAATAACGAAAAATGAAGTGAAAGGAATGATTGATATGGCAAGAAAAGATAATAAAGGCAGAAATTTAAAAACAGGTGAATACCAGCGCCCGGATGGACGTTATGAGTATCGCTACAAGGATGAAATTACCGGAAAGCGTAATTCGGTTTATGCAGCTGATCTGGCGAGTCTGCGAGAAATGGAAAAGAAGATCAATAAGGATATGGATGATCTGCTTATTACAGACGCATCAGTCAAGAAGCTGACTGTAAATACTTTGTTTGAGCGATACATGGCAACAAAGAATATCAAGGAAAGAACGAAAAAGAATTATATCCGTATGTGGGACTATCGTATACGAAATACTTTGGGAAATATTCGTGTTGTAGATTTTAAGACATCTCACGTAAGGACGTTCTTTTCAGCATTGTCAGATGAAGGACTGGCACACAGCACGATCAAAGGTCTTTATGGCTTATTGAATCCTAGTTTTGAACTGGCAGTGGAAGACGGGATTATCCGTAAGAATCCGGTAACTGGAACACTTGGAGATTATGGGGCTCCGGCAAAAGAGAAAGAAGCACTGACACTGGAACAGCAGGAAAAACTTCTGAAGTTTGTTGAACAGAGTAATGTGTATAAGCCTCATCTTCCAATGATGCAGGTTATGTTTGGGGCTTGCCTGAGAGTGAGTGAAACCATCGGCTTAACCTGGTCAGATGTGGATATGAAGAATCGGGAGATCCATGTAGGTGGACAGCTTGTGTATTATGAAGGTGATGAAGGATATTGTTTCCATGATTCAGAAACCAAAACGGATGCAGGAATCAGAGATATTCCTATGACACAGATGGTATATGATGCGTTCCGTAAGCAGAGAGAACTGAATCTGATGCTTGGTTTGCAGAGTAATGTTGAGATCGGTGGACGCAGTGGATTCATCTTCAATACAAAACATGGGCGTCCGATCATGCCGGCGGGAGTGAACAGCTTTCTGAAAAATATTGTTAATGCCTATAATAAGAAAGAAAGCAAACTGGCAGAAGAAGAGAAGCGAGAGCCGGAGCTGATGCCTCCTATTTCATCGCATACCCTTCGTCATACGGGATGTACCAGACTGGGTGAGAACAATGTCAATCCCAAAGTTATGCAGTATGTGATGGGGTGCTGGATGTCCGGTGGACATCCGTTTAGCACCGACCGTAGCGGAGCGAAGAACATTCAGATGCACAGATTACAATGAATGTCTACAATCATATTGCAGAAAAGTCTCATGTGGAGAATGAAATGTCTAAAATGAACCTGCCGGAAACCGTACCTGCTGTGGTATAAACCAGAAGCCGTTGTCGTAAAATGTGGTAAGAAAATCAGACGAATATATTTTCCAAAAGATTTGTCGTAAAAATGTGGTCAAATCAAGAAAATCGAGTGCGAAAGCAAGTGAAAAATCCCTGTGAAGCCCGTAAAATCAAGGCTTCACAAAATCTTCACAAAAAATTAGCACTCACCTCTTGACAGTGCTAACAACAAGTGTTATATTACAACTAGAACAAAGGAAGAGGGATAAAGAGATAAGAAGATTGAAGAAAATCTCTTAGATATCCTTCATACCAACCGGGTTCAGTACTTAACAATTTAGTTGATATAGATTATAAAGAAAAGGGAGAGATGACTTATGTTAATGCCTAGTATTTTTGGAGAAAGTTTATTTGATGATTTCTTTACACCGTTCTATTACGATGACAAAGATGAGAAGAAAGCAGAGAAGAAGCTGTATGGACACAGAGCACAGAATCTTCTGAAAACAGATATCAAAGAAACCAAGGAAGGTTATGAACTGGTAATTGATGTACCTGGATTCAAGAAAGAGGAAGTTAAGGTAGCTCTGAAAGATGGTTATCTGACCGTCAGCGCAGCCAAAGGTCTTGATGAAGAACAGGATGACAAGAAGACAGGACGTTACATCAGACGTGAACGTTATGCAGGAGCATGCGAGAGAAGCTTTTATGTAGGTGAAGATGTTACACAGGAAGACATCAAAGGTGAATACAAACACGGTATCCTGAAACTGTTTGTTCCGAAGAAAGAAGCAAAACCAGTTTCCAATGATCCGAAATATATTACCATTGAATAATCAGTAATTGATTTGATCAGATTCCCGTCAGACAATATCTGACCGCTAAAAAGCTCGTGGTGCTGCCCGGAGACTTCGGGCGGTACCCTTAAATATAGATTTGCAGGCAACAGTCGAAAGACTTGTATATAGATTTTTTATCATAAAAGGAGAGATGACTTATGTTAATGCCTAGTATTTTTGGAGAAAACTTATTTGATGATGATTGGATGAACTTCCCGTTTAACGATGAGTTTTGGGGCAAGAAGAATCCACTTTATGGTAAACATGCACAGAACATGATGAAAACAGATATCCGTGAAACAGACGGCAGCTATGAACTGGATGTCGATCTTCCGGGATTTAAGAAAGATGAGATCAAGATTCAGCTGAAAGATGGTTATCTGACACTGGCAGCAGCTAAAGGTCTTGACAAAGACGAGAAAGATAAAGAAGGCAATTACATCAGACGTGAACGTTATGCAGGAACCTTAAGCAGAAGCTTCTATGTTGGTGATGCAGTCAGCGAGGAAGATATCCACGCGAAATATGAAGACGGTATTCTGAAACTTTCCGTTCCGAAGAAAGCACCGAAAGCCGTTGAGAAAAATGGTTACATCGCAATCGAAGGTTAAACCTCCATTGCTTATTCTCCCCCACATATACATGGCCGGGATCCGAAAGGGTCCCGGTTTTTTGTGTGAGTTTACAAAAAGTTTCGTTGACCAGACGAGAAAGTTTTGTTAAGATTAGAACATAAAGAGCTAAAAAGAAAGGGCGATGCAGAAAAGTTATTTATCTGTACAGAAGATAAAACTTTCTGGATGAAACAGAAAGTGAAAATACATTCCGATAATTCCTTTAAGAAACGGTATTTAAAGAAGGTGGCTTATATGAAAGAATAATTTCTGAAATGGAGGAAAGAATTGGTATGTGTGATACATTGGATAAATTGAGTTTGGAAAGAAAGACAGAAGAATCTTCTGGAAAATGGGCATCATCAAATAAAGTTCTTGTTGCGAGAGATGTAGAGGGACATAAGTTTGTTGTAATTCCTCAGGTGATTTTTAAAGGAAAGCGAAGTATTTCATGGAAAGAAGTAGAGAAGTACTTGATTCGTTATATTGGAGATATATTTCAAGTACTGGAAACGGAAGATTTGATTTCGGTTGACAGGATGTTTGTTAATGAGTATACAGGATCAAATTATACAAACAAGTTAAGAGGAGCATTACCTAAAGTAAAGGCAAATATGTCACAAGGGATTCCTCAAATGATTGAAATTGCAACAGACAGGCGTTGGAAGAGAGATTTCGAAAGTAAACATAAGAAACGAGCTATAAATGGCTGGTATCGTTATAATACACGCTTTGCAATGCCAGTGACAAATGAGCAGGGAGAAATTGTAGAATATAATGTATATCAGGCTGTGCTTATTGTCAGGTGCTCGGCAGATGAGAAACTATATTTGTATGATATCCAGAATATAAAAAAAGAAACGAGATACCCATCATGGATTGGAAAATCAGATGGTCAGAAACCCGTTTCTAGTATTAATATAAACTAAAAGAACAAAAGATGCAAGTATATATTTAGATTTTGAAGAAGAACCTAGGCTCTGTGGCTATGGGCAGTCCCGCATATATCATCTTTGTTTGATATATGCGGGATTTTGTGCTAAGATAATCCCCGGAAAGTGAGTGGATATAAATGAAAAAGAGTTCAACTTTACGGGTGATCTTCTACGTTGTGGGGCTTCTTGTCCTGGCGTTGGGAATCATTCTGAATACGAAATCAGGGCTTGGCGTTTCGCCGATCATCTCGGTATCTTATAGTATTTCTACTATATGGAATTTCAATTTTGGCAACATGACATTTGTACTGTATACAGTTTTTGTGATCGTGGAAATGATCCTGCATACGATCTGGAATCGCAGAGAGGCGGCGAAGGAAAGCGCAGCATTAAAACCGGCGGCAAGGAAATCGCTTCCTCTTATCCTTGGAATGGATCTTCTGCAGCTTCCGCTGAGTCTGATCTTTACCAGATTCATGAACCTGTTTTCTGCGTGGATTCCGGCACCATCATATGGATTTGCTTTACAGCTTCTTGTTCTGGCAGGAGGAATCATCTGTACGGGAATCGGAGCGGCAATGTCTCTGAATATGCGTATCATTCCAAATCCAGGCGACGGTATCGTACAGGCGATCGCAGACTTTATCCACAAACCGGTTGGTTTTACCAAGAACTGTTTTGACCTTTTTAATATCTGTATTACGATCAGCGTGGGAATGATCTTTGCCCATAAGCTGGTTGGAGTGGGGATTGGAACCGTGGTTGCGGTACTTGGTGTTGGTCGAGTGATCGCATTATTTAATCATCTCTTTATGAAGAAGATGACAGAGGCGGCAGGAGTAGAGTATTAATCAGGAGAAGAAAAATGAATCAGAAGGACTTTAAGGACAAAAGCGAATTGCAGATTTTTCTGTCGTATTTCAAACCACACAGAAAACTGTTTTTCCTGGATATGGTGTGTGCGCTGGCGATTGCAATGATCGATCTGGCATTTCCGTTTATTTCCAGATGGTGTATGTACAAACTTTTACCGGACAATGCGTGGAGAACATTCTGGACAGTAATGGCGGTGGTGTTCTGTGCTTATATTTTGCGGTCAGTTTTTACTTATATCATTACTTACTGGGGACATACATTTGGTGTGCGTATAGAAACAGATTTTCGGCGTGATCTGTTTCAGCATATTCAGGAACTGAGTTATGCATACTTTGATAATGCCCGCGTGGGACAGCTGATGAGCCAGCTCACATCGGAACTTTTTGATATTACAGAGTTTGCACATCATGCGCCGGAGGATATTTTTATTTCTACGGTGACGATTATAGGTGCATTGATCATTATGTTTACGATCCAGTGGAAACTGGCACTGGTGATCGCGGTAACGATTCCGATTTTTCTCATTGTTGTGTGGAAATGCCGTTTTTCTATGCAGAACGCATCTCGTAATGTAAAAAAAGAAATGGCAGCGATCAACACAGATTTTGAATCTGGACTTTCTGGTCTTCGTACTGCAAAGGCATTTGCAAATGAAGAAAAAGAGCTTGACAAATTTGACTCTGCAAATTTAAGTTATCGCGATTCTAAAGCGGATTTTTACAGAGCTATGGGTCGATTTAATGCAGTAATGGAATTTTTTATGTGCATTCTTTCAGCAATCGTAATTGCAGTTGGAGGTGCCCTGATTATGTCGGACCAGCTGAATATTATTGATCTGATCACATTCAGCCTGTATGTTTCAACTTTTGTGAATCCAGTAAGAAAGCTTTCGACGACAGTGGAACTGATTGCGAATGGAACTGCCAGCCTACATAGATATGTGCAATTGATGAGAACAGAAGCGATGCTGAAAGATGCTCCGGATGCAGTAGAACTTCAGAAGGTAGAAGGAAAGATTGATATTGAGCATGTGGGATTTTCCTATGAAGGTGACCATGAGGTGCTCCAAGATGTCTCACTTCATATTGTTCCGGGTGAAACGATTGCGTTTGTCGGATCTTCGGGTGGCGGCAAGACAACACTCAGTCAGCTGATCCCGAGGTTTTATGATGTGACTGAAGGAAGGATTTCTGTTGATGGTGTGGATGTGCGAAAGGCAACACAGGAATCTCTGCATAAAAATATTGGTGTGGTGCAGCAGGATGTCTTTCTTTTTGCAGACAGCATTGCAGAAAATATTCGTTACGGGAAACTGGATGCGACAATGGATGAGATCATCCGGGCCGCAAAGATGGCAGAGATTTATGATGACATCATGGAAATGCCAAAAGGTTTTGATACGAATGTCGGAGAGAGGGGCGTTCTTCTTTCTGGCGGGCAGAAGCAGAGAATTTCTATCGCACGTATTTTCCTGAAAAATCCGCCGATTTTGATTCTTGATGAAGCTACTTCTGCATTGGACAGTGTGACGGAAGCGAAGATTCAGGAAACTTTTGAGAAACTGGCAGTTGGAAGAACAACGATTATCATTGCACACAGGCTGTCTACTGTGAAAAATGCGGATAATATTGCTGTCATCGAGCAGGGGCAGATTGTCGAAAATGGAACTCATGAAGAACTGATGCAGAAAGATGGTATTTATGCTTCTTTGGTTCATACGCAGGAGTTAAAAGAGTGAGATTTACAGCGGACGGTTATGCTGAATTATATGTATAAACATAAAAATATAAAAAAATAAAAATTCTGCTTGCATTTTCTGTAAAATGTGGTATTATAGTTAATGCATTACAGATGCGGGTGTAGTTCAATGGTAGAACACCAGCCTTCCAAGCTGGATACGTGGGTTCGATTCCCATCACCCGCTTTTTTGTTGCAATAAAGCACCGGTTTCTTAGAAAACGGTGTTTTTTATGTACTGGAAAAATTCAGGAATAGCTGTTAATATGAAGAAAAAGCAAAGGAGCGACCGGGATGAAAGATTATGCAACGGGGATCCAGCATGTAGGAATTCCTACGAAGGATATGGATGCAACAAAAAAGTTTTATGAGGATCTGGGATTTGAAGCTGCGTTTGAGACAGTGAATGACGGAGCGAGGGTATGTTTCCTCAAAATGCACAATCTGGTTATGGAAGTTTATGAGTCGGAGGATACAGCAGGAAAAATCGGTGCCATTGAGCATGTTGCGATCGATGTCACAGATATTGAGCAGGTCTATAAGGAAATCTGCGGTAAAAATATGAACACTCTGCAGGACGAGATCCATTTTCTTCCATTCTGGGATAATGGCGTCCGTTTCTTTACGATCAAAGGACCGAATGAAGAGAAAATAGAGTTCAGCCAGTTTCTGTAAGATTTACAGAATTGGACAAATATGAAACAAAAACTCCCCGGCGGATCGCTAACCTCTATATATGAGGGGACAATCTGGCGGGGAGTTTATTATTGCATTGTGATAAAAAAGACACCAGTAGTGTATTTGTTGATTGCTGGAATTATCCTTCAATTACTTTCCTGATCGCATCATACAGTTCATCATAAGTCTCATATGCCGGGATTTCCGGGTATTCGGATTTGATGGCGTCGGTGCTCTTGAAGAGGAAGCCTGCTTTGCTTGCCTGGATCATGCCGAGGTCGTTGTGGCTGTCGCCGCTGGCGATGGTATCGTAGCCGATAGACTGCAGGGCTTTGACTGTGGTGTATTTGGATTTTTCACAGCGCATCTTGAAGTCTGTGATCTCGCCGTTGTCTGCTACAACGAGAGAGTTGCAGAAGATAGTCGGGTAGCCGAGTTTTTTCATCAGAGGTCCTGCGAACTGAGAGAAGGTATCGCTGATGATGATCACCTGTGTCATTTCTCTGAGCTTGTCGAGGAATTCTTTTGCGCCCGGAAGTGGATCAATCTTGGAAATTGTTTCCTGAATCTCTTTCAGTCCAAGATTGTGCTCTTTCAGAATATTGAGACGGTATTTCATCAATTTGTCGTAGTCCGGCTCATCTCTTGTTGTTCTCTTTAATTCCGGGATACCGGTTTCCTCTGCGAATGCGATCCAGATTTCAGGTACCAGTACGCCCTCAAGGTCTAAACAAACAATTTCCATAATAATTCTCCTCCGTTCTGAGGCGGCTTTAGCGTTGTAATAAGGTGCCGCGTCTCTCTAAGTGTGTGTACAGACTTTATTATAGCCGAAAAATGTCGAAATCGCTATATAATTTTGCAGAAAAAGAAATTAACAAAAACAATCGTTATCTGCGAACAGTTACAAAGAATCTCTATTGTATCTTCCTCAGGAATAGTGTTATGATAGAAACACTGGAAAAGAGAAAGGTATGGTGAAATCATATGAAACAGGAAAATTATATAAAGGGAATGGTCATGATCATTCTGTCGGCATTTTTCTTTGCTTGCATGAATGTCAGTGTCCGGCTGGCGGGTGATCTTCCTTCCGTTCAGAAGAGCTTCTTCCGAAATCTGGTAGCGGCTTTTTTTGCGGTCATTATCCTGGCAAAAAATCATGTTGTGCCGAAGGTACAGAAAGCATATTGGGGTCCGCTGATCATGCGATGTGCATTTGGAACTCTGGGAATCCTGTGTAACTATTACGCGATCGATCATCTGCTTGTTGCAGACGCATCTATCCTGAACAAACTGTCCCCGTTCTTTGCAATTATCTTTTCATTTCTGATTCTGAAAGAAAAGATTACGCCGGTACAGGGGACCTGCGTATTCTTGGCATTTATAGGATGCCTGTTTGTTGTGAAGCCGGGATTTCAGAATACGGCTTTGATCCCGGCACTGATCGGAGTCTGCGGGGGACTTGGCGCAGGAATCGCGTATACGATGGTGCGTGTACTCGGAACACATGGGATCAAGGGACCGATCATTGTATTTTATTTTTCCGTGTGCTCCTGTCTGTTTGTACTTCCGTATCTGATTTTTAATTATGTACCGATGACAGTCACACAGCTTGGAACACTTCTGATGGCAGGTCTGTTTGCAGCAGGAGGACAGTTTACGATTACGGCGGCGTATACTTATGCACCGGCGGGTAAGATATCGATCTTTGATTACTCACAGATCATATTTGCAACACTTCTTGGATTTTTCCTTTTTGGCGAAATTCCGGACAAATACAGCTTTATAGGATATGGACTGATCATTCTGGCATCGCTTGGAATGTTCGTATATAACATGAGAGCAGCAAAGAAAAATTAATTCTTTGCTGCTCCTGTTATTTTTATGAGTGTTTTTCTCTGCGTAATTTCTCGATAAAGTTCTGAAGATGTGACATGGCAAGCTTCAGATTCTCGAGAGAGTAAGCGTAGGAAATACGGATGTATCCTTCGCCACATTTACCAAATGCGGATCCCGGAATAACAGCTACGTGTTCTTCACGAAGAAGTCTTTCGGCGAATTCTTCAGAAGTCAGACCGAATTCCTTGATTGACGGGAAAACATAAAAAGCACCAAAAGGTTCGAAACATTCCAGTCCCATCTCGCGGAAAGCGTGCATCAGGTAACGGCGGCGGCCATTGTAAGCCTCACGCATTTCCTGTACAGCCGATTCTCCATTGCGGAGCGCTTCGATCGCTGCATACTGGCTGGTAGTCGGTGCGGACATGATTCCGAACTGGTGAAGTTTGGTCATCTGTTTGATAAGTTCAGCAGGTCCGCATGCATATCCAAGACGCCATCCAGTCATGGCGAAAGTCTTGGAAAAACCGTTCAGAAGGAGTGTACGCTCTTTCATTCCAGGAAGGCTTGCGATGGAAACATGCGGCTCATCGTAATAAGTCAGTTCTGCATAGATCTCGTCAGATACTACGATGAGATCATTTTCGATCACAACCTGGGCGATTTCTTCCAGTTCTTTACGCGGCATGATGGAACCGGTCGGGTTGTTCGGGAACGGCATGACCAGAATCTTGGTACGGTCAGTGATCGCTGCGCGCAGGTCATCAGCGGTCAGGCGGAATTCGTTCTCAGCTTTGAGATCGATAAATTTCGCCACGCCGTCTGCCATGACAGCGCATGGTTCGTATGCAACGAAGGATGGCTGCGGGATCAGGACTTCATCTCCAGGTTCCAGCATGGCGCGCATGGAGAGGTCGATCGCCTCACTGCCGCCTACAGTTACAAGGATTTCATTCTTGGGATCGTAGGAAACTTTGTATTTGTTCTGGACATATTTGCTGATCTCCTGACGGAGTTCCAGGAGTCCGGCATTGGAAGTGTAGTATGTACGACCTTTTTCCAGACTGTAGATACCTTCATCGCGGATATGCCATGGAGTATCAAAATCAGGTTCACCGACACCGAGAGAGATTACGTCATCCATTTCACTTACGATGTCAAAAAATTTACGTATTCCAGATGGCTGGATGGCTGCCACTTTGTCTGCTACAAGTTTTCTCAAGGTGTCACCAGCATCCTTTCGTCTTTGATTTTCTGATCGAAGATCGTACCGTGGTCTTTGTACTTCTTCAGGATGAAGTGGGTTGCGGTACTTAAGACAGAATCCAGTGTGGACAGTTTGTCTGTTACGAACTGGGAAACTTCTTTGAGGGTTTTGCCTTCGAGAATGACCATCAGATCGTAGCCGCCTGAGATCAGATATACGGAACGGACTTCTGGATATTTGTAGATACGTTCTGCGATGGAATCAAATCCCTGGCCACGCTGTGGTGTTACACGCACTTCGATCAGTGCAGTGACCATTTCGGAGCTGGTCTTGTCCCAGTCGATCATGGTGTGGTAGCCGCAGATGATCTTTTCTTCTTCCATCTTGCGGATCTCATTTTCGACAACATCTGGTTCTGTGCCAAGCAGAATGGCGATCTCTTTGGAATCCATTTTGCTGTTTTTTTCAAGATAACTTAATATTTGTTTTCTCAAGATTATTTCCTCCAAAACTAAAATCACATAATCTGTTCCGGGATATTTCCGGAGATCATTTCTATCATACCACGTTCGACGGATTTTTTACAGTAAAAACGGTTAAAATACGAAGAGAGTCGAAATTAGATAAAAAAAGTAAAGTATTCAACTAAAAGTGTTTCTTTTCCAGAAAAAGGATGCTATAATAGGAGAAACGATGAAAATGACAAAAGTCAAGGAGGCAGAAATTACAATGCAGATCACGAATGATATCTTATATGTAGGTGTAAATGATCACCAGGTAGACCTGTTTGAAGGTCAGTATGATGTGCCGAATGGAATGGCGTATAACTCTTATGTGATCAAGGATGAGAAGATCGCAGTTATGGATACTGTTGATGGAAATTTTACTAAGGAATGGCTGGATAATATCGCAGCAGTTCTCGATGGTGCGAAGCCGGATTACCTGGTAGTTCAGCATATGGAGCCGGACCACGCAGCAAATATCGAGAACTTTATGAATGCATATCCGGACACAACGATCGTGGCAAATACCAAGACTTTTGGCATGATGAAGAACTTCTTCAGAAATCTGGATCTTGAGGGAAGAACTCTTGAAGTTGGAAATGGTGAGTCCCTGACCCTTGGCAGACATGTGCTTACTTTCGTGTTTGCTCCGATGGTACACTGGCCGGAAGTTATGGTAACTTACGACAGTACAGACAAAGTTCTGTTTTCTGCTGACGGATTTGGTAAATTCGGCGCACTTGATGTAGAGGAAGACTGGGACTGCGAAGCACGCCGTTATTATATCGGTATCGTCGGCAAATATGGTCCGCAGGTTCAGAAGCTTCTCAAAGTGGCTGCAACTCTGGATATCCAGATCATCTGCCCTCTGCACGGACCGGTCCTGACTGAGAATCTGGGACATTATATTGAGAAATATGATATCTGGTCTTCTTATAAAGTAGAAGATGAGGGTGTTGTGATCGCATACACATCCGTTTATGGAAATACTAAGAAAGCTGTTGAAATCCTGGCTGAGAAACTGAAAGAAAAAGGCTGCCCAAAGGTTACTGTATTTGACCTTGCCAGAGATGACATGGCAGAGGCAGTTGAGGATGCATTCCGCTACGGTAAACTGGTTCTTGCAACCATCACCTACAATGCAGATATCTTCCCATTCATGAAGACATACATCGATCATCTGACAGAGAGAAGCTACCAGAACCGAACCATCGGTCTGATCGAGAACGGAAGCTGGGCTCCGAATGCAGCCAAAGTTATGCAGGCGAAATTCGAGAAGAGCAAGAATATCACCTGGCTGGATAATACAGTCAAGATCATGTCTTCCTTAAGTGATGAAAATATCGAAGAACTGGACAAGATGGCAGAAGAACTCTGTAAATAAAAAATACCCAGATACTAAAGAAGCCCCTGCGAAGTAAGGAAAACTTCGCGGGGGCTTTTTTTTAATTACTGGAGCTGCCTGAAGAAAGAAAAGATGATAAATAAACAAGCAATATTAAGGGGGTAATATTAAAGCTCCAGGATCAAAACCTGATAATTGTCAAGTGTTACAGTATTTCCGCTTACAGATACTTCCGGGTAGTTGTTGAGAAGTACTTTTTTGTATGCAGATGGAAGGACTGCACTCTGTGGTTCTTTCTGGAAGTTTCCGAGAACCAGGAGAGTTTTGTCGCCTTTTCGATAATAGGACATCAGATTGTGTTGTTCCTCAAGGTAAGGGATCAGTTCACCGTAAACGATGGTTTCTTTGTATTCTGGGTCTTTGCGCAGAGCGATCAGTGCTTTGTAGAAAGAGAATAAAGAATCCGGGTCGTTTACCTGAGCTTCTACATTGATGTCTTTGTAGTTCGGGTTTACAGGAAGCCATGGAATACCTTTGGAAAATCCTGCGTTTTCGGTGGTATCCCACTGGACCGGTGTACGGGCATTGTCACGGCTGTATCTGGAGACACAGGCGAGAGCTTCTTTTTCGGTGCAGCCGGCATCCAGGGCTACATGGTATTCATCGATGGAACTGATATCATCCACCTGGTCAATAGAAGTGAATGTCAGGTTTTCCATACCGATCTCCTGTCCCTGATAGATGAACGGCAGTCCGCGGAGCATGAAGTACATGGCAGCCAGGAATTTCTTGCTCTGGAGAGAAAGATCTCCGTCAGGAATGTAGTGGCTGACACCTCGCGGCTCGTCGTGGTTTTCGATGATATTGGACAGATATCCGATATCGCCGATACGTTTCTGAGAGTGGAAACAGCATTCCTTGTAATCTTCCGGTGTGATCTCTTTGTGGTCGTACCATCCGTTTGGACTTCCGCCGAATACGGTCGTGGAGAAATCAAACATACTGGAAAAATATCCGTTGCTTCCGATGAAATCAGGAAGCTCTTCTTCCTTTTCATTGAAAACCTCACCTACGGAAAAAGCATCGTGTGGTTTGAAAGTATGGTCACGCATCTCGCCGAGAAATTCTCCGACACCGGTTGCATCCTCAAGCATATAGTGGATGCTGGAAAGTCCGTCCGGGCGGTCAACCGGGTAATCTTTGAATGGAAGTTTTTTCTTGATATTGATGATCGCGTCAATACGGAATCCACTGACTCCACGGTCAAGCCACCAGTTGATGTTTTTGTAAACTTCCTCGCGTACTTCCGGGTTTTCCCAGTTAAGATCAGGCTGTTTTTTGTGGAAGACGTGGAGATACTGTTTGTCCGGATGTCCCGGGAGCGGTTCCCAGACTGAGCCTCCGAAATAACTTCTCCAGTTGCACGGGAGTTCTCCTTCTTTGCGGTCTTCGATGTAGAAGAAGTTTCCGTATTTTCCATCCGGATCCTCGCAGGCTTTTTTGAACCATTCGTGCTCATCAGAGCAGTGGTTTACAACCAGGTCCAGGATGATGTACATATCGCGTTTTTTTGCCTCGGCAAGAAGATGGTCCATATCTTCGAGAGTTCCGAATGCAGGGTTGATGTCATAGTAATCCGAAATATCATATCCCTGATCTGCAAAAGGTGATGGATAACATGGAGAGATCCAGATAATATCCACGCCGAGGTCTTTGAGATAATCTAATTTCTGTATAATTCCCGGAATGTCACCGATTCCGTCATTGTTTGAATCATAAAAACTTTTTGGGTAGATCTGATAGGCTACTTTGTCCTGCCACCATTTACGTTCCATAAGAAATTCCTCCTTAAATTCTGTACTTTATTATAATGGTCAGAATGAAAAAAATCTTATGAGAATCTGACCAAAAACTACGATATTTTGACTTTTTACAGAATAACTATTGACAAATATTCTCATTTAGCATACGGTTAGTTCATACGTACTGAGAAAAAGTATCAATAAAGAACTAAAGAACAGGGGAAAGAAGAGGAAAGCAGATTATGACATCATTAAGAGAACTGCCGATCGGGAAAACCGCGACGATTCGCTCTGTCGGTGGCGAGGGGGCTTTGCGACAGCACTTTCTGGACATGGGTCTGATTCCGAAGGGTGATGTGACCATGGTGAAATATGCACCGATGGGAGACCCGATGGAACTTCGTATCCACAGTTATGAACTGACACTGCGTCTTGCAGATGCGGAAAAGATTGAGATTGAAAATATCCGTGATGCAAAAGAAACGAAACAGAAGCCAACGCCTTTGCAGAAGGAAGCAGCCGAGGCGATACCGCATCCGGGACTTGGCGAGGGTGGAAAGTTCCATGAAAAGAAGGATGAACATCCACTGCCGGATCATGTACCATTGACATTTGCACTGGCGGGAAACCAGAACTGTGGCAAGACGACGCTGTTTAACCAGCTTACAGGATCAAGCCAGCATGTGGGAAACTTTCCGGGTGTTACGGTAGACCGTAAGGATGGAATGATCCGTGGCAAAAGCAATACACTGGTAACAGATCTTCCGGGAATTTATTCCATGTCACCGTATTCCAGCGAGGAGATCGTAACGAGGAATTTTGTCCTGGATGAGCATCCGAAGGGAATCATCAATATCGTTGATGCTACTAATATAGAAAGAAACCTTTATCTGACCATGCAGCTGATGGAGCTGGATGTGCCGATGGTCCTTGCATTGAACATGATGGATGAAGTGAGACAGAATAGAGGATCTGTTCTGGTCAATCGCATGGAGGAAATGCTTGGAATTCCGGTCATACCGATTTCGGCAGCCAAGAACGAGGGTATTGACGAACTGGTAGAGCATGCGCTTCACGTTGCGAAATACCAGGAGAAACCGCGGATCATAGATTTCTGTGATGCAAATGAAGACGGAGGTGCTGTTCATCGATGCCTTCATGCGATCATGCATCTGATCGAGGATCATGCACAGGCAGCAGGAATCCCGGTCCGTTTTGCAGCGGCGAAGCTGGCAGAGGGAGATCAGCTGATCATGGACAGCCTGAAGCTGGATCAGAATGAGAAGGAAACTCTGGAACACATCATAAAGCAGATGGAAAAAGAACGTGGACTCGATCGTGCAGCGGCGATCGCGCATATGAGGTTTGACTTTATTGAGAGAGTCTGTGATGAAACGGTTGTCAAACCAAAAGAGAGTAAGGAACATCTTCGCAGTATGAAGATCGACCGGATCCTGACAGGTAAATATACAGCGATCCCGTGTTTCGTGGGAATCATGGGACTTGTGTTTTTCCTGACATTCAGTGTGATCGGAGCATTTCTTCAAAATCTGCTGGATATGGGGATCACGGCACTTGGAGATATGATGGACAGCTGGATGACAGCGGCGAATGTGAGTGATGTCATTCATTCTCTTGTGATCGATGGTGTGTTTAACGGAGTAGGAAGTGTCTTGAGTTTTCTTCCTGTTATCGTGACGTTGTTTTTCTTCCTCTCGCTTCTGGAGGACAGTGGATATATGGCGCGAGTTGCGTTTGTGATGGACAAACTGCTTCGTAAGATCGGGCTTTCTGGCAGGAGTATCGTTCCGATGCTGGTCGGTTTTGGATGTACCGTACCGGGAGTTATGGCGAGCCGTACACTTCCGTCAGAGCGTGACCGTAAGATGACGATCATGCTGACACCGTTTATGAGCTGTTCTGCGAAACTGCCGATCTACGCATTTTTTACAGCAGCGTTTTTCCCGGAACATGGAGCGATCGTGATGATCGCGCTGTATTTTGGCGGGATCGTGATGGGAATCCTGATGGCACTTCTGATGCGCCGGACACTGTTCAGTGGAGAGGCGGTTCCGTTTGTTATGGAACTTCCGAACTATCGTATGCCGGGAGCAAAGAATGTCGGACATCTTCTCTGGGATAAGGCAAAAGATTTCCTGCAGAGAGCATTTACAGTTATTTTCGTCGCAACGCTTGTGATCTGGTTCCTGCAGACATTCAATGCACATCTCAGCATTGTGGAGGATTCCAAAGACAGCATTCTTGCCATGGTGGCAAGTGTAGCAGCACCGATCTTCAGACCGATGGGCTTTGGCGACTGGAGGATCTCCACAGCACTGATCACAGGATTTATGGCAAAGGAAAGTGTTGTTTCTACACTGTCTGTTTTGTTTGGAAATACAGCGACACTACTTTCCTGTATTACACCGCTCTCAGCAGCAAGCCTTCTGGTGTTCTGTCTTCTGTATACACCATGTGTGGCAGCGATCGCTTCTATTAAGAGAGAACTTGGCGGCAAATGGGCAGTTGGCGTTGTGATCGGACAGTGTGTGATTGCATGGCTGGCAGCGTTTGTGGTTTATCTTGTGGGAGGACTTTTTTTCTAAAAGACATTGGTTGTTTATCTTTATATATAAGCTTTATCTGCGGTGATGACTGACATTCAGGGCAAGCCCCATCTCACCGAGAAGGAATACGATAGAAGTTCCTCCGTAACTGATGAAGGGGAGGGTGATCCCTGTGTTAGGAATCGTGTTGGTGACAACGGCAATGTTCAGGATGACCTGGATCGCCAGATGCCCCATGATCCCGGCAGAGAGAAGGGCGCCGGAAAGGTCTGTACTGTGCATGGAGATCACGCAGAGTCTCCACAGGAGCAGACCGAAAACAAGGATCAGGAGAACGGCTCCGGTGAGACCGAGTTCTTCGCAGATGATCGAATAGATCATATCATTCTGGGCTTCGGGTACGAAGCCCAGTTTTTGTATACTGTTACCCAGTCCCCGTCCAAAAAGCCCGCCGCTTCCGATTGCGTAAAGTCCCTGGATCGTCTGGAAGCCTTTTTCATATTTTTCGGGATCTCGCCAGATCGCAAGGCGTTCCAGACGGTAACTTTCTGCGGCAAGAAAAATGGCGATAAATCCAATGCCTGCACCGCCGAGAGCGATGAACTGGAGATAATGAGGTGACGATGCGAAAATCAGAATGACACCGATCCCGAGAATGATGATCGCAGTACTTAAGTTGTTGGAACCGACCAGGCCGACAATGGGAAGCAGGGTAAACATCGTCCGGCACATGAACCAGAATCCGTCCGTCTTTTTGCGGGAGCGGTCGATCTGCCAGGTCAGAAAAAGGACAACAGCAACTTTGGCAAATTCGGATGGCTGGAAAGAAAGAGGACCGAGATTCAGCCAGCGCCTGGAACCGTTGATCTCCTGTCCAAAGAGAAGCACGGCCGTTGAAAGCAGCATGGAAAGAAGATATGCTGCCGGGGCGAGCCGGACAAAAAAGTGATAATCTATACTGGAAACAAAATACATAGCACCCAGTCCAAGCGCAGAGGCGAAGAGTTGTTTTTTGAAGTAATAGGCAGAGTCATGGAAACGGACTCTGCCATTGTATTCGCTGGCACTGAGAAGAATGACAAGACCAAAAACAGTCAGGAGGATCACCAGGGTCAGCATGGTCATATCCATCCGGGAAGAAGCTTTTTGTTTGTCCCTTGGCATGGCAGACTCCGAAAAGGCTTTTATCTAAAGATATAAAGAAAACAGGAAAAATATACCTCAGGGATTGTACGAAAGAGAGGTTTTTTATATTCTGCGAGGGGATTGACATGGTATGAGACGCGGTATATCATGTGCAAAAAGGGTAAGAACAGTAAGAAAAAATCTGAAAACGAGGGACATTATGCAGGATAAAAAACTGCTCCAGATCGGAGAAGTGGCAAAGATCTTTCATGTCAGCATGGGGACTCTGCGCCATTATGAGCAGGCGGGACTTCTGGAACCGGAGTATGTGGATGAAAAAACAGGCTATCGTTATTATGGAGTCCGTCAGCTTGAAGTGTTGAATACGATCCGTTATCTGCGGGTGCTGGATCTGCCGCTTTCGGAGATCGCGGAATTTCTCCATAATAGAGACACACAGGTGATGGAGGAGAAGCTGGTTCGGCAGAAAGAGATCATCGAGAAAAAAAGACAGGAGTTGGATATCATTGCAGGGAAGATTGATCACCGTCTGGAACAGCTTCGGGATGCGGTGAGTTCAGAACTGGATCAGATAAAAATGGTCTGTACACCGAAATGCAGGATCGCATGGATGAAAGATTCCCTAAAGCCGGAATCGTATCTTGATCTGGAAACGGCTATCCGCCGTCTACAGAAAGGGCAGAAGGAACCGCTGGCATTCTTAGGCAAAGTTGGCGTGGGGATTTCAGAAGAAAAATTAAAGAAGGACGATTTTCAAAGTTATGACCTTGTTTTTCTGAGACTTGATGAGGAAGATATTTACGAAGGAAAAACGGAGATTTTTCCGGAGCAGAAATGTGTGTCGATCCGTTTCTGCGGAGGGCATAATGCGGCACCGCAGTATTACAGGAAACTTCTGGAGTACATACGGGAATGGGACCTTAAGATCGCAGGATTTTCCAGGGAGATCACGCTGATCGATTACGGAATGACGAATGATACGGACAAGTTTGTGACGGAGATCAGGATTCCTGTTGTGTGAGATAAGAATAGAGAATATGAGGAGACAGTGAAATGCTGGATATTGAGAAATTAGAGGAACAGTTATTTGAAATGCAGGATTTGAAGTACAGGAATTTCCACAGTAAACTTCTGCCGGGGATCGACAAGGAAACCCTGATAGGGATCCGTACACCGATGCTGCGTAAATTCACCAAAGAGTTTGCAAAGACACCGGAGGCAGAAGAATTTCTGCAGATCCTTCCACACCGATATTATGAAGAAAATAACATGCATATGATGATCGTGACAGGGATCAAGGATTATGAAACCTGTCTTGCCGAAGTGAAGAAGTTTCTTCCATATATAAATAACTGGGCGACCTGTGACCTTCCTGCACCGAAATGTTTTGCGAAGCACAGAGAAGAACTTCTGTCGGAGATCAGAAGATGGATCGCTTCCGGTGAAACTTATACGATTCGTTATGGGATTGGTATGCTGATGAGTTTTTATCTGGACGAGGCTTTTGAGCCGGAATACCTGGAGCTTGCAGCAGGAGTCCGTTCGGAAGAATATTATGTAAATATGATGATTGCCTGGTATCTTGCCACAGCCCTGGCAAAACAATGGGAAGCGACCCTTCCCTATCTGGAAGAACGACGCCTCCCGGACTGGGTACACAGGAAGACAATCCAGAAAGCCGTCGAAAGTTACCGGATCACACCGGAACAGAAGGTATATCTGAAGAGCCTGAGATGAATCATATGAATCGAGTGAAAACTTCTTGACTTCAAGTGTACTTGAAGTGATAATCTTCTATAAAAGCAATAAAATATATGCGCATATTGGGAGGTGAAAATCATGTATACTGCATCAAAAGACAGATATGCAACAATGGAATATAGTCACTGCGGTAACAGTGGGCTGATGCTGCCGAAGGTGTCACTGGGGTTATGGCATAATTTTGGGGATACAGCAAATTTCGAAAATATGAAACAGCTTTGTTTTACAGCTTTTGATAATGGGATCACGCAGTTTGACCTGGCGAATAATTATGGACCGGAGCCGGGAAGTGCGGAGAAGAATTTTGGCAAGATCCTTAAGGAAGACCTGGGTGCTTACCGTGATGAGCTGATCATTACGACAAAAGCCGGTTATGAAATGTGGGATGGCCCTTACGGAAACTGGGGAAGCCGCAAATATCTTCTTGCGAGCCTGGATCAGAGCCTGAAACGTATGGGACTGGAATATGTGGATATTTTTTATCATCACAGAATGGATCCGGATACCCCGCTGGAGGAAACAATGGGAGCACTGGCAAGTGCTGTCCAGAGCGGTAAAGCACTTTATGTCGGACTTTCCAACTACGATGGCAAAACACTCAGTGAGGCGGCTGCTATCCTCAAAGACCTGCGCTGCCCGTTTGTGATCAACCAGAACCGTTATTCTATCTTTGACAGAACGGTAGAAAAGAACGGACTTAAGAAAACAACCGGCATCCTCAAGAAAGGACTCATCACATTCAGCCCGCTTGCACAGGGTCAGCTCACTGACCGTTATCTGAATGGCATTCCGGAAGATAGCCGTATCCGTACAGACGGAAGATTCCTTAAGGAAAGCACTCTTGACGAACACAGACTTGATCAGATCCGTAAGTTGAACGATCTGGCAGCACAGCGTGGAGAGAAACTTGCAGATATGGCTCTTGGATGGCTACTTCAGCAGAAAGAAGTGACCAGTGTACTGATCGGTGCATCCAAACAGCAGCAGATCCTTGACAATGTAAAAGCGATCAGCTGTGCACCATTTACGAAAGAAGAACTGAAGCTGATTGATGAGATCTCACTGAACTAAAAGAATAAGGAATGTTTACAAGAATCCCCCGCATACACTATAAAAACAGTGTCTTCGGGGGATTTTCCTTTGAAAGATTATATTGAAGAGCGGGCAGTGGAAGTAGCATGTTACATAATTGAGACCAGGGCAACGGTGCGGCAGGCGGCGAAAAAATTTGGGATAAGCAAGAGTACGGTGCACAAAGACTGTGCAGAACGTCTCAGAATGATCAATCCTTCCCTGGCAATGGAAGTGCGGAAGGTTCTCGATGTAAACAAGCAGGAGCGTCATATCCGTGGAGGACTTGCTACGAGGGAGAAATATCTTCACATGGCGAGATAAGGTTATGCGTAAAAGAACTATTTGTACCAAATATAATAGTAATTTGTATTTTTATACTATAATGCACCATAAAAGAACAAAAGTGCAAAAAAAGCATTGGCAGGAAGGTACACTTATGATGTTTCAGGAAAAAGAGTTCCGGAGCAGGGAAGTGAACAGTTAGAAAAAATACTCGACGGGTTACAGATTTTAAGTGACAGAAAAGAATATACTGGATTTTCCAGAGAAAACTTTTATACGGTACTTGAGAAGCAGCTGGAAATAACTTCGTTTGACTATGAAAGACTTCGCAAAAATCTGGATATGCTGATCGATACGCTTGAGATCAAAGTCAGTAAGATGACGAAAGCGTTATATTATGAGCCTTCCTACATCCAAAGGATAAGAAAGGGAAGATGATGCAGTTAAATTACTGAAAAGATGGTTATCTAAAGGAACAGACATACTTACTTACGATGCAAAAAGCAGCTGAATCACAGCTGCTTTAATACGTTAAGTAGACGTTCATTGTCCTCTGGCATCATGATGCAGAAGCGGATGAATTCTCCGTCAAGACACTGGAAAGAAGCACAGTCACGGATCATCAGCCCCTCTTTGATGCAGGCTTCGAAGGCATCGGAAGAAGTAAGTTCCGGTTTCTGGATCTTGAGAAGGATAAAGTTTGCATAGGCAGGATAAACCTTGTAGGTTGGAATTTCTTTCAGTTCTTTGTAAAGTTTGTCCCTTTCAGAAAGAATCAGATTTCTGGTCTTCTGGATATACTCCTGATCTTTGAACATTAATTCTCCGGCATAGGCACCAAGACTGTTGAGAGACCATGGTGTCTGTTTCTCTCTCATTTTGGCGAGGAAATCCATGTTTCCGGTGATGCCGTAGCCAAGACGTATTCCCGGTGCAGCATAGAATTTGGAAACGCCGCGCAGGACCATGAGATTTGTGAATTCCTGTGTGAGCGGAACTGCGGTGATCTCATTGATATCCGGTGCAAATTCTACATAAGTTTCATCGATCATCACAAAGATATTATGTTTATCACAGAAAGTGATCAGTTTACGGAGTTCATTCTGTGTGATCGCAGAGGAAGTCGGGTTGTTAGGGTTGCAGAGAATAAGGAAATCATAACCATTTTCGAGCGTCTTGCAGAGATCATCAACATCCAGGCAAAAATCCTGTTCTTCCTGAAGATGATAATATTCCTGTGTGCTTCCGGAGAAAGAAAGTTCACGGGAGTATTCGGAATAAGTAGGTCCCAGAATCAGGGTATGCTTCGGAGCTTTTTCCTGGATCAACAGAGAGATCAGCTCGCTGGAGCCATTGCCCGGAAGGATAAAATCAGCCGGGATGTTACAGTATTCAGAAATTGTATTTCGAAGAGAAGTATAATTTCGATCCGGATAGGAAGAAAAAAGGTCAATATTTGAAGCCAGTGCGTCCCTGACTTTGGATGAGAGTCCAAGCGGATTGACATTGGCACCGAATTTTATGATATCTTCTTTATTTAAATGATAGTACTCACATATTTTTTCTATGTCACTTCCGTGAAAAACCATTTTTGTAGTCATAGCTGTACACTTCCTCGCATTTTTTAGTCTTTTACTATCATAAAGCATTCCAGATCTATCTGCAAGTAGATAAACTTGCTTTTCAGGCGTATTTTGCATATAATAGTAGTCAGTTTTGCAGATAAACAGTTGGGGGGAAGAGAAATGCGATTACAAAAAGTACAGGATGCATTGGAAAAAAAGAATATCAAATATGAATACACAGAAGAAGACGGATGCGGGAGCCTCGATTTTATGTTCCGCGGCCTGAAATTCCATGTGTGGGAATATCATGATGGAGTCTGGGGGGCAGAGACCAATATTTATGAGGCTGGAAGAAGTCAGGATATTGAGGGAGATTATGAAGCGGAGATTTCAGCGGAGATTCTTTCCTGGCCGGACATGATCAGCAATTAACAGACAGGAGTCGGAAAACTATGAAACTAATAAATATCGCAGATGAGGGAGAGGGATACAAAGCACAGCTTTATGAATTGTATGACAATGCATTTCCGGAGCAGGAAAAAAAACCGCTGCATGTAATGGAGCAGCTTGTCAATGACGGCAAAATGGAAATGCTTGCGATGGTGGATGAAGATGAGTTTGTAGGGCTTGCCATCAATATGATCAGCGGGGATCGTGCGCTTCTGGATTACTATGCGATAGCACCGGAGAAGCGGAGCTGTGGCTATGGAAGTAAGGGGCTGGAAGTCCTGCTTACACATTTTGAGGATCAGAAATATATCTTTGAAATCGAAATACAGGATGAGAAGGCGGACAATGCAGAGGAGCGTAGACGGAGAAAAGCTTTTTACCTGAGAAATGGTCTGAAAGAGACAGGGATGTCTGCGAATGTATATCATACGGATTTTGAAATCCTCACACCGGATGGGGAACTGTCTTTTCAGGAGTATGTGGATTTTCTGAGAGAAGTTCTGGATGAAGAGTATGTGCAGATGCTGCGTCCTACTCTGATTTCTGAGAGATAAAATAAACAAGGAATAAGGGGAGAGTTATGGGAGAACACATTGTTTTAGTCTATCTGGTTGTATGCTTTTTTGTATTTCTGGCAGGTTTTGTGGATTCGATCGCAGGCGGAGGCGGACTGATCTCACTTCCGGCCTATATGATCGTAGGTCTGCCGGCGCATACAGCGATCGCAACAAATAAGATCAGCAGCAGTATGGGAACGGCAGTATCCTCTTTTTATTATCTGCGTCAGGGATTTATGAAATGGAAGATCTGTGCACCATCCATTGTAGCGGCCTTTATAGGATCTGCGCTTGGAGCAAAGATCACACTGATGATCGATGAGAAAGTACTGAAGATCGCCATGCTGATCGTGCTGCCGATCATTCTTTTTTATGTGCTTCGAAGCAAAGCACTGCAGGAAAATCCGGATTACGAAGTGGTAGATAAAGTAACTCCGAATTTGATCATGAAATGTATCGTTATTGCATTTGTAGTTGGAATTTATGACGGGATCTACGGACCGGGAACAGGCACATTCCTGATGCTGCTTTTTACAGCTTTTTGTCATCTTTCACTGCATGATGCGGCAGGAACAACAAAAGCGATCAACCTGACTACAAACATTTCGGCACTTGCAGTATTTCTGTTCAACGGGGCTGCGTATATTCCGCTGGGACTTGCAGCAGGGTGCTGTAATATGATAGGAAATTATCTGGGAAGCCATTGCTTTACAAGTAATGGAAGCAAGATCGTTAAGCCGATCATGGTGGTTGTGATTGTGATCTTCTTCATAAAAGTATTAACAGAATTGATAGGATAAGAAGAAAGACCGGGGCGTTAATAGCCCTGGTCTTTTATAAATTCATAAGTTCGTTTACGATTGTTATGATCGTGATAAGCAAAATATTTCTTTCGCATTTCTGCGTATTCTGTTTTTTCTTTAAAATTATTCTCATAGTATTCGTAAATCTTCGGAAGGAGTTCTTCTCTGGTCATACAGCGATCTCCGAAGAGCTCTTTTTCCATGTCGATATAACTACCGTTGGTCTCGTTATATTTCTCCAGATCAAACTGATAAAAAAGAATCGGTTTACCGAGATAATAGAAATCCCAGGATACACTGGAGTAATCTGTGATCAGCATGGAACATCTCATGATAAGCTGATCCAGAGGAATATTGCCAAAAGGAATTAAATGTATCTGCGGATCTTTTATATGAAAGGCAGAAATATATTCCCGAAGTTTTGGGTGAATATAAAAAATCAGTTCCGTATGTGTTTGATGCAAAAAAGTCCGGAGTTCCTGGTCATTCAGAAGTGCAGCGTATTCTCTGTAATAACTACTCTGGCAAAATGCTTCATCCGTCTGATCTTCCAGCCAGCTTCGCCAGGTAGGCATGATCAGAATAGAAGGATGTGCAGGATCTGCCTTATCTTGCAGGATATCCCATCGACTGAGTCCGGTTACAGGAATCTGTTCAGGTTTATAACCGAAATCTTTTTTGATGATTTCTTTTTCTGTTTCTGAAGAAGCAGTAAAGTAGGTCATAGAACTTGTACCATTAGCTCCAAAGAGATTTTCTACTCTTTTTAGTGCCAGAACACCATGTTGAAGAAAATAAATATCATGCTTATTGATCTCACGGGAGATCAGATTGGGCATAGGTTTCCAGGCAAATGCATGAAGCCGGCTGTCTGAAGCAACATACAGGCTGGCCGTCAGTAAATACAGAAGATGCCGAAAACTTAAAAAAGGAATGACATTAGAATGGTACTTACAAGCATCGTTCCACTGAGGAGATGATCTGTCTAAGATAAAGAAAATATTCTTTCTTTCTTTAAGAGGAAGATTATCCATACAATATTGAAAGAAATAAAATCCATTATCCTGAGCAGAAATGCAGTATTTTTCATAAATTACCCAAATATGTCTCCTTTTCCACACTGGATTTAATATTTTGCTAAGTCCAAATGCAGCAAGTTCTTTTAAATGAAAAAAAGGACGGTCGTATTTCTGGATAGGACGGCTTCTCAGTATAAAACGATGACCGGTACTTCCCATAGGAAAGAACAGATGCTTCTCCTTTTTTATAAAGTAGCTGCCAAGTATGAGCTGCATACGAAGCCGGTTGCCTAGAACTGGTTTCCAGAATTCTGTACAGTCGTCTGAATGGAGGATCAGCTTCCAGTCATTTTCGCCGGATTCCAGAATGGAAATGTCAATCTGGAGAAGTAACTGCTGGTCTTTTGTGGAAATGATTCGAACCGGATGTCGGAAATCCTGACAAAAAAGTTCTGCTTTGAATTCTATATCGGCTCTGGGTGGCTGTATTGTAAGATAAAGCTGAGATTTTTTTATTTTGATGTGGGTTACATGTAATAGATGTTCCATAAAAAACTCCCTGTCTTTGTAGTATTTTGCGTAACTATAAAAATTATACAGAACAGAACAAAGATTTGCAACTGGTCTTTGATTGACAATATAGAGGAAACTGAGATAAAATGAAGCGATACGAGTAGAACAGATAAAGTAGAGGAAGTTTGAATGGAGAAAAAATTTAAATTTACCAAAGCAGACACAGCAGCGGTAAAGGGAATCGCAATCATGTTTCTTATAACGTATCATAGTTTTTCATTAAAGAACAGATTGTATGGATTCCCGGTAAGTTTCTGGCCGCTGTCAGAGGCAACTGCGATGGCGATCAGCCGTGTAATGGTACAATGTGTGGGAATCTTTGCTTTTTTATCGGTATATGGGCTTACACTGTCTATAAAAGCTCAGTATGACACTTATGAATTTTCGGGACATGAGGCAACTTTATTTGCTTTAAAGCGATATGTGAAACTTGTACTTTCTTTTACATTGCCATTTATATTCTGTATGGGGGTCACTTATCTGACACATACGTTCCGTTATGGAGATGGATTTTTTGAAGATATCATAAATGCGCTTCTGGATTTTCTGGGGGTGAGCCATATTTTTGGAACGCAGATGCAGATCAATACATGGTGGTATCTGAGCCTTGAAGTTATGCTGATCTTCTTTGTGCCATTTCTGGTAAGGTTTTATAAAAGATATGGCTGGCTGATCGTTTTTATGAGCCTGCTTGTGGGAAGTTTTATGCTGGAAAAGCATGTGCATCTTACAAAGTATCTGTTTGTGGCTCCTCTTGCAGTATGTTTTGCGGATCAGGAAGTTCTGGAACGTCTGAAAGCATTCAGAATCGTAAAGAATGGTTTTTTAAACAAGGCATTAAAATTTGTATTGAGTACAGGTGCTTTGTATATTCTGTGCAGATTATTTAATACCTCCTGGGGCACGGATCATTTTGAATTTGCACTTAATGGAATGATTCCGGCGTTATTTATTTACTGGGCATATGAATTTGTGATAGAAATTCCTGGAATTCATCAGATACTGGGATTTCTGGGAAAACATTCGGCAAATATATTTTATATTCATACATTTATAAGAGCTGTATGGCTTAAAGACGTTGCATATTCTTTAAAACATGCAGCAGTGATATGGCTGTTTATTCTTGGCATCAGTCTGGTAATATCGATTTTTCTGGATATTGTGCGAAAGCTTATACATTTCGACAGATTTTCTGCATGGATCAGTAACAGCATCATAAACTGGGCTGACAGGACTTTATAAAACGGAAACAAAAAGAACGCAGCAGTAACTCTGAAAAAAGAACAGAGTTGCTGCTGCGGTTTTGTTTTTGGTCAACAAAATCTTTCTTTGATTTCTTCACAGATATGTTTGCTGTGGTTATGGTCTTTGAACTGTAAATATTCTTTACGCATTTTTTCGTATTCTGGTTTCAGGTGGAAATCGTTCTGTACTGTTTCTTCGAGACGGTCAAGAAGCTGCTCCTGAGTCTTTGCTCTGTCACCAAAAAGTTCTGTATCCATATCAATATAACTTCCATGTGCTTCATTATATTTCTCGATATCAAACTGATAAAAAAGGCTTGGTTTATCCTGATAAAGAATATCCCAGCACACACTGGAATAATCTGTGATGAGCATACGGCAGCGCATCAGCATTTCATTCACGGCAACTTCGCCAAAAGAGATCAGGTGTATCCGCTTGCTGATCGATTTGAAGTTATCTGCATAATCCTGGAATTTGGCATGCAGATAAAAGTTGATCTCGAGATCGTATTTTTCAAGAATATTGTTGAGGCGTTCGGAATTCAGAAGTCCCATGTAATGACGGAAGTAGTCACTTTCTTCAAAATCCTTGTCCGGTACGGAATCCAGCCAGTTTCTCCAGGTAGGCATGATCAGGATCTCGCGTCTGCCATCAGACTTATCTTCCAGAACATCCCAGCGGGGAAGACCGGTGTTAATGACTTCTTCTGGTTCATAGCCGAAATTCTCAACGATGGTTTCTTTTTCTTTATTAGTAGATACAACGAAGAGGTTGCAGTCTCCTTTTTTTCCCTTACCGTAGAAACCATCGACACGTTTCAGTGCGATAACGCCATGCTGGAGGAAGACAAATGGAATCTTCTTGATATAGCGGTTAAAAATACTGTGACGGGACTGCATGGCATAAGTATGATATCTGGAATCGGAGCTGACAATAATATCAGCAGCGAGCAGATAGATCATATGTCGGACAGACATGAAGTCCAGAAGCCGGTTTTTGTAAGGTTCTACCTTAAAACGATCCGGAGAATCCTTATCTATAATATAGAAGATTTTTTTATTAAGGAAGGCTTCCTCGTTCTGTTCCATGCAGTGCTTAAAGAAGTAATACCCATTATCCTGTGCCATGGAAGAAAATTTCTCACATACGAGGCAGATATGTTTGTGCTTCCAGTAAGGTTTTGCGATTCTGTAAAGAAAAACGGAAAGAAATTCTTTGAAGATGATGTCCATGCCATCGTATTTTTCGCGTTGACGATTTACGAAAGCAAGGGTACGCTTGCTGGTATAGTATGGAAAAAAGTAAAAACCTTTGGCTGTCTGATAAGACTCATTATAAAGAAATTTCTGCTTCATTCGCTGCAGTGCAGTCATAGAAACCGGGATTTTGATGATGTTTCCATTGTCAACGTTTTCAAGCAGCAGGAAAATATCCCAGTACAGGCTTTTCCATGCAATTGTCTGAAGGTCCAGAGAAACTGTGATTCGCTGGGAGTTTCTATGAGGATGAATGCTTTCGGTGATAAAGTCATAAGAAGCGGCATCTTCAAGAAGTTTGCTTCGGAAAAACAGCCCTGTTTTAATATATTTATGCCTGCTGTTTTCAAGATCAAAGCAGACGGTAAGGCGACCATCTTTTATTTTATGACTGCGAAACGTACAGTGAATGATTTTCTTCATATAGAAATTTCGGCTGCACAGTTTCACGATTAAAACATTTTCAAAATTTGCCGTAAGAATTCCGATATATTCTGTCGGCTCCAGAGCCTCGTCTTCCGGAAAATAAAAATCTTCTGTAAAAATATGATAGGATGTATCATTGAGGAAACTGTCATCCGGGAGAAGAGAATATAAAGTGCATGTTTCATCAGAAGCAGTACATTCAAGAAGGATAAAAAAGTTCTTTGCACTTCGGAATTCCATCAGGTTCTGGAATGGGGTAAGATCCAGGGTAAAGATATGGCTGGCATCTTCAGTAAATGGGAGTGGGGTGAATTCATATGTCCTGCTGTCCATTGCAACGAATCGAATAGACGTAAAAGCAGCTGAAGAAAAATCACTGAGAGTCAAAATAGCTTTCTGAGGGGTGAGAGATGTGAGGCTGACAGAGATTTTTCCATGGATTTCAGGAGCGAGTAATTCTACTTCTACCGCTTCTAAGTTTTCATCTGGGATTTGCTGATTGGTATTCATAATTCCTCCATATAAATTATAGATGTATCTGTTTTTCGACATAAGTAACATAACTATAACATATCGATAACCTAAATTAAACATATTCCTGAAAAAATATTTGTTTTTTTTAAAATAGCACTTGACATATAAAAAATAGTATGCTATTCTACCACAGAACGCTGCCGAAGACAGTAGGTGCCGTAAGGCATAAGGATCAAAACGCCTACCGAGGACTTAGTATTCTATATGAGATTACATGAGACCTTACTGTCGTTATGCAGTAAGGCTTTTTTTATGACGCGGCGGTATAAATCTATAAGGAGGTGTACCATTTATGGCAAAAGTAGAACTGAAACAACCAATCGTAGAAGAAATCGCAAACAGCATTAAAGACGCACAGGCAGTAGTACTTGTTAACTACAGTGGTCTTACAGTTGAACAGGATACAATTCTGCGTAAAGAGTTAAGAGAAGCTGGTGTTCAGTACAAAGTTTACAAAAACACAATGATGAAACGTGCATTCGCAGGTACTGATTGTGAAGAACTTAGCCAGCATCTGGAAGGAACTAATGCTCTTGCAATTTCTGTAGCAGATGCTACAGCACCGGCAAGAATCCTTGCTAAATACGCAAAACAGTTCCCAGCTCTTGAACTGATCGCAGGTGTAGTTGAAGGAAACTACAATGATCAGGCTGGAATCCAGGCTCTGTCCCAGGTTCCGTCCAGAGAAGAACTTCTTGGAAAACTTCTTGGAAGCATCCAGTCTCCTATCACAAACTTCGCTCGTGTGCTTAACCAGATCGCTGAGGCACAGGGTGGTGCTGATACAGAGGCAGCAGCAGAATAATCCTAAAATAATAATAAAATCTAATAAATGGAGGAAATTAAAATGGCAAAATTAACAACAGAAGAATTTATTGCAGCAATCAAAGAATTATCTGTATTAGAATTAAATGATCTCGTAAAAGCTTGCGAAGAAGAGTTCGGTGTATCCGCAGCAGCAGGTGTTGTAGTTGCAGCAGCTGGAGCAGGCGCTGAAGCAGCAGAAGAGAAAGATGAGTTCGACGTAGAACTTACAGAAGTTGGACCGAACAAAGTTAAAGTTATCAAAGTTGTTCGTGAAGTTACCGGTCTTGGACTGAAAGAAGCTAAAGCAGTAGTTGACGGTGCTCCGAAGGTTGTTAAAGAAGGCGCATCCAAAGCTGAAGCTGAAGACATCAAAACAAAACTTGAAGCAGAAGGCGCTAAGATCACTCTTAAATAATTCTGTTAAAGAAATAAGTGATGCGGGGACACCTGATGGTGTCCCTAAATTTTTGTGTAAAAAATCAAAAAAGTTGTTGACAGCTTGATTTTGCTATGCTATAGTGAAGAATGCTATATTATGGCAAGATATGCCTGTTTATCTCAAACCGTAAACAGGGTCGTGTTGTAAAATAAATAAAAAAAACAGGGGTGAAACGTCAATGGAAAAAAACAGAATTCGTTCTGTAAAAACTGGAAAAAGCATGCGCATGAGCTACCAGAGACAAAAAGAAGTTCTGGAAATGCCGAATTTGATTGAAGTCCAGAAAGATTCCTATAAGTGGTTTCTCGATGAGGGCCTCAAAGAAGTGTTTGATGATATTTCTCCGATCGCGGATTATGGCGGAAAGTTCAGCCTGGAATTCATCGATTTCACGTACGATGCAAAAGATGCGAAATATAACATTGAGCAGTGCAAAGAACGTGACGTAACTTACGCGGCACCTTTGAAGGTTCGCGTGCGACTGATAAATAAAGAAACAGAGGAAATCAACGAACACGAGATCTTTATGGGAGATCTTCCGTTAATGACAGAAACAGGTACTTTTGTCATTAATGGTGCAGAGCGTGTTATTGTCAGCCAGCTGGTGCGTTCCCCTGGTATCTATTATGCAATTGCACATGATAAGATTGGTAAGAGACTGTTTTCCAGTACCGTTATCCCTAACAGAGGAGCATGGCTGGAATATGAGACTGATTCCAACGATATCTTCTATGTGCGTGTGGACAGAACCAGAAAGGTTCCGATCACTGTGCTGATTCGTGCCCTTGGTGTCGGCACTAATGCAGAAATCGTTGATCTGTTTGGTGAAGAACCAAAGATCCTTGCAAGTTTCGGTAAAGATACTTCTACAAACTATCAGGAAGGTCTTCTGGAACTCTACAAGAAAATCCGCCCAGGTGAGCCGCTGGCGGTAGACAGTGCAGAGAGTCTTATCATGGCAATGTTCTTTGACCCAAGAAGATATGATCTTGCCAAAGTCGGACGTTATAAATTTAATAAAAAACTTCATTTTAACAAACGTATCGCAGGTCACAAACTGGCAGAAGCTGTTGTAGATCCGTCTACAGGAGAGATTCTGGCAGAGGAAGGTACTAATGTTACAATTGAACTTGCAGATCAGATCCAGAACGCTGCTGTTCCGTATGTATGGATCCAGGGTGAGGAGCGCAAGATCAAAGTCCTTTCCAATATGATGGTAGATCTTACATCATATGTAGATCTTGACTGCAATCCGAAGGAACTGGGTGTTACAGAATTAGTATATTACCCTGTCCTTGAGAAAATACTGGAAGAGAATGACAACCTTGAGGATATCAAGGCTGCGATCGTCAGAGATATCCATGATCTTATTCCGAAGCATATCACAAAAGAAGACATTTTTGCTTCTATCAACTATAATATGCATCTGGAATATGGCATTGGTAATGACGATGATATCGACCATCTGGGTAACCGTCGTATCCGTTCTGTTGGAGAACTTCTTCAGAACCAGTATCGTATCGGTCTTTCCAGACTGGAAAGAGTTGTACGTGAGCGTATGACAACTCAGGACACAGAGAGCATTTCTCCGCAGTCCCTGATCAATATCAAACCTGTAACTGCAGCAGTTAAGGAGTTCTTCGGTTCTTCACAGCTGTCACAGTTCATGGATCAGAACAATCCTCTTGGTGAGCTGACTCATAAGAGACGTCTTTCCGCACTGGGACCTGGTGGTCTGTCACGAGACAGAGCCGGATTCGAGGTTCGAGATGTCCACTACTCTCACTATGGACGTATGTGCCCGATCGAGACTCCTGAGGGTCCTAACATCGGTCTGATCAACTCTCTTGCATCCTATGCAAGAATCAATGAGTATGGTTTCATTGAGGCACCATACCGCAGAATTGACAAGTCCGATCCGGCTAACCCGGTCGTAACAGATGAAGTTGTTTATATGACAGCAGACGAGGAAGATAACTATCATGTAGCACAGGCGAATGAGCCTCTCGATGAAGAAGGTCATTTCATGCACAGAAATGTATCCGGTCGTTTCCGTGAAGAGACACAGGAATACGAGAAACACATGTTTGACTACATGGACGTATCTCCTAAGATGGTATTCTCCGTCGCTACTGCACTGATCCCATTCCTGCAGAACGATGATGCTAACCGTGCGCTGATGGGATCAAACATGCAGCGTCAGGCCGTTCCGCTTCTTACAACAGAAGCTCCTGTTGTTGGAACTGGTATGGAGACCAAGACTGCTGTTGACTCTGGTGTTTGTGTTGTAGCCAAGAAGTCCGGTACTGTTCTTCGTTCTACTTCTACAGATATCAGTATCAAGAATGATGATGGAACAAAAGATGATTATCATCTTACAAAATTCCTTCGTAGTAACCAGAGCAACTGCTATAACCAGAAACCGATCGTGTTCCAGGGTGAGCATGTAGAGGCTGGACAGGTTATCGCTGATGGCCCGTCTACCGCAAACGGCGAGCTGGCTCTTGGTAAGAACCCGCTGATCGGATTCATGACCTGGGAAGGTTACAACTACGAGGATGCCGTTCTGTTAAGTGAAAGACTTGTACAGAACGATGTATATACTTCTATTCATATGGAGGAATATGAAGCAGAAGCCCGTGATACCAAACTTGGACCGGAAGAGATCACAAGAGATGTTCCGGGTGTCGGCGATGATGCACTTAAGGATCTGGATGAACGTGGTATCATCCGTATCGGTGCAGAGGTTCGTGCCGGTGATATCCTCGTTGGTAAAGTTACTCCTAAGGGAGAGACAGAGCTGACAGCAGAAGAGCGTCTTCTTCGTGCGATCTTCGGTGAGAAGGCAAGAGAAGTTCGTGATACTTCCCTTAAGGTTCCTCACGGAGAATATGGTATCGTTGTAGATGCCAAAGTATTTACAAGAGAGAACGGCGATGAGCTGTCTCCTGGAGTAAATCAGTCTGTTCGTATTTATATTGCTCAGAAACGTAAGATTTCTGTTGGTGATAAGATGGCTGGTCGTCATGGTAACAAGGGTGTCGTTTCCCGTGTACTTCCAGTTGAAGATATGCCATTCCTTCCAAACGGCCGTCCGCTTGACATCGTGCTGAACCCTCTGGGTGTACCTTCCCGTATGAATATCGGACAGGTCCTGGAGATCCACTTAAGTCTTGCAGCCAAGGCACTTGGATTTAATGTTGCCACACCTGTATTCGATGGTGCGAGCGAGGTTGATATCCAGGATACACTGGAACTGGCAAATGATTATGTAAATATTGAAGATTTTGAAGAATTCCGTGCAAAATATCAGGATACACTTGCTCCAGATGTTATGGAATATCTTGATGAGCACAAAGATCACAGAGAACTGTGGAAAGGTGTTCCGATTTCCAGAGATGGTAAAGTTCAGCTTCGTGACGGACGTACCGGTGAGTACTTCGATGGACGTGTAACTATCGGTCACATGCATTATCTGAAACTGCATCATCTGGTAGATGATAAGATCCATGCACGTTCAACTGGTCCATACTCCCTCGTAACACAGCAGCCTCTGGGTGGTAAAGCTCAGTTCGGTGGACAGCGTTTCGGAGAGATGGAGGTTTGGGCTCTGGAGGCATATGGTGCTTCCTACACACTGCAGGAGATCCTGACAGTGAAGTCCGACGATGTTGTAGGACGTGTTAAGACCTATGAAGCGATTATCAAGGGTGACAACATCCCTGAGCCGGGTATTCCGGAATCCTTCAAGGTACTTCTCAAAGAACTTCAGTCTCTGGGTCTTGATGTCAAAGTACTCAAAGATGACAATACAGAAGTACACCTTCTGGAAACAGTAGATTATGGTGATACAGATCTTCGTTCCGTGATCGAAGGAGACAGCAGACATCACAGAGAAGAAGAGTCCTTCGGTAAACATGGTTATACCAAACAGGAATTTGAAGGCGAAGAACTCGTAGATGTAGAAGAAGAGGATGAGGACGAAGAAGATTTTCTGGACTTCGACGAATCCTATGATGATGATGACGACAAGTAAGAAAGGGGAAAGAATACATGGCAGAATCAACAACTACCAATGAAACATATCAGCCAATGACTTTCGATGCCATCAAGATCGGACTGGCGTCCCCTGAGAAGATCAGAGAATGGTCCAGAGGTGAGGTAACAAAACCAGAGACCATCAACTATCGTACTCTGAAACCAGAGAAGGACGGTCTTTTCTGTGAAAGAATTTTCGGACCAAGCAAGGACTGGGAGTGCCATTGTGGTAAATACAAAAAAATCCGCTATAAAGGCGTTGTCTGCGACCGATGCGGCGTAGAAGTAACCAAATCTTCTGTACGAAGAGAGCGTATGGGACATATCGAGCTTGCAGCTCCGGTATCCCATATCTGGTACTTCAAGGGAATCCCATCCCGTATGGGACTTATCCTTGACCTGTCTCCGAGAACATTGGAAAAAGTTTTATACTTTGCAAACTATATTGTACTGGATCCGGCTGACTCCGGACTTCAGTACAAACAGGTTCTCACTGAGAAAGAATATCAGGATGCCCGTGAAGCATACGGATACAATTTCCGTGTTGGAATGGGTGCAGAATCCATTATGGAACTTCTCAAAGCGATCGATCTTGAGAAAGATGCTGAGGAGCTCAAGACAGAACTGGTAGATGCAACTGGACAGAAACGTGCCAGAATCATCAAGAGACTGGAAGTTGTAGAATCTTTCCGTGAATCCGGAAACCGTCCGGAGTGGATGATCATGACTGCAATCCCGGTTATCCCGCCAGATCTGCGTCCTATGGTACAGCTTGATGGTGGACGTTTTGCGACATCCGACCTGAATGATCTGTACAGAAGAATCATCAACCGTAACAACCGTCTGAAACGTCTTCTGGAACTGGGAGCACCGGATATCATCGTTCGTAATGAGAAACGTATGCTTCAGGAAGCAGTAGACGCGCTGATCGACAATGGTCGTCGTGGCCGTCCGGTAACAGGACCTGGAAACAGAGCCCTCAAATCCCTTTCTGACATGCTGAAAGGTAAATCCGGACGTTTCCGTCAGAACCTTCTTGGTAAACGAGTTGACTATTCCGGACGTTCTGTTATCGTCGTTGGACCTGAACTGAAGATCTATCAGTGTGGTCTTCCGAAAGAAATGGCAATCGAGCTTTTCAAACCTTTCGTTATGAAAGAACTCGTTGCAAACGGAACTTCCCACAATATCAAGAATGCCAAGAAAATGGTAGAGAAACTTCAGCCGGAAGTATGGGATGTACTGGAAGAGGTTATCAAAGAACATCCTGTTATGCTGAACCGTGCACCTACACTGCATCGTCTGGGTATCCAGGCGTTCGAGCCGATCCTTGTAGAAGGTAAAGCTATCAAACTTCATCCGCTCGTTTGTACCGCGTTCAACGCCGACTTCGACGGTGACCAGATGGCTGTTCATCTTCCACTTTCCCAGGAAGCTCAGGCAGAGTGCCGTTTCCTCCTGCTTTCACCAAACAACCTTCTGAAACCTTCAGATGGTGGTCCGGTAGCCGTTCCTTCACAGGATATGGTCCTTGGTATCTACTACCTGACACAGGAGAGACCAGGAAACCCAGGCGAAGGCAAATTCTTCAAGAGCGTAAACGAAGCAATCCTTGCTTACGAAAATAAAGTTATCACATTACAGTCCAGAATCCATGTACGCTGCACAAGAACACTGACAGATGGAAGAGAAGTGACAGGAACTGTAGAGTCCACACTCGGACGTTTCCTGTTTAACGAAATCCTCCCACAGGATCTTGGATATGTAGACAGAAGCATTCCGGGTAATGAACTTCTTCTTGAGGTTGATTTCCTGGTAGGTAAGAAACAGCTGAAACAGATCCTTGAGAAAGTCATCAATACTCACGGAGCTACCAAGACCGCAGAGGTTCTCGACTCCATCAAGGCTATGGGTTACAAATACTCTACCCGTGCAGCTATGACAGTATCCATTTCCGATATGACTGTGCCGCCTCAGAAACCTGAGATGATCCAGAATGCACAGAATATCGTTGACAAGATCACAAAGAACTACAAACGTGGTCTTATTACAGAAGAAGAGCGTTACAAAGAAGTTGTTGAGACATGGAAGAAGACTGACGATGAGCTTACCAAAGCCCTTCTGAATGGTCTTGATAAATACAACAACATCTTCATGATGGCTGACTCCGGTGCCCGTGGTTCCGATAAGCAGATCAAACAGCTTGCCGGTATGCGTGGCCTGATGGCCGATACAACTGGTCACACCATCGAGCTTCCTATCAAGTCAAACTTCCGTGAAGGTCTTGAAGTACTGGAATACTTCATGTCCGCGCATGGAGCTCGTAAAGGTATGTCCGATACCGCTCTTCGTACAGCCGACTCTGGTTACCTGACCAGACGAATGGTTGATGTATCTCAGGAACTTATCGTTCGTGAAACAGACTGCTGTGAAAACAGACCGGAGATCTCTGGTATGTATGTCAAAGGTTTCATGGATGGCAAGGAAGAGATCGAAAACCTTCAGGAACGTATCACAGGACGTTTCTCCTGCGAGACCATCACAAACAAAGATGGTGAAGTTCTTGTTAAAGCAAACCATATGATCACACCAAGACGTGCAGCACGTATCATGAGTGAGGGTGTAAACGCTAACGGTGGTCCGATCGAAGAAGTTAAGATCCGTACGATCCTGACCTGTAAGTGCAAGGTTGGTGTCTGCGCTAAATGTTATGGCGCAAACATGGCAACTGGTGAAGCTGTTCAGGTTGGTGAATCTGTTGGTATCATCGCAGCACAGTCTATCGGTGAGCCTGGTACACAGCTTACCATGCGTACATTCCATAGTGGTGGTGTAGCCGGTGGAGATATCACACAGGGTCTTCCTCGAGTTGAGGAGCTTTTTGAGGCAAGAAAACCTAAGGGTCTTGCTATCATCACAGAAATCCCTGGTGTTGCAGTTATCAACGATACCAAGAAAAAACGTGAGATTATCGTTACCAATCCGGAAGACGGCGATTCCAAGACTTACCTGATTCCTTATGGATCCCGTATCAAGATTACAGACGGACAGGTACTTGAAGCTGGTGATGAGCTGACAGAAGGTAGTGTAAACCCACACGATATCCTGAGAATCAAGGGTGTTCGTGCTGTTCAGGATTACATGCTCCGTGAGGTTCAGCGAGTATACCGCCTCCAGGGTGTAGAAATCAGTGATAAGCATATCGAGGTTCTGGTCCGTCAGATGCTGAAGAAGATCCGTATCGAAGAAAATGGAGATACAGAATTCCTTCCAGGAACACTTGTTGATGTTCTTGAATTCGAAGAAGTTAACGAAAAACTTGAAAAAGAAGGCAAGACACCGGCAGAAGGAAAACAGGTTATGCTTGGTATTACCAAGGCTTCCCTGGCAACAGATTCATTCCTGTCAGCAGCGTCCTTCCAGGAAACAACCAAAGTCCTGACAGAAGCTGCTATCAAGGGTAAAGTTGACCACCTGGTAGGTCTGAAAGAGAACGTTATCATTGGTAAGCTGATCCCGGCCGGAACTGGTTTGAAACGTTACAGAGACATTCAGCTTGATACAGGAATGCCGGAGGAAACACCTGTGGCAGAAGAAGAGCCTGTAGATGAGCTTCCAGAGGATGATGAAATGCTGACAATGGAAGAAGAATCCGCAGAAGATGTTTCTGATGATGCAGATGATGAGATCCTGCTTGATGAGGAAGATACTACTGATCCAACAGAAGAATAATTGAAATACAAAAGAAGTTCCAGATTTATGATCAAAGTAAATCTGGGGCTTCTTTTTTTCTTTTTACAGGAATAGTATAAAGATTATGTGAAAAAAGATGGAAGAAAAGCGAAAACTACAGACAGACGCAGGCAGACATGCTATACTAAGAGCACTTCCTGAGGGAAGTTTCAAAGATACAAAGTTTTAAAGACATAGAGTTACTTAGTATTTTTTATATAGATATAGAATTTAGAATAAAACAGAAGTTACGTAACTGTGAAGCTATTGAACAGTTACAAATTACATTCAAATAAATATAGATCATATTACGAGAGGAGAGGAGGGAGGATAGATGGACAAACAACTTCCGGTTTCTGTATGGCCGGAATGGAAGATCGTAGAGAAGATCGGTGAAGGCTCTTTCGGCAAGGTCTACAAGGCCAGACGTACAGAACAGGGAAAGACCTTTTATTCTGCGATCAAAGTTATTACGATTCCCTCGAATGCCGGAGAATTGAGCAGTGTTCGTTCGGAAAACCCGGATGAACAGTCAGTAAAGGAATATTTTCACAGTCTGGTAGAAGAATGCATCCAGGAAGTGAATACGATGGAATACTTTCGAGGCAATTCTCATGTAGTCTCTGTCGAAGATTATAAAGTAGTAGAATATCTGGATGATATCGGATGGGATATTTACATCCGAATGGAATATCTTACCAGTTTTCTTGATTATTGTGCGGGACGTGCGCTGACAGAAGAAGATGTGATACATTTAGGAATTGATTTGTGTAAGGCACTGGAATATTGTCAGTGTCAGAATATCATTCACAGAGACATTAAACCGGAGAATATTTTTGTTTCCAGATTTGGGGAGTTCAAACTGGGAGATTTTGGTATTGCCCGAGAATTGGATCGGACAATGAGTGGGTTATCTAAGAAGGGTACATTTTCTTATATGGCACCGGAAATGTACAGGGGAGAAGCGTATGATGCAACAGTAGATATCTATTCCCTTGGAATTGTACTTTATAAATTAAGAAATCATAACAGACTTCCTTTTATCAGCCTTAAGAAGCAGCTGATCACGTATCGGGACAAGGAAGAAGCACTGAACAGGAGAATGGCAGGGGAGGAACTGCCTCCGCCGGCAGAAGCAGGGGAGGCTTTTGCGGACGTGATCCTCAGAGCATGTGCTTATGATCGTCATGATCGTTATGAAAGTGCCGAGGAATTTCGAATGGCACTGGAGCAGGTTCGATATCCTGGACAGCCGGAACTGTCAGATATCAGAAAACCGGAGATCATATCAGATTTTTCGGAGACAGACAGAAATTTTTCAGAAGAAGAAAAACCGGAGGAAACGGTAGTACTGAGAAATACAGACATAAAGACAGGCAGAAGAGCCAGTCGTTCTCCACAGCATCGAAGGAAAACTGTAAAGAAAAAGCAGAAATTTGAGCCACTTGTAGCGGCTGCTGTCATTATGGTGATAGCAGTTTGTATTGTTGTGGGCGTTTTTATCTGGCTTCTGAAAGAAAATGCAGAATTGCAGCGCCTGAAGCAGTCAGTTACAGAGACTGTTCAGAGTGCTGAAAATAAACAACTGCAGGAAACTCTTGAAAAAATTCAGTCACAGGCAACAGAGATCAGCGATGATCTGAATGATTACAGCTGGATCGGATCTGAAGAAGAAGGAAAGATCAGTTACCTGAAACAGCGGGATAATGGAGAATGGCAGGTTATGAAGATACTGATCTATCCGGATCTGTCAGAAGATGGTTATTATGAAGAATATTATTACTGGAATGATGAACTGTTTTTTGCCTATATATGGGCAGATAATAATACGCTGAGTGATCTGAAGGACGGGGAGCAGAAAATAGACAGATATTATTATGAGGACGGTAAGCTGATCCGCTGGATCGATGACAAAAACCGTTGCCATGATAATGAGACAGACAGTGAGGAGTATGTAACAAGAGGAGAGAAATACTGGGATCGCGCAGAAGAATACAAAGCCCAGCTGAATCTCTCTGCTGACGGTACATCTGCATCCTGAGAAAGGAAGGGCTATGGCGTATCAGATTGAATATGCATATACGTGCCATATAGGTAAGGTACGGAATAATAATGAGGATAATTTCTGGTGCTGTGGCGAAAGTCTTGATTCAGAAAATAAGGGAATGAGTCATGTTCACAGTGGAAAGATAAAACAGACAGATTCTCCGCTTCTTGCCGTATTTGATGGAATGGGCGGAGAAAGCTGCGGAGAAATGGCAGCATTCCTTGCGGCAGAAGCCTGCGGCGAGTTTTATAAAGAAAAAAGGAAAGAAATCTCAGAATATCCGGAAGAGTTCCTGAATGAACTTTGTTTTCAGATGAACCATGCTGTGTGCGATTACGGACAGGAAAACAAAATAAACAGTATGGGTACTACTGCGGCAATCCTGGCTTTTGGAGCAGATAAAGTATATTCATGCAATCTGGGTGATAGTCGTATTTACCGCGTTTCACCGGAAGGACAGCTGCGTCAGCTTTCGCTGGATCATGTTCTTGGGGGAGGAAGATTTGGCAAACCGCCGCTGACACAGTATCTTGGGATTCCGGAGGAAAGCATGGGACTTGAGCCAACGATCACAGCACAGGAGGCCATAATCGGGACTCGGTATCTCATATGTTCAGATGGAATCACAGATATGCTTACTGACAGTGAGATCGCGGCTGTTCTTGCAAGGGAAGTTCCGGTAGCGGAAACAGCAGAACTTCTGGTAGAGCAGGCCCTCCAAAAAGGAGGCAGGGACAACATTACAGTAATACTCTGCGAACTTGCAGAGCAGGAACAAAACTGGTTTGGAAAATTATTAAGTTATTTTTTATAGAATATGAAGGTGACAGACTATGAAAAACCGTATGCAGGATTTGGATTTTGAACAGATAGTTGCTTTTGATTCTGTTAAAGATTTTGAATTTACACGAAAAGCAGCGCAGAGATTCCGGCAGGTCGTCAGTTTGGACGGGTTTGAAGATGAAGATGCAGATGTTATTTTCCATTATCTTTACAAGGAAATGGAACTGGTATCTTTTGGCGACCATCTGAAACGATATATTTATGAACGTGCGGGACTTGAAGAGCCGTATAATGAAGTTACACAGGAGATTTACAGAGACATCGTGATAGAGTCTTTTCATGAAACATGTACACCGAAATCAATGAATCCTACGTCAACCAAGCTGACATCCCTTGTCAATAACTGGCTGACGCAGGCATCTGTCAAGAGGGAGACGGTATTTTTACTTGGTTTTGGACTTCGTATGAGTGCGGAGGATGTTTCGGATTTTCTGACACGAGTACTGAGAGAGCAGGATTTTGATTTCCATAATCCGGACGAAGTGATCTACTGGTACTGTTATACTATGCAGCTTGGATACCATAAGGCAGAAGAACTTAAGAAGGTATATGAGAATCTTGAACCTGATCCGGATTATACTGACGCGTCTAAGGTTTATTCAGGTGCGCTGATTTTGGATAATGAAGAAAAGCTTCTGAAATATCTGGCTTATGTCAAGGTTGGAGCAGATGATCCAATGTCGGAGAAGAGCCAGGCTTTTCAGGAATTCGTGCGCCTTCTTACCCATGCAAAAGAGATCATTGCCAGAATGTATCAGGGCGACGAAGTGGAAAAAGACCGTAACAAAGTGTGGAATATTTCTGATATTACAGATTCTGATGTGGAAAAAGTCATCTGCAGCGGAATTCCTGTAAATAAGATGGGAAATCTCAAAAAAATGTCAGCATCTATTCTGGCGAAGCATTTCAGCCAGAAGCGATTCAGCAGACAGCGGATCAACAGTATCATGAACCATAAATTTCCGGTGGAACGTTTTGATCTGATCACGTTGGAGTTTTTTATTGTTTCACAGGAGATGCAGGATGATGACCCATATAATCGATATCATCATTTCCTTGAGGAAATACAGAAAATCCTGCATAAATGTGGAATGAGTGAGATTTATATTGTGAATCCGTATGAGTGCTTTTTGCTGATGTGTCTTCTTACGGACTGCCCGCTGGCGGTTTTTGCTGATATATGGGAGATGTCCTATGAAGATACAGACGGGGAAAACTCAGAAGAAAAAAGCTGATTTTTTATAAAAATGAAGCCATACGATCTGGTTGAACCGTATGGCTTTTGAATGGTGCGTTTTATTCGTTGTAGTATCCGTAGATCATGCGGGAATCCTGAGCGATCGTTTCCTGCGCATTGCCGGTACTGCTCAGATTCTGAGACATGAAGCATACAACCAGATCGATGCCTTTGGCTGTATTGTAGATGATTCCAATATCGTTTTCGACATTGTCGAGTTCGCCGGTCTTGTTTGCAACGCTGACACCTTCCGGCATGTCTGCCGGGATTTTGTTGCGGCGTTCCTGCATCTTGAGAAGAGAGTACATGGCATCGGCATGGGATAAAGTTGGATCCTCAGCAGTGCCTGCATTGATCTGATAGATTTCCTTGAGAAAATGTCCGCAGTCATTTACGGAAGTATAATTATCGCCGTTTTCATTACTGTGGAGGAGAAGTCTTCCCATGGAAGTACTAGTATATCCGTGCTCCTGGCAAAAGGCATTGACCACATCCATGCCGGCAGAATCATCGCCGCCACCAAGCATATTTACGAGAGTGTTTGCGGCATCGTTGTCACTGACGGTGATCATAGGATTGAGATAACTGTTCAGAGTATCTGTGTCGTAAGTCTCGCAGAGCTGATCGTAGTTTTCATAAACGGCACCCATGATAAAGAGTTTGATCAGGCTGGCAGCCTGCATTGGCTGATTGTCGATTGTGCCCTCGGTGTTTTTCATGAGGTTGCAGACGTAAACCGACCAGTTTCCATTATCCTGTGGAAGAATAGTTCTGACCTGAGAAAGCAGGTTGTTCAGACTCTCATCCGTGGTAATTTCAGCAGAAACGGTGTCAGATGAGTGGGATGGGGAGAGCGTTCCTTCCTCCTGTGTTTCAGATTCAGCAGAAACAGTATCTGAGGAAAGCTTCTGATTTTCTTCCTGAAGCTGTGCAAGCTGCTCGGCCTGAGCTACAAGATCAGCGGATGTTTCTGCCATTTCCTGTACGGTATCCTGAAGTCCGCTGACTTTGGACTGAAGAGAAGTAAGGCTGTTGAGAGAATGCAGAGTCAGTACTCCAAGTGCTACGACTGCGGCAGCTAGGATGACAATGATCATGTAAAGAAAAAAGGGTTTTCGTTGTTTTGGCGCGTTCATGATTAAGTTATCCTTTCTTTTTTATGTGGCAGATTTATTACTGAAGATCGTCGCTGAAAAGATCTTCAGAGTCCTGTCCGGTGATTTCAGCTGTGTCATCTGCAACAGTATTTTCGCCTGAAGATTCGCTTTGACCGGAGGTGAAGGAGTTGTATTCAGGTGAGGTGTTCTGATTGAATATAGATGTCTGATTTTCGGAACTTTCTGATTCCAGGAGACGTTCTTCTACGGTTTTGCGATTGCCGGAGGACTGCTGTTTTTTCCAATTGAACAGATCCTTCTGGGACTGGATCGCATCAGCATAGGTATTGCTGGCATTATCAAGTTCTTCTTTCTTGGCATCTACCTGCTGGATAAAGGCGTTCAGCTGGGCTTCATAATCGGAGATCTGCCGGGCAGTTCTGAGTTCAATAAGAAAAATTCCGGCAATAAAGAGAAGACCAGTCAGGATCAGCAGAAAAATACCAGGATTCAGCTTTTCTTTCATATGAGAAATCCTTTCTTTATTATATAGAAGTAAAGTAGTAAAGTGAAATGTAATCTTTTCAATATTATAAACAGAGTACCTTCAAAAAGCAATAATCAGGAATTCGTAAAAAAAAGAAAAAATCATGTAAAATGCCTTGACAGGCGCATTTTTACGGGATATAATGAGCAGGCGTGCAACAGGAACGCTGTTTTTTTGTTGCCCGGCATTTAAATTTGACAATAGCAACCGCGCTACCCCATGGCAAACCATGGAGAAAATAATCGGGAGGTGAAATGGAATGCCAACATTCAACCAGTTAGTAAGAAAAGGACGTCAGACATCTGTAAAGAAATCTACAGCACCGGCTCTGCAGAGAACATTCAACTCTTTAAGAAAGAAAGCTGTTGAGCAGTCTGCACCACAGAAACGTGGAGTTTGTACAGCAGTTAAAACTGCAACACCTAAGAAACCTAACTCAGCTCTTAGAAAGATCGCCAGAGTTCGTCTTTCCAACGGTATCGAAGTAACAAGCTATATCCCAGGAGAAGGACATAACCTTCAGGAGCATAGCGTTGTTCTTATCCGTGGTGGACGTGTTAAGGACTTACCTGGTACCAGATACCACATCATCAGAGGTACACTGGATACCGCAGGTGTAGCTAACAGAAAACAGTCTCGCTCCAAATATGGTGCTAAGAGACCGAAAAAGAAATAAAGCAAATTTCGCAGCTTAGCGAGAAATTTGCGATACTTCTTGAATATGCAATATTCAAGAAGGTTCCCGTCTGAACGGGAGACAAAATAGAAAATAAGCAATCAATCGAAGATTCACTTATAGCTATAAATATTGTACGGTATTCCATATACCCTGTCGGTTGCGGGTTAAATATAGGACTTTACCAGTGCGAACACCTTAGTTTTTATAGTGAGTACCGATGATTTAATCATTTTGATTAAGGAGGGAAGTAACGTGCCACGTAAAGGACATACTCAGAAAAGAGACGTTCTGGCAGACCCGATGTACAA
>CAKRXU010000022.1 GCA_934424575.1 uncultured Blautia sp.
GTGTTTCATCATGTAACATAATAATCACCTCTTGACTCTATCATAGACCTGTTGTCAAGAGTGTGCAGTATTTTTTTGGAGTTCTATAATATGCTTCATTTGTTTTGCTTCGCAACAGTTCTTACAAATAATTATAGCATCTAAGTAATTCAGGCTCAATTATTGTTTATTCATTTCTTCAATATCCTAAAAAGCGCTTGCAATACCAACAATTTTATTATACAGTATTATTGTTATTATATTTTGTTAGAACTCAGTATTTTAGGCTTTCTGAGTCTTGGAGTCACAGCGGAAATAATCACTCTATTTTTAATGATAATACAAATTGTTATCGCTTTAAAGGGAGAGATACCTATGTGTTCAAACAATAAATTGGTGGTATACGGCGCGTACGGGGTGGTCAATTTATCTATTCTCCTTAAAATACTGGTTCAAGCGCGCTTAGGAGGTTCAAATCCTCCCCGTCCCGATTATTACAGGTTGCCTTTTGCAACCTTTTTTTATGTCAAAAGACACCAACCTCTCAGTCAGTGTCTCAATCTCTCATCTCAATTATTCTATTTTCTCACACCATCATCTCAAACAATCCCACCATCACCGGCATAGTCGCGATCGACAGCAATGTCGTCAGCACATACAGCGAACTGGAATACGCTGCATCTTTATCGTAGAGCTGCGCCATGGAAGTGACAGTTGCGCAGGCTGGCGTTATGGATGCGAGATAGACGGTCAGAAGGATTTGTTTGGAATCCTGTATTCCAGCGAATGTCTGGATCACTTTCATCAATATCAAAACAAATACTGGATAAATAAGCAGTCGCAGTGCTGCGGAAAGGTAGCTTCTTTTTCTGGTGAATACGGTCTTCAGTGGAACTTCTGCGATGACCATTCCTGCCAGGAGCATGCCAAGTGGACCAATCATGTTGTTCATCATATTCAAGACGTCTTGGGCTCCGGAGGGGAGCTGGATTCGGAAGATGAACAGTACTACTCCGGCTATGATGGAGATGATATTTACATTCAGAAGTACTTTTTTCCACTCCAGTTTATCTTCTTCACAGAGCATATTTTTGCAGTGTGTCCAGATCAGGATGAGCTGGACGGCGATGTAGGCGCTGGAGTAAATGACGTAGTCCTGACCGAGTAATTCCTGTACCAGCGGGATTACGAGGATTCCTGCGTTTGAGTAGATGATCGTTGCGCGTTCGATCACGTCCAGATGGAGGGGCTTTTTTAAGATTGCGGTGAGGAGCAGAAACAGGATATGTACTGCGACTGCTGCCGCGCATGCCAGAAGCAGTCCTTTCTGAACATCGGGTGTGTATTCTACCTGAAAGGCATTCAGGATCACGCACGGAATGACCAGATAAACCATGATCACGGACACGCTTTTGCTCTCCGAGGACTTCATCAATCCTGCTTTTACAACTGCATATCCCATAAACATGATCACAAAAAGCTTTATGATTTCTTCCATTAATAATAAACTGATCTGCATTTTTTACACCTGTTTCTCTCTCAAAAATTTCCTCACCACCTCAAACCCACCGCCCGGAACGCAGAATCTGTCCCTGGATTTCTGGCATTCTCTGTAGGTTTCTTCCAGGTCAAACCATTCTACAGATTCTACTTCTTCTTTCTGTAAGACCAGAGTATGGATGCCCACCGGCTGGCTGTAGATGTAGACGAATGCGATTTCTTCGTCGCGGAACATTTTACCGTGGAATTCTTTGGCAAAGGAGATGGGGAAGGTTCCTGCGAACTGGAGCTGGTCCGGGGCTGCCTGGATGCCGAGTTCTTCGTGGAGTTCGCGGATTGCGGATTCCAGCGGCTCATCTCCTGCCTGGATATGGCCTGCAGATGAGGTGTCGAATTTGCCGGGGAAGGAGTCTTTGTTCATGGAGCGTTTCTGAAGTAAAACCTGTGTTCTGCCATCTTTTTTGCGGATGATCCAGATGTGGGCGGTTCGGTGAGGGATGCCTTCTGCGTGTGCTTTCTCGCGGGTTACTGTCCTGCCTGTTGGATTGCCTTCTTTATCTATGATGTCAAATATTTCCATTATCTGTGCCTTTCTTCGCTTGTTTTCCGCGTCTTGTCTCGAGTTCGTTCTGCATCTGTGCGCGGGCTTTTCGTGCGATGCCGGAGTTGCTGTTCATGATGCTCGCGCGGGTGATCTTGTCATTGCCGTATTTCTGCCGGATCGTATCTAGTGCGGCATCCAGTTTCCTGTGACGTTCTTTGTTTTCGGTATTTTCAAACAGGGATAACTGTTCGTATTCGTCGTCGGAAAGGTTCGTGAGTGCTACTCCGATCAGCCGGAGGGGTTCGCCTTTCCAGAATTCGCGGAATAGTTTTTTGGCCTGTTTGTAGATCTCGTCGGTCACATCCGTTGCACTCTGGAAGGTTGCCTGGTGGGATTTTTTCTTGAAGTCCAGGGTGCGGAAGGTGACGGCTACGGACAGGCATTTTTTCTGCTGTCTTCGCATTCTTGTTGCTACGATGTCACACTGTTCCAGAAGGATTGGGAAGACCTGTTCCAGTGAGGTAATATCTTCGTTAAAGGTAGTCTCTGCGCTGAATCCCTTGGCTTCATCTGCCTGTTCTTTGACCGGGGAATCGTCGATCCCGAGGGCATACTGGTAAAGCTGATGACCGTTTTTGTTACCCAGTAGTGCCTGGATATCAGACTCTTTTGCGCGGGCGAGATCACCTATTGTGTGGATACCGACTTCGTTTAATTTTCTCTCGGATGCCTTTCCAAGAAAAAGCAGATTTCTGATAGGAAGCGACCACATTTTTGTCTCGATTTCATCTGGAAAAAGGGTGTGGACTTTATCTGGTTTTTCAAAATCGGAGGCCATTTTTGCCAGCAGTTTGTTGGTGGATATGCCCACATTTACGGTAAATCCCAGTTCTCTGTGTATCCTGTCTTTGATCTCATGGGCGGCTGCGATCGGGTCCGGATAAAGCAGGGACATTCCTGTCATATCAAGAAAAACTTCATCGATGGAAAAAGATTCCATGATCGGTGTATACGAAGCACAGATTTCTTTGAAAGCTCTGGAGCATTTCACATAGAGCTCAAAATCACTCTGTACGATCACGAGATCCGGGCATTTCCGAAGTGCCATAGCCATCGGTTCTCCTGTCTGGATCCCGTATTTCTTTGCCGGAATTGATTTCGCTACTACGATTCCCGTACGCTTCTTCGGGTCGCCTCCGATACACGCCGGAATATCTCTCAGATCCGGAAGACCTTCTTTGACTCTCCGTGTCGATTCCCATGAGAGGAATGCACTGTTTACATCTATATGAAAAATTAAACGACTCATATCTTTTTTCTCATTTCATCATTCACATAATTTTTTCTTTCATTATAACATGATGCATCAGAAACCATCTGTGAAATTTTATATTTTTCTATTCTTTTTTCCGGTATTTTGTTCTGAGAAGCCATTTCTGGTCAATGACTCTGAGTTCTTCTCCGAACCGGATATGAAGAGTCACAGAGCCTGTTCCCTGTTCGATTTTTTCGATACATCCTTCTCCGAATTTCGGGTGCATGATTCTTTCTCCCACCTCATATTTCACGATACTTGCCTGACTGCTTTTGTGCTCCTGCTGTCTCCGGTATGTGTCACAGATCGCCACAGTCTTGTCGTGGATCGGGCTTTTGAGTTTCTTTTCGTAGTCATGTTTCATCAGGGCTTCCCCTGCCTTGTAGTAAGGTGTCGGCGCGGCCCCTACCAGAGAACAGCAGTATTTCCACGCGCTTCCGTGAAGTCCCGGCTGCCACTGGTATTCTTTTGGAATTGGGATGTGGTGTTCCATGTAGTGGGCATATTCGTGTCGATAGAGATCCATGCGGTCTTCTTTTTTTAGAGGATTTTTGACTCCATATCCTACAAAGAGCAGGGAAAAATGAAAATGTTCTTTTTCATGATGTCCATCTCTTGTATAAGAACCCAGGGTGTCTGTTTCGAATCCGAACGTAATCGGAATCTGGGCTCCGCGAAGGTGAAATTTACGGTCCAGTTCCCGGTAAAGTGCGCGGATCTGTGCGGTCAGTATTGTAGTTTCTTTCTGTAATGCTGCATACAGTTCTGTATAATTTCTATTATCCATGATCCCTCCATTTATCTTCTCGTTCATCACAAAAATCCATTCATAACTTTTTTACTGATTTCCTATCATATACTGAACTTCTGAATCTGTAAACAAAAATATTGACTGCTGTCAACAGACGCACCATTGATACTTTCTCGATATGCAATGCAAAAAAACAGGACAGCCCATAGCTTTCACTACTGCTGTCCCGTTTCTATCTCATTTATTTTTTACTGAAGATACTGGTTAGATTTCCAGATCACGCTCACCAGTCGTGCGATACACGCTTTCAGGTCTTCGATCTTAAGAGTTCCCTCTGCCAGTTCTTTGTGCATATTATCGTGATCTCCGAAGCATCCCGGCATTACCAGGTCGTTTCCTGCTCTCATGCAGCCGGATGCTGTACAGTTATCTCCCTGTTCTGTAGTCGTCCAGTCTGTCATGATCGCACCTTTGAATCCCCATTCATTTCTTGCGGACTCTGTGCAGAGATCATAGTTGTTTGCTGCATGAACACCATTGATCAGGTTGTAGCTGGTCATGATGGACATCGGCTGTGCCTGTCTGATCGCGATCTCGAATCCTTTCAGATAAACCTCGCGAAGTGCACGCTCAGATACAACGCTGTCTGATCCCATACGGTTGTCTTCCTGATTGTTGCATGCAAAATGTTTGATCGTTGTTCCACATCCATAATTGGACTGCACGCCCTCTGTCATAGCTGCTGCGATCGTTCCGGATACATATGGGTCCTCTGAGTAGTACTCGAAGTTTCTTCCACAGAGCGGATTTCTGTGGATGTTCATTCCCGGTGCCAGCCAGAGTGTCACGCCGAAGTGCTCCATCTCGGTTCCGATCATTGCTCCGACTTCGCGGATCAGCTCCTGGTTCCAGGTCTGTGCAAGCAGAGTTCCTACCGGAATCGCTGTACAGTACTGATAATATCTTTCTCCCGGAAGTTCCCTGGAATCATCATAGAATAATCCACCTTCCAGACTGAATTCGAACGGCATGCTGACAATGCTGCCTTCATTGACATGATAATATTTCATCAGTCGAAGTCCTGCCGGTCCGTCTGCAAGGACGATGCTTGCAAGTCCTTTATCTACAGCACAGCGGTGTGTCTCTCCTGCAGAACCCGGAACAGAAATGCCTGCTGCCCCAAGGTTTCCCCCCTGTGCTTTGCCCGGGTCTCCGGCTGCCAGATCAATCAGTTCTTCTTCTGTCAGGGTATTTACGAAATCCATTGCCTCTCTCTCATAGAGGTCGGCATTTTTCTTATATTCTACAGTCTCTGTCGTAATGTCTGCCGCATGAAGTTCCAGAACGGTCATCGCCTGCTCTCCGGCAAGTTTCTCTGCTGTTTCTGTGCGTTTTGCTGTTCTGGATGGTTCCTGTACGATTTCTTCCAGATCCTGTTTCAATGGGAAGAGGTTTTTGACCTGACGTTTCGTCACTTTGGCATCCAGTTTCATGCCTCCACAGAGTTTCGCACTGGCAAGGCTGTTTCCGATCCAGATGCCGTAGAAGCCTTTTTCCAGGATCCATGCTGCACTCTCTTCATCGTAGGAAGTCAGTGCATCTACTGTCACTTCCATGGTGACTTCTTCTGTTTCGCCAGGTTTCAGTTCGGCAGTCTTGGCGTAAGCTGCCAGACGGTGTGCTTCTTTTTCCAGAGTGCCTCCCGGCAGGGATGCATAGACCTGTACGACTTCTTTGCCAGACACTTTGCCTGTGTTCTTTACAGATGCTGAAATGCTGATCTTTTCAGCGGATATTTTTACCAGACGGTAGTTGCTTATCTCAAAGTCTGTATAGGAAAGTCCATATCCGAAGCCATAGCGGACCGGAACTTCAAAGGTATCGAAATAACGGTATCCTACATAAATTCCCTCTTCGTAAAGCTCGGTCTGCACATTTCCGTTATTATGTGAAAACTTCTCAGAATTCGGATAATCCTCATATTCATATGCCCAGGTATCTGCAAGTTTGCCGGATGGATTTACCTTGCCGGAAAGGATGTCGGCAACTGCATTTCCACCTTCCATGCCAGGCTGTACGATCACCAGAAGTGCTTTGATGTTCTCGAATTCATCCATGAAGGAAAGATCCACCTGTGCGCCTGCATTGATCAGAACAATGACATTTTTGTAATATGCGCAGATGTCTGCAAGTATCTGGTATTCATCGTCGCTCAGATAATAATCGCCCTTGTCAGCGGTACGGTCGGAACCTTCTCCTGCAATCCGGCTCAGGACATAGATTGCTGTGTCTGCGTCCTCAGCTGGTTTCTGTACCTGATCTCCTGCCGGCATTTTGAATGGAGTGGTGCTGTATACAGAAAAGAAATCCATGGTGTCCGCGCCTTCACCTGTTTTTGAAAGGATACTTCTCTTCCATTCCTGGCGTGCATTCTCGTAGATCTTGTCGTAACTTGCGATCCAGTCTTCTGTTGTCACCTGAAATCCGGCGTTCTTGATTCCCTGGAAAACGGAAACATTTTCACGTTCATTGACATCTCCGGAACCTGTTCCTCCTTTGATGGTCCTTCCTGCGCCTGCGCCATAAAGTGCAACGTTGCTTCCGGCTTTCAGGGGAAGAAGATTGTCTTCGTTCTTAAGAAGGACGATTCCTTCTGCTGCCGCACGGCGTGCAACCTTGCGGTGTTCTTTCTCCCATGGCTGAACTTCCGGATCTGTGGTGCCGGAAAATGTTCTCTCTTTCAAAATTCGTGTCATGATTATTCCTTATTCCTCTCCGATAAAATCTGCAAATGTTTCTTTTATTTTCTGCTCATCCTCCGTACCTGCATTCAGGATCAGCGGTTTGCTTAAGTCCAGGCTGAAAATTCCCATGATGGATTTTGCATCTACATAATATTTACCGCTCTGCAGATCCATATCACAGTCAAATTTACTGCAAAGTTTGTTAAATTTATCTGCGTCCTGCATAGATACGAGCTTTACTGTTAATTTTACCATAATCTGACTCCTTTTTCACGCTTTTATTCAGGCGGATCTTTCGACCCGCCCTGCTTATTGCTTTTCGCAATTGAAGCAGGGGACTTACTTGATTTTGTTAAAGTATTTTCTGAGAAGATAAGTCGGTGTGCAGCTCCATGCGTGGCAGTAGCTGTTTACAATACTGCTTCCATACGGAGACTCTGCCGGATTTTCCGGATTGTAGAGTTCCCAGAAGGTATCTGCACCGTGGCTGATCATGCCGCCCCAGTAATATTTCATGTATTCCATTGCCTGGTCTTTTTTGCCGCACATCAGAAGTGCTTCTACGTAATGATGGTTCATGTACGGAGAGACCATTCCTTTTTCCGGTTTCAGCTCATCCAGCTTATCGAGCATTACACTGCCTTCTTCGATGCTGACTGCACCTGCAAGGATCAGCCATACCTGGCTTGCGTAGTTGATCTGTTTTTCCTCGCCACTTACGAACAGGCCTGTTTTCTCATCCAGAAGATATTTTCTGACTGCTGCAGTCTTTTCTTCTGCTTCTTTTGCAAGTTCTTCTGCTTTTGCTGTATCTCCAAGGATCTCTGCGATCTTCTGTACTTTTTTTGCACAGTAGATGTAAACGCCCTGCATTGCAGTCTGTTTGTTCAGTCCTTCCGTCCAGTCGATGAAGCCCCAGAATCCTTCGCCGTTTTTCATCAGATGTCTCGCATCAAACTGCTCTCCGGCGATCTCCATCTGGCGGTAAGCACATTTGCTTAAATCTTCCAGAGTTTCTCTGTCACCGGATGCCTCATAGTAGTCCAGAAGTGTTGCGCCGAAAAACATAGAATAGTCCAGAAGGAAGGTATCATCTACGATGAATTTTGGCTCTGTGAACAGGCAGGCACTTACCTGACCGTTGTCTTTTGTCTGTCCTGCAAACAGGTACAGGCATCTTTTTACCAGATCCATGTTGTGGAATGTTTCATAGTTTGCAAGTGCCTGAAGTCTCAGGTCCCCGAGCCACAGACGGCGGTCTCTTTTCGGTCCGTCCTCAAAAACGGACTGCATGCAGTTGTGCAGGGTACGAAGGCTGACTTTGTCCAGTTTACGGATCATTTCGTCATCACTCTCTACCGGTTTCACATCTTCCATGCGGACAGAAGAAACACTGGTGCAGTATACATCTTCCACTACCATCTGCCATTTCAGTGAGGTATCGATCGCCTCGATCTCCATGTAACGGAAGGCGTATCTTCTTGGAAGTTTCAGTTCTGCCGGAAGGACATCGATATGGATGAATTCTTCCTGGATCCAGCCACGGCTGATCCAGCCGTCATAATCTGCGGAATCCTCAGTCATCTCTTTTGCGATCTCCCCGAATTTCAGTCTGAAAAATGCCGGTGCATCCTGCGGGCTTCCCACAGAATTCAGTTTCAGAGTGACATATCCTACCTGATGGTCTCCGAAATCCAGGCAGATCTTGTCGCCTTTTGCCATATGATAGGTGGAAAGATTTTCGATATCATCCTTTTGAGAAACTTCTGGAAAAATCTCCTCGTTCTTTACGATATTTGCAATAGAAACCGGACGTACTACGTTCTGAATCAGTTCCGGTACACATGCTTCTGCTTTTTTTACAAAATCGTCATTGGTCACACGGACCATATTTAAATTAATACTTACTGCTGGCATTATACTTTTCCTCCAAAATTTTTCTATATATCACTTTACCTTTTTCTGCTATGTTTTCCAATTGTATTTTTTTCTGCAAAACAGTGATGTTTTTTTCGATAGATATGCTATACTTTTATTACATAAATGGGAGATATTTTAATATGAAACTTACCAGAGAAGAATTTCGGAAATATATCTGTTCCTACAATGAAGAGGAATCTTTTTATAAAAAACTTTATTTTCAAAAAAAGAAAGCACCGGAGACATTTCAAGACTACTGTCTTAATCTGGATCGAGACTTTATTTTAGGACATCATCTGTATGTTCCTGAACTTTTAAACGGACCCTGGTCACCTTATATGGAAGAAAAAGATTTCTTTCAGGATACCGCCGAAAATATCATGCTTTACAAGCACTACCGCTACACGCCTGTTTTTTCTCATGAGCATGAATTTTTTGAGATCCTTTGTGTGTATGACGGCACTGCTGATACTACGATCCAGGGGATACGGCACACGCTGCATACGGGTGATATCTGCATTATCCCGCCGAATACTACACACAGTGTCGGAATCTTTGATGATAGCACGGCTTTTAATATCCTGGTGCGCGGTACAACATTTCAGTCTACTTTCTTCCAGTCACTGACGGCTGACAGTGCCCTGGCGCAGTTTTTTGCACATGTGCTGTACCGCAAGACGGAGGGAAATTATCTGATCTTCCATAGTGGAGATGATGTACGGATCCGCGATATGCTGGAAAATCTCTATATTGAGTATCTCGGCCACGAGAAATACAGCTATACCTTTCTCAACTCCATGCTGGTCATGTTCTGGGCGATGCTGCTTCGTTATCACGAAAATGATATCGAATCCATACTTACAAAGGATACTGCCGGAAATTCTGTCACAGAGATCCTGAACTATCTGAACCAGCATTACCAGACAGTTACGTTGAGCGAGACAGCCAGTCATTTTGGTTACAGTATTTCCCATTTCAGTACCCTGATCAAAGAAAGTACCGGAAAAACTTTTCTTCAGATCATCCGGGATATCAAGCTGAATCAGGCGTGCCGTGCACTGCGGGAAACTTCCCTGAGCAACCCTGCGATCTGTGAGCTTGTTGGATATGAAAGCCCGGAACATTTCATGCGCACTTTCAAGAAAACTTATGGGATGACTCCTGGCGAATATCGCAGGAAAAATAAGGAATAAATTTTCACAAAAATAAAGATTGTTTGTCTTCCTGACTTTTTTTGTATATTCTCTTTACAATCCTCGAATCCTGTCGTATCTTAAAGACAGGTGAGAAAATCAATCAATATCGAGGTTTATGTTATGTGTGAAAATTCAAAGAAAAAGGCCCGTTCGATCACGATGACGACGGGCTCTTTGTGGAGAAATATTTTTCTGTTCAGTATTCCGCTGATGTGCTCTCAGCTTCTGGAAGTTATCTTTAACTTAAGCGACGTTGCTGTTGTTGGCCGGTTTGCAGATTATAAGGCACTTGGAGCGGTCGGCTCTACGACGCTGCTGGTAACATTGTTTGTAGGATTTCTGATCGGCATGGGCAGCGGCGTTAATGTCCGGGTCGCCCACGCACTTGGCTCCGGAAACCGGCAGGTCACTGAGGACACTATTCATTCAGCTCTGCTCCTCTGTGCATTGATGGGACTGCTGGTCGGCGCTGTGTGCTTCTTCTTTTCCGGCGGGATGCTTAAACTTCTGAACACCAAGGATGATCTGATCGGGCAGGCTTCCCTTTACCTGAAGATTTACGCGGTCGGTCTTCCTGCGATGGGTGTTTACAACTTTGGTAATGGAGTGTTAAGTGCCCGCGGAGATACGAAACGCCCACTTTATTATCTGGCTGCTGCCGGTGTTCTGAATGTTATTCTGAACCTGTTTTTTGTCATCGTATTACATATGGCAGCCGCAGGTGTTGCCACAGCTACTGCGATCGCACAGTATGCTTCTGCCGGTCTTATCATGACACATCTGCTTCGCCGCAAGGATGAATGCCATGTCTCACTGAAAAAAGTCAGACTGCGCAAGGACACCAGCATTGCTATCCTGATGATCGGTGTTCCGGCAGGTATCCAGAATGCGATCTTTGCAATCGCAAACCTGTTCGTACAGAGCGGTGTCAATTCCTTTGATACCTATATGGTCTCCGGAAATGCAGCGGCTACCAATGCGGACACGATCATTTATAACGTCATGTATGCTTTTTATATCGCATGTTCCAGTTTTATGAGCCAGAACTACGGTGCAGGAAACAAAAAAAGAGTTCTGAAGAGTTACTTTATCAGCCTGTTTTATTCTTTTAGTATAGGACTGATCCTTGGACTGCTCCTCTTTCTCTTTGGCCATCAGTTCCTGTCACTGTTTGCCACAGACGCCGCTGTTATCGATGCCGGCATGCAGCGGATCAAGATCATGGCGTTTTCCTACTGTGTGTCCTCTTTTATGGACTGTACGATCGCCGCATCCCGTGGGATCGGAAAGACCATCATCCCAACGATCATTATCATCATGGGCTCCTGTGTCTTCCGTATCATATGGATCTACACAATCTTTGCCTGGGTCCACACCATCCCGGCACTGTTTCTTCTGTATCTGTTTTCATGGATCATCACTTCGATTGCAGAGATCATCTACTTTACTGTCAGCTACCGGAAACTCAGCGTCCGGTAGCTGATTTTTTATTCTTTATTGAAAAGGCTCGATCTTCCGCACTTCACGATCATAAGTAAAAACACCGTTGACCTCTTCTTCCACATCTGTCCACTGTGTGTAGATACTGGCACTTAAGCCCTGTGGGATCAGATTTCGCACACCCTGCCATCTTTCGAGGAAACGCTTCTCGAGATCTTTTTTATTTTTGCAAATTCCATAACCGTATAATTTTTCTTTTGCACAGTGGCCTGGTTCCCGATAGCTGTAACCGCCAAATTCTGAAAGAACGGAAGCCCTCTCTCGTTCCGGGCGGATGAACAGTTTGAAGAAATAATTATGCAGGCTGGAAAAATCTCCGCCTCCCTGGTCAAACCATCCACTTGCCTGATCGATCAGCCGGTTTGGATCAAGTCTGCGGACGATCCTGGTCATATCCTCTGTCTGAAACTGTCCCCAGCCTTCGTTAAAGATCACCCATGCCGCAATGCTCGGATGATTTCCAAGAAGCCGGATCGTCTCTTTCATTTCCCGGATAAATTCCAGGCGGCCGGCTTTTGCTTCTCTGGAAAGCAGTCTCGGATAAACGTCACGCATTGTGATCCGAAGCCAGGAAAGCAGAGTCGCACCGTAAGTTACAAACCAGTGTTTATAGTAACTTCCACCATTGACCATATCCTGCCAGACTACGATTCCAAGTCTGTCGCAGTGATAATACCATCTCTGCGGCTCGATCTTGAGATGCTTCCGCACCATGTTGAAGCCGGCCTTTTTCATTTCCTGGATGTCAAAGATCATCGCTGCATCAGATGGCGGCGTGTACAGACTCTCCGGCCAGTACCCCTGGTCGAGCACGCCATTCTGGAATTGCACTTCGTCGTTGAGACAGATCCTCGGGAATTCCTCATGAACTTTCGTTTCCAGAGAAAACTTCCTCATGGCGAAATAGCTGATGGCTCTGTCGTCTCCCAACTTTACTTCAAAATAATAAAGATACGGAGTTTCACAGTTCCACAGAGAAATGGGTCCAAGCGGGATCTCGATCCATTTGTCACTTACAGCCTGTACTGCTGTTTCCAGCATATTTCCTGTGGAAATCTCGGACGGTTTCACTACCGGATCCAGATAAAGTCCCGGTTTTTGTATTTTTATTTCTATTGGAAGATTTCTGGAAAGTTTATCCACATTCTTTTTATCTGTACTATAACTGGAACTTACTTTGATCCTGATGATCTTTTTCTCGATATCCGGAACTGTTTTTATTTCTTTTATGTAGGTTTCCGGCACTTTTTCCAGCCATACTGTCTGCCAGATGCCGCTCTGGGCGGTATAAAACATGCCGCCTGCATTAAGTTTCTGTTTTCCCTTCGAATGGTAGGAAGTATCACTCAAGTCTTTGACAGCTACTATAAGTTCATTTGCGCTTTCCTGCGCGTATCTGGAAATATCCACTTCAAACGGAAGATATCCTCCCGTATGACGTTTCACCTTATGTCCGTTAATCCGAACTTCACAGGACTGATCTACCGCACCGAAATGGAGCAGGATGCGGTTTTGCCCCTTTTCTCTTTCCCAACCCGGAAGATTGAAATTTCTCCGGTACCACAGATATTCATCTGGTTTAAGCTGACGTCCGACTCCTGAAAGAGCTGTCTCAGGCGAAAACGGCACGAGGATCCTGCCCTCATACTGCTGTGGCTGTTTATAGTCTATAGTAAAGGCGTAATCCCACCAGCCATTGAGGATCTGATAATCTTCTCTCATCAGAAGTGGTCTCGGATATTCCTCCAGCACATGATCTCCGTCGAGATTTTTTCCCCATCTTGTATAAAGCTGTTTCATAAGATTCCCGTCCTTTCTGATGATATTTCTGCCTGGTGATGCCAGCAAATGCTTTCTATATTATATATAGAAGATTTTTTTTATTCATTGTACATTTGGGGAATACTTATGTCAAGAAAGCAGGATAAGGCTGAAATCACTGCCCAAACACGACATGAAGTGTTAAATTATTATCATTTTTTCAAAATTTAATGGTTTTTTTATTGCTTTTATTGATGAATTATGTATAATTAACTCTATGAGAAGTTGGCGCGTTCCACTTCTTAGAGGTTATAGGAAGCCAGCATGTAGATGGCTCTATTAAAGAAGAGAGGTAAATGTAAGATGGCAAAAATCGATTTAACTAAGTATGGCATCACTGGCACAACTGAAATTGTGTACAATCCTTCTTATGAAGTATTATTCGAGGAAGAGACTAAAGCAGGTCTTGAAGGATTTGAAGTAGGTCAGGAAACAGAACTCGGCGCTGTTAACGTAATGACAGGTATCTACACCGGACGTTCTCCTAAAGACAAATACATCGTTATGGATGAGAACTCCAAAGATACAGTTTGGTGGACTTCTGATGAATACAAAAACGACAACCATCCGGCTACTCAGGAAGCATGGACAGCAGTTAAGGATCTTGCGAAAGCAGAACTTTCCAACAAGAAACTTTTCGTAGTTGATGCATTCTGCGGTGCTAACAAAGACACTCGTATGGCAATCCGTTTCATCGTTGAAGTTGCATGGCAGGCACACTTCGTAACAAACATGTTCATCAAACCAACAGCTGAAGAACTTGAAACATTCGAGCCAGATTTCATCGTATACAATGCTTCCAAAGCAAAAGTTACAAACTACAAAGAACTTGGTCTGAACTCTGAGACAGCTGTAATGTTCAACATCACAACTAAAGAGCAGGTTATCGTAAACACATGGTACGGCGGAGAAATGAAGAAAGGTATGTTCTCTATGATGAACTACTTCCTTCCACTTAAAGGAATGGCTTCCATGCACTGCTCTGCAAACACAGACATGAACGGTGAAAACACTGCTATCTTCTTCGGACTTTCCGGAACAGGTAAAACAACTCTTTCCACAGACCCGAAACGTCTCCTGATCGGTGATGACGAGCACGGCTGGGATGACAACGGCGTATTCAACTTCGAAGGCGGATGCTACGCTAAGGTTATCAACCTTGACAAAGAATCTGAGCCAGATATCTACAATGCGATCAAACGTAACGCTCTTCTTGAGAACGTAACTGTTGATAAAGACGGAAAGATCGACTTCGCTGATAAGAGCGTAACAGAAAACACTCGTGTTTCCTACCCGATCGACCACATCGAGAAAATCGTTCGCCCAGTATCTTCTGCACCGGCAGCTAAGAACGTTATCTTCCTGTCCGCAGATGCATTTGGCGTACTGCCGCCAGTATCTATCCTGACAGAAGCTCAGACTCAGTACTACTTCCTGTCTGGATTCACAGCTAAACTTGCTGGTACAGAGCGTGGAATCACAGAGCCTACACCTACATTCTCTGCTTGCTTCGGCCAGGCATTCCTGGAACTGCACCCAACCAAATATGCAGAAGAGCTTGTTAAGAAAATGGAAAAGAGCGGAGCAAAAGCTTACCTCGTTAACACAGGATGGAACGGAACTGGAAAACGTATCTCCATCAAAGATACCCGTGGTATCATCGATGCTATCCTGAACGGAGATATCCTGAACGCTCCTACAAAGACAATTCCTTACTTCAACTTCGAAGTTCCAACAGAACTTCCGGGCGTTGACGCTGGAATCCTTGACCCACGTGACACATACGCAGATGCTGCACAGTGGGAAGAAAAAGCAAAAGATCTTGCTGCAAGATTCGTTAAGAACTTTTCTAAATACGAAGGAAATGCTGCTGGTAAAGCACTTGTTGCTGCTGGTCCTCAGGCATAATTTCATATTTGAACCCAAGAGGGGCTGCCGTGCATACGGACAGCCCCATTATTTTTATACCGGGCATGTTCTGTTTCATGCAGCATTCCGGCGATAAAAAAATAACTACGAAACGAGATGATAACCTATGAGTTGGTACAATGAAGCAATTTTTTATCACATCTATCCACTTGGACTTTGCGGTGCACCGAAACAGAATGAGTACACCACTCCTGTCCACCGTCTGAACACTCTCCTCCCATGGATCGACCACATTAAAGAAATCGGATGCACTGCCCTATACATCGGACCTCTCTTCGAAAGTGTCGGACATGGTTATGAAACCACCGATTATAAGAAGCTTGACTCCCGTCTTGGAACAAACGAAGACCTGACCGCTTTTGTCAAAGCATGTCACGAAAAAGGCATCAAAGTAATCTTCGACGGTGTATTCAACCACACAGGACGTGATTTCTTTGCATTCAAGGATATCCAGAAGAACCGCGAACATTCACAGTACCTTAACTGGTACTGCAATGTGAATTTCTGGGGAAACAACGAATACAATGACGGATTTTCCTATGACAACTGGGGCGGATATAATCTTCTTGTCAAGCTGAACCAGCGAAATCCGGAAGTCCAGAATTATATCTGCGATGTGATCCGCTACTGGGTTTCTGAGTTTGATGTCGATGGAATCCGTCTGGATGCCGCTGATGTCCTGGATTTTGATTTCATGCGTGCGCTCCGCCGTACTGCCGAGGAAGTCAAACCTGATTTCTGGCTGATGGGTGAAGTTATCCACGGCGATTACAGCCGCTGGGTAAACGGCGAGACACTGCACAGTGTCACAAACTATGCACTGCACAAAGCTCTTTACAGTGGACACAACGATCATAACTATTTCGAGATCGCCCATACAGTGAAATATCTCCAGAACATGGGAAATCTGGATCTGTACAACTTTGTTGACAATCATGATGTAGAGAGGATCTACACAAAGCTGTCCAATAAAGCACATTTTAATCCGGTTCATGTACTTCTTTATACTCTTCCAGGAGTTCCAAGTATCTATTATGGTTCTGAGTTTGGAATTGAAGGACGTAAGGAACGTTCTTCTGATGACAGCCTGAGACCTGCCCTGGATCTCGCAGACTACGCAGATGCAAAAGAAACCAACCCATGTACAGCTCTGGTTGCTGCTCTTGGAAAGATCAGACAGAATACCCCGGCTCTGAGCTACGGAAGTTATACAGAACTGCTGCTTACCAACCGCCAGTTTGCTTTTGCCCGTGATCTGGACGGTGTGCGCGTGGTCGTAACTGTCAACAATGATGACAACGATGCTTGGGTGAACCTCCCTGCCGGAAATACTGCTGAATATATCGGCACTCTGACCGGAGAGAAAGTTACTGTAGAGGGTGGACGCATCAATGTATGTGTTCACGCAAACAGCGGCGAGATCTGGGTACCTGCCGGTGATATGCCGGAGTACACGCCTGTCAAGGTAGAGGTGAAGGAAGAAACTGTTAAAGGAGCTGTCAAGGAAGAGGCTCCTGCTGTCGAAGAGACTGCTGTTGTTGGAGAGACTACAGTTGCTGAAAAAACATCTGCCACAAAGACAGAGGAAAAAGAAACTGCTTCTGGAAGTGCAGATGTAAATACTACCAGCACTGCCGCACAGGAAACTGCCTCTGCAGAAGAAAAAGCTGTTGAGACACCAGAAAAATCCACAGCAAAAGAACCTGTCAAGGTTGACCCGAACAAAATTCCGGAAGACATGACTGTCGAAGAGCTTCAGGCTGCCATCCTTGCAAAAATGGCTAACAACGGTCCAGTCACCGACCAGATGAAAAAGACTGTCGATGACAACATCTGGCATGATTCTCTTGTAAACTGGCTCAAGAGTTTCCGATAAAACTAAAGAAACATATCTGCAATATCAATTTCCGCAGATAATATACAGACAGGGAGCATTTCCTCAATGGATCTGCTCCCTGTCTGCATTCTATACTATTTTATTTTTGAGTACTACACTTACTCAAATAATTTCTTCACCATCTCTGCATCAAATGTCACAGTGGATACCTTATTTACCTCGATCTGATACAGCGCATTTGCTGCGATATGCTCTGCCGCCTGCTCCAGATCACGGATTCCTGTAGTATCAGCAAACTGCTCGATCACTGCATCCAGTCCATCCGGTGCGATCACGCACTCTTCTTCTCTTAAGTTCATTCTCTTGAGAACTTTTGGAAGGGCAAATTTGGAGAAGATGACTTTCTTCTCTTCTGCTGTATAATCCGGAAGTTCAATGACCGCAAAACGGGACATTAACGGTGCACTGATCTGTGCTTTGTCATTTGCTGTTGCGATCGGATATACACCGACGGTCGGAACCATACATTCCATGTAGTTGTCTGTGAATCCCAGGTTATCAAGAAGCGTCAGAAGCACGTCTGCCGGATTTCCGTTTCCTTTGCCGTTGGTTGCTTTGTCCAGCTCATTGATGATAAATACAAGATTGGATTCTCCTGCCATGGAAAATGCCTCCATGATGATTCCCGGTTTGGCATTTGCATAAACACGGGAACTTCCTGTAAGCTGCTCAGGATCGTTGATAGAACTCATATCAAGAGTTGTCCACGGAAGTTTCAGGATACGTGCTACGGCATATGCGATCTGGGATTTACCGGTTCCTGCCGGTCCTACAAGGAGAAGTCCATAAGCCGGAAGGGTGTGGGTACGGTTGATCTGGATGATCGTCTCGATGATTCTCTGTTTTACTTTCTCCATTCCGTAAAGTTCTTCGTCAAGGATACGGCGTGCCTCTACCGGATCGATGGATTCAAAGTAATTGTTCTTCCACTGGATGTTCATCATAATGGACAGTGCTCTCTGTGCATGTCTTCTTTCTTCCTGAGAGACCTCGTGGGAACGTGCTACGGCAAGGTTTCGTCTTGCCCAGAGACGGATGTTATCCGGCATGGTCCTTCCTGCACAGGTCATAAAGTCTGTGATGCTCTGGATACTGGTGAGCTTCATGTTGTCGCCCTCTTCATCCTCGTCCTCGTTCTCCGGAAGTTCTGTCGGTGCATTGCTTGCAAGCAGACGCTCGATCATAAACTGAAGAAATCCATCCTCCGCAGAAAGCTTGGTGCCGCCTCCGAATGCTGTCTCTCGAATCTTGTAGACTGCGTAGCCTTCTCCAGTATTCTGTCCTGATAATCGTACACTGATGTGGTTTTCACCAAGCCATTTGACAAGGCTAACGAAGCGTGCATCGATCTTGAGGATATCTGCCGGGAATACACCATCCTCTTCTTTGAATTCAAAAGAAGATTTCTGGTTTGGATTAGAGAAAACACCACAGGAATGATGATTCCACTGACGGCTTGCGTTATCCAGAATCAGGATTGGTTTCTCCGGAGATGGTTTTGTTTCATTGGAGCGGAATGTGGTGTATGTGCATTCCGGATCTTTCTTTTCGGTTATTGCATTGCTGAAATCAAATACAGGCATAACGGCTTCTCCTTTATCTTAATTATTTTGTAGTTTTATATCAGTCGAGTTTCAGTCCTGCCAGAGCCTGTGCAAAAGCGTTGTTTACCGGCTCGTTGGCTTCTTTCTGCTGTTGTTTCAGATATCGCTGGACATCACGTTTCTTGACTCCTGCCCCTTCTTTCTCTCGTCTTGCCTGGAAAGAAGACAGTTTTTCTTTGTAACCGCAGGCACATACGAAGGTTTCTTCTTTGCCTTTGACCAGCATTTCCATACGCTTGTGGCATTTCGGACAACGGGCATTTGTTGTCCGTGAGATTGTCTCACGGTAGCCGCACTCTCTGTCCTGGCAGACCAGCATCTTGCTGTTCTTTCCGTTGACTGCCAGAAGACGCTTGCCACAGGTCGGGCAGATCTTGTTCGTCAGGTTATCGTGCCGGAATGTTCCCTGTCCCGTTTTTATCTCACTGACGATCTCATTTGTATAGTCGCGAATATCACTCAGGAAGGTGTCCTGTCTAAGTTTTCCTTTCGCAATGTCAGAAAGTTTCTTTTCCCAGTCTGCTGTCAGTTCCGGTTTCTTTAAGTCCTCCGGAACCAGTTCCAGAAGCTGTTTTGCTTTGGAAGTCAGATAGATCTCGTTGCCTTTCTTTTCCATCATAAAGCTGTGGAAAAGTTTCTCGATAATGTCAGCCCTGGTTGCTACGGTTCCAAGTCCGCCCGTTTCTCCCAGAGTCTTTGCAGCCTGTTTGTCCTTGGTGGAAAGGTATTTGACTGGATTTTCCATCGCTGCAAGCAGTGTTGCCTCTGTGAAACGTGCCGGGGCTTTGGTCTTGCCGGAATTCAGGTGTACCTGTGTGATACGAAGTTTCTGTCCCTTTTCAAAGACAGGAAGTTTCTGGTCTTTGAGTTTTTCTTCTTCTGTGTCGTCCTCTTCCTGGAAGCCACCCTCGTAGACTTCTTTCCAGCCGGCACTTAAGACTGTTTTTCCGTTGGCAGCAAAGGTATAACCGCCTGCTGTCCCCTCCATTGAAGTCTGCTCGTATTCAAATGGCGGATACAGAACACTTAAGAAACGTCTTACTACCATATCGTAAATCTTGCGCTCTTCGTTTGTCATATGGTCAAGCTGCACGAACTGCTCTGTCGGAATGATCGCATGGTGATCACTGACCCGTTTATCGTCCACAAAACTTCCATTTGTGCGGATCGGTTTGTTCAGAAGTGCTCCTGCAAGTTTACGATACGGACCTGTACCGCAGGCCTTGAGTCTTTCTTTGAGTGTCGGAACTACATCCTTGCCGATATAACGTGAATCTGTTCTCGGATAAGTCAGGACTTTGTGATTCTCATAAAGGCGCTGCATAATATTCAGGGTTTCCTTGGCAGAAAATCCGTATTTCTGGTTTGCCTCTCTCTGGAGCGTCGTCAGGTCATAGAGTCCCGGTGCCATTGTCTTCTTTGGTTTCTTTGTGACAACAGTGATCTCGATCTGTCCGTTCTGGACGCTCTGTGTGATCTCCTCTGCACGTTCTTTCTGGAAGGTGCGGAAGCTTCCGCTCTTTGGATCTTTCCAGGTCCACTGTACTTCTCCTGCCTGTAAAGATATTCCATAGTAATCCTTCGGTTTGAAGTTTCGTATTTCTTCCTCCCGCATTGCTATGATCGCAAGGGTAGGGGTCTGCACACGGCCGCAGGAAAGCTGCGCATTGTATTTGCAGGTCAGGGCCCGTGTTCCGTTTATTCCTACCAGCCAGTCTGCCTCTGCTCTCGCCACAGCTGCTCTGTACAGGTTATTGTACTCTCTTCCGTCTTTAAGATTCTGGAATCCGTCTTTGATCGCTTTGTCCGTCACAGATGAAATCCACAGTCTTTTGATCGGCTTATGGCATCCGGATTTGTCCAGGATCCATCTTGCTACGAGTTCTCCCTCTCTTCCGGCATCTGTGGCGATGATGATGTCTCCGATGTCTTTACGGAAAAGCTGCGTCTTGACTGCCTGATATTGTTTCGATGTCTGGCGGATCACGACCAGTTTCATCTTATCCGGCATCATAGGAAGCGTCTGCATGTCCCATTTCATGTACTTCTTGTCATATTCTTCAGGATCTGCCAGAGTCACCAGGTGTCCCAATGCCCAGGTCACAGCGTAGTCCTTTCCTTCCAGGACTCCGTTCCCTTTCTGATTACAATGGAGAACCCTCGCAATATCTCTTGCCACAGAAGGCTTCTCCGCAATTACCAATGATTTCATTTATTCTAAATCCTCTCAGAAGTTTTCTCTGAAAATGAGTATATCATAGAATTGCATTTTGACCAACAAAAAAGGAAGATTTTCATCTTCCTATCTTGTAACCGACACCTCGCACTGTTTCGATCAGATCTCCGGCACTGCCAAGTTTCTGTCGCAGCGTACGGATATGTACATCCACTGTTCTGCTTTCTCCATCAAATTCATAACCCCAGATCTGGTTCAGAAGCTGTGTTCTGGAAAGGACCATTCCGCTGTTCTTAAGCAGCAGACACAACATCTCATATTCCTTAAGTGTCAGGGTAACCGGCTCCTGATCGACAGTCACTACATGTCGGACCGGGCATACATAAAGGTTATCAAGCCGGTATTCTTCTGCGCCTTTGTCCTCTGCTCTTCGAAGTGCCGCCTTGATCCTGGAGATGAGTTCCATCATCCGGAACGGCTTCGGAATATAGTCATCTGCACCGCTGTCCAGTCCCATCACGACATCATATTCGCTTCCCTTTGCTGTCAGCATGATGATCGGAAGTTTTCTGGTGTCCGGTCTTGTCCTGAGTTTCTTAAGAATGGAGATTCCGTCCTCCTCCGGAAGCATCACATCCAGAAGGATCAAGGACGGAACCTGTTTCTCCAGTTCCTTCCAGAAAAGGGATGGGCGTTCGAATCCTTTTGCATCCAATCCCTGACTTTTTAGTGTATATACCACAAGCTCGCGGATACTCTCATCGTCTTCCACCAAGTAGATCATTTCTCTTACCTCTCTTGTTTTTCACTTTTGTTCAAGTATACGCATGCTTCGTAAAATCTTTAGTCTTTTGACTGTTAAATCTTTGTAAAGGCAAGTCCTGATTGTAAATTGCAGGAAACAATGTTATCATAAAAAAAGAATCGTTTTGGAGGATATTATGTATTATTTTATCGTAAATCCTAATTCCCGCTCAGGGAAAGGTGCTCTTATATGGAAGGAACTTCGCAGGACTCTTCGCCAGAAACACATCTCTTACAAGGCTGTCTTTACCGGATACCGCGGTCATGCGGTCAAACTGGCGGCTTCCGTCACAGCAAAAGCATCACCGGAACATCCTGTTTATCTGATCGCAGTCGGCGGTGACGGCACGATCCAGGAGGTTCTTTCCGGTGTTAAGGATCTGTCCTGTATTTATTTTGGTTATATCCCGACAGGATCCGGGAATGATTTCTGCCGCAGCATGCAGCTCCCACAGGACCCGCACGAGGCGCTGGACTGCATCCTCAAAAGAAAGCATATCGCATCCATGGATGTCCCGGTCATCTCCATCAAGGGACGCAAAAGCCATTTTGCGATCAGCTGCGGTATCGGGTTTGACGCTGCAGTATGCCACGAAGTAAGCGTCACCCCTATGAAAAAAGTACTTAACCGTGTGGGCCTGGGGAAACTTGTCTATCTCTTTGTCGCATTGAAGCAGCTTCTGTTCCTGAAACCTGTTCCTGTGACACTCCGAATGGATGAAGAACGTATCTACCCATTCCACAAGGTATATTTCGCGGCAGTGATGAACCAGAAATACGAGGGCGGCGGATTCAAATTCTGCCCTGATGCCAGCCCTTCTGACGGATATCTTGATGTGATCGTTGTCGATGGACTGAGTAAACTTAAGGTTCTCTTCTGTCTTCCGACTGCATTCTGGGGCAAACATACACAGTTCACCGGAATCCATATCTTCCGCTGCAAAAAGGTCGAAGTATTCAGTACTGTCCCACTTGCGGTACATAAAGACGGAGAATCTGCCGGCATTCAGGAGACTTTTTCCGTCTCTATCGAGAAAGAACCAGTGAAGATCATTCTTCCATAAATCAACGGACGCACCACTGACATCTCTTTAATACACAGTACAACAATAAAGGCTTTCGACAGGAGTTATCACATTCCTACTGAAAGCCTTTCGTTTCTTATATTATTTCTTTAGTTGAATCCATAGAATTTCTGGCATACTTTATATGCTGCCACAAACATCTTTCTTCCAGCTTTGCCTGGAAGATTTGCAGCACGTCCGAGGACACTGTAGCGAAGTTTATGGTACAGCCAGCGGTCCAGCTCACGGATGTATTCCATGAGTTCTTTTTTCTTATCGAGTGCTTCCTGTGTGCCGGCGCGTACCAGCATGATAGAAGAAACCGTTGTGATGATATCCAGATAACTGAGCATATATTTCTTCTGGTGCTTGTTACTGAACTGACATCTGTGGAAAGCATCTGCCATCAGTTTGTTGACTCTGATCTGCTGGTCGATCCTCTTGATCATAACCTTCTCATTTACAGACTGATCATCACGGCCAATGAAGTAACGATAAAAATTCACATCCAGATAATACATGTTCTGAACATATGGAAGCGGCTCAAATGCAAACAGGTTGTCTACATAAAACGTATGCTTCGGAAGCTCCAGACCACATTCGTTGAGCAGTTCAGTACGGTAGATCATGGAATGCATGAGGAGATATTTTCCCTTAGGCATACGCACCTTGTCCCACTCAAAGATTTCGTTTACCGGGAGACAATGTCTGTACTGCATGACCTTTTTCCTTGCTGCGCCCTGTTTCTCATATACGAAATTGCTGATCAGAAGATCAACAGTCTTTGGTCCGCGGATAAGTTCTTCCAGAGTCTTGAGGATCTGCTCATACGCTTCTGCATTTACCCAGTCGTCGCTGTCCACGACTTTAAAATAAAGTCCGCTTGCATTTCTGATTCCTGCGTTGACTGCTTCGCCGTGGCCGCCGTTTTCCTGGTGGATTGCCTTGACGATCGTCGGATATTTCTTTGCATAAGCATCTGCAATCTCTGCTGTGCGGTCGGATGATCCGTCATTTACGACAAGGATCTCCACATCTTCGCCTCCTACAAGAAGGGAATCAATGCACTTCTCCATATATGCTTCTGAATTATAACATGGAATTGCAATACTTAAAATTTTCATCGGTATTATTCCTCCTGTGTGTGTTATTCCCTGATATATTTTGTGTACGCGCTGAATGCTGATGGGATCGCATATTGATCGTCGGACTGCTTTTTACCGACAAAAAGCAGATCATTCTGACGGATTTCTTCCAGTGAGGAAACACGGACCCTGTAGGCAGTCATCCTCCATTCAATATGTGAAAAAATATGCTTTGCTTCCGGAAGTGCTTCTATACGAAGCGGTTCCAGCTCCATGGCTTTGACGCTCTCCAGCACTTCCTCCTCAGAGAGATGTCCCTTAAGATTCGGAAGCTCATATAATCCCGCAAGAAGTCCTCTCGGTGGGCGCCTGCGGATTGCTGTCTTTTCTCCATCCTGGATCACGAGAACGGTCCGATCTTCCAGCTTCCTGTCTTTCTTCTGTGCTTTGACGGGAAATCTGTCGATCGTTCCATGTGCTCTTGCCCCGCAGCAAAAAGCCACCGGACAGACATCGCATTTGGGTTCTCCATTTGGCACACAGACAACTGCTCCGAGTTCCATCAGTGCCTGATTGAAATCTCCGGGATACTCCCCTGGCATGATCTCCTGAAGCTTATTTTCTATCCGTTTCTTTACGGACTGCTTCATGATATCACCATCATCCTCTGTGATCCTGGTGATCACGCGAAGTACATTTCCATCTACTGCCGGAACCGGTATATCATAAGCGATCGATGCAATTGCTCCTGCTGTGTAACTTCCGATTCCCTTAAGAGAAAGAAGTTTCTCGTAAGATGCCGGAAGTACACCATCATATTCCTCCACAACCGTCTGTGCCGCAAGCTGCATATTCCGGACGCGGTTGTAATAACCAAGTCCCTCCCACAGTTTGAGAAGCTTCTCCTCCGGGCACTCTGCAAGTGCCGCCGGATCCGGGAGTTCTTCTGTGAACCTGCGAAAATATGGCTTCACTGCCTCCACTCTCGTCTGCTGCAGCATGATCTCCGATACCCAGGTATAATAGGCATTGTGTCGGTCTCTCCATGGAAGGCTGCGCTTATTCTGCCTGTACCACTCTGTCAGTGGCTTTACAATGTCATTCAGCATTCTTCTAGTCCTGTCTTGTTTTGTCTTATTATCAGTATCAGTAAACAGTACCCTCAGTATACCATAAATCCCGCTAAAAGACAGTTGATTTTTTTTATTTTACCATATAGAATATGAATTAAGGCACTTTTACCAGTATGATAATTCTAATTTTTCCTGAAAGGACTATATTATGGACAGTATTATTTTTGATGTAGATGGAACTTTGTGGGACTCCACAGAGATCGTAGCAAAATCCTGGAGCGACTATCTCCAAACAGAAGAACATATGGATCGTACTCTGACTGCCAAACTCCTCTCTTCCATGTTCGGGCAGCCGCTCCCTGATATCGCCAGACAGCTTTTTCCTGATGTTCCAGAGGAAGAGCAGCTTCGTCTCATTGATGGCTGCTGCCAGGCAGAGCACAGAGCACTTCTCAAAGAATGCGCTCCTTTATACGAAGACCTCGAGAAAGCCCTTGCACTTTTGTCTGCCAAATATTCTCTGTATATCGTAAGCAACTGTCAGTCCGGATATATTGAGGTATTTCTTGAAGCCACTGGTTTTGGCAAATATTTCAAAGGTCATCTGTGCAACGGCGACAACAATCTCGACAAAGGCTCCAACATTGCCCTGATCGCTCAGAACTACTCTATGGAATCTCCGGTCTATGTCGGTGATACTATGGGCGATTTTCTCTCCTGCCGCAAGGCTGGTGTTCCGTTTGTATTTGCTTCCTATGGATTCGGCGAAGTGCCGGAACCGGATAAGATCATCACGAAACCTATGGATCTTGTCGATCTTTTTTGTTAAAATATCCTGAATACAACAAGAGCGTGGAAACATCAAACTCGTTTCCACGCTCTTATTTTGATCATTTATTTCTTTTTGCATTTGTATTTGAGGTAAAGTCCAAGTCCTACCATGACAACCAGCAGCAGGATCACATAAATAATTTCTGATGCCATTCCTTCTGTATAGGAATCAATTCCTGTCAGGATACCGATCAGGATCAGTGCCACACCGGAACCCTTGGTCATTTTGGCCTCATCGTATTTTGCTTTGCGGAGTTCTGCATTTCCTCCTTTGAGCAGGAAATCTCCGTGTCCTGTAAGTAACAGCACTCCTGCGATCAGCGCTATTGCTGTAAGTAAAATGTCAAACGATTTTCCCATTATATTCTCCCCTGTAATTCTTTAGTAAAAGCATACGATCGGAACATTATACTGAATCAGATCATACAGCACTGCTGCATTTTCCGGTGGAAGGTTTATACATCCATGAGATCCGCTTGTCAGATAAATGTCACCGCCAAATTCATCTCTCCAGGTTGCATCATGGAAACCGATACCTCCATCAAATGGCATCCAGTATTGTACTTTCTGTTCGTACTCATACGTACCATCTGCTTTTTGTGAACCTCGCAGTACATCTGGACTCTTTTTGTAATAGAGAGTGAAAATACCGGCATGTGTCTGACGATCTGCATAACTCATATTTCCAGATACAAAGTCTGACTCAAAGATATTCACTCCAGCCTGATAATAGTACATATGCTGCTCACTGAGATCTACTTCTATATACGTATTTCCAAGGTCATTCACTCCATAAGAGTTGGCTGTCTGAGAATAAACTGGCTCTCTCGTTGTCTGTGTACCGGACTGGATTTCCTGGCTCAGCTGTGCTGCCTCTGCCGCCTGATCGATCTTCCATCCATAAACAGAACTGGAAACATAAACCGTTCTTCCGCTTGTTGCCTGGAATTCTCTCTCTGTACCAACCGTATCATATGTCGCAGCAAGCTGTGCAACATAATCTGCCACATGCTGCTGGAAGGAATTGTCATCCCATACAAGCTGACCCTTCTCATCAAACTGCAGCCAGTCCTTGATCGTATTACCATCAAGTGTTGTGCTCTGATCACCAAATGTATACGTGATACTTGCTTTTGTGTAATTGTTGCATGCTTCCAGTGCTGACTGCAATTCTGGATCATCCTGTGTCACTTCTGCGGATACATATGCTTCCGGAGTATCACTGAAATCTATACTGGATTCATTCGCCTCTACTGCTGCATCAAGGATTTTGTATGCTTCTTTGATGTTCAGCTTGCTTCCCTCCGTCTCCGGTACGATCACAAACTGATCATTTTGGAATGCAACGTATGCATTCTCCGGTTCTACCTGATTCTCTGTCTGTGCACAGTTCAGGGATTTAAGCTGTTCCTGGAGAAGAGTCTTATTGTATCCTACGTTCTCGGAAACTGTATAACTCTTCTGTTCATAGAGTCCCTTAAACCACTCATATGGTTTCTGCTGCTTCAGAAGCTGCAGGATCTCACCGGTAGATATATACTGATAATCAATATCTTCGCCCCTGATCGTCTGTGCCGCTATATTTCTGGAAGAAACCTCTATGGAATATTCACTGAGTTTTTCTTCCATAAGCTGTTCTACTTCATAGGCAGTCTTCTGTGAGCAGTCAATGCCATTGATCCAGGTTCCTTCAAAGAAACGGTCCGAAAAATAATAACTGATTCCGCCATAAGCACACCCACCCAGAACTACCAACAACAGCAGCACAAGGCCGAAAATCCTGAGTCCTTTGTGGCCTCGTTTTTTCTCTGGCTGTTTGACCGGTTCGGGATTCTGTACCTCTGTTGTCTTACTTTCAGGCTGTGTATTCTGCTCAATGTCATCCATCGGAACATATACCACAGGACCCGGTCTTGCAGATTTGTATCGTTTGCGGACTACCGGAGTTTCTTCCTCGGGCGGTTCTTCCTCAGATGGTTCCTCTACAGAATCAGGATTTTCTTCAGAAGATCCGGTCCAGATGATCGTCTTTTCGGCTTCTTCTTTATTATCGTCTGCATCACGCTCATCTTCAAGCTCAACAGCTTCCTCTGAATCTGTATCGCTCTCCTCGGGATCTTCGTAATCAACGATTATATCGTCAAGCTCGTCTTCATCATCTTCCAGGATTTTATCCAATGTTGCATTGATTTTATCTTCAAAATTGGTGGTCTCTTCCGATGTTCCTACATCATCTTCCGATAATTTCCCCTTTTTTTCTTCGTTACTCATTTAGTACTCTCTCTTTTCACTTCTGGAATTTTTCTGTAACGCTTCTATTATAACATACTTCTGCCTTTTTGCACCTTAAATTCCATCTTTTTTTAATAAATATCAAAAAAAGCCACAGGATACATTTCTATATCCTGTGGCTTAAGCTCTGAGATCATTTCACGATGTTTACTGTACATTTAAATGAAACAGTTCCTGATTTCACTGTGATCACAGCACGCCCCAGTGCTATTCCTTTTATCGTTCCTTTTGAGTCCACCGTTGCAATTTTTTTGTTGGAGCTTGTATATGTTACCTTATCCTGACTGGTAACAGGATTTCTGACAGGTTTTAATACAGCTGTTTTTCCCCGTTTTATTGTAAGACTTTTGGAAACACCTGTGATCTTGCTTGTTCGTACTTTTCCGCTCTGTACTGTCACTGTAATTGTTCTGCCTGCTCCACCGGCTGTTTTCACAAGTACTTTTACAGTAACTTTATTCTTTCTGGAACTCTTCGGAGCAGTCAGCCTGATATCTCCATTTTTCAATTTTACAGCTTTTAAAACAGAGGATTTCGAAGAAGATACAAGTTTAACATAATCCCCATTTTTCAGTCCGGACGATTTTATCGTTATGGCATTTCCCTGCTGAATCGGAAATGTATACGCAGAAAGATTTAATGCCGCTTTCAGTTTTGCTGTTTTTCTTGTTTCTTTCTTTTTGCAGACACTGCAGATTCTTGTTTCCTGCCCCTGTGCAAATACTGTAGCTTTTTTGGTAACTGTGTATTTTCCCCATTTGTGTTTGCCTGTTGCCGGAATATCTGAATATGCCTTCTTCGTCTGGCATGCAGTACATTCCTGATGCTGCTTGCCTGCCTTTCCGCAGGTTGGCTCACTGTCTCTTACAGTTTCCCAGATATGACTGCATTTTTCATTTTTGTCAAACACTGTAAAGAAAAAGTAACTGTCCTCTGCGATGGTTTCCCATACTTCTTTACCATATCTGTTCGTATGCTTCTCTTCAGCAAACACTCTCACAAATGACCGTTTCGCATCTATTCGTTTCAATACCGGAAGTTCATTGTTATTTACTGCTTTCCAGATATTTTTGTCATATTCCAGACGGATCCGGATGTTCTGACTGTCCTGCAATTTCTGCCATTTTTTTGTTTTACTGTTATATCTGACAACATACGGACTATATGCTTTGAGATTAAAAGTTTTTCCCACATCCGGGTTCACATCAATGATCTTACCCAGCTTGATCTGTGCTGAATATTCCCTCACCAGATATCCATAAACTTCAGTTTCTGCAGTCCACTGCGGATTATTATTCGCATTTTTTGATTTTGAAACAGCCCTTAATCCAACAGACACTTCTCTGTCTTCTGCTTCTTTTACTTTGATCGTCAGTGTATTGCCTGTGATGTTTACAGATTTTACAAGGTCTTTATCATAGGAATCTTTTATTATTTCAAATTTATATTTTGAACTGTCAACTTTTACACCATCCGGATTTTTGGCCGTTCTGCAATATACGGAAAGGGTATACTGCTTTTCTCCATTTGGAAGAATCGAGTCAACATTATCCTTCGGCAGATAATTGCACCAGTAAAAAGAACCCGTTACTGAAACATCAAAAAATCCCTTCTGCTGTTTTCCATGAATATCCTTATACGTAATCTCAACTTTTGTCTTTCCTGACTTTTCTGCCTTCATACGCCAGCCATTTTTCAGATATGTAATGCTGTAAATGTTCTTATTCAAGGTTCGAACTTTGCTGATGTCTACAAAAAGCGTTTCGCCCCATGGATATTGTGAGTTCTCGACATAACAGGCAAATGCCTGATCCAGCCATACGATTTCGCCTGGTACCGTTTCCAGAGTTGCACCGAAATTCAGATGATACTCTTCTATATTTTCTTTGCCCCAAAGTCCTGTCTGGCATGTAAATACTTCGATTCCATTTATTTTTATGTGTGCCCGTGCTTTGAACCAGTAATTTTCCTTACCGCTCGCTTCCAGCCATTTATCAGCTTTGCAGAGTTTTGTACCATTGATCGTAAGTACGCTGTTGTCTCCTTTTTTTGCTGACCAGAAAGTCTGACCTGCCGGCACCCGGGTGAACCCGTTGTTTCCATTTTCATCATTTTCTGCCTGATATCCCATTTCCCACTCAATGGAAACATTCTTCTTGTCCTTGAGGTTCTCTGTATTTAATCGAAGCTCTCCTGTTTCATTCTCAAAGAAATAGGTAGCATTCTCATCCTGCCGCTGATCCTCAAACCAGACAGAATAATCCAGTCTGTCAAACCAGTATTCACGGCGGCAGATTTCATTCCCATCTTTGTCTCTGGCAACAACATTTATCTGTGTGCCATCTGCTTCTTTTCTTTTCAGGATCGGAAGCTTGCCTTTGGACGTCTCACTCGTCCACAGATTTGTATCATAATGTTCAATCTCATACGATACATCTTTTCTGATATAGGAAGTGCCGTCTTCTCTGACATGCGCTACTTTCAGGCCACAGTTGTTAAAGTTCAGAATCTCTCCTACATTAACGTTTTGTATATTTTCCGGATAAAGTACATCATACTCGTCCCGCACTTCAATATATACATTATTACGGATCACTTCTTTTAACTTTCCATTTGCATCTGGAATCATTGCTTTCAGAAGAATCGCCGTGCCCCAGCTGTTATCTTTGGAATTGACAGTGAGCTCATGTCCGTTTATTTTTACTGATTTCAACAGATCCGTATCGTATTTCCAGCCGTTTTCATCTGATGCAAAACTCAGGCTCCAGTTCTTAATTTCTTCTCCGCCCTCTTCTTCATCACTGTATTTCCATTCATGACGAAGAACAAACGGAAGTTTCATACTGCTGTTCCTCAGCATGCAGTTTCCCGCTTCCGACCACTGTGGCTCCAGTATATACTTATCACCATTCACCAAAAGATTGAACTCATACTGCTGCTGTTCTCCCCGCAAATCATCATAAGTAAGTCTTACTACTGCTGTTCCGGTCCTTCGTGTCTGGATATTCCACCCATTTTCGTCCTGATAATTGATCTCACAGACTGGTGATTCGTCCTTCTCTCCATCCGCATTAGAAACCTGTATATCTGTTACAGTAAATTCAAAATCTCTTCCATCTGGATTTTCATTATTCTGTACATATCCTTCATACCAGCACGATACCCAGTAATCCCGATCCACCAGAAGAACTTCGCTTTCCGGAAGATAATAATCTTCCGTGTATTCCTCCGGGCTCAGATCGTTCGCTTCTTCCCCTGCCGAAAATATTGCTTCTTCCTCAAATGGCTCTTCCTCTGTGTCTTCAAATATAGCTTCTACTTCTCCCGCTCCATTTTCTTCCTCACCCTGGATTTCCTCTTCTACCACAGGTTCTTCTGTTTCTTCTGACTGAAACTCATCCTCAAACTGCACTTCATCTACTGCAGTACCTTCCAGTTCAGTTGTTTCCGTCTGACTCTGATCTTCTACCGAAACTTCCTGCACATCTGTAAAGTCCATTTCACCTGCCAGTACTGTGAATGAATTCGCGCTAAATATCACGGTTGTTGTCAGTAACCATGCCAGCATTCGTTTTCCTTTAGGTTTCATTCGCCTTCCTCCTTTTATAACGTTGATTCGCTATACTTTCTGTTCCTTTACATAGTTCAATTATACAAGATGATTGCAGAAATTTCAATAAATTTCATTTTTACAAATATATTTTGTGAATTTTCACTAAATTTATTTTTCTAAAAAAATACCCTGCACATATATAGAAAGCTTGAATTTTCTTATATATGCACAGGGCTGTACTGTTTACCAGATGTTTATTATTTCTCGATCAGAAGGCTTTCTCCTGTCATCTCTGCTGGCTGTTCCATTCCCATTAACTGGATCAGTGTCGGGATGATGTCTGCCAGGCATCCGTTTTCTCTCAGAGTGTATTTCGGATCTGCGTTTACGAGGATGAACGGAACCGGGTTGGTTGTATGTGCGGTCCATGGCTCGCCTGTCTCATAGTCGATGAGCTGCTCTGCGTTTCCGTGGTCTGCACAGATGAACATCTGTCCGTTAACTTCTTTGAGGGCTTCTACTGCTCTTCCAACACATCCGTCAACAGTCTCGATTGCCTTAACTGCTGCTGTCTGAACACCGGTATGACCTACCATGTCAGGGTTTGCGAAATTGATGATGATCACATCGTATTTGTCAGATTTGATCGCATCTACCAGTTTGTCGCAGACTTCCGGTGCGCTCATTTCCGGCTGAAGGTCATAAGTAGCAACCTTCGGGGATTTTACAAGGATTCTGTCCTCGCCTTTGTTCGGCTCCTCAACACCACCGTTGAAGAAGAAAGTAACGTGTGCGTATTTCTCTGTCTCAGCGATACGAACCTGAGTCATATCGTGTGCTGCAAGATATTCGCCAAATGTATTGTGAAGAAGGACTTTGTGGAATGCAACCTGCTTGTTCTGGATTGTTTCATCATAGTCTGTGAAACATACATAGGTCAGATCCAGCTTCTTAGCTCTCTCAAATCCCTTGAAGTCGTCATCGCAGAATGCTCTGGTGATCTCACGTGCACGGTCAGGACGGAAGTTGAAGAATACTACGGAATCTTTGTCCTGAATCTTGGCAACCGGCTGTCCGTCCTTCTCGATAACGGTCGGAAGTACGAATTCGTCTGTCTTGTCGTTGTCGTAAGAAGCCTGAACTGCTGCAGCTGCGTCTGTGCCTTTGACACCTTCGCCCTCTGTCAGTGCTTTGTATGCAAGCTCTACACGATCCCAGCGGTTATCTCTGTCCATTGCATAGTAACGTCCGGAAACAACACCGATCTGTCCAACACCGATTTCTTTCATCTTGGCTTCCAGCTGCTCGATGAATTCCTTACCGGATGCCGGCGGTGTGTCACGTCCGTCGAGGAAGCAGTGTACGTAAACTTTGCTCAGTCCTTCTCTCTTAGCCATCTCAAGCAGAGCGTAGAGATGAGTGTTGTGGCTGTGTACACCACCATCGGAAAGAAGTCCCATAAAATGTACTGCGGAGTCGTTTTCCTTAGCGTTCTTCATTGCTGCAAGGAGTGCTTCGTTCTTGAAGAAATCTCCGTCATTGATTTCCTTGGTGATTCTGGTAAGTTCCTGATATACGATACGGCCTGCACCCATATTCATATGACCCACCTCAGAGTTACCCATCTGGCCGTCCGGCAGACCTACTGCAAGTCCGCTGGCATTTCCCTTAACAAATGGATATTCTGCCATTAATTTATCCATAACAGGAGTTTTTGCTTCGTAGATCGCATTTCCCTCATGTTTGTCATTCAGTCCATAACCATCCAGGATCATTAAAACGGTTGGTTTTTTGCTCATAATATTCTCCTTTATTGTATATAGTTTCTCTGCATTTCGCAGAATGTGTATATGTGTTTCTTCCTATTATATAGTACCAAAAATTTAGAATTTTTCAAGGATTTTATCGGAAAAGCTCTGCGGCAGGAACGGTATTTTTTCCATATCAGGAAGTTTCAGCTGTTCCAGCCAGCCGCCGAACAGTGCGAGAAAAAGTTCCTGCACCATTTCTCTTGATTCCGGGGCAAAACTTTCAATCCGTTTCAGCATGGCAGTAAAGCTCTTGAGACCACCTGCCTGGATCTCACTTAAATTCTCAGAGCCAGACGCTTCGATCGTGGAAAAAAGATCTTCTATCAGGACTTTTTTCTGTTCTACATCCATTCCGTCGATCCACTTGTGCAGAATGCTGACAAAAGTCTCCGCCCTGCTGCTCAGCTGTTCTTTGCTGACAAAATGATTTCCACTGACTTCCCAGGAAAAACCGTCGTGCTGCAACAGCCCCTTGTTGGAACTTGCAACAAGAACCGGTTCTTTGGAATGCTCCAGAAGTGTTCCGATGATTGAATATTCTGGAATGATCCTGGTGACTTTTGGAAGAAGTGCTTCTGTTTCGGGAAGTTCCAGAAATTCTCTCGAAAATCCCGGTCCGTCATTTGAGTAAACCTGAAGGATCCACGGATGGATCTCTTTGCACATCACGGCACCGTAAACAGCGAGATTTCCACCCTTGGAGTGTCCTCCGACACGGACCATTCCCTGTAAACTGCCGGCAATCCTTCTTAAATATTCCACTGCCCGCTCCTGCGCCGGAACAATGCCCGTACTCAGATTAAAATCTTCTTTCCAGCCGACGATTGTATCATCCGTCCCGCGGAAAGATATATAAGAAGTTCCATCGCTCAGACAAATTTCTACCGCCGAAAACTGCTGGGCTTCCTCTGCCACGATCTCATTCACATAATTACGGATCACACACTGCCCAAAACGGTCGCTCTTTGACATTTCAAGCATCATAAACGGTGCAAAACGGATAAAAGATTTGTCTTCTTTGAGTTCTTTCTTGGTATGAAGCTGAAGAAATTTCTCTGTGAGCACTTTGAGTTCTATTCCATTCTGACTGGCTGCTTCCGGGATTCCATCCAGATTGACATAGGAAAAACATGCCAGGATCAGATTGTCTACGTCATTAAATTCTGACTGTGTAAAAGAAAGATCACCTCTCCACTCGATATAATCCATGATATTTCCCATATCTCACACTCCTTATATTATTGCAGATCACATATGATCTGTATGAAATTTATTCCCCGTAAACACGAAGCATGCTGCTGATCTTGCGCACGGAGCTTCTGCCGCTTAATTCTTCCATTGCTGTACGGAAATCTCCCTCACGAACCTTGGCAGTAATCATAACAACCTCTGCGCTTCCCTCTGCACGGGCAGCCTTCTGGATGATCTGTGCAACGCTGACTCCGTATTTTGCAAACACAGCAGTCATCTCAGCCAGCACACCACAGCGGTCCTCTACGATCAGACGCATGAAGTAACGATTGTGGGTGTCTGCCATTTTCTTTACCGGGATTTCCTTGTAGCAGGTACATCCGATACGTCCACAGCAGTCTGCTTTGATGTTTCTTGCAATCTCAAAAACATCTCCAACAACAGCACTTGCTGTCGGAAGTTCGCCGGCACCACGTCCGTAGAACATCGCATTCTCAACTGCATCTCCGTTTACAAAAACGGCATTATAAGAATCGTTGACTGCTGCAAGCGGATGATTGCTCGGGATCAGCATCGGGCAGACATATGCCTCGATTCCTTCTTCTGTATTCTTTGCTACTCCGAGAAGTTTTATGTCACAGCCCATTTCTTTGGCATATTTAATGTCTTTGGCTGTAATCTTGGTGATTCCTTCGATGTATACGTCATCAAAAACAACTCTGGAATTGAATGCTACGGAAGCGAGGATCGCCACTTTACGTCCTGCGTCAAGACCTTCGATATCTGCGGTCGGGTCTGCTTCTGCGTATCCAAGCTCTGTCGCAAGATCCAGTGCATCCTTGAATTCCATGCCTTCCTGTGTCATTTTGGTCAGGATAAAGTTGGTTGTTCCGTTGACAATCCCCATAACTTCTGCCATGTGGTTGCCTGCCAGGCATTCTTTGAGCGGACGGATGATCGGAATTCCACCTGCAACAGCTGCTTCAAAGAGGAAGTCCACATGATGTGCCTCTGCTGCGTCAAGAAGCTCCTTACCGTGAACAGCGATCAAATCTTTGTTCGCGGAAACTACGTGTTTTCCTGCATTCAGAGCTGATAAAATGTAAGTTTTTGCCGGCTCAATGCCGCCGATCAGCTCGATCACCACATCGATCTCCGGATCATTTACGATATCATCCCAATTATTTGTCAGAATCTTCGGATCATCTACCTTGGCTGCTGCTTTCTCAAGATTGCGTACCAGGATCTTGCTGATCTCTATTTCGCTTCCGAGTTTCGGGATCATTTCTTCTTTCTGGTTTTTTATTACTTTGTAAACACCTGTACCTACTGTACCAAGACCCAGAAGGGCTGCTCGAATCACTTTTTTCTCCATTGGAATGGACTCCTTTCTCCTCGTCCCTGTTTATCACAGGGTGTATTCTACCACTTGGTTTTTATAGTATGGCATAAAATGGTTTTTGTCAAGCGCGGACATTTGTACGTGCATGAAAAATATAAAAAGCCAGATACTTTACACCTGACTAGTCCAAAGTATCTGGCTTTATTAATTATCGTTTTATTATTTGTAGCAAACGATCTTTCCGAAGTCTGGTTTGAGGGATGCTCCACCAACAAGACCTCCGTCGATGTCAGCCATAGCAAACAGCTCTGCTGCATTTCCTGCATTTACAGATCCGCCGTACTGGATACGGATAGCTTCTGCTGTATCTGTATCGTAAATCTCAGCTACGCACTCACGGATACCTTTGCAGATTTCCTGAGCCTGCTCGCTTGTAGCAGTTTTGCCTGTTCCGATAGCCCAGATTGGCTCGTAAGCGATAACCATAGTTTTTGCCTGGTCTGCTGTTACGTTCTGAAGACCAACTTTAACCTGCTGACGGATCCAGTCCATAGTGATTCCCTGCTCTCTCTGCTCAAGGGATTCTCCACAGCACATGATCGGTGTGATGCCGTGCTCAAATGCTTTGAGGACTTTCTTGTTAACGTCTTCGCTTGTTTCTCCGAAGTAGTCTCTTCTCTCAGAATGTCCAAGGATAACATATTTAACACCAGCGTCTACCAGCATAGCCGGAGCGATCTCGCCTGTGTATGCACCTTTTTCTTCGAAGTACATGTTCTCTGCTGCTACGTCGATGTTTGTTCCTTTGCAAGCTTCTACAACCGGAACGATGTCGATAGCCGGAACACCGAATACTACGTCAACTTCGTCGTTCTGTACGAGTGGTTTCAGAGTTTCTACTAATTTAACTGCTTCGCTTGGAGTCATGTTCATTTTCCAGTTTCCAGCGATGATTTTCTTTCTTGCCATTTTAATTATCTCCCTTTATATTGTAATTTGACCAGCCATTGTTCGCCTAGCTCTAAATTCACACTGCGTCTGCGACTTGCGTTCATTAAGAGCGGCGAACCAAATAAACGCTAAGTTCTGCCTGCGCCTACGGCTTGTCAATCACTAAGCTTTTTATTTGTCGTTAGCTGCTGCTACGCCTGGCAGTTCTTTTCCTTCAAGGAATTCCAGGGATGCTCCACCACCTGTAGAGATGTGGGTCATCTTGTCGCCATAACCAAGGATGTTAACTGCTGCTGCAGAGTCTCCACCACCGATGATAGTTGTAGCTTCTGTGTCAGCAAGTGCTTTGGCAACTGCTTCTGTACCATGAGCGAAGTTCGGCATTTCGAAGCAGCCCATCGGTCCGTTCCAAACAACAGTCTTGGCATCTTTAACAGCGTCGCAGAAAAGCTGCTCTGTCTTCGGTCCGATGTCCATTCCTTCCCAGCCATCCGGGATGCATCCACGGTCTACAACCTGAATGTTGCAATCGTTGGAGAAATCATCTCCGATTCTGTTGTCAACTGGAAGAAGAAGTTTAACACCTTTTTCTTCTGCTTTCTTGAGCATGTCTAATGCATACTGAAGGTAATCATCCTCGCAGAGGGAATTACCAATGTGTCCGCCAAGTGCTTTGGAGAATGTGTAAGACATACCGCCACCGATGATCAGAGTATCAACTTTGTCAAGAAGGTTGTTGATAACAGAGATCTTGCTGGAAACTTTAGCTCCACCAAGGATAGCTACGAATGGTCTCTCCGGATTTTCAACGGCATTTCCGAGGAATGCAATTTCTTTCTCCATCAGATATCCAACTACTGCTGTATCTACATATTTGGTAACACCAACGTTGGAGCAGTGTGCTCTGTGAGCTGTACCAAATGCATCGTTTACGAATACATCGCAAAGGGAAGCCAGATCTTTGCTGAATTCATCACCGTTTTTGGTTTCTTCTGCACGATAACGTGTGTTTTCAAGAAGGATAACTTCTCCGTCTTTCATTGCATCTACAGCTGCTCTGACAGTATCATCAACAACAACCGGGCTCGGAACGAATTTAACTTCCTGTCCGAGAAGCTCTGTAAGACGTTTTGCAACAGGTGCAAGAGATAATTCCGGTTTCGGCTCTCCCTTCGGTTTGCCAAGGTGTGAACAAAGAATGATCTTTCCGCCATCTGCGATCAGCTTCTTGATTGTAGGAAGAGCTGCTACAAGACGGTTCTCATCTGTAATTTTGCCGTCCTGCAGAGGTACGTTAAAGTCACATCTTACCAGAACTTTCTGGCCTTTTACATTGATATCATCAACGGATTTCTTGTTTAATCCCATGCTAATATTCCTCCAAATTCATAAAAAATGGGTCCGGTCCAAATCAGACCGGACCCTGACTGAGTCTATTTGTGCTATTGCTCAATGCAATAACCTGCTCCACACTCTAACTTATGGACTTGATTAAGCGTTCAGAAGTTTGCCGAAGTGTTTGATTGTACGAACCATCTGGCTTGTGTAGGAGTTTTCGTTGTCATACCATGAAACAACCTGTACTTCTGTTGTGCCGTTCTCAAGTGGCAGAACCATTGTCTGAGTAGCATCGAACAGAGAACCAAATCTCATACCAACGATATCGCTGGATACGATCTCATCTTCGTTGTATCCGAAGGATTCGTTAGAAGCTGCTTTCATAGCTGCGTTGATCTGCTCTTTTGTTACGTTTCCTTCAACTACTGCTGTAAGGATTGTTGTAGAACCTGTTGGGGTTGGTACACGCTGAGCGGATCCGATCAGTTTGCCGTTCAGTTCTGGGATAACCAGACCGATTGCTTTAGCAGCACCTGTGCTGTTCGGAACGATGTTAACTGCAGCTGCACGGGATCTTCTCAGATCGCCTTTTCTCTGCGGTCCGTCAAGTGTCATCTGATCGCCTGTGTAAGCGTGGATTGTGCACATGATACCAGATTTGATCGGTGCAAGGTCGTTAAGAGCCTTAGCCATTGGTGCAAGGCAGTTTGTTGTACAAGATGCTGCGGAGATGATCTTATCTTCGTTTGTAAGACCTTCGTGGTTTACATTGTAAACGATTGTCTTAAGGTCGTTTCCAGCCGGAGCGGAAATAACAACGTGTTTAGCACCTGCATCGATATGAGCCTGAGCTTTGTCTTTGGAGGTATAGAAACCTGTGCACTCGAGAACTACGTCTACACCGATCTCTCCCCACGGAAGTTCTGCAGCGTTAGCTTTTGCATAGATTTTGATTTCTTTTCCGTCAACTGTGATGGAATCTTCTCCAGCTTCTACTTTGTCTGCCAGAGCGTATCTTCCCTGTGTTGAGTCATATTTTAATAAGTGAGCCAGCATTTTCGGGGATGTAAGGTCGTTGATAGCAACGATTTCAAATCCTTCTGCTCCAAACATCTGACGGAAAGCCAGACGACCGATACGGCCAAATCCATTAATTGCAACTTTTACTGCCATGATAAATTCCTCCTATGAATTAAATGGTTGATTATGGCGTTTGTTAAAGAAACGTCAACCTATTGCATATTGTATCGAATCTCGTACAAAAATTCAAGTGCATTTTAAAAAAAACATGATAAAAAATGTGTAAAATAGAAATGAAAGCGTAGCACGAAGCATTTTCTCATGCTATAATAGGTGCAGTTCATGTAAAGGAGGACAGAAAAATGTCAAATCAAATCTTATGGGACTGTCATATGCACTCTTCTTTTTCTGCAGATTCTGACACTCCTATGGAAGATATGATCCAGGACGCGATCCGACGGGGACTTCATGGTGTATGCTTTACCGAGCATCTTGATCCTGATTACCCGCCGACTCCGGATAATGAAACTTTTGAGCTGGATCTGTCTGCCTATCAGGAAAACCTTTTCATGCTTCGGGACAAGTATCAGTCGAAACTGGATGTCCGTTTCGGGATCGAGCTTGGGCTTCAGCCGCATCTGGAACATTCTTTTAAGGAACTACTGGAATCGGTTCCTTTTGATTTCGTGATCGGCTCTTCTCATGTTGTCCATGGACAGGATCCTTATTACAGGGAATTCTTTAAGGGACGTAAGGAATCAGAGTGTTATATGGAATATTTTGAATCCATTCTTGAGAACCTGGCTGTATTTTCGGAAATGGATGTTTACGGGCATATCGACTATGTGGTACGATATGGTCCCAACCAGAACCGCGAGTACTCTTACGGGCGCTATCAGGACATTCTGGATGAGATCCTGCGGACGATCATCTCCAAGGGCTGCGGAATCGAGCTGAATACCGGAGGATTCCATTATGGGCTTGGCGAGCCGAATCCCTGCCGTGCAGTCATCCGACGCTACCGCCAGCTTGGTGGTGAGATCATCACGATCGGTGCCGATGCACATGGTCCGGACAAGATTGCCTATGCATTTGATAAAGCGGCAGATATTCTTGCCGACTGCGGTTTTACATATTATACTGTCTTTAAGGACCGTAAGCCGGAATTTATAAAACTGTGATTTTATGATTCGGGCTTTATAATATAAGAAAGAACAAACAGGGAGGAAATAAATCATGGCAAAGAAACGCCTTCAGAAAAAACGTGAAGCAACCAAGACTGCTGCTTCCAAAAGTACAGCACCTGTGAAAGAAGCTGTAAAGGTAGAGGCTGTTAAAACTGAGGCTGAAACAGCGAAAGTCGAAACTAAGAAAGTTGAACCAGCAAAAGTAGAAACTGCAAAGGTTGAGCCGGTTAAGGTCGAAACAAAAAAAGTCGAGCCAGTCAAAGTCGAGACTGCTAAAACTGAGCCAGTTAAGGTCGAAACCAAGAAGGTTGATGCAGTCAAAGTAGAAACTTCCAAGACAGAAGCTCCTAAAGTTTCTGCCAAAGAAGCGGCTGCCAAGATTCCTGCAAGAGACGACGATGCAATCTACTGCGAGCGTCTTTCCAGACATCTTGATGAGCTGAAATGGCTCTACTGTGAACTGTACCAGGACAATCCGTATGTCACCATGCATCTCAATGACCTGCTTACTGTACTCAAAAAATTCTATGATATGAGAAGCAATGACCTCAAAGAATCCGATATCCGCCGTGCCAAGGACCCGAAATGGTACAAGCGCAACGACCTTACCGGAATGATGATGTATGTCAATGCTTTTGCCGGTACTCTCTCCGGCCTGGAAAAGAAACTGGACTACGTACAGGAATGCAACGTAAATTACCTGCATCTCATGCCGCTCCTTGAGTCTCCAAAAGGACGCAGCGACGGCGGATATGCTGTTGCCGACTTCCGCAAGGTACAGGAAGAACTCGGAAACATGGATGATTTCGCACACCTGACTTCTGAATGCCACAAACGTGGAATCAGTGTATGCCTCGACTTCGTTATGAACCACACTTCTGAGGATCATGAGTGGGCGAAACGTGCACGTGCCGGTGAAAAAGAATATCAGGACCGCTACTTCTTCTTTGACAGCTACGATATTCCGTCTCTGTATGAGCAGACCTGCCCGCAGGTATTCCCGACTACTGCACCAGGAAACTTCACATGGCTGGATGATATCCACAAACATGTCATGACCACTTTCTATCCATACCAGTGGGATCTGAACTACAGAAACCCGATTGTTCTCAATGAGATGATCTTTAACATGCTCTACCTTGCAAACCAGGGTGTTGATATCGTTCGTCTTGACGCTGTGCCGTACATCTGGAAACAGCTTGGAACCAACTGCCGTAACCTGCCACAGGTTCACACCATCGTTCGTATGATGCGTATGATCTGCGAGATCGTCTGCCCGGGTGTCCTGCTCCTTGGCGAAGTTGTCATGGCTCCTGAAAAAGTCGTTCCATATTTCGGAACTGTAGATAAACCAGAATGCCACCTGCTTTACAATGTAACTACTATGGCAAGCACATGGCACACTGTTGCAACAAGAGATGTCTCCCTGCTGCGCCGTCAGCTTGATATTGTTGCCGGACTTCCGAGAGATTATGTATTCCAGAACTATCTCCGCTGCCACGATGATATCGGCTGGGGTCTGGATTATGATTACCTTGAGAACTTCGGGATCCAGGAGGTTCCTCACAAGAAATATCTGAACGATTTCCTCACCGGAAAATATCCGGATTCCTTTGCAAGAGGTGAGCTGTACAATGATGATCCGCGTCTTGGTGATGCGAGACTCTGCGGTACTACTGCTTCTCTCTGCGGTATCGAACGTTTTGGATTTGAAGGAAACGAAGAAGGCGTTGACCGCGCGATCCGCTATGACATCACCCTGCATGCATTCATGCTTTCACAGTCCGGTATTCCGGTCATCTACAGTGGGGATGAAATTGGACAGCTCAACAACTATTCCTACAAGGATGATCCTGACAAAGCTGCTGACTCCCGTTACCTCCACAGAGGAAACTTCAACTGGGATCTCGCAGAAAACCGTCACCGCCCGGGAACTGTTCAGAACAAACTCTTCCCAGTTCTTGACAAACTGGAACATCTTCGTATGGAACACAGCGTATTCAACAGCGATGTACCGTTCCACACGATTGATACCTGGGATGATGCGATCCTTGCTATTGTCCGCGAAAATGATGAAGAGAAATTCATCGGTATCTATAACTTCAGCGAGTTCGACAAAGTTGCATGGATCAATGAAGACGACGGCATGTACACCGATCTGATCTCCGGCCGTGAGCTCGAAGCCAAAGGCGTGCAGATCCCGGCATTTGGATGCTACTGGCTGTGCAGACGTAAAAAATAAACTTTTTCCGTAAAATAAAACCAGCCCTGTGAATCATGAAAATTTTTGATTCATGGGGCTGTATATTTTTTATTTTGCCGCTGATAACACCTCTATTTTACAATGATGCTTTTTCGTCTTCTTGTCGTATCCAATTCCTACTGCCAGAATTCTTCCTGTATATCTGGAAGTTTCACCTAATTTGCCCTGAAATTTAAGTGCGTATTGTTTTTCTTTAATCTGAGCAATTGCTTCTTCTGGCGTATGATCTACTTTGAGTTCCAGAATAATCGCATCCGCACTTTTGTCTAGTTCTGGATAAAAAATGAAATCCACATATCCAATCCCTGCTTTGTCTTCGCGCTCAATACGGTACATATCCCGAGCTGCCAGATAGACCAGATTGACAACTGCCGTGAGATCTGTCTCATTGTTGTAATTCAACAATGGAATTTCTGTATTATGTGCTTTTTCCAGTATCTCACACATAGTATCTGTATCATTTTCAAGCGTAGCCTTTAACATCCGTGTGGATTCTTTTGCCAGACGATAGACATATCCCAAAGAGGGTTCTTTTTGCAGCATATCTACAAATTTATCCATGAGTTCTTTATTTGGGACAGAAACTTTTCCTTTGTCGTAGCTTAAGAAGCCATAAACCACCATCGCTGAAAAAATCTCTTCTTTTGTCTGGAGATTCTGTGAAGTTGCCGCATATTCACGGATTTTTGTTGGAACGGCTTCTCCTGCTGTCATTCTTGCAAGGTCATCTCTGACTTCATCTACATTATTTTCGATATAATAATAAATTTCATCATATGGTCCAGAACTTGTCCAGTAGTTTCCAAGATTGTTATTTGACAATGACATTACTACAGATCTTGGATTATATAAACGTTCTCCTGCCTGTGTATGATAGCCATCGTACCATATACGCAGTCCCTCTCTTGTTACTTTCTGAGCAAATTTATAGTTCTGCTGATATCGCGTAAATAGCTGGTCTACTTCTTTCTCTGTAAAACCCAAATATTCTGAAAATCTCTCCTCACCCGCCATAGTGTATTCTGCAAACATATTTAATTCCGAACCACTGGAATATTTCGCTATCGGAAGAATTCCTGTCATATACACCAGACGCACATATGGACGGTCTTTTAACAGGGATCTTAGAAACGTAAGATATTTTTTCTTATCTGCTTCTGTTGCAAAATCCTGATGAAAAATATAATCCCATTCATCCAAAACAAAAATAAATTTTGCATTCTCATTTTCTTCATAAATATCCGTTAAAACATCTACTACATATTCTTCCTCTTCCAGATCAACCTCTGGATAAGCACGCTTAAGGTCGCGAATCAACCTCTTTTCAATCCTGTTGATATACTGATTGTACGAAGAACACTCTCCGACAACATCGTTGAATGATATGTGAATCACCGCGTATTGATTTCTGTGATGATGATACCCTTCCATTTCAGAAATTTGAAGTTCCTGAAAAATATCCTCGGACTGACAGGCTCTTGAGAAAAAAGCCGTGATCATATTCGCCATCACCGTCTTTCCAAAACGACGCGGGCGGGTAATACATATATAGCTGCTGCCTTCTTCTACGAGCGGAAACAACTCTGCCAATAGTCGTGACTTGTCCACAAAATATGGCTTCTCTGTTTCGTTTTTGTATAAAGTATACCCTGTTTTACTGTCCAGATAAACACCCACTGTGAGCACTCCTTTCTCTCAAGCTCTGCCTTATAAAGAATAAATTTTTTTCAGCTTATCCACTGCATTTTCGATAGATGCTTCGTGCAATGGATAATATTTTTTATAAAGCTCTTCCGGATAAATTTTTTCTGCGATTTTTTCGGATGGAATGGCATATTTCCATTGCATGTAGGTATAAATATCTGCCATCCATGCCAGGATAAACTCATCGTACTTTTCGCTAATCTCCAGTTTAGAATCTATTCGAATATTCATCTCTCCCAGAATCTGCTTTGGGGTTTTGTTGAGGTATAATGGATTTCCCTCATCCATACGCTTTCTGTACTCACAGCAGAGATAGCGACTGATTACGGAAAATGCATCATCACAGTTTCTTCCAATTAATTTGAACAGATATCTGTGTTTTTTTAACATACTGTCAAGATAAACCTCGTCATACGCCGGCATTTTCGTATTCCCCGCTTTCCTTATCATACTTTAACAAATGGCTGACTGCATAACGTGCAGTAATTCCAGAAACTTCATATCCATTTAATAAAATTGCTCTCATTCTCTCCGATAAAAATTTACTCACTTCCCGACGTGCATATAAATCGGATTTTTTGTCTTCTTCTGATAAAGTTACCTGATACGCCTTCTGCCAACAAATTTCTCTGAATGCTTTTTCTGATTTTAAGAAAATCTGATTTCCCAGATTTCCTTTATAAAAAAGTCTCTCCACTTCATACAGATTGATCTGATTCAGTAAAAAAGCCTCTATCACCTGCGTATAGCTGTCATCTGCCCTATAACCCATTATGATATCTGCCTCTGTTGTATTCGGACGATATCTCTTTACAAGTTCCTCTCCTACAATAGCTGCATTTTCTTCGTTGATTCCTCGATTAGCTACAACCTCTGCAATCCATGCCAGCACGCCTTTTTCATTCAGATCCAGGACTTCCAGATTTTCTAATGTAAGCGTATATTCATTTACCACAGATTTCTCTGGATTTCCATTTAACGTCGCCCAACTTCTCGCCCGTTCTTCGTATTCTGTTGTATAAAATCCATTTCCATAATCATTATCTGTTTTTCCTCCAAGATATCTTGGCACTTTGATTATATGGTCTGAACCGTGGAATACTGTTATCATAGCTTTCCTTTCGATATTTATTTTCTATCCTGAAAAAATTGATCTGTTAGTTTTAGTATACATGAAAAATGAGGCTGGTACAACCCAGCCTCGGAGCTTTTAATTTAAAACCAATGTCACAATTCCATCCATCGGCAATGATTTTTCCAAATCAATTATTGGTTCGTCCAAAATAGGATCGCAGCTTTCTATATATTTTACATAATTCGCTTTTGGATATGCAAGTACTTGTACGGTGATTCGTAAAATCGACTTTTCAATATATCCTACTTTTTCTAATACATCCATAACCTCTCGAAACGAATGGGTTCCTTCAAAAACAACTGTATGATCGAACTCATCAAATGTATATTCTACCAATTCTTTCACTGTTTTCGAATCGTCAAACTTTATCGGTTCTTCTCCCTCAAAATGATATTCCTTAATCATATCAATCATTCTCCGCTTTCCTTCGAAAGCATTTTTAATGTCTGACCATCCTTTTGTCCATTATAAAATTTTTCCAGTACTTTCTCAAAAACATCCGTTTCTGGATCTGCGCAGGCAAATAAGGTCATGGAAGATTTCAATTTCATATTGTCCGGAATTCCCATAACTTGAGTTGCATTATCGCTATCCAGTTCCAATAATGCTTCAGAAATTTCCTTTAAGTTCTTACCCAGATATGGATTCTGCAAAAAAGCCTTTGCTTCCTCTAAATCTTTGATTCCATAATAATCCGACATATAACTTCGCCCAAGACCTCTTAACTGCGGAAAAATATACCAGATCCAGTGGCTCGTTTTCTTCCCATTGCGGATTTCCTTAAGAGCTTGGTCGTAGTCACGATACTGTGCTTCTGTAAATCTTTTTAAACCTGAATTATTCATGAGCATATAAAAATGCTCAATACTGCAAAGCCTTGAATCAGTTTCTTTGTAAACAATCGAGTCATCCTTAAAAATGGGTAAAATATC
>CAKRXU010000023.1 GCA_934424575.1 uncultured Blautia sp.
AATCGCGGGGCACGCGAGGATAGCTTGTAGATACTTGGCTCAGTAGAGCCATTGAGCAAGAAGTCCCCACTTCAAAATCAGAGATTTAAGTGGTGGGAGCATGTCACTTACAGCAATAGAGGGGGTATAGTGATATTATGAAAGAAACTGGCATAATAATTTTGACGGGATGAAGAATTATGAGATATAAATTAAAACATGGAGCTTTTTTGGCTTTGTTCTTTTTATTTGTGATTTTGTCTGTCTATTTTTTGCTTTCGGACGGGGATATCGATCATGAGCAGGGGGATGTTTCGGCAGAACTGACACAGGTTGAGACAACGGAAGGGAATATCACTCGAATAAGTTATGTGAATGAGGCAGGAGAGATCAGGGATGCGATCGACAAGCATTATGCGACTTTGGTCAGGGTAAGGGATTCTGAGGGGCAGCTTCTGAAGGAATATTACCTGGATGCAGAGGAAGAGTCGGCAGAGTGTAATGGATATTTTGGAATATCTTATGAACATGGGGCGGGAGAAAATCTTATTATTACATACCTTGATGCCGAGGGGGAACCGACCAGATCGAATTCAGGATATACGGTAACGGTCCGGTCTCTTAATGCCAAGGGGCAGATCGTGGATGATATGTATTACGATGCAGACAGGAATCCTGTAATGTGCACCGGCGGGTATTATGGAGTGCACCGGGAATATGATACGAAGGGGCATAACAGTAAAATCGTATATCTGAATGTTGACAGATCTCCAATGTGTGGCCTTGGTGGCTATGCAGAGGAAAAACGGCAGTTTGATGAAGAAGGCCGTGTTATACAGAAATTTTTCTTTGATGAAGAAGAAAATCCAGTCTGTCTGCAGATGGGCCAGGCCGGGGAGGCATATACTTATGACGAGTATAACCGTATCGAGCAGACAATATATCTTGATAAGGAAGGAAATCCAACGGCAGTGACCGATGGATACACGATTTTAAGGAGAACTTATTATCGTGATGGAACGGAGAAGACCAACCAATATTTTGATGCATCAGGAAATCCTGTTTCACTGACGAAAGGGAAATATGGAATAGAAAGAATCGGAAATATTTCACTTTATCTGAATAGGAATGGAAGAGTAAAACTGTCTATTGATAATCTCCTTAATGGTTATCCGTTTATGGTAGTTGTGGTTGGAATCCTGTTGTGTCTTCTTTTTTGCGTTCTGCCTCCTAAACTGCAGAAATATGTATTATTGCTATACCTGATCTTCATTTTTTATGAGACGCTGATGTTCCGCGAGACGGGAGATACACGTGCGAATCTGATCCTTTTTTCCTATGCTTCTGCTTTCCTCTCAAACTGGAAGATCCGCGCAGATGCGATCAATAATGTCTGGCTGTTCGTACCTTTTGGAACGGGAATGTATGCAGTTACCAGGAAAAAGAAGGTGTGGGTTACTGCGCTGATCTTATCAGCGGCGATCGAACTGATACAGTATTTTACCGGTTTGGGGATTGCTGAACTGGATGATCTGTTTGGAAATACGATTGGAGGTGCGATCGGTGTGGGCGTTGGAATCGCAGTATTCAGAATAAAAACAAAAATCCGGAGATAGCTTTCATAAGAAGGCTATCTTTTTTTGAAGAGATATGCTATAATGTCCCATGTTTAGACAAAAAATATAAAAGAGAGGATCAGAATGGTAGATATTCATTCACATATCCTTCCTGGACTGGATGATGGGGCAGAGATTCTGGAGGATGCAGTACAGATGGCAGAAATTGCAGCAGCTTCTGGAATTTATCATATGGCTGCGACCAGTCATGGAAATATTTATCCTTATACACTGGAAGAATACAGGAAATCATTTGAACTGCTCACAGAGACACTCAAAGAACGGGAGATTCCATTAAAGCTATATCCCGGTATGGAGATTTTCCTGAACGAGAATGCATTTATCCGGTTAAAAAAAGAAAAGTTATTGTCACTGAATAAGACGAATTATCTTCTGGTAGAAGTGGATTTTGAGGAATGGCCGGAGAATCTTGTCCGGTGGATCCAGAAACTTCAGGCACAGGGATATCGTATTGTTCTGGCACATCCCGAGAGATACATATTTCTCCAGAGGGATCCGGAGCTGGCATATTATCTGGAAGAACAGGGCTGTGTTCTGCAGTTAAATGCAGGAAGTATTGTCGGGGATTTTGGCAGGACCTGTGAGTCACTGGCATGGCAGTTTCTGCGGCATGGAATTGCCGGTGCAGTAGCAACGGATGCCCACGATATAAGATATCGTTCTCCGGACATCAGAAGAGCAGTCCGTATGCTTGATCAGGAGCTGGGATCGACAGAGACCAGGCTTTTGTTATCAGAAAATCCAAGTCGTATCTTAAAAGGATACAAAACTTTACGCCATAAATATAAAGAAGAAAAAGAGGAGTAAGACAGATGAAAAAAGCAAGAATCATATTGGGAATTCTATGTGCAGTCTCTGTTGTCGGGTGTGCTGCGTATGTTTATGTTGTAAGAACGAACGTAGATACAGAAGGACCAAAGCTGGAAGCTTCATCAGATACTCTTGAAGTGAGTATTGATGCTTCCGAAGAGGAACTGACAAAAGATGTTGTTGCAGAGGATGACAGAGATGGAAATGTATCAGACAGCATTACTGTAGAAAACATCACCAAGAAAACAGGAGGGGATGACAATCAGTTTGAGATCAGCTATGTTGGATTTGATAAGTCAAGTAATCTAGGACGACTGACAAGGAAGCTGACCTATACAGATTACAGAAAACCGCATTTTGCACTTTCGCAGGAACTTCGTTTTGCAAAGAATGAGGCAGTTTCCCTTCTTGATTATATCACGGCGAATGACTGTATAGATGGAGATATAAGTTCTTTTATCACAGTAGACGGAGCGGAAGCTTTCCAGGAGAATCCTTCTGCAGGAATTTATGACTGCACGGTTTCTGTTTCCAACAGTGTAGGAGATACTGTTCAGGTTCCTCTGCAGGTGGAGCTTTATGAGGACAGCTATGAGGAACGTTCACTGCGTCCAAGCGTGGTCCTTACAGATTATCTGATCTATCACAAAAAAGGAGAAGAGCTGGATCTGACAAAGCTGATCGCCAATGTAGAAGATCAGGGATACTGCAAGATCGATTATGGTCCGATGGTAACCGTTACAGATGCCAATGGACAGAGCAAAGAAGTTACAGAGCAGGTTGCGAATGGTTCCAGTGAAAAATGGGTAAATATTTCCCAGATTTCTATAGATTCAGATGTAGATGTTGATCAGGAAGGTGTCTATACAGTCGTTTATTCGTATACTTCTCCAGAAAAGAATTATAAAGGCGAGACACGTCTTACAGTAGTAGTAGAGTAGAAGGAAGGGGAATGAGATGAACCAGGAAGTAAAACGGCAGTCACAGAATATGAGCAGGCCAATGGACGTGCCGTATATCTGCAGACATCTGTGGAAAAATTTATTTGTGATTTTTATGAGTGCATGCATTGTAGGGCTTGTGGCATTTATGGGAGTGGATCATTATATGGGAAGTTCCTATACAGCGACTATGGATCTTGCAATGATCGCCAGAGATAATGTCAATACCAGATTAAATCAGAGCAATCTGGATACGGCAATGACACGAAACCTGAATGTTCTGAACAGTGAAATGCTGATAGAGCAGATATGTAAGGATACAGGAGTGACAAAGATCAGGGGTTCACTCAATGCACAGCAGATCCAGAATACGAATCTGATCTCTTTAAATGCAACAGCGGATTCAGCAGAAGCAGCACTCAGACTTCTGAAGTCAGCACTGAGCAGTTACCCGACACTGGCGGGATATTTTGAATCTGGATATATGTTCCGGAATCTGACAACTCTTTCAGCAGATAATATTGAAGAGCAGGGAGCACGTTCCTTATATTATGCGCTGCTTGCAGTAATAGCTGTTCTGGCAGGCGGAGTGGGAATCACTGCACTGATCTGTATGTCTACAGATAAAATTTATGATCGTGATCAGGCAGCAGCAGTTCTGGATATTCCGCTGATCAGTACGATACATCTTCTGAAAAAGCAGAAAGGTCAGAAGGCGATCCTGATCTCTCAGAGTTCGTCAAATGGTGTTTATGCTGAAGAGATCGACAAACTGTCAACACAGGTCCAGATGATGATGGACAAAGAAAATCAGAAAATATTAATGGTGAATTCCATTCACGAAAACGAAGGAAAATCTACGATTGCAGTAAATCTTGCCCTGAACCTTGCAAAACGTGGCAAGAGAGTACTTCTGATCGATGTTGATATGAGGCGTCCGGCACTGGCAAAGATTTTTGATTATGCAGTTCCTGTCGGACAGAGTTTATCAGAATTTCTCCGAGGCAGAAGTTCTCTTAAGGATGTAATGTACAAAAGTTATGAATTTGAGACTTTCCGATGCATTTTCCAGAAATCATCCATTACGGATCCGGATAAGCTGCTGGATACAGACCAGTTCAAAAAATTACTTCAGCAGGCAGCAGCTCATATGGATTATGTGATCCTGGATACTCCGCCATTAGGAATCGTCCGTGATTCTGAGCTGATCGCATCATCAGTGGATGCGTCACTTCTTGTGATCAGACAGGATGAAGTACGTGCAGCAGAAGTCAATGACATAGTAGATGTTCTGGACGATACAGGCGTGTCTGTCCTTGGCGGTGTGCTGAACATGGTAGCTGGTGACAAAGATGGCATCAGCCGGGGAAAACGTTATGGAAAATATTATTATGAATATTCAGATAGGAAATAACAGATTATTACAGATAAGGTGGGAAGAATAATATGCAGTCCAATACGAGAGGCGCATCACAAACATATAATGGGCAGGAAACGATAGATTTACTGGAATTGCTGGAGGATTGTTTGCGCTGTTTCAGAAAATACTGGATCCAGTTGATTCTTGTGCTGATTGCTTCGTCTGCTGTAACAGTGGCTGTTCTGAATCAGACATATGATCCGGTATACAAAGCAAAAATTACATATGCCGTCAAAAAAACAGAAGATACCGTGATCGATGCGGCACTGACACAGAGATTGAGCAGTTCGGTCGATACACTGACAAAGACAACAGAATTTCAGGAAAATCTTTCTGAAAATATGAAAGACTCTGTGCCAGAGGAGGAATTCTGGTTCACTTCACAGTATACAGAAGAGGCGAATCTGTACACAGTTACCGTAAATTCAAGGCTGTACAAATATACCGACGAGCTGCTGGAGGCATTCCAGAAAATCTATCCGTCATGGGCAGACAGATCAAATGGTTCTGTAGATCTGGAAATCGTGGACAGAGTACAGGCTTCAAAAGATCCGGCCAATGAATACTCGATGATCAAGTTCGTAGCAGAGGGTATTCTGGTAGGACTGGTTCTTGTGGCTGCGCTGATGGTCTTCTATGCATTGATGCTCAAGACTGTCCGTAAAGAAAAGGACATGAAAAAGATCACTTCAAAGGCATGCATCACCGTACTGCCGGAAGTAACTGTCAAAAAGAGAAACCAGAGCAAAAAGGTACCGCTTATGATCAGCAGCAGACGTGTAGACTGGGGATATAAACAGTCCCTTCTGTCTGCACAGTCCAGAATTGATCTGCAGATGGAGAAGAATGCTCAGAAAGTACTGCTCACAACGAGTACACTTCCGCAGGAAGGAAAGAGTATTTTTTCTGTAAACCTGGCGATCGCCGAGCAGCAAAGCGGCAAAAAAACGGTTTTGATCGATGGAGATTTCAGAAATCCATCTGTCGGAAGAATCCTCGGACTTGACAGCAAGAGCAAAGGCTTAAGTGATTTCTTTGCAGGGAAGGCTGATGCAGAGGAGATCATTACAGAAGTAGAAAAACAGAAGATCACTGTGATCAGTGCAGGAACTCAGAATAATGGAATTTCTGAAGTGATCTCAGATCAGATGATGCAGGATCTGATGCGTTATCTGCGGAACAACTATGATGTCATCATCATTGACACACCGCCGGCAGGTATGTTTTCAGATGCAGAGATCTTTACAAAATATTCGGATGCAGTACTGTATGTGGTTCGTTATGATTATGCATCTGCAAGAGAAGTGCAGGAGGGAATCAACCCGTTCATCCAAAACGGAAAGCTTCTCGGATATGTGATCAACCGGAGTCAGGGGAATTTCTCAGGCTATGGTTACTATGGAAAATACGGATATTCAAGATATGGTCGTTATGGAAACTATAAACGATATGTAGATACAGAAGAATCTTCTATGAACACAGAAGATTCATTGTAAAGCAGGGAGGCTGGTGAAATGAAGAAAAAATTAGTTGTAACATTGTTGCTTTTAGTTCTTTCTGCCGGATCGGTAACAGCTGCACTGCTGTCTTTTGGAAGGGTAACAGACAAGCTTGAGGCAGCCAGAGCCAGTGAACCTGTACATATTGAAGAGACAGAAGAGGAAGAAGAAAATCCGACTCCGTCGCCGGTTCCAGAAGAGGAAGCAGAAGACGTTGAGGATAAATCAGAAGAACCTGAAGAAGTGGCGGAGGCAGAAGAAATAACAGAAGCACCGACACCGGAAGAAACGACAGAGACTCCTGCAGCAGAAGAACAGGCAGAAACGCCAACAGAAACTCCAACAGAAACAGAAGCACCAACACCGGAGCCGGTGGACCCATCGAAACCAGTTTTGACATTGACAAGTGATACCATTGAAATCGCAGCGGGAAGTTCTTTTTCGGTTGTATCTGCTGTGGCAGACGTTACAGATGATAAAGATGACAGGAATACACTCTTTCGTTATATCCATGTGACAGGAGATTATGACCTTCGGACTCCTGGACAGTACACTCTGGAATATACAGTTACAGATAAAGACGGAAATGTTTCACTTCCGCAGACGCTGAATCTGATCGTGAAATAGACGGGATTGGAAGGTACAGAAAATGCGAAGGATTTTTAATGGGATTGGGCAGATGTCCTCAAGTCTGGGGACATCTGCCGGACTTGTTTTTTTAGCTATATTTTTTGTATGCATTGTATCGGTGATCGTGTCATGGATCGTGATTCCGAGGCTGAAATGGAGGAGCAGAACAAAAAGCAGATTTCGCAGAGTTTCTGTCTGGTTTATGATCGGACTGTATTTCCTGTTGATCCTCAGCTGTATGTATCTGCTCCGTGATCCATCGCAGGGATATCAGATGCAGTTTCTGCCACTTTACGGGCTTGCAGAGCACTCTCTTTTACAGAAAGAACTTCTGTGTGATGTCGGAACTTTTCTGATGTTTGTTCTGGTAGGAATTTTGTTCCGGGCTCAGTACAGAGGAGAATATTCTGTCATCTATACGGTGATGTTTTCGTTTGGCAGCGGTTTTGTGATCGAAGTTCTTCAGTATCTCTTGAAGATGGGCGTGTTCTGCATAGAAGATATGGTCTGTGCTGCGCTTGGAGGACTTGTGGGAGCATGGATTACGATCGCCTGGCAGAAAACGCAGGGAGAGAAGAACTTTGGAGGGATACTGCTCAGAGTCCTGTTTGGTGTGTGCTCATTTGTTTTTGTTTTGGGGCTGGTCACATTTGGAACGTATCATGTACTGCGTATGAACGGTGAAAAGAATATGCAGAAAAATGTCAGTGATGTTTCGATAGCTATGACATCCGACAACAAAGAAAATGTTTCCTCGGATCTGATCTGGCACAACGGAAAGGCATATAAATTTAATGATCAGGTGGTTACGATCCTCTGTATGGGAATCGACCAGCATTCTGAACAGATTGAAGAAAAAGAGAATATTTCCGGAGAAAGCGGTCAGGCGGACAGTATTTTCCTGGCAGTTCTGAATCCGGTGAACCAGCAGCTGAAGGTGATCGCGATTTCTCGTGATACGATAACAGAGATTGCTTCTTATGATGCAAGGGGAAATTACATCGGTGATACTGTCAGCCATTTGGGTCTGGCTTATGCATATGGCAATGGAAGAGATACCAGCTGTGAATATATGGTCCATGCGGTATCAAAACTTTTCTACGGAATTCCGATCAATGGATATGCGGCGTTCAATATGGCAACGATCTCAAAACTGAATGATGCAGTAGGCGGAGTAACCGTTACCATTCCTGAGGGTGAAGACATTTCAGAAGATCTGAGAGCGGGAACAACTGTAAAGCTACAAGGGAATCAGGCAGAAGAATTTGTAACCTATCGTGATACAGATACTACAGGCAGTAATAATCAGCGCATTGCCAGACAAAAAGAATTTTTGCTGAATTTCTTTACAGCAGCGGTCAATGCGATGAAGAGTGATGTATCTCTTCCTGTGACACTTTATCAGGAAATGTCAGATGAGATGGTAACGAACATAGGACTGGATAATGCAGTTTATCTGGCAACAGAAGCATCTGCCATGCAGTTTAATGAGAATAATCTTACTGTACTCCAGGGTGAGGCAAAGGCCGGCGAAGTCTATGATGAATTTTATGTGGATGATGCCAAACTGTATGAACTGATCCTGGATACCTTTTACACGGAGGTAGCACAGCATTGAAAAAAATCAAAATCCTTGGAATCGTCGCAATTTTTTTACTGCTGTGTATTGGCGGTATTATTGCCGGTGGATATCTGTACCAGAAAGAGAAGCCGGAAGTGAATGAGGATCTTTATGCATGGATCGAGATTCCGGGAACGGAGATTAATAATCCGATCGTGCAGGCAAAAGCAGGAGATTCTTTTTATACGGATCACGATGTGCAAAAGGAGGAAGACCCCAAAGGCACCCTCTTTACGGAAGATTATAATTCCAGAACGTTTGATGATGCGATCACAGTTGTCTATGGAAATAATAATTCTGTCTTTGGGGAACTTTTTCAGTATGCGGATAATCTGTATATGAATGAACATTCACAGATTTATGTTTCCTGTGCGGGTAAGACATACATATATCGGGTTTTTGCAGCATATAGAACAGATGACAGGCATATCCTGGAGCGTTTTGACTCCGGAAAGACAGAAGGAAACAGACAGGCATATCTGGACAGTATTCTGAATGGCCGGAGTATGGAGGCACAGATCGATACGTCTGTCAATGTGAACACAGATTCCAGGATATTGACATTATCCGTGCATGATACAGAGGATGCTCAGATGAGGTTCCTGGTGCAGGCATGTCTACAAAGCTGTGAAAATGGAGAAAGAAATAAAATTAGCATTGAAGAATAAAGAAAAGCATGTTATAATAATACACAATAAAAGCATAAGAGCAATATGGAGGTTAAAGCTATGAAAGCAAAAAGAGTATTAAAATTTGTAATGACATCCGTAGCTGTACTGGCGTTATCTGTAAATGTACTGGCAGCAGGCAGTATCACAAATGCAGTAGATAAGAATGTCGTAACAGCAACAACTGCTTCAGGAGAGACTGTTAACGTAAAGATTGAGGACGTTACAGCAAATACTTTCCCGGAAGAGATCCAGAAGGAAGTAGATGCACTGAATGAAGCTAAGGCAGATACCACACTTCAGGCAGCATTTGAGACTATCTTTTCCAAGGATGAGATGCCGCAGATCGATCTTTACAATGCAGATGGACTGAAACAGGAAAATATGGATCTGAAAGAATTTAAATTCCTTTCTCCTGTTATGAACGTCACACTTGACAAAGAGCCTACAGAAGAAGATCCTGTAGATGTTACTTTTACAGTAAACAACCTTACAGACAAGATTGAGGCATTTATTCTTCATCGTTGTGATAAACATGGCTGGGAATTACTGGAGACAGAGAAGACCAGTGATAATCAGATCAAAGTTTCCTTCCATTCCGCAGCTGGTCCGGTAGCTGTTGTTTATCGTGAACTTCCAGAAGAGCAGAATGAGCAGAACACAGAGACAGTAGCTCCGTAAGAGAATAATTTCAGAGGGTACAGGTAGTCATGAATGACTGCTGTACCCTCTTTTTTTCGTTGTATATCGAAGCGAGATCAGCGGCGTGTCCGAGGATCATGATCTGGAATGTTTTTCCATCCATCGCTGGATATATTCCAATTGTTCACGGTCAGAGAGTTCCTGAGAAGCAGAATCGTTCCCGGCTGCGAGACAGCAGAAGAGTACAAATGCCTGCAGAAGAAAAAAGAATATCAGAAAAATGAACAACATAAAAAGCCTCCTTCTATTTCTTATGGCTTTCAGTATTGGCATTTTTTCGAAAATTATACATTTTGTGTTTTGATGGAATACACTAAAATAAGTCCATTTATCAGGAGTATATTCATGAAGCAGTCATTTTATACTGGAAAAGGGGTTGGTGTGGCACTTCTTGATACGGGAATCTATCCTCATATGGATTTTGGCGATCGTATTTATGCTTTTGCAGATTTTATATCATACAGGAAACTGCCTTACGATGATAATGGTCATGGAACGTGTGTGGCGGGAATCTTAGGAGGCAGCGGAGCGGCTTCTATGGGAAAGTACAAAGGGATGGCACCGGGATGTTCGCTGATCGGGCTTAAGGTGCTGGATCGTTTTGGAAACGGCAATAAGGAGGATATCCTGGCGGCGTTTCAGTGGCTTATGAATCACCGGGAGGAGTACAGGATCCGTGTAGTGAATATTTCGGTCGGCACGACGTATCGTACCAGAAATGATAAGGATGTTCTGGTGCGTGGCGTGGAACAGCTCTGGGACCAGGGACTGGTGGTCGTTGCAGCGGCGGGAAATCAGGGACCGGAGCCGGGCAGTATCACAGCTCCGGGATGCAGCAAAAAGGTGATCACGGTGGGTTCCAGCGATATGCTTCTGGGAAAAGAGGGAATCTCCGGGCGAGGGCCGACGTTTGAGTGTGTCTGTAAACCGGATCTGGTGGCACCGGGACGCCGGATCATGGCGTGTGCGGCCGGGGCGGGAAATACGTATGGAATGAAAAGCGGCACGTCGATGTCCACGCCAATGATCTCCGGGGCGGCGGCACTTGCGCTGGAAAAAGATCCCATGCTCACCAACGTAGACATCAAGATGATGCTCCGCGACAGTGCAGACGATCTCGGTCTTCCGAAAAATCAGCAGGGATGGGGAAAATTTAACTGTAAAAAGTTCCTTTCGCTGTGATTTTCAGGAAAATTCGCAGAATTTACTTTAGTAAAGCCTGAAAGTATTGACGGGAATGATTTTTTTCGTTACAATGAAACAAATCGTTTCGTTGCTGCGAACAAAGTGAGCGGCAATAAATGAGTGATATGCAGAGAGAGGAGAACATTATGACAAAAATTCAGATGACAACGCCGTTAGTTGAAATGGACGGAGATGAGATGACCAGAATTCTCTGGAAGATGATCAAGGACGAATTATTACTTCCGTATATTGATCTGAATACAGAATACTATGACCTTGGTCTTGCACACCGCAATGATACGGATGACCAGGTAACCATCGATGCAGCAGAAGCAACCAAGAAATATGGTGTTGCAGTTAAATGTGCGACCATCACTCCAAACCACGCACGTATGGAAGAATACGATCTCAAGAAAATGTACAAGAGCCCGAACGGAACGATCCGTGCGATTCTGGATGGAACTGTATTCCGTGCTCCGATCGTAGTAAAGGGAATCGAGCCATGTGTACGTAACTGGAAGAAACCGATCACCCTTGCACGTCATGCATACGGAGACATCTACAAGAATACAGAGATGTACGTTGACAAACCGGGTAAAGTAGAGCTTGTCTATACCTCTGATGATGGAGAAGAGAAGCGTGCTCTGGTTCAGGAATTCAAAGCTCCGGGAGTTGCGATGGGTATGCATAACATGGAAGCTTCTATCGAAAGCTTTGCAAGAAGCTGCTTCAACTATGCACTGGATACCAAGCAGGATGTATGGTTTGGTGCAAAGGATACCATTTCCAAGACTTACGATGCTAAATTCAAACAGGTCTTCCAGACGGTATTTGACAATGAGTTCAAGGAGAAATTCAAGGAAGCAGGTCTTACTTACTTCTACAGTCTGATCGATGATATCGTAGCCCGTGTCATGAAGGCAGAGGGTGGATTTATCTGGGCATGCAAGAACTACGACGGAGATGTTATGAGTGATATGGTATCTTCTGCATTTGGTTCTCTTGCGATGATGACATCTGTTCTCGTTTCTCCGAACGGATACTATGAGTATGAGGCTGCTCACGGAACCGTACAGAGACATTATTATCGTCATCTGGAGGGCGGTGAGACTTCCACAAACTCCGTTGCAACGATCTTTGCATGGACAGGAGCGCTCCGCAAACGTGGAGAACTTGATGGAAATCAGGAACTGGCACAGTTTGCAGACAAACTGGAAGAAGCAACTCTTTCCACCATCGAATCCGGAAAGATGACCAAAGACCTGGCACTGATCACCAGCATTGAGAATCCGACCGTACTGAACAGCGAGCAGTTTATCCTTGCGATCAGAGAGACACTGGATACATTACTTTAAAAAAACCCTGGCATTACGCCAGGGTTTCCCATTTTTCGTAGAGTTCTTCAAGTTCTTGTTGGATCTTATCTTTTTCGCGGCTGAGTTCTGCGCAGCGTCCAACGTTGGTGCAGACATCCGGGAGAACCAGTGTTTCATCGATCTCTTTATCGCGGTTTTCGAGTTCTTCGATCCGCTGTTCGGTTTTCTTAAGCTCTGCTTCCTGCTTACGCTTACGCGCCTGTTCTTCTTTCTGCTGCTGCCAGGTGAGTTTTCCTTCGGATGCTGTGGCTGGTGCAGTTTCCTGTACCGCCGTGGTCTCCTGCTGCACAGGAGCATATTTCTCAGTGAGCTCTTCTTTTTTCTCAAGGTAATAATCGTAATCGCCGATATAGTTGACAACGGCCTGATTGGTCAGTTCCAGGATCCTGGTCGCGGTCTGGTTAATGAAATATCGGTCGTGAGAAACATAGAAGACGGTTCCGGTATAGCTGTTCAGTGCTTCTTCGAGGATTTCCTTAGAAGCGATATCAAGGTGGTTGGTCGGCTCATCGAGGATCAGGAAGTTTGCCTCGGAGAGCATCAGTTTCGCGAGGGAAACACGGCCGCGCTCACCACCGGAAAGGGAGGAGATCACTTTGAAAACATCGTCACCGGTAAAAAGGAAGGCGGCGAGCATGTTTCGGATCTCTGTTTCGGTAAGTGTCGGGTAAGTATCAGAGATTTCCTCAAAGATCGTCTTCTCTGCATGAAGTACATGGTGTTCCTGGTCATAATATCCGATCTGAACCTTGGAGCCCAGGGAAAAAGTTCCTGAGTCTGCCGGGATAAGATCGTTGAGGATCTTGAGCATGGTCGTCTTGCCGGTACCGTTGTTTCCGATCAGGGCAACGCGCTCACCACGCTTGATCTGGAATGAGATATCAGTAAAAAGTGTCTGCTCCGGAAAGCTCTTGGAAAGTTCTTCTACCGTAAGGACATCGTTTCCACTGACAACTCTTGGTTCGAGAGAAAGTCGCATCTGGCTCTGAACCTCGGTCGGCTTCTCGATCCGCTGGATTTTGCCGAGCATTTTTTCACGGCTTTCTGCGCGTCGGATGGATTTCTCACGGTTGAAGGATTTTAGCTTGACGATGACGGCTTCCTGATGCTTGATGTCTCTCTGCTGGTTAAGGTAAGCTTTGTACTGTGCGTCACGCAGCTGTGCCTTCTTTTCGGCGTAAGCGGAGTAGTTGCCACTGTACATGCGGACCTGGGCGGCATCGATCTCAATGACTTTCGTTACAACTTTGTCCAGAAAATAACGGTCATGGGAGACGATAAATACAGCACCCGGATAATTCAGAAGATATGTTTCCAGCCAGGAAATGCTCTCCATATCGAGGTGGTTGGTCGGCTCATCGAGGAGAAGGATGTCCGGCTTGGAGATCAGAAGTTTACCGAGAGCGACACGGGTCTTCTGACCGCCGGAGAGGGTTTCGACCTGTTTGGAAAAATCTTCGTCCGTAAAACCAAGACCCTTGAGAACACCCATCAGCTCGCTCTTGTAGGCGTAGCCGTTTTCCAGCTCAAACTCGTGGGTCAGGCGGGTGTAGGTGTTCATCAGGCGGTCAAGTTCCTCGCCGGAAGCGTTTTTCATCTGGACTTCGATCGCGCGCATGCGGTCTTCCATATCGATGATGTACTGCTTGGTCGTGAGCAGTTCCTCGTAGACAGTGCGGTGTCCGCTGACATCCTGATACTGTGCGAGATAGCCGATCTTCTTGTCCTTCATCAGAACGACCTGACCGGAATCCGAAGAGATTTCATTCATTATAATACGGAGAAGGGTTGTCTTTCCTGCTCCGTTGTTGCCGATGAGAGCGGCTTTTTCACGCTCTTCTATATGAAATGAGGCATCGTTCAAAATGACTTTTTCGCCAAAAGATTTGCTGATGCCCTGACACGATAAGATCATAAATATTCCTCCAAAGTCAATATACGCTATGATTATAAGGTCAAATGATAGCTTTGTAAAGGAAATTTCCTCAAAAACTGTATAGATTTGACAACATTGATTGACAATAAAATAACATTTCGGTATAATTAACGGGAAAGTATAAGGAGGGGACAACGGTGGAAGCAAAACAGATATCAAAAGCTGTAATTAAGAGACTGCCCCGGTATTATCGCTATCTTGGCGAGTTACTGGAAGACAATGTTGAACGTATATCTTCCAACGATCTTAGTAAGAAAATGCGTGTCACAGCATCGCAGATCCGCCAGGATTTGAATAATTTTGGGGGATTTGGGCAGCAGGGATACGGTTATAATGTGAAATATCTCTATACAGAAATCGGTAAGATCCTTGGACTGGATGAGGTACATCCGATGATCATCGTCGGTGCCGGTAATCTTGGACAGGCACTTGCCAATTATGTTGACTTTGAAAAACGTGGCTTTAAGCTGGAAGGGATCTTTGATGTCAATCCGGTACTGGAGGGCATCGCGGTCCGTGGAATTGAGATTCAGATGATCAGCAATCTCCCATTCTTCCTCAGAGAGAAGAATATTGAGATTGCGATCCTCACACTGCCGAAGAACAAGGCGAAGGATATGGCAGATATTCTGATCGAGAATGGTATCAAGGCAATCTGGAATTTTGCACATATCGATCTGGAGACTCCGGAGGATGTGATCGTAGAGAACGTTCATCTTTCTGAGAGTCTGATGACGTTATCTTACAATCTCAGTCAATATCGTCAGGAACACGTGGAAGAGCAGCAATCATAACATGAGGACAGCGAGAGGCTGTTACCCGGCTCCTTAATGAAGGCGGCTGCGTAACAGCTTTTTGCTTTGTATCGTATATCGAGGAGATATCAAATGAAACGAATTGTAGGCGGATCGGAAATGAAAGCGCTGGATGGCCATACCATTACCGGAATGGGAGTTCCGTCCTGCGTGCTGATGGAACGGGCGGCACTGGTTGTTGTGGATGCAATGGAAGGACATTTTGCAAAAATGTCGCAGAAACAGCGGATCTTGTGTGTCTGCGGAGGCGGGAACAATGGCGGGGACGGAGTCGCGATCGCCAGGATCCTCTATCTGCATGGATATGACGCGGAAATCTATATGCTCGGAAATCCAGACCACCGCACAGAGGAAACACGCCGCCAGCTTAAGATTGCAGAGAATTATCAGGTTCCTCTGGTGAATAACCTGGCACCGGGAGAATATACTACTATAGTAGATGCCATCTTCGGCGTCGGGCTTGACCGTCCGATCGAAGGAAAATACAGAGAAGTCATTCAGGCTTTGAACGAGGCTTCTGCCTGGAAAGTGGCGGTGGATCTGCCATCCGGGGTATGCAGTAATACGGGCAGAGAGCTTGGGATCGCATTTCGTGCGGATCTGACAGTGACGTTTGCATTCTGTAAAACAGGCTTGTGTTTTTATCCGGGAAAAAGTTTCGCAGGGAAGATCCTCACAGCAGATGTCGGCATCTACGAGAATCCGGATCTTCCGGCAGGGAGAGCGGCACTTGAGAAAAAAGATTTCCAGAAGCTTCCTCTGCGCGCCTTAAATGGGAACAAGGGCACATTTGGCAAGGTTCTTGTCGTTGCTGGGAGCAAGGGAATGTGCGGGGCGGCATATCTCTGTGCAGAAGGTGCTTTTGCCGCAGGAGCCGGGATGGTTAAGATCCTGACAGATGAGGAGAATCGCATTCCACTGCAGACGCTTCTTCCGGAGGCGATGTTTGCGGATGATTCTGGCGATGATGAGGCGTGGCTTGATGCAATGCGCTGGTGTGACATCGTGGTGATCGGACCAGGGCTTGGACAGTCAGAAAAAAGTGCGCGAAAAACAGAATTTTATCTTGCCCATGCGCAAAAAATGGGGAAACCTGTGATCCTGGATGCGGATGGCCTGAATCTGCTCTCGAAACATCCGGAGTGGAAGAAATATTTTCAGGACAGTCAGATCATCTGTACGCCGCATCTGGGAGAAATGAGCCGGCTAAGCGAAAACTTTATAGATGCTAAAGATGGTGAGCTGTTTTCGAAATCTGCGGATCAGGCGATCTCCATACCGGAAATTCAGCAAAACCTCCTTTGGACAGCATCGGATTTTGCCCGGGAAAATGGAGTGGTCTGTGTGCTCAAAGATGCGGTTACCGTCGTTTCGGATCCGAAGAGGGATTTTTGCTGGATCAACCAGAGTGGGAATCCTGGAATGGCGACTGCGGGAAGCGGGGATGTCCTGTCGGGGATCCTGGCAGGAGTTCTGTGTGCGTTCCGTTCTGATCCGGAGAATATGGCGGGTCTGGCAGAGCAGGCCGCTTTTGGCGTATTCCTTCATGGGCTGGCAGGAGATAAGGCAGCCGCAGAAAAAGGCACTTACGGAATGAAAGCCGGGGATATTGCGCGGGCAGCAGCAAAAGTCCTCAAAGAAAGAGAAACCATGCAGGAATTCTGCTGAGTTTCAAAAAGACAGATAAAAATAATTGCACTATGCAGTAAGGAGATAAAAAACATGAAAAAATTCGAAAGAGTAAAGGCAGTCGTATCTCTGGATGCGATCGCACACAACTTTGCAGAGATGAAGAAAAACATTGCCAAGGGGACCAAGATCGTTGCTGTCATCAAGGCAGACGGATATGGACATGGCGCAGAAGCGATTGCCCGTCTGATCGAAGACTATGACTATATCTGGGGATTTGCGGTTGCAACACCGGAGGAAGCACTGCAGCTTCGTACCTTCGGAGTGAAAAAACCGATCCTGATCCTTGGAGTCGTTTTTGAAGAATACTTTACAGAAATGATCGCAAAGGAGATCCGTTTAACTGTCTGCACCTATGAGATGGCACAGAAACTTTCAGAAGAAGCGCAGCGTCAGGGAAGAGATGTACATATCCATATCGGTCTTGATACCGGTATGAGCCGTATCGGATTTGCAGACAGACAGGAAAGTGTCGAAGAGATCAAAAAGATCTCCAAGCTTCCAAATCTGAAGATCGAGGGAATGTTCACTCATTTTGCAAGAGCAGATGAGACAGACAGAAGCCCGGCGATCGACCAGCTTAACCGTTATCTGAATTTTGCAAAACTTCTGGAGGATGCAGGTATTCAGATCCCGATGAAGCACTGCTCCAACAGCGCGGGGATCATCCGTGTGCCGGAGGCAAACTTAAATGCAGTCCGTGCGGGTATTACGATTTATGGAATCTATCCTTCTAATGAAGTGGAGAGAGATATCGTAAAACTGATCCCGGCAATGGAACTTAAGAGTCATATTTCCTATATCAAAACTGTAGAACCGGGAGCTGCGTTCAGTTATGGCGGAACGTTTACTGCAAAGAAAGAAATGAGAGTTGCAACGATCCCGGTGGGATACGCAGACGGCTATCCGCGTTCTCTTTCCAACAAGGGCTGGGTTCTGATCCACGGCAAGAAGGCTCCTATCCTTGGAAGAGTCTGCATGGATCAGTTCATGGTAGATATCACAAAGATCCCAAATGTCAAGACGGGGGATGAAGTTACCCTGATCGGAAAAGACGGCAAGGAGTTTATAAGCATTGAGAAGTTTGGCGATCTCTCCGGACGTTTTTCCTATGAATTTGCCTGTGATATCAGCAAACGAGTTCCGAGAGTCTACATCAAGGACGGCAAAGAATGGGGAGAGCTGACCTTCTTTAACTAGAAAACAGCGTAGTTACTGTGGACAGTAACGCAGCGTAAAATACCACACATGTATACACGAGAAAAAAATGGAAATACTAATTTTTGAGAAAAAGAATGGAGCTGTCACAAAAAGACAGTAACAGAAGAATCGGAGTGTGAATTGTGTGGTAATTAAAAGAGGGGATATCTTTTATGCAGATCTGCGGCCTGTGGTCGGAAGTGAGCAGGGCGGCATCCGCCCGGTGCTGATCATTCAGAATGATGTCGGCAACCGGCACAGCCCGACTGTGATCTGCGCGGCAATTACATCAAAGATGAATAAGGCGAAGCTGCCGACACATATAGAGATCGATGCGTCTGCATATGGCATCGAGAGGGATTCGGTGATCCTTCTGGAACAACTGCGTACGATCGACAAGCGGAGACTCAAGGATAAAGTCTGTCACCTTGACCAGGCGATGCTGGACAAGGTAAATCATGCGCTGGAAATCAGCCTGGAGCTCACTTTTTGAGCAGTTATTCTTGACGAACCCGAAGGAAAGTGCTATAGTCTATCAGTAATTATGCAGGTTTCCCGGTTTTTTAAACCGGGTTTACAACAAGATAAGAAACAAAAGGAGAACGAGAGAAATGTCAGGACATTCAAAATTTGCGAACATCAAGCATAAAAAAGAAAAAAATGATGCCAAAAAAGGTAAGATCTTTACCGTGATCGGTCGTGAGATCGTTATGGCAGTCAAAGCTGGCGGTTCGGATCCGAACAACAACAGCAAACTTCGTGATGTCATCGCGAAAGCAAAAGCAAACAACATGCCGAATGATACGATCGACCGTGGTATCAAGAAGGCAGCAGGTGCTGATTCTGCTGACAACTACGAGCATGCTACTTATGAAGGTTATGGTCCGAACGGTGTTGCGATCATCGTTGAGACTCTGACTGACAACAAGAACCGTACAGCAAGTAACGTAAGAAATGCTTTCACCAAGGGATATGGAAGCATCGGAACACAGGGATGTGTATCCTTCATGTTCGACCAGAAAGGTCAGATCATCATCGACAAAGAAGAGTGTGATATGGATGCTGACGATCTGATGATGACTGCACTGGATGCAGGTGCAGAGGATTTCAGTGAAGAAGAAGACAGCTACGAAGTACTTACCGCTCCGGATGATTTCAGCGCAGTAAGAGAAGCACTGGAGCAGGCTGGCGTACCGATGCTTGAGGCACAGGTTGCCATGGTTCCGCAGACATACGTAGAACTTACAGATGAGAAGGACATCAAGAACCTTCAGAAGACTCTGGACCTCCTCGATGAGGACGATGATGTCACAGACGTCTGGACGAACTGGGACGAGTGATTTCAGACAACGTATAAAAATCCATATGTTTACACAGAATACCTCCATGAACAATCACATGGAGGTATTTTTATGTCCGAAAGAAATGACGAGAAGCAGAAGAAACTTGACCAGAGAGAGCAGGAAAATAAAGAGATCAAAGAGACCGGAGAGGTGACGCTGGATCAGAACAGGAGAAATCATAAGATCGAACTTCTGACGATCATCGGTGAGGTGGAGGGGCATGATGCGGCACCTTCACAGAGCAAGACGACGAAGTATGAACATGTGCTGCCAAGGCTTGCGATGATCGAAGACGATGAGGAAATCGAGGGACTTCTGATCCTTCTGAACACAGTTGGCGGCGATGTGGAGGCGGGACTTGCGATCGCGGAGATGATCGCGTCCTTGAGTGTCCCTACCGTTTCTCTTGTGCTCGGAGGCGGGCATTCCATCGGCGTTCCGATGGCAGTATCTGCGGATTATTCTTTTGTCGTGCCGAGTGCGACGATGGTCATCCATCCGGTCCGCTCCAGCGGCATGTTCATCGGCGTTGCCCAGACGTACCGCAATATGGAAAAGATCCAGGACCGTATCACCAGTTTTATCGCTTCACATTCCAGAGCGTCACAGAGACGCCTCGAAGAGCTGATGCTGGATACCAGCCAGCTTGTAAAAGATGTGGGAACACTTCTGGAAGGGGAGGAAGCTGTGATGGAAGGCCTGATCGATGAAGTCGGCGGAATCCGCGAAGCACTTGGAAAATTGCATCAGATGATAGAAGAAAAAAGAGGCTTAAAAGGGCTTTTTTTGTAAAAATACTATGAAAAAGCATGCATATTTAGTATGTTTTTGAATATTCCCCTTGTAATAGAAGCAATTTTAGCGTATTATTAATAGAGGATTGAATGAATATACGCTAGGAGGGGAACAATGTATAAGATTTTAAAAGCCGAAACACTGGCAGCCAAGATCCATCTCATGGTCGTACATGCACCGCGTGTAGCAAGCCATTGTCAGCCAGGACAGTTCATTATTGTTAAAATGGACGAGAAGGGTGAGAGAATTCCACTTACCATCTGCGATTACGATCGCGAAGAAGGAACCATTACCATCGTGTTCCAGGAAGTCGGAGCATCCACAATTAAGATGTCCGAATTAAAAGCAGGAGATTCTTTCCGTGACTTCGTAGGACCTCTGGGATGTCCTTCTGAGTTCGTTCATGAAGACATCGAAGAACTCAAGAAGAAAAAAATGGTATTTGTTGCCGGAGGTGTTGGTACAGCACCTGTTTACCCACAGGTAAAATGGCTCCATGAGCACGGAATCACCGCAGATGTGATCCTTGGCTCCAAGACTAAGGACATGGTGATCCTTGAGAAAGAACTTGCGGCTGTTTCCAACCTTTATGTTACAACAGACGACGGATCTTACGGCCGTTCCGGTATGGTAACCAAGACTCTCGAAGACCTCGTTACAAACGAAGGCAAGAGCTATGATGTCTGTGTTGCGATCGGACCGATGATCATGATGAAATTCGTCTGTCTCCTTACCAAGAAGCTTGGTATCCATACTATTGTCAGCATGAACCCGATCATGGTTGACGGAACAGGTATGTGCGGTGCCTGTCGTCTTCAGGTTGGCGATGAGATCAAATTTGCCTGCGTAGATGGACCGGAATTCGACGGACATCTCGTTGATTTCGATCAGGCTATGAAGAGAAGTCAGATGTACAAGACCGAAGAGGGACGTGCATTACTGAAGCTTCAGGAAGGCGATACCCATCACGGCGGATGCGGACAGTGCGGAGGTGACAAGTAATGGCAGATGCAAAAATGTTAAATAAAGTTCCTGTAAGAGAGCAGGATCCGAAGGTACGTGCAACAAACTTTGAAGAAGTTTGTCTTGGATACAATCAGGAAGAAGCAACAGAAGAAGCACAGAGATGCTTAGGCTGCAAGAAACCGAAATGTGTAGAGGGATGTCCGGTATCCATCAACATTCCAGGATTCATCGAGCAGATCAAAGAAGGTAACATCGAAGAAGCATACAAGGTGATCGGATTATCTTCCGCTCTTCCGGCTATCTGCGGTCGTGTATGCCCACAGGAATCCCAGTGTGAAGGACAGTGTATCCGCGGTAAGAAGGGTGAGGCTGTTTCCATCGGTAAACTGGAGAGATTCGTTGCTGACTATGCTCTGGAGCATGACATCAAACCAGCTGGAGCAGAAGTTAAGAATGGACACAAGGTTGCTGTTATCGGTTCCGGCCCGTCCGGACTTACCTGCGCAGGAGATCTTGCAAAAGCAGGTTATGACGTAACTGTATTTGAGGCTCTTCATGAGCTTGGCGGTGTTCTTGTTTATGGTATCCCGGAATTCCGTCTTCCAAAACAGAAAGTCGTTAAGAAAGAAATCGAAAAAGTCAAAGAACTTGGCGTTAAATTCGAAACAAACGTTGTCATCGGTAAATCCACAACCATCGACCAGCTGATCGAGGATGAAGGATTTGAAGCTGTATTCATCGGCTCCGGTGCAGGTCTTCCGATGTTCATGGGAATCCCGGGAGAGAACGCAAGCGGTGTATTCTCCGCGAATGAATACCTGACAAGAAGCAACCTGATGAAAGCATTCGATGATTCTTATGATACACCGATCGCAGCAGGCAAGAAAGTTGCTGTTGTCGGCGGTGGTAACGTAGCTATGGATGCTGCAAGAACAGCTCTGAGACTTGGCGCAGAAGTACATATCGTATACAGAAGAAGCGAAGCAGAGCTTCCTGCACGAGCAGAGGAAGTTCATCACGCTAAGGAAGAGGGAATCATCTTTGATCTTCTTACCAATCCGAAGGAAATCCTTGTTGATGAAAACGGACATGTAAACGGTATGAAGGTTGTCAAGATGGAACTCGGCGAGCCGGATGCTTCCGGAAGACGTCGTCCTGTAGAAATCCCAGGATCTGAGTATGACATGGATGTAGATACAGTTATCATGTCACTTGGTACTTCCCCGAATCCGCTGATCTCTTCCACAACCAAGGGACTTGAGATCAACAAAAGAAGATGTATCGTTGCCGAGGAAGAAACCGGTAAGACATCCAAAGACGGCGTATATGCCGGTGGTGATGCCGTTACAGGTGCTGCTACCGTTATCCTTGCTATGGGAGCAGGTAAAGCTGGTGCCAGAGGTATCGATGAATATCTCAAAAACAAATAAATAAAACTGCATACGCAGTAATAAAATTCCCGACGGTTCAGAGCTGATCCAGTCGGGAATTTTTATGCGGCAGAGAAAAATTAATCCACAAACATATGTTTGTAAACTTGTAAGTTCAAAAAAATTATGTTATACTGACCTCTATAATGTGTCATTATAAAAACGATACAGTTCAGATTAAAAGAAAAGGAAAAGAGTATGACGGTTTTATATGTTATTTTACTGGCTATTGTACAGGGCATAACCGAGTTTCTTCCGGTGAGCAGCTTTGGACATCTTAGCATCATTGAGAATTTTATGGGAATGGACCACAGTACAGGGGTTCTTTTGGAAGCGATGCTCCATGTGGGAACACTGGGAGCTGTTTTTATGACATTTCAGAAGGATATTCGCCGGCTTTTTTTTGAGTCGCTGGATATGTTTTTTGATGTGATCGGAAATATTCATTTATATATCCACAATAAGCGCACAGGGAAACAGCTTCATTATGCAAAGATCATCAATAGTACCTATCGTAAATTTGCCGTGCTGATTCTTGTTTCCACGATTCCGACAGTCTTTATCGGATATACAGCCAGGAGACTGGTCGTTCTGGCAGCAGGTTCCAGGTTGTTTATAAGTGCCGGACTCCTGATCATGGCAATCCTTCTTCTGGTGATCGATCTCAGCAAAGCCGGCGGAACAAAGAACGCCAGAGAGGTAAGTCTTTCAAATGCAATGTGGATCGGTATCAGCCAGGGACTGTCTGTTTTTCCGGGACTTTCAAGAAGTGGATTGACGATCAGCATGGGATTGATGAGTGGGTTCAGCCGCAGTTTTGCAGTGAAATATTCCTATATTTTGTCTATTCCTGCAATTTTCGGTTCTCTGATCATGGAACTAGGACAGTTCGGCTCTTCCAGCATGACGATCGGGCTGGGAATTACATATGTGTTTGGAATGCTGATCTCAGGAGTTGTGGCATTTTTTACAATACGCTATTGTCTGAAACTTGTTCATAAGGGAAAATTCCGCATATTTGCGGTCTATTGTTTTGCAGTCGGATTTATAACGCTGATTGCAGATTATATGTTTTAGTAATTTGAAGTAGGAGGGGTGCCTGAATGGCAGCGAAGAAACAAAATAACAAAAGAGGGACCGCTAAAACCACTTCCGGCAAAAGAAATACCAAAAAGAAAACGACTCAGAAGCAGGGAGCTGCCAGTGGATTCCAGATAGAGATCATTCTCTGGATTTTCTTTGCTGCTGCAGTGATCCTGATCATCAGTAATCTTGGAATGGGGGGAACTGTTGGAACCAGCATCAGTAAGGCCTCCTTTGGAATCATGGGACTTCTGGCATATCTGTTTCCGGTCCTTTTCTTTTTGGGAGCCGTTTTTCTGATATCAAACAGTAAGAATTCTCTGGCATACAAGAAGGTTCTGGCTGGAATCATATTCTGGGTGTTTTTATGTGGTCTGGTACAATTGCTCACAGAAGGATATATGGAGAAGACTACACTTGCGGAATATTACAGGATCTCGTCGGAGTATCATACCGGAGGCGGGGTGATCGGAGGGGCAATCTGTATTTCAACAACTTCTGCGTTTGGTACAGTTGGCGGCTGTGTGATCATTCTGCTGGTACTGTTGATCACAATGATCATCATTACACAGAAGTCATTTTTTGGATTTATTTTCCGTGCATGGGATGGAATCTGTGAGATCGCAAAAGGCGGCCATGAGCGTTACATGGAGGGGCAGCCGGAGCGTGACCTCAGGAAAGAACTGCGTCAGAGAGAACGCAGACAGAAGCGTGAACAGCGTCAGGCGGAGAGGATGCGGGCATTGGAGGAAAGAGCTGCCGAGATTGCAGCAGCCGAAGCAGAGGAGCCTCCGAAATCTGAAAGAAAGAGTTTCTTAGAGGGGACCAAGCTGACACCACCACAGTCAGAGGAGCAGGTCCAGCAAAAGGAGACGGAAGAACTCTCAGAGGTGGTTGAGACAGATGAGAGCAGCCAGGGGCAGCTGGAGTTTAAGATCCAGGGAGAAGAGCAGAGTGAGATCTCAGAAGAAGAAAAAGTTGTTCAGGATCAGGATCTGGACGAACTGATCTCGCGTGCAGCATCTGTTGAAGAAGTGAAGATACCGGCAGAAGAAGATATGGAAGAAGAGGAGGATGAGACAGACTGGGAGGATTCACCGGTTCCTCATCCACAGCCAGAGCCATTGAAGGCAGAACATCCTGCCGAAAAACCACAGCCTTCCTCGAGAGTTTCAGTGGAGTCATCGCCAGAACAGACTCCAAAGAAAAATTCCAAATCATCTGAGAAAGAAATCCAGAGCGGGATTCAGAATATTCAAAGAGAGATTACTTCACAGACGGAGGAAACTCCGAGAGAATATCACTATCCTCCATTGAAACTTCTGAATCGTGGAGAGGGCAAAGCGCAGGGCGACACCAGGGAGCATATGAAGGCTACTGCACAGAAACTGCAGGAGACATTGCATAACTTTGGTGTGAATGTTACAATTGTCAATGTAAGCTGCGGACCAACGGTCACAAGATACGAGCTTCAGCCGGAAATGGGTGTAAAAGTAAGCAAGATCGTCAATCTGACAGATGATATCAAGCTGAATCTGGCAACGCCGGATATCCGTATCGAGGCACCGATCCCGGGCAAAGCTGCTGTAGGGATCGAGGTCCCGAATAAAGAGATCCAGGCAGTCATGCTCCGGGATATCCTGCAGTCTCAGGAATTTCAGGGTGCAAAATCAAAGCTTTCCTTTGCAGTCGGCAAGGATATTGCAGGCAAACCGGTGGTGACGGACATCGCCAAGATGCCACATCTTCTGATCGCGGGAGCAACCGGCTCCGGTAAATCCGTATGTATCAATACACTGATCATCAGTATTCTGTACAAGGCATCTCCGGACGAAGTCAAGCTGATCATGATCGATCCGAAGGTGGTTGAGTTAAGTGTTTATAATGGGATTCCGCATCTGTTCATTCCGGTCGTCACAGATCCGAAGAAGGCAGCAGGTGCACTGAACTGGGCAGTATCTGAGATGATGAGCCGCTACAATACATTTGCCGAGTACGGTGTCCGAAATCTCGGAGAATACAATCGTAAGATCAAGAAGATGGCAGTTCCGGAGGATGGAACTGCACCGAAACCGATGCCACAGATCGTGATCATCGTAGATGAGCTTGCAGACCTTATGATGGTCGCACCGGGTGAAGTAGAAGATGCGATCTGCCGTCTGGCTCAGCTTGCCCGTGCAGCAGGCATCCATCTGATCATTGCGACACAGAGACCTTCCGTCAATGTCATCACAGGTCTGATCAAGGCAAACATGCCGTCACGAATTGCTTTCTCTGTCTCATCGGGTGTGGATTCGAGAACTATCCTTGATATGAATGGTGCAGAGAAGTTGCTCGGTAAGGGCGATATGCTGTTTTATCCTCAGGGATATCAAAAGCCGGCGAGAATCCAGGGAGCCTTTGTTTCTGATGAGGAAGTCAGCAGTATTGTGGAATTCCTTGCAGACAAGAATCCAAAAGTTACCTACAACCCGCAGATTGAGCAGCAGGTAAATACTATCAGTCTGTCCGGAGGTTCTTCTGGCAGCGAAGAAAATGATATTTACTTTGTAGATGCAGGTAAGTTTATCATCGAGAAAGAAAAAGCTTCGATCGGTATGCTGCAGAGAATGTTCAAAATCGGTTTTAACAGAGCTGCGAGGATCATGGACCAGTTGTCTGATGCCGGCGTGGTAGGACCGGAAGAGGGGACCAAGCCGCGTAAGGTCCTGATGTCAATGGAAGAGTTTGAGAATTATATAGAGGAACATAACGTATAATGGAGATCCGTATTTTAACAGTTGGGAAAATTAAAGAAAAGTATCTGAATGACGGCATTGCCGAATATGCCAAGCGTCTAAGCCGTTACTGTAAGCTGACATTCTGTCAGGTGCCGGATGAGAAGACACCGGATAAGGCTTCGGATGCTCTCAATGAACAGATCAAGGCAACAGAGGCAGAGCGTCTGATGAAACACATCCGTGACAATGATTATGTGATCGCACTTGCAATCGACGGCAAAATGCTGGATTCTGTGCAGCTGTCGCAAAAGATCGGACAGCTCGGAGTAGAGGGAAAGAGTTCGATCGCGTTTGTGATCGGCGGTTCACTGGGGCTTGGAGATAAGGTCCTTGACCGTGCTGATTTTAAGCTGAGCTTTTCCAAGATGACTTTCCCTCATCAGTTGATGCAGATGATCCTTTTGGAACAGATCTACCGGGGATACCGGATTCTGAACCATGAGCCTTATCATAAATAATTTCTTATAAGAAGAGGAGGAAACAAAGATGACAACAGAACGTGTAGAAAACATGGCAGGAGGCCAGGGACATGTACTGATCAAGCGCCTTCTGGATGAAAAACAGTTAAACGGCAAATGCAGACTGTATTCAGAAGTTACTCTTGAGCCGGGATGTTCTCTTGGATATCATGAACATCACAATGAAAGTGAAACTTATTATATCCTTTCCGGAAAGGGAATCTACAGTGACAATGGAACACTCCGCATGGTAAGTGCCGGAGATGTGACCTTTACACCGGATGGCCAGGGACATGGTCTTACAAACAGCGGTGACGAAGATCTTGTTTTTATGGCATTGATCATTCTGGACTAAGGAAGAGGGAGGCTGTCCGATGGCGGCTGAATTAAATATAACGAAATTTGAGGAATTTATATCGGAATATCCGATCTATGAGTACCGTCTTCTGGACGCCAGGGCTTTGTCAGTGGCAGAGCGGGTGCGGATCGTCTGTCAGCAGGAATGCGAACGTTACGGAACGACCTGGGCCTGTCCACCGGCGGTTGGAACCCTTAAGGAATGTGAGGACAGGATCCACAGTTATGATCATGCTGTCTTTTTTTCCAGCGTGGCGGAAGTATCAGATCTTATGAATATGGAAGAAATGCTTTCTACCAGAGACGCACATGAAGAACTTACGACCACTGTGGCAGAGTATCTTAAAGGAGAGGGATTTGATACCTTTACCCTTTCGACAGAATCCTGCGATATCTGCAAGGAATGCGCTTATCTTAATGGTGAGCCATGCAGACATCCGGAGAGGATGCATCCCTGTCTGGAGAGCCACGGTGTTGTGGTCAGTGAGATCGTGGAGCGTGAATCGATGGAATATAATCTGGGCGGAAATACGATCCTGTGGTTTTCCATGGTACTGTTCCGTGAACCGAAATAAAACTTCATTAAATAAAAATCTCCGGCATATATTAAAAGAAAAGCCGGAGATTTTTTTTATGAAAAAGAAAACACAATGGAAAGAAAATCTGGTGGAAGCACTGGAGATTCCGCGCGATCTGGCTTTGAAAGAATCTGTCTTTACCGTTACCGGCAAAAATCAGATGCAGATCGAGAATTATCGCAGTATTCTCCGATATGAAGACAGAGAACTGATCATTCTTACTTTTGGCGGCAAACTGACGATTCATGGGAAATCTCTGAAGATTTTGTGGTATACGCCGGAAGAAATGCAGATTCAGGGAATTCTGTCAGAGATCATCCTGGAACAGTAGAGGTGTTTATGGAAAAATTGATCTATTTATGGAATGGGTATATCAGGATCCGGGTAGAGGGAGAGCAGACAGAGCGTTTTTTGAATCTTTGCAAAGGAAAAAAAATCTGCATCAAAAAGCTTTGTCGTCATCCGAATGGAGAACTGACAGGGATCCTCGCAATAAAAGATTTTTTCCTCCTTGGCCCGATCCACCGCAAAACCGGAGTCAGGATACATATTATTGAAAAACATGGACTGCCCTTCTTTTTTTTTCGAAGTAAAAAAAGAAAGGCATTTTTTCTTGGTATTTTGCTTTGCATTGCTCTTTTGTTTTTTTTATCGGGACATATCTGGAATATCCATGTTGAGGGAAATCATTACAGAAGTACGGGGGAAATCCTGGATTTTCTGGAAAACCGCGGGATTACACATGGAATTTCCAGAAAAAAGATCAATTGTCAGGAGATCGCAGCGGCGGTACGGGAAGAATATCCGCAGATCACATGGGTTTCGGCAAAACTCCGAGGAACACGCCTGATCCTTGAGATCAAAGAAGGGATTTTTACAGAAGAAAAGTCAGAGGAGGAGCAGAAGGCAGCCAATCTTGTTGCAGAAAAGGAAGGAACGATTATCAAAATGGTCACCCGCGCCGGTGTACCGCTCCTGCATATGGGAGATACCTGCAAAAAGGGGGATATTCTGGTGTCCGGAGTGCTGGAACTGAAAAACGACAGTCAGGAAGTTTATCAGTATCATTATGTAAAAGCAGATGCGGATGTTTATATTCAGTATAAACAGGCCTATTACAAAGAATTTCCTCTGGAATATCAGACAGAAGTTTTTTCGGGAAATGAGAAAAAAGGTGTATATGTTCAGCTTGGAGATTGGATTTTGACGGTTGGTGAAAAAAAAGAAGATTCCTGGGAACAGTTCATAGAATATTCCCCTTTTAAAGTAACGGAGAATTTTTTTCTGCCGCTTTCTTATGGAAAAATCACGCGGAAAGAATGTCAGAAAGTTACCAAAAAACGTACAGAACAAGAGGCAAAAGTTCTGGCACAGGAGATTTTACAGGCTTATGAGAAAAAATTAATGGAAAAAGGGGTTCAAATATCTGCAAATAATGTTAAAATAGAGGTTGACCATAAGACCTGCATCAGCAAAGGGTCTTTGGAAATCATAGAAAAAACCGGAAGGGAAGTTCCAGTAGAAAAAAAGGAGCAGCCCGAAGAAAGGACAACAAAGAATGACTAACAGCATTATTGAGTTACACACTCAGGTGCCCGCAGATCTGGAGGGGAATGTGTTCGGACAGTTTGACGAACATCTCAAACTGATCGAGCGCACCCTGAATGTAACACTGATATCCAGAGACGGCAGTTTAAAGATCCTGGGTACAGACGGAAGCGCAACTCAGGCGAAGAAGCTGATAGAAGAACTGGTGATGCTCGCAGGTAAGGGAAACACCATTACCCGACAGAATGTGACCTATGCACTGTCACTTGCCATGGAAGAGAGAAACCAGGTGCTCACAGAGATAGATAAAGATTTTATCTGCAATACCATACAGGGACGTCCCATCAAGCCCAAGACCCTTGGACAGAAGGAATATGTAGAGCAGATCCGCAAAAAAATGATCGTATTCGGCATCGGACCGGCAGGAACCGGTAAGACTTATCTGGCAATGGCGATGGCTGTGACTGCATTCCGCAATGAGGAAGTCAGCCGTATCATCCTTACCAGACCAGCAATCGAGGCCGGTGAGAAACTTGGTTTTCTCCCGGGAGACCTTCAGAGCAAGGTAGACCCGTATCTCCGCCCGCTTTATGATGCCCTGTATCAGATCATGGGCGCAGACAGCTTCGCCAAGAATATGGAGCGCGGGCTGATCGAGGTTGCCCCGCTTGCTTACATGCGAGGACGTACCCTTGATAATGCGTTTATCATTCTGGATGAGGCACAGAATACGACACCGGCACAGATGAAGATGTTCCTGACACGTATCGGATTTGGCTCCAAGGTAGTCGTGACCGGTGATGCTTCCCAGAAGGACCTTCCGAGAGACGCGGTATCCGGACTTGATGTCGCTGCCAAAGTCCTTAAGAAGATCGATGATATCGGATTCTGCCAGCTTACCAGTAAGGATGTCGTGCGCCATCCACTGGTACAGCAGATCGTACAGGCTTACGATGACTATGAGAAGAAACAGAAGCCGGCAAGACGCACCACACGCCGCAGTGAGGAGAAGAAGAAATGACCATTCAGATTGAGTATGAAACCGAACGCAAATTAGAGATCCCTTATGAGCAGCTCGCCGAAAAAGTGGCATCCCACATCCTGGAGCTGGAGGAATGCCCGTATGAGATCAGCGTAAACCTGGTCATCACAGACAACGAAGAGATCCGCAAGGTAAATGCGGAATTCCGTCTGATCGATGCGCCGACAGACGTGCTTTCTTTCCCGATGATCCCATTTGAGAAACCGGCAGACTATTCTGTGATCGATGAGAAGGACGAATATTTTGACCTGGATACCGATGAACTGCTTCTCGGAGATGTGATGATCTCTGTAGACAGAGTTTATTCCCAGGCACAGGAATACGGCCACAGCATTGAGCGTGAGTTCAGTTTCCTGTTTGCACACAGCATGCTCCATCTTCTCGGATACGACCATATGACTCCGGAAGAGGCTGCTGTTATGGAGAAAAAGCAGGCCAAAGCCCTCGATGATCTTGGAATCACCAGATAATAAGCCGTATTTCATTGGGAAACGGCAATAAAATATACTTGGAGAGACATAACGATGAATTACCGTGAGATGTTAAAAGACAAAAAGCGTATTGTGGTAAAGGTAGGTTCTTCCTCTCTGATCCACAAAGAAACCAATAAACTGAACCTGCGTAAACTGGAAGTGCTGGTACGTGAATTAAGCGACCTTCACAATCAGGGCAAGGATGTGGTACTGGTAACTTCCGGTGCTGTTGCGGTAGGTGCTTCTGCTCTCGGACTCCATGAGAAACCGGCAGAACTTAAGAAGAAGCAGGCATGCTCCGCAGTAGGACAGGCAAAGCTTATGATGATCTATCAGAAACTTTTTGCGGAATACAACCAGGTTGCGGCACAGATCCTGATGACCAAGAATACCATGGTCAACAATCTGAACCGCCACAATGCCAGAAATACATTTGAAGAACTTTTAAGTGTCGGGGCAATTCCGGTCGTAAACGAAAATGACTCCATTTCCAGCTATGAGCTTGAGAAACTGGAATCTTTTGGTGATAACGATACCCTGTCAGCCGTCATCGCCGGACTGATCGGAGCCGACCTTCTGATCCTGCTTTCCGATATCGACGGACTGTTTACGGATGATCCGAATGCCAACCCAGACGCAGAGTTCATCCATACAGTTGAGAAACTGGATGACAAACTTTTAAGCATGGGCAAGGGTCCAAAGAGTAAAGTCGGAACCGGCGGAATGGCAACGAAGCTCACTGCTGCTGAGATCGCGACATCCGCAGGCGCAGACATGATCATCGCAAACGGTGCAGATTTCCATATCATCCACAAGATCATGGAAGGACGCAACTATGGAACCCTGTTTGTCGGTGATAAGAAAGAAGAATTTTTCCTGATCGATTATATCGAGAAATTACTTTAAATAAAGGAGGTACTTACCATGGGAATGGATAACGTAAAGATCGACCGTATCAACGCACTGGCACACAAAGCCAAGAGCGTAGGTCTTACAGAAGAAGAAAAAGCGGAGCAGGCAGAACTGCGTAAGGAATATCTCGCAGCAGTCCGCGGAAACTTAAGAGCACAGTTAAATAACATCAGCATCAAAGAAGCCGATGGTTCTGTTACAAATTTAGGTGATAAATATGGAAGAAAAAAAACTCATTAGAAAACAGATCTTCAAATTAAGAAAAGAATGCACAGACAGCCAGGTAGAGACATGGAGCCGTCAGATCGCAGAGAAGGTAGCAGAGCTTCCGGAATTTCAGTCAGCACAGCGGATCCTTGCTTATGCAGATTATAACCATGAAGTTATGACAGGCTTTATTATTGAAGAAGCATGGAAGCAGGGCAAGGAAGTCGCAGTGCCGAAGGTGGTCGGACAGGATATGGTATTCTATAAACTGACGGATTTCTCACAGCTTGAGAAGGGATATTTCGGGATTCCGGAGCCGGCACGCGGCGAGATCGTTCAGTGGGAAGATGCCATGATGGTCATGCCGGGAGTCGCTTTTGATCCGCAGAATCACAGGGTCGGCTACGGCGGCGGCTTCTATGACCGCTTCCTTGAGAAACACCCGCAGATCAAGAGAGTGGCAGTTGCCTTTGATTTTCAGATTTTACCTTCTGTTCCGACAGAAACGACAGATATCTCGCCGGAGGTCATCGTCACAGAAAATAAAACCTATCAACTCACAAAATAACAGACCTGTTTCCAGAAGGAGGTTTTGATAATGAATGAAATGTTATTGCAGCTTGGAAAAAATGCCAAGGATGCTGAGACAGAGCTTCGAAATATAACAACAAACAAGAAAAACGAGGTTCTTGAGGCTGTGGCAGATCATCTTGTAGAATGTACAGAACAGTTACTCAGTGCCAATGCGATCGATGTAGAACATGGAAAGGCAAACCATATGCCGGAAGGCCTGGTGGACCGTCTTCTCCTTACCAGAGAGAGAATCGAAGGAATGGCCGAGGGACTTCGTCAGCTTGTGTCTCTCGAAGACCCAATCGGTGAAGTGACCGGAATGAAAAAGCGTCCGAACGGACTTCTGATCGGACAGAAGAGAGTACCGCTTGGTGTTGTAGGGATCATCTATGAGGCACGTCCGAACGTTACCGCTGATGCATTTGGACTTTGCTTCAAGACTGGCAACGTTGTGATTCTCAAGGGCGGCAGCGATGCACTTCATTCAAACGAGGCAATCGTAAACTGTATCAGAGAGACTTTAGGAGCCCATGGAGTGACGGAAAATGCCATTCAGCTGATCGCAGATACTTCCAGAGAGACTGCGGCTGAGTTCATGAAGATGAACGAATATGTGGATGTCCTGATCCCGAGAGGCGGTAAGGGGCTTATCAAAGCCGTTGTAAATCAGAGCACGATCCCTGTGATCGAGACTGGTACCGGAAACTGCCACATTTATGTGGATGAGAGCGCAGATCTTGATATGGCAGTCAATATCATCCTCAATGCCAAGACACAAAGAGTCGGTGTCTGCAACGCCTGTGAATCTCTTCTGGTCCATGAGAATGTGAAAGAAAAACTTCTTCCGGTCCTTGCAAAGAGCCTTCAGGAGAAACATGTGGAGATGCGTGCAGATGCGGAAGCACAGACACTGATGCCAGGCGCAGTTGCAGCTACAGAAGAAGACTGGGGAACGGAATATCTGGATTACATTCTTTCTATCAAAGTAGTACATAATGTAGGCGAAGCGATCGCACATATCAATAAATACAATACTGGTCATTCAGAAGCCATCATCACAGAGAACTATAGCAATGCACAGAAATTCCTGGATGAAGTAGATGCCGCAGCCGTATATGTAAATGCTTCTACCAGATTTACCGATGGATTTGAGTTTGGTTATGGTGCAGAGATCGGGATCAGCACCCAGAAACTTCATGCAAGAGGACCGATGGGGCTCCTCGCTTTGACAACAACCAAGTATATTATCTATGGAAATGGCCAGATTCGACCATAAAAGGAAGAAAAAGTCGAACGATAATCACTTGGAATATGTATAGTTGATTTGACATTTTTATTATGCGTGTGTATAATAAAAGGCAGTTTAATTATGCAAACTTTGACGATGTTGATAAACGATAAGCAGTCCAGATGCTGTGCAGGGGCTGCAGATTGTCAAATGAGACACATGGGAGGATTTAAATTGAGACGTAAACAGTTATATGCAATCATGCTGGCAGGCACACTTGCAACAGGTGGTGCACCAGTTACTGCAATGGCGGCAGACGCAGCCACAGAGGCTGAAGAATCCGGTGAAACTGCCGAAGACCTTGGATCCGGCGAGGATACAGAACCTTCACAGGATGAGACACCGGCGGATACAACGACAGATGAGCCGACAGAAGCTCCGGCAGAACCGACAGAGGCTCCGCAGGAACCAACAGAAGCTCCGGCAGAACCAACGGAGGCTCCGGCAGAATCCACAGCAACTTCTGTGGCAGAGCCAACAGGCATTGCAATCAATAAAGATGGCACTACAGAGTATTATAAGACACTTCAGGAAGCAGTAGAGTCCGTGGATCCATATTCTGCTGAGAATCCGAATGCGACTGTAATTGAGATTTCCGAACAGGCTGCGTTGTCTTCTACTATTGATGTAACTGGTAAGAAGATCCGTATCTGTGCAGTTGAGGATGCTTCTATCGTAAGAGAGGGAGATACCTTTAAGGAAGATATGTTCCAGGTATCCGGTGAGAACAGTGAACTGCAGCTGGAAACAGCAGACGGCAAGAGTCTGACAGTAAACGGCAAACTCAGCAGCGGAGAGACTGCAGCAACAGGCTCTATTGTGAAAGTAAGCGATCAGGCAGGCTTTGGACTTGGAGCGGGTGTGACACTTACAGAGAATGTCAGCAGTGCAGCAGGTGCAGCGATCGAATGTGAGGGAGGAAATATTGTCCTTACAGGTGGCACGATCACCGGAAATACAGGTGCCAAAGGAGCTGTCTACAGCGATTCCAATATTTGTGTGCAGGGAACCGTCAGTGTAACAGACAATACGATCGGAGATATGCAGGCGAATGTATATCTGGATGGAGAAGCGCAGTTTGCCATCACATCCGCACTGACAGATTCCGTGATCTCTTTCACGCATGCCAATGCAGCAGATGGTATCCAGGTACTTGCAGCAGCAGAGGGCGTAGATGCGGAAACTTTCAAGAGTGCAGCAGCACAGTTCAGTTATGATACAGAGGGGTATACTTTGAATCTCAATGCAGAAACAAATACAGTCACATTGACAAAGGCAGAGACACCAGATCCGGGTCCGACAGAGGAATTCAAGGTCGATAAGAAAACTGCTCTGAAATGGGATAATCATACAACGATTTCCTTTGAGATGTCTGCTACACAGGACAGTAACTGGTACTACAGTTATGTGGATTCAGGGACAAGTGACGCTGCCATCCGTAAGAAGTATGACGCCAAGCTTGCCACAAATACAGCAAAGGCAAACCAGAACTTTACAGTCAAAGCAACTGGTGTTTCAGAGAAGAACGATAAATGGCTGGTTGTTTATGTAACATCTGCTTCTGGCGAGACAAAAATAAAATACTACAAAATCGACCAGGCCGCCTTCGTCAAGAAACGTCCGGCGGCAGAAAATTCATTTTCTCTGACCTATAAGAGCGGAACTCTGCAATGGGATAATCATACGACTGCTTCTCTTAAAATGACCGTTACACAGGACAGCAAGTGGTATTACTTCTTTGTAGATGCAGACACAGCTACAACTACGATCCAGAATATGTACGATCCAAGCCGTGCTACAAATGAAGTGAAGGCAAATAAGGAATTTACAGTCACAGCAGAAAACGTTCCAGAGGCAGACTCCTGGCTGGTTGTGTGTGCAAAGCCTGCTTCCGGCAAGGCTCAGATGAAGGTATTTAAGCTGAACAGCACAAGCTTTAAGAATAAACGTCCGGGAGCACAGGTGGATCCGACAGTGACTACCCGTCCGCCACATACACCGAGTGTAGATGATAGCACTGTAAGTGGAGAAGTATTTGAAGGTGCGGTCAAATTTTTACCAGGTAAGTTTTATGACTTTACAGTAACAGGTGCAGGTATGGACAATGATGATCCTGTTGCCGGTGATGTAAGATGGGTTCCGATGTACTGGAGTATGGCTGAAAATCCAACCAGCTCTCAGAAAAATACAACCTTCCGTATTGGATCTACGAAAGGTATCCTTAATGCAAAGCCTTATCAGATCTATATCTTCTTTAAGAAACAGATCTACAATGGTTCCGACTGGCAGGATACAGATGTGATCGAACATATGTCACGTAAGAAGACAACGTTCAAAGCTGCACAGCTCACAGAAGCGGATCTTACCATAACACCAACAGGTGGAGCTGACGGCGGAAATGGCGGTGATGGAAGCGGAAACGGCAGCGGCGAGGGCAGTACAGATGCAGAGCTGACTGCAACAGAAGCAGCAAGTGAGAAGGATAGTGGTTCCACTTCCAAATCAGCAGTTTCCACTCTGGATGAGTCTCCGATTGGAACAATGGTTGCGCTGGCAGCACTTTCCCTGCTGGCAGGTGCATATATCCTCATTCGCAAACGCAAAAAAGACATCTAAAGATTTTTTATGATTTTTGAGAGACAGGTTCTTTTGACCTGTCTCTTTTCATATATTAGTACGGGGAAGATACGTGATTTTGGATACAAAAGTCTGTAATAAAAAATATGGAGGGAAAAGACTATGGCAGATACACGGTCCTGTACATATGAAGATCTTTATTATGAAATGTGGGAGATCTCCCAGCGTTATCATGAGATTGCGGAGTTTCGTGTGATAGGGAAAAGTCATGATGAGAGAATGATCCCTATGGTAGAACTGGGAAAGGGCAGCACTTGTGTCTTTTGTCTTTCGGGACTTACCGGAATGGACAGGCAGACACCGGATTTTTTGATCCGCATGATGCAGGAATATACCAAAAACTGGGAAAATGGATGGAAAATAGAAGAAATCTATGATATCAGAGAACTTCTCAATAACTGGAAACTGTGTTTCATACCAGTTCTCAATCCAGATGGATATGAAATTTATTCTGGCGGCTTTCAGGCAATCCGTAACCCCATCTATCGACAGATGCTCCGTATGCAGGAGGTCCCGAATGAAGAATACACGGGAAATGGACGGGGGATCGATCTGACGAAAAATTTTCCGACACAGTACTATCAGAGACGACAGATGATGCAGCAGCCGGCGAGTGAAAACGAAACAAAGGCTATGGTCCGGATCTTTCAGGAGTATCCAAGCTGTGGGCTCTTGTCATTTGATCATTTCCGGAATCGGATCTTATATTTCAAACAGTCAAAATCTTTTGCGGCGAATCAGAAAAGCTATCGTCTGGCAAGACATCTGCAGAAATGCAGCAGTTATTATATGGAAAATTCAACAGCAGGACAAAGCGATTTTTCGGTGGCAGGACGCCCCGGAACCGGCTCACCGGAGCAGTTTTATGCGGAGATCTGCCATAAACCGTCTTTTCGGATAGAAACACTGGAGGCAGAAGGAAAAACAAGAGAAGAACAGCTTGAGACAGAATATCGAAAGATCTACACGCTTCCGCTGGAATATTTATCCTGTCGCTAGCTGTTTTGTGGATATTACGCTTGCACATGCTACAAAATTTTTGTACAATATATAATTGTCAATATTATTTTTCAGGAGAATACAACTTCGGCAGGAATGCCGTGAGCGAAATGATTTACGAATATACAGATAAGGAGTTATCAGAAATGACAAAGGAAATAAAGAAGACAAATACCATGACGGCCGAAGAGACTGCACGTCAGAATTCTTTTATTGAACTGGCACAGGCTCTTACCGCACAGAAATCTAATACACTTGGTCGTCCGCTGACCTATTGCCTGACAACGTTCGGATGTCAGATGAATGAGAAGCAGTCAGAGGTTGTTGCGGGAATCATGGACGAGATCGGTTATCACAGACAGGATACAGAGGACGCTGATGTCGTGATCTATAATACCTGTACGGTCCGTGAGAATGCAAACCTCAAGGTTTATGGAAGACTTGGACATCTTCACAGCCTCAAGGACAAGAATCCGGATATGAAGATCATCCTGTTCGGCTGCATGATGCAGGAGCAGCATGTGGTAGACAAGATCAAAAAGACATATCCTTTTGTAAATCTTGTTTTTGGTACCCACAATATCTTTAAATTTGCAGAGCTTTTTTATGAGATGCAGCAGTCTGAGCAGCAGATCGTAGATATCTGGGAAGGAACCGATCAGATCGTGGAGGATCTTCCAACAGAGAGAAACTATACTTTCAAATCCGGTGTCAATATTATGTTTGGCTGTAACAACTTTTGTAGTTACTGTATCGTACCTTATGTCCGCGGACGTGAGCGCAGCCGTGAACCAGAGGCAATCGTAAAAGAAGTCAAACGTCTGGTGGCAGACGGTGTTTCTGAGGTCATGCTCCTCGGACAGAACGTAAACTCCTATGGGAAAAACCTGGAGAATCCGGTAACTTTTGCACAGCTTCTGGAGATGCTTGAGGATATCGAGGGACTTAAGAGGATCCGTTTTATGACTTCACATCCGAAGGATCTTTCCGATGAGCTGATCGCGACGATGGCAAAAAGCAAGAAAATCTGTCATCACCTGCATCTGCCGCTCCAGTCAGGAAGCAGCCGTATTCTGAAGATCATGAACCGCCGCTACGACAAAGAGAAATATCTGGATCTGGTAAACAGGATCCGTACGGCGATCCCGGATATTTCTCTGACCACAGATATCATTGTAGGTTTCCCTGGTGAGACAGAAGAAGATTTCCAGGAAACACTGGATGTTGTTGCAAAATGTGGCTATGATACAGCCTTTACTTTCCTGTATTCCAAACGAAGCGATACACCTGCGGCAGCTATGGAGAATCAGGTACCACAGGATGTGGCAAAGGAAAGATTTAACCGCCTTCTTGCTCTGGTACAGCAGGAGGGCCGCAGACGTTCTTCCAGATTTGAGGGAAGCGTCCAGGAAGTTCTGGTAGAGGAAGAAAGCAAAGAGAAGGGCATCTTTACCGGAAGAACGGAATACAATCTGCTGGTACATTTCCCGGGAAATGAATCCCTCCTTGGCAAATATGTCAAAGTCCATCTGGATGAATGCAGAGGCTTCTACTATCTGGGAACACTGGAAGAAAACGAATGAAGATTTATCTTGCCCCGTTAGAGGGAATCACGAATTATGTATACCGCAGGGCTCTTTTTGAATGTTTTGACGGATTTGACAAATATTTTATCCCGTTCATCCGTGCCAAGCAGAATCTGAATCTGAGCGGAAGAGAGAAGAAAGACCTGCTGCCGGAGAACAACGAAGGGATGTATGCGGTTCCACAGATCCTTACCCGAAAGGCAGAAGATTTTATCCGCACAGTGGAGCTTCTGGGAGAGTATGGTTACGAAGAAGTCAACCTGAATCTGGGCTGTCCGTCCAAAACGGTTGTGACAAAAGGATGCGGGGCTGGATTCCTCGACAGACCGGAGGAGCTGGAACGATTTCTGGATGAGATTTTTGAAAAGTGCGATATCCGGATTTCGGTCAAGACCCGTCTGGGAATGGAGGATGCCTCGGGATTCTCAGAACTGATGAAAATTTATAACAAATTCCCGATGGAAGAACTCATTATCCATCCGCGTGTGCAGAAAGATTTTTACAAAAATACACCGGATCTGGACAGATTTACAGAAGCTTTTGCAACCAGCAAAAATCCGGTATGCTATAATGGGGATATCTTCTGTGTGGACGATTATCAGAGAATCTGTGAGAGATTTCCTGAACTTGGTGCAGTCATGACCGGAAGAGGGACGCTTGCAGATCCGGCTCTGGCGCGAGAACTCCGTGGAGGTGAGAGGCTTACCAAAGCGGAATTTCGGAAATTTCACGATCAGGTATATCAGACATACCGTGAGGAAGTCTCCGGAGACCGCAATGTCCTCTTTAAGATGAAAGAACTGTGGTTTTATATGGGACCATTGTTTACAAACAATAAAAAATATCTCAAGAAAATCAAAAAAAGTGAGAAATGCATTGTATATGAGGGTGCAGTGGCGGAATTGTTTTCCAACGAAGAGCTGATCCTTGAAAATAGAAAATAAATTTTTACAAGCATATAAAAAAGGCGGTCAGACATGAAATCCATCATGTTGGCCGCCTTTTGTGCCGCAGATATTGTTGTTTTAATAAAAAGTTTCTTCCTGAACCAGATTTTCCTCAAACATACCGGAATCGGAACTGGAATCGGAACCACCGGTGTCATAATCTGTCTGAATATCTCCGGAACTGCTATTATCCTCGGAAGTATCATATCCATCATCTGTCGGATATGTGATCTGATCAGAAGGATTATAATCGTTTCCACCGGTGTCTTCATCAACGTAGTCACCGGAAGAAGTACCACTGTTGGCATAGGAAGTGTCAGGAGTGCTGTCAGAACCAGAACTATCCTGACTGTCAGGCTCTGTGTAACTGGTATCGGAGCTGGTGTCAGAACTATCTGAAGTGTCATAGTCATAGTTGCTGTCCTGGGAGTAGATCGTAAATCCGGCATCCTCGGCTTCTGACTGCTGCTCAGCCGCTGCCTCGGCAGCAGTTTCCGGTGCTTCCTTAAAGGTGCTGGTGCTGCGCGCCTTAAGTACGCTGACATCCTTCGGAACAACAGCGTAGACCAGAACCATTGCAAAGCAGAAACATGCAGTCATGATCCCTATTTTTATCTCGTCTTTGTATCTCATAGTTATTCCTTCTTTATATCTGTTTTTACAGTAAGTATAACATGGATCGGACAAAATTTGTAATAAAAATTATTCAGGTTTTGGAAGTAAGTTTTGGTAATATAAAAATACATCAATTATGTGCAATATAGACATAAAATGCGAATTGTAAATAAAAAACATATAAAAAATTGACAATAATATACAAAAAAGGTATACTAACTATAAAAAAGTGATTGGTGTAAGCAGCAGGGGGGATTTGCAAATGAAGAAATTAAGCCAGTATTTTCTTATCACGATACCATTGTGTCTGTGTATGGGAATTCTGGCTTTTTTTTCTGTGAATGTTTCGGCACAGGATACAGAGCCTGTAAAGGTTGGCTATTATTTTTCGCATAATTTTCAGGAAGGTGCAGATGATACCTCTCCCAAAAGCGGCTACAGTTATGAATATCTCCAGAAACTTGCCTCTTATACAGGATGGAAGTATGAGTATATTTACGGAGAATGGGATGAACTGTTTGAAAAGTTGAAAAACGGCGAGATCGATCTGATGGCAGGTGTGGCATATTCTGAGGTCAGGGCAGATCAGATCAGTTATCCGGACAGTGAGATGCTGAATGAGACTTTTTATATTTATAAGGATACCGATGATTCTTCTATGCAGTGTGGTGATATTGATTCCTACAATGGCAAGAAGATCGGTACGCTTAAAGATAATCAGCGCATGACAGCGGCACTGGAACAGTGGAAAGCCAGGCATCGCGCGGATATTAAGATTGAATATTATTCCGATATTACGGAATGTGCCAGGGCTTTCAATGATCAGCAGATCAATGGATTTGTAAGTGCAGACAATGTGGTATCTTCCTATTCCGGCATTACTCCTGTCGAAAAAATTGGCAAACAGCCGTTTTATCTGTGTGTTACAAAGGAAAGAGAAGATCTGCTCAGTGCGCTGAATATGGCGCTTTCTGTCATAAATGAGCAGGATGCGCTGGAAATCGATGAACTGCGAAATAAATATTATACAGAAACGACCGTCAGTGTTTTTCTTTCGGAACAGGAACAGCAGTGGATGGAGAAACATGACAAGGTAACGGTAGGTTACCTGGCAGATTATCTTCCGTACTGTGCGAAGGCAGAAGACGGATCTGCAACAGGGCTTATCGCAGATATTGTGCCGGATCTGTTCGATGCACTTCCGGGCAGTTATGATCCAGAGATCGTCTATCGGTGTTTTGAAGATCAGAGGGAGATGCTGGACTGTCTGAAAAACGGGGAAGTGGATTTTATCATGCCGGTCAGTGACGGGAAGTGGTATGCAGAACAGTCCGGATTTGTCCAGAGTTCTGCGTTGGTCGCTTTCCCTATTGCTCTGGTTTATCAGGAGCCGTATGATAATAATGTTACCGCCAGGATCGCAGTAAATGAAAACAATCTCCGGCAGTACTGGTATACGATAGCGAATTATCCGGATGCCGAGATCCTGAAGTATGATGGTATTGAAGCATGCATTGACGCAGTCAGATCAGGAGAGGCAGACAGCACACTTTTGAGTGCACTTCGTGTCAGTCAGCTTCTGAACAGGGAGAAAAAACTTAATATCATCACGTTATCTGACAGTGAAAAACTTTGTTTTGGAGTGGCTGCTGGGAATAAAGCACTGCTTCAGATTCTGAATCATGGACTCAGCATCCTGGGGGAAAGTTATGGATTGAATCATACATACCGTTATCTGGATACGCGGATGTCCTATACGCTGATGGATGTTATTCAGGATCATACGTGGTTTTTTATGGGACTTTTGACGGTGCTGTTCCTGCTGATCGTTACCTGGTTTATCCGTCGGGAACAGACACAGAAAAAAGCAGCCCGGCATGAACTGGAACAGAAAGAACTTCTGGAAGAGGCCCTTGGTGCGGCCAGACAGGCATCTGTGGCCAAAAAAGTATTCCTGCAGAATATGTCCCATGATATCCGCACACCAATGAATGCGGTCCTTGGCTTTACGAATCTGGCCATCCGGGCAGGTGCTGATACAGAAAAAGTCCAGGATTATCTGGCAAAGATCAAAATCTCAGGAAATCATCTGCTTGGGATCGTAAATGAAGTTCTGGAGATCAGCAGGATCGAAAGCGGTCAGACAAAGCTGGATGAAACCGTATGCAATATCGCAGACATCGTAAAGGAAACGGATGTCATCATCCGGGATCAGGCACTGGCAAAGAATCAGGAATTTTCTATTGATATCTGGCAGGTGCAGGATATGTATGTTTACTGCGATAAGCTTCGTGTAAAGGAAATCCTGGTCAACCTTCTTGGAAATGCGATAAAATATACGCAGAGCGGCGGTAAAATTTCCCTGCAGATCATACAGAAACCCTGTGAAAAAGAAAAGTTTGGAAATTATGAGATCCATGTCAGGGATAATGGCTGTGGCATGAGTGAAGAATTTCTCCAGAAGATTTTCGAGCCATTTGAACGTCAGATGAATTCTACGATCAGCGGCATTCAGGGAACCGGACTTGGAATGACGATCATCAAGGGCTTTGTGGATGCCATGGGAGGAACGATCGATATCCTGTCGGAGGAAAACAAAGGAACCGAGATCATTGTCCGGCTGTGCCAGAGGATTGCAGAGGCATCAGAGGAAATTGAGGAACAAAAGACAAATTCGCGTCCGAGGGAAATTTTTGCCGGAAAAAGAGTCCTTCTTGTAGAGGATAACAGTATGAACCGTGAGATCGCAACTGCTATTCTGGAAGAGGCCGGTTTCAAAGTAGATACTGCCGAAAATGGTGCCATTGCGGTGGAAAAAGTTACTTATTATCCGGAGGGATTTTATGATGTCATCCTGATGGATATCCAGATGCCAGTCATGGACGGCTACACAGCAACCAGAAAGATCCGTTCCCTGGAAAACAAAGCCATCGCTAAGATTCCGATCATCGCAATCTCCGCAAACGCCTTCGATGAAGACCGGGAAGCCTCCCTTGCCGCAGGAATGAATGGCCATCTGGCAAAACCAATCGTGGTGGATGAGCTCTTGGAGGTACTTGAGGGGATACTAGAGTAAAAAAGGATCGCGAGGCATCGGGACAGATAAACAATTTAGTTCCCGATGCCTGATATGCCAATTATGTTAAGGCACCAGCATCGATTTATCCGCAAGACCAATTCCCGATGCCAGAACTGTCGATTATGTTAGGTTTTCAGCATCGGATTTAGCATATAGCATATTTTTCCGATGCTGAAAGCCCAGTAGGCTCATAAGGATCGTTCATACAATTGACATTTACAGCATGAGCAAACTTGGCGTTGAACGGCTTTTAAACCGTTCATTTAAGACCAATGATTCTGCAGTGTTTCGATATCATACGGACAGGGATAACCTTCTTCAGATGATATATATGATCATGGCCGGTTACTTCGAAGATGATGCTTCGGATGAACTGACCAAGGATCCTGTTGTTAAAGCTGTACTTGAAAAATCCGCATTAGCATCTCAGCCAACAGTATCAAGATTCTTTAACCGCATGGATGAAGACACTTTAAAACAGTTCCAGGAAATCAGCCAGATACTTAGAAAAAGGATCTACAATTACTGGGAGCATTATTATCTCAGGATTTAACGGTAAACGAAAAACTGGATATCATTGGAAATGAATATGCGATTCCAATGGAAAAGGATTTCAGAGAGGATGTGAGTATTATGTGTAATTTAAGCTTGGGAATTAGAGAAGATGCAACTGAAGCTGCAACAAAAGCAACAACATTAAAATTTGTTATAAGTATGTACAAAAAAGGTTATACAGCTGCTCAGATCGCGGATGTGACTGAAATGGACGAAAAGCAGATAAAAGATATCATAAAAAATGCTGAATTGTTGACAGTATAAAAGATTGAACAGAATCTGATTATACAATTTGGTGTAATTGGTTTTTGGGCGGGGTGTTGCGATAAGCATCTCGCCATTTTCATTATATAAAAATTTTCTCATCACGACATCTTGAACCTCCTGCCCAGATGTGTTAAACTTAATAAGTTTCAAAAATGTAACTAACCACTGCCTGACCATGTTTCTACACAGTCATAAAATCCATTTTACTGTGTCAAAAACATGGTCAGCTTTAAGATAAAGGCGGCGTAAAGCCGTGTGAAATAAGGAGTTTTATGAGTAGTAAGAAGATGTCACCAAAAATGTGGCAGTGAAATTTCAGTATCTCCGAAAACACGCATAAATACAGGAAATATGCGGCTTAACGACTCATGAACTTCTATCGGTAAATGGTACTCAGTGGTAAGGAATACGCTCAAGCAGTAACAAAAACTGGGTAAAAATGTGGTCATAAAACAACCTAGACATTTTTTTCTGATGATTGCATGGCACT
>CAKRXU010000024.1 GCA_934424575.1 uncultured Blautia sp.
TCAGGCATTATCCCCCAGCACCTGCGCCAGCGTTGAAAAAAGGATTTTCACATCGATCGGCTTGGCAATATGTGCCTCCATGCCTGCTTCAAAAGCTCTCTGGCGGTCTTCTTCGAAGGCATTGGCAGTCATGGCTATGATCGGGATGCGGCTTCTTGGATCGTTAAGTGCCCGGATCACTTTGGTTGCCTCGTAACCATCCATGTGCGGCATCTGAATATCCATGAGGATCAGGTCATAGTAATCCTCCGGTTTCGCCTTCAAAGTTTCCACGCATTTAATGCCATCTGTTACGTGTTCTGTCTCAAGACCGCTTTCTCCGAGAAGTTCCATCGCGATTTCTGCATTCAGTTCATTATCCTCTGCCAGCAGGATACGTTTGCCTTTAAAACTCCGGAGTATCTGCCCGGACTGTTCTTCTTTTCTGGACTGGATCTGCTCTTCTGTCGCTGTCGGGAAGGACAGGACGATGGTTATCTTGGTTCCCTGACCGACCTTACTCTCGACATTGATGGTGCCGCCCATCAGATCAACCAGTGCCTTGACGATCGGAAGTCCAAGTCCCGTACCTGTCACATGGCTCTCTGTACTTGTTCTTTCTCTCGTGAACTCCTCAAAAATATGAGGAAGATATTCCTCGCTCATTCCAATTCCGGTATCGGCAACTATGATCCTGAATGAAGTATGTCCCTCTTTGGAATGGTGGAATTCTGAAATATCAACTACAATACTGCCGCCATCCGGTGTATACTTGATCGAATTGCTTACGATATTAAGCAGGATCTCTCTTACTTTGGTCCTGTCACAGATCACATATGGATGGTCTGAATTCAGTATACAGGTGTACTTAAGATTTTTCTTATGGAGTTCCGGCTCAAAAACCGCCTGGAGAGAATTCACAAGATCCTTAAAACATCCTACTTCCAGTTTCAGCTCCGCTTCACCACTTTCAATCCGTGCCATCTCAAGTACATAATTGATCAATGAAAGTAAAAACGAGCTCGATGACTTGATCTTGCCAATATACTCCACAACCTTCTCACGGTCATCCGCATGTTTCTCCAGAAGATCTGAGAAACCGATGATTGCATTCATCGGTGTACGGATATCGTGGCTCATATTAAAGAGGAATCTCGATTTCGCCTCACTTGCTATCTGGGCTTCCTCGGCAGCTTTCTCCAGTTCTTTCTCATGGATGTATTCTCTGTAACGGCGCATCTCAACCTGCAGATGCCCCTCTGCCAGAAGGATCGCGATCGCTGTAGCGATCAGGAATGTCAGAACTTTCTGGATCGTGGAGATCCAGCCATTCTCCGGAACGATCTCGAAATACCAGGTGTCATTTGGCACAGAGCAGGCAACTTCCATGGAATTTTTCATCTTCTGGTTGTCGCATTCGGCTATCACGATCTTTTTGCCGGTGTCCAGATCTTTTTTCCATATCTGATAATGATATCCAGCCTGTCCCAGCTTGCTTAATTCTGTTTCCTGGATAAATCTGTTCCAGTCAATGACCAGGATTGAAAATCCCCAGAACTGCTCTTTGCCTGATTCATCTTCTGTATAGATTGGGTCAAAAAGAAGTGCTCCGACTCCTCCCTGTACCAGATCAAAAGGCCCTGCGATCGTATACTGTCCACTGTCCTTGGCAAGATTTGCGGCTGCTTTTCGCTCAGAATCATTCAACATATCCAGCCCAATCGCCTCTTCATTTCCCTCAAGCGGATATACCTGAGAAACCGTTCCGTCCTTTGCAAGTTCATGTGCCGATATCACATAATTTTCATCCTGTATCAGCCTTGATAATTCCGAGAACTCCTCATCTGTGATCGCATGTTTCTCTTCTATGAGTTTCTTCATGAGTTCTGATTCCGACAGGTATTTATTCAACTGCGCTTCTACCTTGCCGACAGTCGTCTCTGCAGTATAGGATGCCTTAAGTTTTTCTCTCTTTTCCTGATTCAGATTTACCAGATAAATACAGCCAACGGTAATAAAAAAGGTAACACAGAAAACAAGAACCGCCCGGAGCCTCATTATTTTGGTATCTGTCTTTGTTTGCATATCTTTCTTCTCATCATTTTCGTAAATTTCTGAGTAAGTAAAAACATTCTCACGCAGATTAATTTTCTATTGCTTCTATTATAATGGAATCTCGTGTATAAATCCAGTTCTTTCTGGCAAACACACCAGCAAATACTAATCAGTGAAGGGCTCTTCCATATATATGCAAAAAAACTGACCCGCCAGGAAATCCAACGGATCAACTTTTATATCATCTGCTATTTGAGTTATCTTTTTGTTGCTTTTGAAAAATTATCCTTCGAACGGAACAACGTCTTTGACCGGCAGGTCAATATTTTTCTGCAAAAAGTTAACTTCGGTGTACTTTTACTTTCAGAATCGTGCTGCCAAGTTTTGAGGCTTCGATTGGCTTCGGGATATGTCCGTCCATACCTGCATTCAGGCATTTGCGGACATTTTCCGGGGATGCCTGTGCTGTCATGGCGAAAATCGGAATCGTTCCTGCATCTTCGCGGTCCAGCCCGCGGATCACCCTGACTGCCTCGATTCCGTCCATGACCGGCATCATGATATCCATGAGAACAACATCGTAACCATGCGGTTCTGAAGCTTCAAACTTCTCAAGAGCCTCTTTTCCATTCCATGCCTTGTCGATCTTTGCACCAAGTTCTGTGAGATAAAATTCTGCGATCTCCATATTGATCTCGTTGTCTTCGACCAGCAGTATCTTCATACCTTCGAGATTTTTTACACCCGCACAGTTCTGTGACTCGCTTTGTTCTGAAGCATTCTTATCAATCTTTAATGGAAGCTGATATGTGATATCCGTTCCTTCACCAAGAGTGCTCTCAACCTTGATCGTACCGCCAAGCCGGTCGATCAGTGCTTTTACGATAGACATTCCGAGACCGGTTCCACGGTACTGCGTGCGGGCATCGTTTTCTTCCTGGGTAAAAGGCTTGAACAGCTCATTCTCTATAAATTCCCGGCTCATTCCTATGCCGGAATCTACGATACGAAACTCATAAAGAGCTGTCTCTCCATCGTCCGAAATTTCTGTCGCATATGTGTCGATCGTTCCGTTTGGCTTGTTATACTTGACGGAATTACTCATAAGATTCAGCATGATCCGACGAAGCTGCAGAGAACTTCCATACAATGCAGTATGCCTGATCGTTCCTCTGTGCTTTCTGTGGACAAGTCCCGTCTGCATGACCTGTGAATCCATCAGTGCTGCCACCTCATTCATCAGTTCAGCAAGGTCAAACGGTTCTTCTTTGATATCAAGTCTGCCTGCTTCCAGTTTGCTCATATCCAGAACATCATTTACCAGTTCCAGAAGATGTCTTGTTGAAAGCTGGATCTTGTCGAGACTGTCATCGACCTTTGTCTCATCCTGACGGTTTTTGTGGATAATGTCGAGCATTCCCATGATTCCGTTGATCGGCGTGCGGATATCGTGGCTCATGCGGTCCATAAATTCTGTCTTGGCACGATTTTCGGAATCAGCCTCCTCGATCGCGATCTTGAGACGTTCGTTTTCTTTCACTTCTTTTTCATGGAATTCTGAAGTGTTTTTGAACAGAATGATGCCATGGACAACGGTACTTTCTTTGTTGGTCTTTGAATCATAGACCGTGTCTCTGGACATCAGAACTGTTTTCTGAAGCCAGATTGGCGGTTCATCCTTACCACTTTCACGATATTCGACTGTCACCTGTCTGGATCCTGTTTCAAATCGTCTGAGAAGTTTCTTCGAAGAATCTACAATCCGGTAGTTTTCCATAGTTTCTTCTGTCACGTATTCCTGCCGCTCATGACAATACTCTGTGTAGGAGCATGGTGTCCGAACTTCAATTTTGATCTTCTCTGCAGTTGTATCAAAAAAAACTCTCTCCAGCCTGTCATTTGTCAGATCTACTGTATAGACTGCGTGGGCTGTCTGCAAAAGTGCTTCCGCATAATTCCCGTTTTCTACGATGGACTGACGGAGCTGTTCATAATAACGTGTCAGACTCTGCTTTTCATTGGCTGCATTTTCATCTGAATTCTGAAACACCTCAAACCCCAGTACAAAATGATGCAGTCTTCCATCTTTCGTTCCGTCAAGATACAGGAAGGTCATTCTGCCGCGGTGAACCCCTTCATTATCCTCATAGTAATATGGAACTTCAAGTTTTTCTGCTGTTTTTCCGAGATGATTTTTCAGATATTCAAGCTGAAGCTGCTTCCTGATGTTTTTTCTGGCTTCTTTATCAGAAAGTTTCTGGATCACCTGTTCTACAGCACCTGAATAGCTTCCATCGCCTGCCAGAAAAAATTTTGAACCAGCTCTCAGCACATAATATTTATCCAGAAACGCATCACAGTACATGCAGCTTGAGAATTCATACCCCGCTTCCGTAATATTCGCAAGAATACGACGAGTCATTCTCTGTTTCTGTACTTCTTCCTCCAGTCTTGCCTGATTCTTGTCAATATACATGTTTTTGTCTGCAAAACAGAACAACTCTCTCATTGTGCAGCCATCAAAATCACTCGACAATGCGTAACCTGCCGCATAGCTGATCGGCAGCTGCGGGTTCCTTCGGGAGTAATCTGCCACATGATCTTTGATCTTTTGGAGGCGTTCCCGGACTCCGCCATGATCCATCCCTTTAAGTACAACAATGAATTCATCTCCGCCGTCACGCCCTGCAAAAAACTCCTGCGGAACTGCTTCCCGAAGCAGAACTGCAAAAGAGCGGATATATTCATCACCTTTATCATGCCCCATATCATTGTTGATGATCCTCAGATTATTCAGATCAAATACACAAAGTGCAATCAGTTCTTCCTCTCCGATCATTCTCGGATCATTAAGGATCTCTTCACACTTATTCTTGTTCGGAAGTCCTGTTGCTTCATCCAGATAAACCTTCTTCTGAAGAATTCTGTTTTGTGCTGCAAAGCGAACTGCTCTGACAAGTTCTGTTCCTATGATCAGAATAAGTCCCAGAATGTCCACAAAAACCACTTTTTCCAGATAATCCAGAGCAGTTGCTTTTTTCTGCGAATAGACCTCCGCGTACCCTACTGCTTCATCACAGATCTGGAAAAACTGATCGCTCTTCCGGATAATTTCTGTATTCTCGTACCCATTCTCCCGCGCAAGAAGAAGTTCACTTCTCAGTTCATCAAAATAATGCTCAAGTTCATCCATTTTATTCTGAAAGTTCTTATCTTCCAGACGTATAAAATTCAGTTCCTTACTGCCATACCGCAGACCCTCAATGTAACCTGAGATTTCGCTGTACCTCTCATCCTGCGGTTCTCCTGAAATTTCCAGTTTGACCATAAGCTGCGTACCGCCACGCACCAATCCTGCGTAATTGATAACACGAGCTGTTCCCTGGATCTTACCAACCAAGGAGATAATGATAAAAAATAATACGATCAGTATCGTCGTAAGGACCATCATTGCAATACGCAAAAAATGCGTCTGTTTTTTCTCTGTTTCTTTCATTAAATATCCGTCCTGTTAAACATCCAAAACATTTTTTAGTATTTGTTATTATTCTATCCGATTCCCTGTCTTTTGGCAACAAAAATGGGACCTGAGTTTCCCCAGATCCCGTGGTGTGTTGCATTTTGTACAATTCATGATATGTGAATTTTACATAATTTTCATTCTATTTTGATGGTTTTTCATTGCTTTTTGCACAATATCAATTTATAATAAAAAATATCAATTGGAACGTAAAAACTATGACGGAGGGTGTATTTTATGAACGAAGAACTTTTTAACGAGGCGACGAAATCAAATGTTTTGTCAAAGAAACTGATTGATCAGCTTCAGGAAAGCATGAGCTACAGCAGTATTTCCTTTATCAACTGGACAATCGAGGTTCTGACACTGATCAAGAATCGTCTGGAGCGCGGGGACAGAATTACAGATGAAGTCAGTGGAGAGGTTTATACACTGCATTCTTTCCAGGCATTTGTAAAGAAAAATTTCTCCTCTTACATAACCAGCCAGGTCTTCACTGAGAGCAGCAAACCGGAGAAGATCTACTTCTCTCTGAAACCATGTGAGGGCGGCTACAGCCTTCTCGCTGCTGATTCCGGTGATAACAAGACTTATTCATGGATCTCAAGCCTCAGCAAGAGATTTTCTCTCGTGCAGATGATCGCGACTGGTGTTGTTTATGTCAAGGACACACGTACAGATACTTATCAGCCGTTTATCTCTGAGCATGGCAAATACTGCCGTTATGATAAAGAACACGGAATCCTCGTAGAAATCTGACCGGTTTCTGCAAGCATTCCGCTATCAACAATTCCATATCTGTTCATCCATATCTCAGTTGGAGTTCCGGCTCTGACTGAGATATTTTGTTACTATACACAATTTATTTTATCTTCCTGTGATTCTTCCAATACCATAAGAAATCAGAAATACTGCAATATCTACTGCCACGATCGTAGATCCGACCGGAGTTCCGGCAAGAATGGAGATCAGAATCCCAGCAGTTGCACAGATCACGGACATCACTGCCGCACTGACCGTCACAGAACGGAAAGATTTGAACAGTCTCATGGCAGAAAGTGCCGGGAAGATCACCAGTGCTGAGATCAGAAGCGATCCAACCAGATTCATCGCCAGAACAATGATCACTGCGATCACAACCGCGATCAGAAGATTATAGGCATTTGCCCTGGTTCCGGTCGCTTTTGCAAAGTTTTCGTCAAATGTCACTGCAAAGATCTTGTTATAAAATAAGATAAAAATCGCCACAACCACGATAGAGAGGATCGCGCACAGCCATACCTCGCCTTTTGTCAGGGTCAGGATGGAGGTGGAGCCAAACAGTGTACTGCACACATCGCCTGAAATATTCGGGCTTGTAGAAAAAAGATTCATCAGAAGATAACCGATTGCCAGCGCGCCGACGGAGATCATCGCGATCGCCGCATCTCCCTTGATCCTTGTGTTCTGCCCTGCACGGAGAAGCAGGATCGCACAGATCACAGTCACCGGCAGGATGAACAGCATATTGTTGGTGATGTTCAGTACGGACGCAATTGCCATGGCACCAAATGCCACATGGGAAAGTCCGTCACCGATGAAAGAAAATCTCTTCAACACCAGTGTCACGCCCAGAAGGGAGGAGCACAGTGCGATCAGTACACCTACGATCAGTGCGTAACGCACGAACGGATACTGAAAATACATATGAAGTGTCTCAAACATCTTATTCCTCCCCTTCCTGTCCGGTGAATGCTTTGCCCAGACTGCTTTCGAGATATTGTTTCTTGGTACCGAAGAAGCAGTGCTCCCCGATATGCAGGATATGTGTCGCATATTTTACTGCCGCTGCAATGTCATGCGAGATCATAATAATCGTGATTCCATCTTTCTTATTAAGATCCTTGATAAGCTGGTACATCTCTGCGGTCACTCGTGGATCCAGACCAGAGACCGGCTCATCGAGAAGAAGGATCTTCTGTGCCGCGCAGAGTGCTCTCGCGAGAAGGACTCTCTGCTGCTGCCCGCCGGAAAGCTCTCTGTAACAATGATCGGCGAGATCCTGGATCATCATTTTTTCCATTGCTTTCTGTGCGACACGCTTTTCTTCTTTGTTATAAAACGGTCGCAGCCCACAGCGGCTCTGGCATCCGGACAGAACGATCTCCCGCACCGATGCCGGGAAATCCCTCTGTACCAGGGTCTGCTGTGGGAGATATCCGATCTCGTTTTTCTTAAGTCCGTCTCCCAGTTCGATCGTGCCGCTGATCGGCGGCTGCAGATGGAGAAGTGTTTTCATTAATGTAGATTTACCGGAGCCGTTTTCTCCTACGATGCAGAGGTAATCACCTGCGTCGATGGAGAAATTCAGGTCTTCCTGGATCGCCCGGTTATCGTATCCAAGTGTAAGGTTTTTGCATGTAAGCTGTGCCATTATTGTCCCTCCTGTCATGGACAGTTTGTCGTATCAGGCAGATGGCTTCTGTCCACCGCCTGTAATTATCATCAGTTCAGTGCTTCCTTCAGAACATTCAGGTTATCTTCCATCACGGAAAGATACGTCACACCGTCAGCGATCTCATCGGATGTGATCGACTGCATGGAGTTCAGTTCCAGTATCTTCTGGTCTTTCGTTTCGGTGTTTTCGATCACGGTCTGCGCAATCCGGTCGTCTGATTTCTCGATGGTCAGCACGGTCTTAAGTCCCAGTTCATCCAGCTTTTCGGCAAGGAATGTCACTGTCTTGAAACTTGCCTCAGACTCCGCGGAACAGCCGGAAAAGGCTGCATAATAATTCAGTCCGTAATCATCCACCAGATAGCGGAATGCAAAGCGGTCTGCAAAAAGAAGTGTGTTCTGTTTCGCGCTGTCCACTGTATTCTGGTATTCTGTATCCAGATCAGAAAGTTTTTCCTGATAAGCCGCTGCGTTGGATGCATAGACATCTTTATTTTCAGGGTCCATCTCTTCAAGTGTCTCCGCGATGATGCCACAGATCACTGACGCATTTCGGAGGGATGTCCAGACATGCTCATCGTATTCCTTCTCATCCTCGTCTTCATGTCCATGGCCACTTTCCTGCATGCCCTCAACGGTTTCTTCTTCCTTGATGGTATCGCCGAGAACTTCCATCAGATTGATTGTCTTCATATCCTTATTCTGAGCCGATTCCAGAGCATCCTCGATCCACTGGTCGGACTCGCCGCCCACATAGATCAGAAGGTCGCAGCTTGATACTTTCATGATATCCTTCACTGCCGGCTGGAAACTGTGAAGGTCTGTTCCATTATCAAGAAGCATGGTCAGGTCGACATCCGCCTCCCGGTCTCCAAGAACTGCCCGTGTCCAGTCGTATTCTGGAAAAATGGTGGTCACGATCTTTAATTTTTTACCTGAGTCCTCTGTTGTTCCTGCTTCCGCTGTACGCACTCCCGCCAGAGGAATGCTGATACTTAAAACTCCCAGCAGGATCGCCAACGAGCTCATAATCCATTTTTTCATTGGTCTGCTCCTTTTCTTCTATAATTATTATCTGCTTATTTTCCTTTGATATGAACCGGTTCGGATTTCCGGCAGTCCTCGCAGATTCCGTAAAAAACTGTCCTGCACGGATCCATCTGGAATCCGTGGCTCTCCATCAGATGCTGTTCCAGTTTAACCACATCCTCACAGTGAAGATGGATCAGTTTTCCACATTTCTCACATTTGCAGTGGAAACAGGATGTCTTGTGGCAGTGTTCCTCTGCTCCGAGATATTCAAAACAGGCACTGCTCGTCCCGTCCACATTGTATTTGGCGACCAGCCCCTGCTCCACCATCTTCTCCAGATTACGGTAAACTGTCGTCGTTCCGATCGTAATTCCCTGTTCTTTGAAATGCAGACAGACATCTGCGACCGTCACATGTGTTCCCTCCACGGTCCTGAGATATGATAAAAGCTGTGCCATCTGCTTTGTCTGATAAGGTGCTTTACTTCCCATAATATCTTCCTTCCGCCGGAATGTCCGGCAAACAAATCTATATCTGATATTTTTATACAATTTGAAAACCGTTTTCATATTATAGCACATTCTGATGATGTGTCAATATGAAAACGGTTTTCATTTTCATTTTTTCTTATTTCGCAAACAAAAAACTCCCGCCCGGCACGCGGGGTGTTATCCACCTCGCCGTGTCAGACGGGAGTCTGTTTTCCACACTATTGATCAATCTTCCACTTTTTTCATCTCGCGGACGATCTTACGGAGTTTAAGGATCATGGACGGAGCTACGGAAAGCTCGTCTACGCCCATGCGTACAAACTGCTCGGTAAGCGTTGCATCTGCACCAAGTTCGCCGCAGATTCCTGCCCATTTGCCACATTTGTGCGCGTTGTCTACGACCATCTGGATCATACGGAGGATTGCTTCGTGATGAGGATTGTAGAAGTCATCCAGTTTCGCGTTCTGACGGTCAAGAGCGAGGGTGTACTGGGTCAGGTCATTGGTTCCGATACTGAAGAAGTCAACCATCTCAGCAAGCTTATCGCTGATGATCGCTGCTGCAGGAGTCTCGATCATGATTCCCTGTTCAGGAAGTTTGTACTGGATCTCCTGCTCTTTGAGCTCTGCTTCTACTTCTGCTACGATCTCATAGATCTTCTTTACTTCCTCTGTGGAAGTGATCATCGGATACATGATGGAAAGATTTCCATAAACAGCAGCACGGAGAAGTGCACGGAGCTGTGTCTTAAAGATATCCGGCTGTGTCAGGCAGATACGGATCGCACGATATCCCAGAGCCGGGTTATCTTCGTTTCCGAGGTTGAAATAATCTACCTGTTTGTCAGCACCGATATCAAGAGTACGGATGATAACTTTCTTGCCGGCCATCATCTGTACTGCCTGTTTGTAAGCCTGGAACTGCTCTTCCTCTGTCGGGAAGTCGTTTCTTCCAAGGTAAAGGAATTCGCTTCGGAAAAGACCGATTCCGCCGGCATCATTCTCAAGAACATAACCGATGTCACCAACACTTCCAATGTTCGCGTAGATGTTGATCTTGTGTCCATCTAAGGTTACGTTTTCTTTGCCTTTTAATTCCTGAAGAAGTCTGAGTTTCTCTGCTTCTTCTTCCATTCTCTTCTCGGTCTGCGCTTTGATCTCCTCGTCCGGATCAAAGGTAACGGTTCCTTCGAAGCCATCTACGACTGCTGTCATACCGGTCTTAAGTTCATCAAGATCCATCGGAACACCGATCAGAGCCGGAATGTTCATCATACGGGCAAGGATCGCTGTATGAGAGTTGGTAGAACCATGAACAGTCACAAATGCAAGGATCTTATCCTTGTCCATCTGAACAGTTTCACTTGGGCTTAAGTCATCAGCTACGATCACAGACGGATCGATAGAGCTTAAATCTGTGTCCTCCTGTCCGCTTAAGTTACGTACAAGACGCTCGGAGATATCCTTGATATCTGCAGAACGAGCTTTCATGTAATCGTCATCCATAGATGCAAACATCTCTGCAAAGTTGTCACCGGTGGTTGCTACGGCATACTCTGCATTGACCTGCTCGGTACGGATGGTATTCTGGATCGCTTCCAGATAATCATCATCCTCAAGCATCATCTGATGTACTTCAAAAATGGCTGCGCTGGCCTCACCAACTTCTTTGACTGCCTTGTCATATAATTTCTGGAGCTGCTCTTTGGATTTCTCCAGTGCAGCATCCACACGCTTTACTTCTGCTTCCGGGTCTTCGATCCTGGTTCTTTTGACCTGATAATCATCTTTCTTGAGAACCACGATCGGACCCATTGCAATTCCTTTATAAACAGATTTTCCCTGAAAACACTGCATCCTTACTTCCTCCTGCATTACTGTTGTGTTACACCCATTCCAGGTTTTGGATCGGACTGATTACAGATTTGCCTCGAAAAATTCTTTGAGACCTGCGATTGCAGCGTCTTCGTCAGCACCTTCAGCTGTTACAGTTACAGTTTCGCCCTGTTTTACACCGAGGGACATCAGCATCATAAGCTGTGTAAGTTTCTTTGTTTTGCCGTCTTTTGTGATTGTGCACTCGGACTCATACTTCTTTGCTTCTTTTACAAGAAGTCCTGCCGGTCTTGCGTGGATTCCCAGTTCGTCTTTGATTGTGTACTCGAATGTTTTCATGTTGTTTTTCTCCTCTTCTTTATATATTTTTATTTTTTTGAATAAACATTTTTATTCGGTCTCACTGTCCAGCATACGCTCCAGATGCATTGCCAGGTAGCCGATCTCGATATCCGGCATCGGCAGTCCCAGACGCTTCTCCATCTCATGACAGATCCTCTCGGCTGCATCAAATGCCTCCGGGAATTTCACGGACATATATTCGTTCAGATTCATCTTGAGTTTCTCTCCGTGAATCGTTCTTGCCACCATGTAACGTACATGGTTCATCAGACGGTTATATGCCAGTGACATCACATCGATGGAATTGCCTGTTTCTTTCTCAACAAGAGAAATACATTCCCGGACAGTCCGGGCGATCTCCATGGCCTGTGAAACCTTCTCATCTACAATGGCTGAGTGAACATGAAGGGCGATATAACCCGTCTCATGTTCATCAAGCTCTATCTGAAGTTTTTGCTTCAGAAGAGGTGCTATACAGCCAGCCACCTTGTATTCCTTGTAAAACAGGATACGGATGTCTTCCGTGAGAGGATTGCTGATCTGCTCTCCCTTCTGGATACGCCGGATCGCAAAATCAAGATGATCTGCCATCGGAAAAAGGATCGAACGGTCAACCTTGCCGAATTCCTTCTCTGCTTCTCTGAGCACTTCGTTCGCAAGCTCCAGACATACCGGAGAAACTGAATTAATGATCTCTCTGGCATCCCCGCGCTCTGTCAGTTCTTTGAGTGAGTAGACTCTGGTATCCTGTGGCACTTCGATCGTCTGTCCCACTTTCTTGCCAAAAGCAACTCCCTTGCCCATGATCAGGCATTCCTGATTCGAATTTCCTTCAAGTCCGATAAAAGAATTGTGATTTAATAATTTTGCTATCCTGTACTTCATCCGTCTCTTCCCCATCCAGGGTCGTTCTTACTGAAGAACCTCGATCTCAAAGAGCGGTTCTCCGGCTTTGATCTGACCCTCCTGCAGCAGATGGATTCTCTGATTATCCTCCAGTTCTGTACAAAGAACCGGTGATGTGATAGAAGGTGCATTCGCTTTCAGGTATTCCAGATCCAGCTTGAGCATCGGATCACCCTTCTTGACTGTCTGACCGCTTTCTACCAGTGCTTCAAATCCCTCGCCGTTCAGTTTTACAGTATCGATTCCCACATGGATCAGCAGACTGATTCCTGAGTCTGTCACGAATCCAATGGCATGTTTTGTGTCAAAAACAAATGCAACTTCGCCGTCTTCCGGAGCTCGTACAAACGGATCTTCCGGTGTTACAACGGCACCATCGCCCATCATTTTCTGAGCAAAAGCCTCATCCGGTGCAGTAGCAAGATCTGCTGCCAGTCCTGTGATCGGACTGGAGATCACGATTCTCTCTACGACCTTCTGTTCTTTTGCTTCCTGTGTCTTGTCTGCTGTTTCCTGAACGCTCTCTGTAGTTTCTGCTTCCGCATAAGTATCCGGTGCAGTTTCCAGATAGTCTTCAAGGTTTGACTTAATTACGGTTACGTTTGGTCCATAGATGACCTGAACGCCCTGTCCTTTGTGTACCACGCCTGATGCTCCTGTTGCCTTGAGGATTCCGTCGTTTACTCTGGAAGCATCTTTGACTGTACAACGAAGTCTGGTTGCACAGCAGTCGACATCACTGATATTTTTCTTACCGCCAAGACCTCTTGTGATCGCTTCGCTGACAGCGTCTTCAGAAGCTGCTGCTCCTGCCTGTCCTGCTTCTCTGCGGGCATTTACATCGGCCTTTGTGTAAAGTTTTGTTTCTGTGTCATCATCTTCACGACCAGGAGTCTTGAAGTTGAACTTCTTGATCATGAATTTGAAAATAAAATAATATAAGAAGAAATAAATAATACCAACCGGGATTACTCTCATCCAGCTTGTCTTGGCATTTCCCTGAAGGATACCAAACAGGAAGAAGTCGAGCAGTCCGCCTGAGAATGTAAGTCCTACCGCAATGTTCAGCATATGTGCGATCATATATGCAGTTCCGGCAAGAACTACCTGTACTGCAAACAGTGCCGGAGCAACAAACAGGAAGGAGAATTCCAGAGGCTCGGTGATACCTGTTGCCATACATGCAAGTGCCGCGGAAAGAAGAAGACCGCCGGCAGCTTTTTTCTTCTCAGGTTTTGCACACTGATACATAGCCAGTGCTGCTCCCGGAAGACCAAAAATCATAAAGATAAACTCACCAGAGAAATATCTGGTTGCATCTGCGCTGAAATGTGCAATGTTTGCAGAATCAGCAAGCTGTGCAAAGAAAATATTCTGTCCGCCCTGAACCATCTGTCCGGCAACTTCCATCGTACCGCCTACGGCTGTCTGCCAGAAAGGCATGTAGAATACATGATGCAGACCAAACGGGATCAGAGCTCTCTTAATAAGTCCGAAGATCAGGGTTCCTACATATCCGGAACCTGTTACCAGTCCGCCCAGTGCGTAAATTCCGTTCTGGACAACCGGCCATACAAAGTAAAGAAGAATTCCCACAAACATGTATACAATTGTGGAAATGATCGGTACAAATCTTGTGCCTCCGAAGAATGACAGTGCATTCGGAAGCTGGATCCTGTAAAACTTATTGTGGAGTGCCGCCACACCAAGTCCTACGATAATACCGCCAAACACACCCATCTGTAAGGACTGGATGCCACATACAGAAGTGATGGTTCCCTCCAGTACAGACTCAGCGATCTCGCCGTTGTCGAGGATCTGTCCTGTGATAGTCAGCATTGCGTTGATCGCTGTATTCATTACGAAATACGCGATAACTGCTGATAAAGCGGATACTTCTTTTTCTTTTTTTGCCATACCGATCGCAACACCTACAGCAAAGATCAGGGGCAGGTTATCAAATACTGCACTTCCTACCTTGTTCATGATCATCAGGAGGGCGTTCAGAATCGTTCCCTCGCCGAGGATGCTTGTCAGGTGATACGTTTCGATCGTGGTTGCATTGGTAAATGAGCTTCCGATTCCGAGAAGAAGACCGGCAACCGGAAGGATTGCGATCGGGAGCATAAAGCTTCGTCCCACTCGCTGCAGAACACTAAAAATCTTGTCCTTCATTTCACATACTCCTTTTTCCTGTGCTTTTTGCACATCCCTAAATTTATTGTTAAGAAGTGAGTATGCGTATTATGTAAGTTTTTATACAAAAAAAAGGCACTAATACACATAAACACTCCTTGTTATGTATAGTTAATGCCTCCTAAATCGAGTTACACACTACAACCAATCAAAATATAACATGGTCTTAAACGCTTTGTCAAGCTACTCTTTTTATTATTTTTTAATTTTATCTGAGGAAGGCGAAAGGCTCCTCGTCCTTCAGAAAATGCATCAGCATATAAGCACACATGATGGCAACATTTTCTTCCTTAAGGATCCTTCTGACCTCGTCGCGGTCTGCGAGGACGACTTCGATCTCCTCAGTGTCCTCCTGGGCTGCCTTGCTGATCTCGCCGCTGGCATAGCCATAAACGGTTGCACAGGATTCGTCTGTCATGCCGATCGTGGTAAAGTATGGCTTCTCATATGCCGGATCTACCTTGAGCGGTTCGAGCTTCAGACCTGTCTCCTCGTGCATCTCGCGGACAGCACCCTCGTGAAAGTCCTCGTTCGGCTCTACAAGCCCTGCCGGGAATTCATAGATGTAACCGCCCAGCGCATAGCGGTACTGGCGGATCAGAACAACCTTATCCTTCTTCTCGCCGTAAACACTGTAAATGATCACTCCGTCCGGATCATTGCGTCCGGTCTTCATCTTGAGGGATGGAATGTCCTTTGCTCTGGATGCCACGTAATAAGATACCGGTGTATTATGTACGCTGGTCGCATCTACATGGTAGAGATTGACGAAACGGTTGTCTGTAAGTTTTTGTACATCATGAATTTTTCCCATATTATAGAGAACCTTCTTTCCTGCACGAATCTACCGTGCAATATTATACTGTGTGTTCTCCGGTGTGAATGAATCAGTCACCCTTGAGAACTACGCGGATTCGTTTGTAAATAAAGAACACGATCACTGACATCAGGATATATTTGAATAAGTTAAATGGAACAATGATCAGTGCAACGAAACCAAGAAGACTGTTTACGGAATGATTTACTGCTGCTCCCATTTCGATGAAAGCTTCGATTGGCATACCAAATGCTTTACCATATGCCGGAAGAAGAACAAATGCATTCATCAGGCAGGCTGCTACTGTTGTCAGTACTGTACCTGCTGCCATTCCCATAACTGCATGCTTACGGCTCTTTACATTATGGAGTCTGTAGATCAGTCCTGCCGGTACTACAAATGTACATCCAAAAAGGAAGTTTGCAAAATCACCTACACCTGCTGTTACTGTTCCCATTGTTACCAGATGCACCAAAATCTTTACTACTTCGATCAGGATACCTGCTACCGGTCCCATCGCAAAAGCCCCTACCAGTACCGGAATTTCTGAGAAATCCAGCTGATAGAAAGACGGCGCCAGGAACGGAATTGGAAATTCAAAATTCATCAGGATACCTGCAAGGGCTCCCAGCATCGCAACCTGTGTGATCGTCCGGGTACGGCTCCTCTGCATTACATTTCCATTTCTTAAAACCTGTTCACTCATACTTCTCTCTCCTTTGAATTATCTTTTTTTAAAAGAAAATTCTACGCTATGCTGTGGCAAACGACTCTTATTTGTAAAAAGAAATCGGTTTTGCAGCATAAAAAATCCCCGGAATCATCTTCCCGGGGTACTGAGCACGTATGAATTATTCGTGTTCTTCTCTCATCCAGACTTTACTGTCGGTTCCGGAATTCTGACTCTCTGTAAGCCAGTCACCAGATCAGCCGCATTGCGCGGGTCGCGGACTATACCGCCGGTAGGGAATTCCGATTCTCTGTAGATCAGTCACCCTGCCCCGAAGAATTTTCTTTTATCTGAGAGATATTATACAACTAACTTTCTTACAATGCAATAGAAAATAATAGAGACACTGACAATTTTGAAAAACATTTTCAAAAACATGCCAGTGTCTCTATTATTTTATTACTATATTCTTATCGTTCTTCGCGGAAATACGGAAGTCCCAGTGCAGCCGGAGGCTGATGTTCTTTCTTCTTTCGGAAGCTGGTGAATACCAGAACGATGATGGTTACGACATATGGAAGAGCCTTGAATACTTCCTGCATGCTTCTTCCGAGTCCCGGAATATACAGGTACAGGATGTAAAGTGCTCCAAAAAGGAATGCTCCCCAGATCGCATTGAGCGGTTTCCACAGTGCAAAGATAACCAGTGCGACTGCAAGCCATCCACGGTCACCAAAACCATTGTCTGTCCAGGTTCCGCCGGAGTATTCCATTACGAAATACAGACCGCCAAGTCCTGCAAGACCTGCGCCGATACAGGTTGACAGGTATTTGTACTTGATAACGTTGATACCGGCTGCATCCGCAGTTCCCGGGTTCTCACCGATCGCACGGAGATTCAGTCCCATTCTTGTTTTGAATAAGAAGAATGACAGTGCGATCGCTGCGATCACACAGAGATAAGTCATAAATCCATAGTTAAATAAGATCGGTCCGATCACTGGGATCTTGGATAATCCAGGGATTTTGGCCGTATAGGCACTTCCTGTTACTTTGACAGAAATCTGTCCGACACCACCTGCAAGTTTGGAGATGGAACCACCGAAGAAGTTACCAAATCCAGTACCAAAGATGGTAAGGGCAAGACCTGTTACGTTCTGGTTTACACGAAGTGTGATCGTCAGGATACTGTAGATCAGTCCGCCGATCATTGCACATGCAAACGCACATACAAACGATATCAGAACTCCGACAAAAGCATTCGGGTTCGGATTGTCTTTTTCATAAAGGAAGGCTCCCATCAGTCCGGCGATACCTCCCATATACATAATTCCCGGGATACCAAGGTTCAGGTTACCCGATTTTTCTGTCATGATCTCTCCAAGCGCACCATACAGAATACAGATGCCCTGGACAATTGCTTTTTGAATAAAAATGGTCAGTACACTCATTGCATCTTCCTCCTATTTCTTTGCACGCTTTACTCTGTAATTGATAAAAAATTCTGCTCCGATCAGGAAAAACAGAATGATTCCAAGGATTACATCAGATGCATTCTCGTTCAGTCCATACTGTGTCGCGATCTGAACAGCACCCTGATCCATGAATACGATACCAAAAGAAACAGCTACCATAATAAAGGTATTGAATTTGGAAAGCCACGCAACGATGATCGCTGTAAATCCGCGGCCGCCTGCTGTCGCAGTAGAGATCGTATGGCTCGCGCCGCTGACAATTACAAATCCTGCGATACCGCAGATTGCACCGGAAATTGCCATGGTACGGATGATGACTTTCTTTACATGGATACCTGCATATCTGGCGGTATTTTCACTCTCACCGACTACAGCGATCTCATAACCCTGTTTGCAGTATTTCAGGTAGATGAACATACCGACTGTCAGGATCAGGACGATCAACACATTCCATCCATATTTCTGTCCAAAGAGTTCTGGCAGCCATCCTGCCTGTGTTGCCTGATTGATGATACCGACTGTATTGGATCCTTTTGGATTTTCCCAGAAAACAATGCAGTAGGTAACGCCCTGCATCGCAACGTAGTTCAGCATCAGTGTGAACAGTGTCTCATTGGTATTCCAGTATGCCTTGAATACTGCCGGGATCATTCCCCAGATCATACCGCCAATGGCACTTGCAATAAACATTACGATCAAAAGCAGAAGCGGTGACATTTTGTCCCCTGCATAGATCATTACTGCTGCGGAGCATGCTCCACCGATCAGGATCTGACCTTCTGCACCGATGTTCCAGAATTTCATCTTGAATGCCGGTGCAAGACCGATCGCGATACACAGAAGGATCATCGTATCACGGATCGTCTGCCAGATACGGCGCTCGGAACCCATGGCTCCATCCCAGATTGCCTTGTATACATCTACCGGATTCATTTTGACAAGTGCCACGATCACTGCACCACACACGATCAGTGCAAGGATCAGTGCGATAAAACGAATCAGAAGTCTTTCCTGCCATCCGGCTTTGTTTCTTCGTTTACTTACCTGTAAGAAAGGTTCTTTATTCATTGACAGCCCCTCCTTTTTCGTGTTTCGTCATGAGAAGACCGATTCCTTCTTTGGTCGCTGTTCTTCCGTCAACCACTCCGCTGATCCTGCCGCCGCAGAGAACCGCGATACGGTCACAGAGTTCCAGCACGACATCCAGATCCTCAATGACACAGACAACTGCAACGCCTTTTTTCTTCTGTTCGTTCAGAAGCTGATAGATAACATGAGAAGTGTTGATATCCACGCCTCGTGTCGGGAAAGCGACAAGAAGAACTTTCGGGTTCTGTGCGATCTCACGTCCAACCAGAACTTTCTGGACATTTCCTCCGGACATCTGGCGGACCGGAGCAGAAATACTCGGTGTCATGACTTCAAGCTGATCTTTGATCTTCTGCGCAAGGGCTCTCGGACCTTTGCGGTCAAGGAAAGGACTCTTACCATTGCGGTAACTTCTAAGCATCATATTATCGGTCATATCCATATCTCCGACGAGTCCCATACCGATGCGGTCCTCAGGAACGAAAGCAAGACTGATTCCTGCTTCATTGATAGAGATGGAATCCATTCTGGAAAGCTCCATTCCGCTTCCATTGTCATCCAGAAGTCGGATGGAACCACTTTCTACATCCTGCAGACCGGCAATTGCCTCCAGAAGTTCCTTCTGGCCGCTTCCGGAAATACCGGCGATACCAAGGATCTCACCTGTATTTACTGTCAGATCTACATCATCCAGAGTTTTGACATCGTCTTTGTCCTTACAGTTTACGCCTTCAATGACCAGACGCGGCTTTACATTCTCCGGCTTCGGGCGTTCGATATTCAGATCAACTCTTGCGCCAACCATCATTTCAGAAAGGCTCTGCACATTTGCCTGGGCAGTTTCCACAGTGTCAATATACTGGCCTTTACGAAGGATCGCCACACGGTCGGACAGTGCAAGAACCTCCTGCAGCTTATGTGTGATAATGATGATCGCACATCCGTCATCTCTCATGTTACGAAGGATATCAAATAATCTGTCGGCTTCCTGCGGTGTCAGCACAGCTGTCGGCTCATCCAGGATCAGGATCCTGGCACCACGATAAAGCATCTTTACGATTTCGACGGTCTGTTTCTCAGAAACGGACATTTCGTAGATTTTCTTTGAAAGATCCAGGTCAAATCCATACTTGTTGACCAGTTTCTGGATATCCTCTGTGATCTTTTTCATATTGAGTCTTGCCTTGCCCGGCAGACCCAGAACGATATTTTCGGCTGCTGTCAGTACATCTACCAGTTTGAAATGCTGATGTACCATACCGATTCCAAGTTCGTAGGAATCCTTCGGCGAACAGATTGTTACCTCCTTGCCATTTACAAAAATATGTCCTTCATCCGGATAATAAATTCCGTAGATCATATTCATGAGAGTTGTCTTGCCGCTTCCGTTTTCACCCAGGATCGCAAGAATCTCTGATTTTCTCAGCGTGAGATTTACATGGTCATTCGCCTGGACGGATCCAAAACGCTTGGAAATATCCTTAAGTTCAAGTGCATAAGTTTCTCCCACTGTCATTCCCTCCTTTTTTCTGTCTATAGACAAGAAAAAAGCAGAGCTGCTGACTAGCAGCCCTGCCTGTTTCAAATCTTATTCTGTAATAGAAGTGATTCCGTCGATCGCTACATCGAATGCCGGTGCAGAACCATATTCGGATTCATGGAAGTATCCGTCAGAAATGTATTCTGTGTCGCTGCCGTCTTTCTTATAGGTAGTAAGTTCTTTGCCATCTACTGTAAATGTAGAGGTATCAAATACATGAAGAGATCCGTCTGCAAGTGCGTCTTCTACTTCTTTTACTTTCTCATCTGTTCCTTCTGCTACAACGTTCTCGTTGAGTGGTGTGATCTTGTCAGCACCATCGGAGAAGCCTTTGCACCAGTCAGTATCGATTGCTGTGCCATCAAGCATGCACTGTACTGCGTATGTGTAATATACACCCCAGTCCATAGATGCGGATGTAAGTGCTGTGTTAGGAGCAACGGATGTCATATCAATGTTGTATCCAACGCAAGGAACGCCTGCTGCTTCACATGCTGTAGGAGCACCTGTTGTATCTGCATGCTGGCTGATCAGGACACATCCGTCAGAGATCAGGGCATCTGCACATTCTTTCTCAAGGTCGAAGCTTGCCCAGCTGTTTGTGTATTTAACTTCCATTGTTACGGACGGGCATACGCTCTTAGCTCCAAGGTAGAAGGAAGTGTATCCGGAAATAACCTCTGCGTACGGGAATGCACCTACATAACCCATTTTGCAGTTATCCTCTGTAATAGTGCCGTCCTCGATCATCTGATTCAGTTTCAGACCTGCTACTACACCGGATACATAACGTGCTTCATAAATATTTGTGAAGTAGTTGTGCATGTTGGAAAGTCCGCTTGATGCTGCCTGAGTTCCTGTTGCATGACAGAACTGAACGTCCGGATATTCTCCTGCTGCTTCAAGGATATAAGTTTCATGTCCAAAGCTGTTTGCAAAGATGATCTGACATCCCTGGTCTGCAAGGTCTGCTGCTGCATCGTAGCATCCTTCGTCTTCACCGATCAGAGTTTTCTCGATGACCTGTGAATCATCCAGTCCAAGATTCTCTACCATTTCATCGATACCAGCCATATGCGCTGCTGTATAGCCTTCGTTCTCATCTCCGATATAGATCGCACCGATCTTGATGTCTTCCTTTGCGATTCCTGCGCCACTTTCGCTGTCATCACTTGCATATACAGGTGCTGTCATAGAAACTGCCATTGCTGCTGCAAGTCCGATTGCCAATGCTTTTTTCATTCTTCTTTCCTCCATTTTCTCTTTTCTCCTCTACCTACAGTTCGCCGAACAAAAGAGGCACAACATTTTCAGTTACGCCTCTTTGCAAGTGCTTTTACTATACATTCCGATTTATAAATTGTCAATAAATTCGAACAAAAACGTATTATTTATTTGACAGCCTAATTTTTTTTGTATTTAATCCATACTATTTTTGTTGAGAGCTAAATATTTTTGTGTATTATAAATAAGAAATCATTTTTACAATATCCCTTTATTTTCCTGTATTTACTTGTTGACTTTTTCGCGTTAAAGCGTTATACTTTAAAAAGTTAATTCGATTCAAGTATGAATCAACAAAACAGGAGGACTTGAAATATGAAAAAGCAGATTTTAGCAGGTGTTCTTTCTGCAACAATGGTAGTTGGCATGGGCGGTGTCAGCGTATTCGCAGCAGATAATGCAGATGATAAAACTTACAACATCGGTATTTGCCAGCTTGTACAGCATGAGGCACTTGACGCAGCAACACAGGGATTCAAGGATGCCATCACAGAAGAGCTTGGCGACAAAGTTACATTTGACGAGCAGAACGCGCAGGGTGATTCCAATACCTGTTCTACTATCATCACAGACTTCGTTTCTGACGGTGTAGACCTGATCCTTGCAAACGCAACTCCTGCACTTCAGGCAGCTGCAGCCGGTACAGCAGATATCCCGATCCTTGGTACTGCAGTTACCGAATATGGTGTTGCACTTGACCTTGACGATTTCGACGGAACCGTTGGAACCAACATTTCCGGTACATCTGACCTTGCTCCACTGGATCAGCAGGCAGCAATGCTCAACGAACTGTTCCCGGATGCAAAGAACGTCGGACTTGTTTACTGCTCCGCAGAAGCAAACTCCCAGTATCAGGTAGATACAGTAAAGGATGCCCTTGAAAAATTAGGATACACCTGCACTTACTACGCATTCTCAGATTCCAACGACCTTTCTTCCGTAGCTACTACAGCTGCTACAGAAAGCGATGTGATCTACGTACCAACAGATAACACAGTTGCTTCCAACACAGAGATCATCAACAACATCTGCCTTCCGGAGAAAGTTCCGGTAATCGCCGGTGAAGAAGGTATCTGCCAGGGATGCGGTGTTGCTACTCTTTCCATCAGCTACTATGACCTTGGTGTTGCTACAGGTAAAATGGCACTCAAAGTTCTCGTTGACGGAGAAGACATTTCCACAATGCCAATCGAATATGCTCCACAGTTCACCAAAGAATACAACCCTGAGATCTGTGACGAACTTGGAATCACAGTTCCGGATGACTATGTAGCAATCGGTGCTGACGATGCAGCAGAGGAAGAAGAAACATCCAAGGAGGCTGATGCAGAAGCAGCAGACGACACAGCAGAGGAAGATACTGCTGAAGAAGCTGAATAATTCTGACAATTAATCTAAAATCACAAATTCACACTGACAGCGGGAGAGGAATATCCTTTCTCGCTTTCTGTGTCATCAGGAGGAACTATAAAAATGAACATTATGAGCTTAATCAATGCATTTCCGGGTGCTGCTGCCCAGGGTCTGATATGGGGGATCATGGCAATCGGTGTCTATCTTACTTTCCGTATTCTGGACGTAGCCGACCTTACTGTTGATGGTACCATGTGTACCGGAGGTGCTGTCTGCGTTATGATGCTTATGAGCGGTCATAACATCTGGGTATCCATGCTTGCTGCAACCGGCGCAGGAATGCTTGCCGGTCTTGCAACAGGAATCTTCCACACTTTCATGGGAATCCCGGCGATCCTTGCCGGAATCCTGACACAGCTTGGTCTTTACTCTGCCAACCTCAAGATCATGGGCAAAGCAAACCAGGCAGTCAACGGAAACAAATACAACCTTCTTGTTTCCCTTCGAAATGTCAAAAATGTTCCGTTTTATCAGAATACGATCCTGATCGTTGCAATCTTTATCGTTATTCTGATCGCGATCCTGTACTGGTTCTTCGGTACGGAACTCGGATGTTCTCTCCGTGCTACCGGATGTAACCCGAATATGTCCCGTGCACAGGGTATCAACACAGATGTATGCAAGGTACTCGGACTTATGATTTCCAACGGACTGGTTGCTCTTTCCAGTGCACTTCTTGCACAGTATCAGGGATTCGCTGATGTCAACATGGGACGTGGCGCGATCGTTATCGGTCTTGCTGCTGTTATCATCGGCGAGGCGATCTTCGGAAAGATCTTTCGTAACTTTGCACTTCGTCTTCTGAGTGTTGCTTTTGGTTCTATCCTCTACTATCTGGTACTCCAGACTGTTATCTGGCTCGGAATCGACACAGACCTTCTGAAGATGCTGTCTGCACTTGTAGTAGCCATCTTCCTTGCTGTACCATACTGGAAAGCAAAATATTTTTCAAAACCTACAAAACGTGGAGGTAACAACTGATGCTTGAGCTGAAAAACATTTATAAAACTTTTAATCCTGGAACTATCAATGAAAAAGTGGCTCTGAACGGTCTGAACCTCACTCTGAATGAAGGGGATTTTGTTACAGTTATCGGTGGAAACGGTGCCGGTAAATCTACCATGCTGAATGCAGTTGCGGGTACATGGATGGTCGATGAAGGACAGATTATCATTGATGGTGTTGATGTTACGAAATTATCAGAACATAAGAGAGCAGCCTACCTGGGACGTGTTTTCCAGGACCCTATGACTGGTACTGCTGCTACAATGGGTATCGAAGAAAATCTTGCACTTGCAAAACGTCGTGGAAAACTTCGTCTGCTGAAACCTGGTATCACAAAGGCAGAACGTGCAGAATATAAAGAATTACTTAAGATCCTTGGTCTGGGACTTGAGGACCGTCTTACTTCCAAGGTCGGACTTCTTTCCGGTGGACAGAGACAGGCGCTGACACTGCTTATGGCTACGCTTCAGAAACCGAAGCTGCTTCTGCTGGACGAACATACCGCAGCACTTGATCCAAAGACAGCTGCGAAGGTGCTTGAGATCACAGAAATGATCGTAAACCGGGATCACTTAACTACAATGATGATCACCCATAATATGCAGGATGCGATCATCCACGGAAATCGTCTGATTATGATGATGGAAGGCAAGATCATCCTGGATATCCAGGGTGAAGAAAAAAAGAAACTGACTGTACGCGACCTCCTCGACCAATTCGAAAAAGCCAGCGGCCAGGAATTCAGTAATGACTCCGCTCTGCTGAGTTAAAAATTCCCACCATCACCTCCATACTCCAAACATCCCAGCGCTACACAACGGCCTACGGCCGTTCGCGTACCGCGTCCCCCCTGCTCCCCATTCCGGTATTATGGTGAGTCCTGAGGGGCGGAGCGGAGGGGCTGGGCGTTTGAGCTGGGGAGCATCTGCAGGAGCCGTAGAAACAGTTAGGCGTGGAAAATATGCGTTATACAGAAAAGACTGCTCTGTCTGAGCGACAGCGAGTTTGCGGGCTTTTCTGTATGGTTTTAGCATATTTTCCACGCCTTAGTGTTTCTAGGTGACGAAGCCGTTCCCCGGATCAAATGCCTAGCCCCGTAGCGATCTTCCCCACACGACCACGCATATACCGTTTCCTACTTCGTTCCCTTCATAGAAAGACTGATTCTTTTTTTCTTGAGATCTACGCCGATCACGCGAACATCCACAACATCTCCAACAGACACTGCCTCAAGCGGATGTTTGATATATTTCTCACTCATCTCAGAAATATGCACCAGTCCATCCTGATGCACTCCGATATCTACGAAAGCTCCAAAATCAATAACATTTCGCACTGTGCCCTTAAGGATCATTCCTTCTTTCAGATCCTTCATATCAAGTACATCCGTCCTCAGAACCGGTTTCGGCATCTCATCTCGTGGATCTCTTGCCGGTTTTTCCAGCTCTTTGACGATGTCACGAAGTGTCGGCTCTCCCACGCCAAGCTCCTCTGCAAGCTTCTTATAATTCTTGATCTGTTTTGAGATTCCGCTCAGCTTGCCGCCCGTGATATCCTCCGGTGCATAGCCAAGTTTTTCCAGAAGCTTCTGCGCTGCCTCATAGCTCTCCGGATGCACACTTGTTGCATCCAGTGGATTCTTGCCGCCTGTGATACGCGCGAATCCTGCACACTGCTCAAACGCCTTCGGTCCGAGCTTCGCAACCTTGAGAAGCTCACGACGGCTCTCAAACCTGCCGTTCTCCTCACGATACGCAACGATATTTTTCGCGATCGCCTTGCTGATACCGGAAATATACTCCAGAAGCGATGCAGACGCCGTATTCAGATCCACACCAACCTTATTTACACAGTCCTCAACAACTCCACTCAGCGCCTCACCAAGCTTCTTCTGGTTCATATCATGCTGATACTGTCCGACACCGATCGACTGCGGTGTGATCTTGACAAGCTCCGCCAACGGATCCTGAAGACGTCTTGCGATGGAAGCCGCACTTCTCTGTCCCACATCAAAATTCGGGAATTCCTCTGTCGCCAGCTTACTTGCTGAATACACAGAAGCACCAGCCTCATTCGTGATCACATACTGAACTTTCTCAGGGATTTCCCTAAGCAGTTCCACAATGATCTGCTCAGACTCCCTGGACGCTGTTCCATTTCCAAGAGAAATAAGAGAAACATTGTATTTCCTAATCAGTTTCTTAAGTGTATCTTTTGCCGCCTGGATCTTCTTCTCATTGGTCGGTGCTGTCGGATAGATCACTGTCGTATCCATCACTTTTCCGGTAGGATCTACGACCGCCAGCTTGCATCCTGTACGGAATGCCGGGTCCCAGCCGAGAACGACTTTACCTACGATCGGAGGCTGCATCAGAAGCTGCTCAAGGTTTTTGCCAAAGACATGGATCGCACCGTCCTCAGCGTTCTCTGTCAGGCTGCTGCGGATCTCCCTCTCGATCGCCGGGGCGATCAGACGCTTGTAGCTGTCCTCTACCACTTCACGGAGAACCGGTGTTGTGATCGGATTATCCTTTACCATAACCTGCTTCTGCAGCCATCCAAGGATTTCTTCCTCCGGTGCATTTACCTTGACTGTGAGGATTTTTTCCTTCTCACCACGGTTCAGGGCGAGTACACGATGTCCGGCAAGCTTCTTGATCGGCTCCTCAAATTCATAGTACATCTCATATACAGAAGGCTCTTCCGGTTTCTTTGCTGCAGATGCAACAGAACCTTTCTTCATGGTAAGATCACGGATATAGATTCGATAATCTGCCTCATCAGAAATCGTCTCTGCCAGGATATCCTTCGCTCCGTTCAGCGCGTCCTCTACGGTCTCTACGCCTTTTTCTTCAGAAAGAAAAGCTTTGGCTTCCTCTTCCAGCGGTTTCTTTGTCATCTGAAGCATGATGATATTCGCCAGCGGCTCGAGTCCCTTTTCCTTCGCAATGATTGCTCTTGTACGTCTCTTCGGACGGTATGGACGATAAAGATCCTCTACTACTACGAGGGTCTTGGCATCCAAAATCTGTTTCTTCAGTTCCGGTGTCAGTTTGCCCTGCTCTTCAATGCTTGTAAGTACCTGATTTTTCTTATCTTCCAGATTTCTCAGGTAAAGAAGTCTTTCGTGCAGGGTACGGAGCTGCTCATCGTTCAGAGAGCCTGTCGCTTCTTTACGATAACGGGAAATAAACGGGATCGTACATCCCTCATCGATCAGCTTTACAGCAGCCTCTACCTGCCATTTCTGTACTTTAAGTTCGTCGGTTATCACCTGAATAATATTCATAAATAAAAATCTCCTTTTGTGCCCGTAAATAAATCTGCTGAATAACTATGCTTCTGCATTATAATCGTCTGATGCCGTATTTTTGTAAAAAGCCTCTTCCTTTTTCTCCGGCGCATCAAACTCTCCCAGAATATCTCTGTAAAAAACCGTTTCAGACGCTTCCATATACGGAAGTACCCACAGAAGCGGAAGCCCCATGAATAGAAGCGACACGATCAGCAGCGGTGCAAAGCTTAGCTGCAGCATAAGATACTGCCAGATATGTCCCTTCATCAAATGCATGCTCTGTTTCAGGGACTCTACGCCTCCCATCTCCGGATTATCTGCCAGAAGATAAAAGCTGAGTGCAAATAGTACTGTGATAAGTACATTCAGTACTACGCTAAGAAGCATAACTCCCATGATCATGTACATCCAGTTCATCTGTGCCTGAAGCGTACTCCCAGGTTCTGTCAGATACACAGCTAAATAAACCGGGATCTGTGAAACTGTATTCAGCAATGCCATTACAAATGCCGCGATCAGCACTCTGTCCGGCTGATTATGAAACATATACAGAAGATTTCCAAGGCTGAACTCCCTGCCTCTGCTCATATTCAGCATCATATAGCTGTATCCTGTGCCGAATACCATCGCGATCAGCGACACAACAAATACAAAAATCTGCCCGGCTGCGATCTCCAGTATAGAATTTCCCGGAAAAAGCTCCAGCGAAAGGACATTTCCCAGAAAGTTCACCGCCATATAAGCCAGCATTCCCGCGATCGCAATGATCCAGTTTCCTCTGAGAGCTGCCTTGGCACTTGTTTTCCAGTATTTTCGGTTTCTTTTCATTTTTGACTCCTGTTTTCTGTAAACAACGAAGGAATTCCACCCCTGAAACCACAGAGATGAAATTCCTTCCATTTTATTTAATCTGCCAGGTTAAATGCGTCATGTACTGCGTTCATCGCTCTTACACCGTCTTTTTCGTTGATAAGAACTGTCACGCGGATCTCTGATGTGGAGATCATGTTAATGTTGACGCCCTCATTATAAAGACTCTCAAACATCTTTGCCGCAACACCAGGATTGCTCATCATTCCGGCTCCGACAATAGAAAGTTTGGCGATATTTCTCTCAGAATGAAGTTCCTGGTATCCAAGTCTTGCTTTGTTTTCGTCCAGGACTGCCATTGCATCATCCAGATCCTTGTCATCTACGGTGAAGGAAATATCCTTGGTTCCCGCACGTCCGATAGACTGAAGGATCACATCTACGTTGATGTTTTTCTTTGCCAGTACATCAAATAATCTGAACGCCACGCCCGGGGTATCCTTCAGACCGATCACGGCAATTCTTACTGCATCTGTATCAAGCGCAACTCCGCTGATCAGCATTCTTTCCACTGTTACTTCCTCCTTTACAACAGTTCCTTCGCTTGTATTCAAACTGGAACGTACCACGAGCGGTACGCCGTATTTCTTTGCCATTTCCACAGAACGATTGTGGAGCACTCCGGCACCAAGTGTTGCCAGATCCAGCATCTCATCGTAAGTGATCTCCTTGAGCTTGCGGGCTGTCGGAACTTTACGCGGATCTGCTGTATATACGCCGTCTACGTCAGTGTAGATCTCGCAGGCATCTGCATGGAGTGCCGCTGCCAGAGCAACTGCTGTCGTATCGGAGCCGCCTCTTCCAAGCGTTGTATAATCATCGTATTTATTGACTCCCTGGAAACCTGTCACAACAACGATCTTGTGGTTTTCCAGTTCTCTCTTGATCCTTTCGGTATCAATTCTCTTGAGTCTTGCATTTCCGTGAACGCTTGTGGTATGCATTGCAACCTGGAATGCGTTCAGAGAAACGGATGGAACTCCCAGTTTATCGAATGCCATGGACATCAGCGCCACGGACATCTGCTCTCCGATCGTAAAAAGCATATCCATCTCACGCTTCGGCGGTTTCTCATTGATATCCTTTGCCATAGTGATGAGTTCATCTGTGTATTTACCCATTGCAGAAAGAACTACCACCACATCATTGCCTTTTTTGTATTCTTCTATGCATCTTCCGGCGACATTAAAGATACGCTCTTTGTTTGCAACTGAAGTGCCGCCGAATTTTTTTACTATTAACATAGTTTCTCCCCCGAAAAAAATGTCAGTCTTTAACACGGATCATAGTGACCACACTGCCATTTAATTTCTGAACTTTTTCTTTATATTCTCCCTGTTTCATCTTGGTGGTGATAAATCCAAATTCACCCGGGAGGTTCTTGAGATTTACGATCTCAACGTCGTCAAAAACAGCTTTTACCTGGTCTACGGTTGTGCCTTCGACTCTTACAAAAAATCTTCCCTCAACTTCATCCATCGGAATCAGTTCAAGCGGTTTGCTGGACCAGTTTGTCATAATGTTCTTGTGAAGGTGCTTTGCTTCATCTACTACGTCAGCAACTACTGCGCTTGCTGTCGGAAGTTTGCCTGCACCGCTTCCGTAGAACATTGCATCACCAAGGACATTGCCATGGACAAATACTGCGTTGAATACGTCATTTACGCTGTAAAGCGGGCTGCTCTTGCCTACCAGGAACGGTGCTACCATGGCGTAGAAAGAATCGTCTCCGATCTTGCGGCTGGTACCAAGAAGTTTGATCGTCATGTCAAGTTCTTCTGCGTACTGCATGTCCTCTGGTGTGATCTTGGTGATTCCTTCGGTATAAATATCCTCGTAATTCAGGAATTTACCGTATGCCAGAGAAGAAAGGATCGCGATCTTACGGCATGCATCATATCCCTCTACATCGGCTGTCGGGTCTGCCTCGGCGTATCCCTTTGCCTGAGCTTCCTTGAGAACGGTATCAAATTCGCAGCCTTCTGTGCTCATCTTGTACATCATGTAGTTAGTGGTTCCGTTGAGGATACCTGTGATCTCATCGATCTCATCTGCTGTCAGAGAAGAGTTCAGTGCACGGATGATCGGGATTCCACCACCGCAGCTTGCTTCAAACAGGAAGTTGATGTTTTTCTCGCGTGCGATCTCCATAAGTTCCGGGCCGTGTTTGGCTACCAGGGCTTTGTTGGAGGTGCAGACGCTTTTGCCGGATTCGAGGGCACGTTTTACAAAGGTGTATGCCGGCTCGATTCCTCCCATAACTTCTACTACGATGTCTACCTCCGGATCGTTTGCGATCACGTCATAGTCGTGAACAAGGACTTTCTCTACCGGATCTCCTGGGAAATCTCTCAGATCCAGTACATATTTGATGTTGATCTCTGCGCCGGCTCTCTTGTTGATACTGTTGTGGTTGGTGTTGATAACCTCTACCACACCGCTTCCTACTGTACCGTATCCTAATACTGCAATATTTACCATAGCTTGGTTTCCTCCTGCGTTCTTTCTTATAGTTATTCTCTTCCGAGGATCTTCAGATAATGGATTCCATCTCTCTGCTCGATCTCGTCCACCATAGCCTCTGCATCTCCCTCACCCGGCAGGATATCCACGCTGAGTGTGAGAGTTGCCACTCCATTGATCGGAATACTCTGATGGATCGTCAGGATATTTCCATGGAAACGTGCAATGGTCTGAAGCACAACAGACAAGATTCCCGGTTCATCATCCATCTGAATGATGAAAGTGATCGTCTTTCCTCTGGCTTCTTCGTGAAAAGGAAAAATATCATCCTTATATTTATAAAAGGAGCTTCTGCTGATACCGGTCTGCTCTGCTGCTTCCTGCACAGTGCTCACTTTCTCTGAATCGAGTAATTTCTTTGCCTGTACCACTTTCAACAAAACTTCCGGAACCGCTCGCTCCCTGACTACAAAATACTTCTTTTTTTCTGTTGTTTTTCCCATTATGACCTTCCTGTCTCTGCTGACTTTATCGTTACTGTTCACAGCAACTCTTTATCCATTTGATGAAACACATATCCCTCTCAGGAGATGTCCGTTTTCAAAAGACAACTGTTTTCCTATGAGGGATATGTTATCACACCTCTGCAAAGTCTGCAAGGCTTTTTTGCCTTATGATTCAGCCGGTTTCTTGGCTAATGCGATCCATTTCAGGTAGGCGTTGATGAACGGATCGATGTCTCCGTCAAGAACTGCGTCTACATTTCCGGTTTCTTCGCTTGTTCTGTGATCCTTGACCATGGTGTATGGCTGCATAACATAGGATCTGATCTGATTTCCCCAGCCGATATCGGTTACTTCACCACGGATACCGGAAAGTTTCGCTTCTGCTTCCTGCTGCTTGAGGAGGAAGAGTTTGGCTTTCAGCATCTGCATGGCTTTGTCCTTGTTCATGTGCTGAGAACGTTCATTCTGACACTGTACTACGATTCCTGTCGGGAAATGTGTAATACGGATCGCGGATGATGTCTTGTTGATATGCTGTCCACCGGCACCGCTGCTTCGATAGGTATCGATACGGATGTCGTCATCGTTGATCTCTACATCCAGGTCTTTCTTGATATCCGGCATAACATCGCAGGATACGAAAGAAGTCTGGCGCTTGCCTGCTGCATTGAACGGAGAAATGCGGACAAGACGGTGTACACCTTTTTCGGATTTGAGATAGCCGTAAGCGTTCTCTCCGTTGACCTGGAAGGTTACGGATTTGACACCGGCTTCATCGCCGTCGAGGTAATCAAGCACTTCCATACTGAATCCCTTGCGGTCTACCCAGCGGCTGTACATACGATAAAGCATTCCACACCAGTCACAGGCTTCTGTTCCACCTGCTCCGGCATTGAGCTTGATGATCGCATTTTCGCTGTCATATTCTCCTGACAGTAATGTTTTAACACGGATGCTGTCGAAATCCTTCTGGAATTCGTCAAGCATCTCCTGAATCTCCGGAATGATCTCCGGATCATTTTCTTCATAGCCCATCTCGATCATGGTTTCCATATCTTCCAACTGGGTCTCCAGATTGTGGTATGTCTCCATGTCGTCCTTCATGCTCTTGAGCTCTTTCATCTTCTGCTGTGAAACCTCTGCATCATCCCAGAAGTCCGGTGCTTCCATTTCACGCTCTAATTCTTCAACCCTCTGCTCTTTGTTAGCGAGGTCAAAGTGAATCCCTCACTTCCACTAATGGTTCTGTGTATGTTGCAAGAATACTCTTGAACTGATCTAATTCAACCACAGCTTCACCTTCTTTCTATATATTCATATACTGTAATACCATACCATAGATTGGGTGAAACTGCAAGATTTGCGGAGTTGAAAAAACCTCCGCCTGGCTTATATTATCATAAGACCAGCGAAGGTTTTTGCTATATATCGGTTTTATAGTTCTATTCTCTCCAGATCCTCCGGGACGAAGAGATTTCCGTGGAAGTATTTCTTTCCTTCTTCTGTGTAGAGTTCTTTGCGGCGGGCGATGTTCTTGTCCTCGGTGTGGTAGAGGATCAGATTCTGTACGCCGAGCTGCTCTGCCAGTTCGCTGGCGTCTTTGGCTGTGGAGTGATGTTTCTCGTATGGGTGGAATCTGTCTGCCTGGTCGAAGAGACAGAATGCTTCGTGAAGGAGCCATTTGCTGTTTTCGGCGTATTTTTTCTCGCATTCGTTGTATGGCTCATCACCACAGCAGGTAAATTTGTCGCCGTTACCCATGTCCATGCAGAAACCGAACTGTTTCGCTTTGGTGGACTGGATGTCGAAGAATGTCGTCTTGTGTCCCATGATGGTTCTTTCTTCTCCGTCTTCTACGACTACAAGGTGCAGACGGTCTCCAATGTAGCAGGTCTGTTTCTTAGGATAAAGCATCTCTGCCATTTCTTTGAGGATATGGATGACTTCTTCATGTCCGTAGATCGTCGCCTCTCCTTCGTACTGTCCCTGTTTCATATGCTGACAGATCATACGGATCATCCAGACAACACCCATGATGTGGTCTACGTGTTTGTGTGTCACGAAGATCTCGCGCATATCCATCCAGTCAAATCCGGCATGTTTGAGCTGTGCCAGCAGGGTATTTCCACCACCGCCGTCAACCAGCAGATGCTTATCCCCGTCTCTCAGCACAAAACATGTATTGTAACACTCAGTTACCATCGCATTTCCAGTTCCCAGCATTGTAATATCCATAAAAGCGTGAACCTCTCTTTCGTATCGGTGAATATTTTCGGATATATCTTATCATAAGTATAAAAGAAAGGAAACAGCATTTGCCGTTTCCTTTCGTGATTTGTTTATGAGAAAAAGCTCTCAGCCACGCTCATATCCGCAACATATCCCACACTTCCGGTCATGTAGATGGTGCCGTCTTCGTGGATATCGATCTGAATCATGCCGCCTGGCTGGTTGATGTTGATACGGTTTTCGGTGAGACCGAGTTTGTATGCTGCCATTGCTGCGGCGCAGCTTCCTGTACCGGAGGCTTTGGTGTAGCCGGAACCGCGTTCCCAGATCTCGATGTCGAGATTGCCGGTATCAATCTTACGGCAGATCTGGAGGTTCATCCTCTCCGGAAATTCATCGGCGTTTTCCACATATGGTCCAAGTTCTCTGGCTGCTTTTTCACTTACCTCATCCATAAAGATGATACAATGTGGATTACCGATCGTCAGGCAGGTTGCCTTGTAATCTTTGTTGTTAAACGTAAAGTCCTCGTTGATAACCTCACGCACCTCGCCAGTCACCGGAATCTCTCTGGAAAGGAAGGATGCCTTTCCCATGTTTACACGAAATTCTGTGGCACGGCTGTTCAGGCACTCCACCTCGATGGAGCCGGACAAAGTTTCGATCTCAAATTTTTTCTCTTTGACATATTCATGGTCAAGAAGGTATTTTGCAAAAATACAGACACCATTTCCACTGATCGCCGCTTCGCTTCCGTCAGAGTTGTAGATATGCACGCCCATTTTTCCATTGATGTCCACCGGTCCGTACAGAACGCCGTCTGCACCGAGTCCAAAACCTCTCTGACACATCAGCGCAATCTTTTTGCCCTGAAGCTGTACACGGTTCTTGTTCGGATCCAGTACCAGATAATCATTTCCAAGTCCCTGATATTTTATCATTGTAATGCAGTCTGTCATTGCCATGCCCTCCCGCTTGATTTGCTCATATTATAACTGTTCAATGTCCTCACATTACGAGTAAAACACCTCGCAGGACACTGCCTGCTGAATAGTTACTTCATATTGCAGATCCCTCGCTGTCATCACAGCATCTGCAATCCCTCAACCATTCGATAGTTCCAGTATATAAGTTATTTTTTACAATGTATATAGAATAAAATGCTCTCTACCTTGCAAAAAATGCGGTCATCCTGTAAACTGATCCTATATCACATGAATCTTTATTCCAGGAGGACTTCCCATGGACTATTCGCAGTATTCTCTTGCAAAAACCGGCTATCTCAAAGAGGATTTCCGGCTGTTTCATATCAATGACCGTACAGACCGGGAGTTTGAGTGGCATTATCACGATTTTCACAAAATCATTGTCTTTATCTCTGGCAAAGTTACTTATCATATAGAAGGAAAAGCTTACCACCTCAAACCTCAGGACATTCTTCTGGTCAGCCAGGGGGCGATCCACAAGCCGGAGATCGACCCGGCGGTGCCATATGAACGCTATATTTTCTGGCTTCGTGAAGATCTGTCACGTCCAGAGCTCAACACCTGTTTCCAGAAAGCCAACGACCGCAGCTTCAACCTTGTCCGTCTGGATTCTGCCCTCCAGGAACGCCTCAAAGACCTGCTGCCCGAGATCGAGCAGTCCCTGCGTGGTGACCAGTTTGGGGATAATTTCTTAAGTGAAGCACTTTTTACACAGTTTATGGTCTACATCAACCGGATTTTCCTCAAAAGCAGTTCTGCTCCAGACCGGAAATCCTACTCTTCGGACTCCCAGGTGGAGCAGCTTCTGAAATATATTAATCGAAATCTGGCAGAAGACCTCTCGATCGACAGTCTCGCCGGGAAGTTTTTCTTCAGCAAATATCATATGATGCGGAAATTCAAAGAAGAAACAGGCTACACGATCCACAACTACATCGTCAGCAAACGCCTGCTTCACGCCCGCTCTCTGATCTCCCAGGGAATGCCCATAATGAAAGCCGCCCAGATGAGCGGCTTTCGGGATTACACTACGTTTGTCCGTGCTTACAAAAAGCAGTTCGGAACAGTGCCAACACAGCGATGATCATTTTTCTTTTTCATAGAGGAATTCTTCTGGCAGGCTTACGTGGAAGTCTTTTTCCAGAGCACGGAAGTTATCCGGTGTGATAGTCTGGAGCTTGTTTGGTGACATGGAGAGGATCTTGACCAGGATCTCTGCAGATTTCTCTACTGTGTGGAGCAGACCGAATGTCAGGTCAAAATCTTCTCCGGAACAGAACATTCCGTGATGTGCCCAGATGACAACATCGTATTTTTTCATCAGTTCTGCTGTTTTGATAGCAATTTCTCTTCCGCCCGGAACCATCCAGCCGATCACTCCGACACCATCAGGGAACACAACCGGACACTCTGTTGCGGATTCCCACAGTTCTCTTGTGAATACCTTGTCTTCCAGTGGAAGTACGAAAGTCAGCGCGATCGTATTTGTGGTATGTGCATGGTAGATAACACGATGTCTTCCGTTTGTCAGTTTCTTCTTCACTTCATGGTTCATCAGATGAGTCGGAAGCTCACTGGTCGGTCTGCCGCCCTCGACAAGTCCCCAGCGGATCCTGTACTTCGTTCCTGTCTCATCCAGCTCGATGATCGCAAGACATACTTCCGGGTCCACGATGATGTTTCGGAAATATTTACCGCTTCCTGTCACAAGGAAAAACTCTCCTGCCAGACCCGGAACTTCCACTCCGATCTCTTCCCATTCTCCCGGTGCATTCAGTCGCGGTTTGATCATCTCTACTTCTTCCGGTTTCAGACGATAGCTTAAGTTTCCACCGTTTCTCTCATGCCATCCCTGCTGATAACCGTCATCTGCCATTTTGATAAAGCCTTTTACGAATTTAGATTCAAGAATTTTCATTTTAATACTCTCCTGTCTGTTTTTGTTGTTTTTGTATCTTTGTGGTTTTGTGTCTGTTTTATTTTAATTTTGTGTGGTTTCTTTTTGTTTATGTCTGCATTATATATTGTTTTATGTGGTTTGTAAAGAGGTTTTTTCAAAAAATAGTCACGAATCAACATGTGGTTTTCACAGTTCTTTCTGCAATACTACACAAAACAGCAAAAACAAAGCACTAAATTCATCAAGAAACATCACTTCAAAAGAAATATTTCTTGATAGATTCAGTACTTTTGTTTACAAGCATTTTATAATGTCAGGATCCTGTTTTTTGGTTTATTTCTGCGCCCATGGCTGTGTCTGAGTCTCTACTACAGTCACCGGATGTTCCAGAGCTTCATCCATCTTGAGGCAGATATACATATCCTGCAGTGCATCTGCCATTCCATAAAATTCTTCACCGCCGTTGATATACTCATGCATTTTTACCATGCAGGAAGCAACTGCGATCTCGTCATCGTTGAATCTCGCATTGATAAACGGTGTACGGAACAAAAATTCCTCGCCCAGCATAACCGCATAATGTGACCATTCCTGATTTCCATACACGCCAAGATCAATCCTCCGAAGGTCCTGTGTGACCGGAATATTCTGCGCATTCAGATAGCGAATAGTAAGATCATCGATCTCACCTCGTGTTCCCTGCACGGTAAGCTGTCTGGTGCGGATAAAAGAGTGATACTGCGCCGGGTCAGAAAAGTCGAAATATGCCACTTTGCCATTGTCGAATTCCATCGTCAAACGATCTCTGGAGCATTTGACAACCTCTCCATCAAAAACCATGCCCTCTCTTCCATATGTTTCCGTCACATCAAACCAGTAACGTTTTCCGTAAATCCTGCAGTTCTCAAATCCTGTTCCAAGGAACTGCCGGATGATACTCGCACCGTGATAACCGTGGAGTGAAGAAATATTGATATTTTCTACCTCACCAAGCTTTCCATCACAGATTGCCTTGTACCAGGATGCATAGAGCGGCTGCAGGAAATACTGTTCTGCCACCTGCACTTTTGGCTGATATTTCTGATAAGCATCCCAGAGCTGATGCAGTGCTTCCACGTCTTCTCCCGGAGGTGTTTCCGTCAGCACCGGGATCCCTCTCTCAAATAAAGTGATCAGATTTTCTGTGACGATTCCTCTTTTGATCGCCATTACGACAAACTCCGGCTCTTTTTCCACAAGTTCATCCAGTGTATTGACTACTTTTACACCGAATTTTGCAGAAAAAGCCTCACCTTTTTCTTTACTTCTTATCATCACTGCTGCCAGATCAAACATTTCCGGCAGGGCTTTGGCAATGCGAATATAAAATTCTGCTCTCCAGCCGGAACCGATCAGTCCAAAACGAATTTTACTCACGTTTCTGTCCTCCCAAGATCATTTATGTCAACTAATTTTCATCACGGTACAGCGTATCCTCTGGATGCTTCCAGAATCTGATACCACTCATCATAAGAAAGTTCCAGTTCTGTCGCATCCACGGCTTTCTGGATTCTGTCTGCATTCATAGTTCCTGTGATCGCCGCAATTCTTACCGGATGAACAAACAGCCATGCGTAGATCACTGCGTCGATCGTAGTCTTATGCTCTTCTGCGATTGCCGTAAGTACAGTACGCAAACGTACAAAGTTTTCATCGGTACTCTTAAATACATCACCACCTCCAAGCGGAGACCATGCCATCAGAGGGATTCTTCTTGTAAATGCATCGTCAACTACTCCATTAAAGAAGTTCTCAGTGTTTTTGACAGAAAGCTCCATCTGGTTTGTCACAAGCGGAATGTTCAGATAACTCTGAAGCATCGTCATCTGGGACGGCAAAAAGTTTGAAACACCAACATTCAGGGCTTTTCCCTGCTTTACAACAGTTTCCAATGCATCTGCAGTTTCTGCCGGATCAGCCAGCGGGTCAGGTCTGTGGATCAGTAGAAGATCTACATGATCTGTTCCCAGTTTTTCCAGAGATTCGTCCATTTCTTTCAGAATCTCTTCTTTTGTACTGTTATAGTAAATGGTCTTGTTTCCATAATGTCCCGGGCATACGATACCAGCTTTTGTGATAAGCTGCATCTTGTCCCTCAGTTCCGGACGTTTCCGAAGTACCGCATCTCCAAAGATTTTTTCACAGGTATAGCCGCCGTATACCGGTGCATGGTCAATGGAGGTCACTCCCATATCCAGACATTTTTCTACAAGATCCAAAAGTTCATTTTCGGTAAGATTGGAATCTGCGATTCTCATGCATCCCATAACTACCTGAGATAATTCCAGATTTTCTGATAATTTGATTTTTTTCATAATGCTCACTCCTGATGTTTATTATTTGTAACTGTTCAGTACCCTCACAGCTACTATTATTCTTTTACACCGCCGGTGGTCAGACCTGCGATGATCTTTTTCTGGAAAATAAGTACCAGAATGATAAGCGGAACGGTTACTACAACAGTCGCTGCCGCAATGTCGCCCCACGGAAGCTCGTAATTGCTCGGGAAAAGTGCAATACCTACCGGTACTGTCCTCATATTGTCATTTGTCATAAAAGTCAGTGCATACAGATACTCATTCCATGCATTGATAAAGACGATCAGTGCCACAGAAAAAGTTGCCGGTTTGATCAGAGGAAGCATGATCGTGAAGAAAATCTTACCTCTGGAACAGCCATCAATCGCTGCAGCCTCCTCAAATCCCTTCGGAAGCTGTGCAAAAAAGTTCGTCAGAAGCCAGATCGACAGGGGCAGGGCAAAGGTGATGTACGGAATGATCAGACCTGCATATGTATTGAGAAGCTTCAGGTTTTTCAGAAGAAGATAGATCGGGCTTAAGGTTGCGATCGTCGGGAACATGGAAATACTTAAGATCGCCATGAGCATGATCTTTTTACCTTTAAAGCGAAGTCTCGCAAGTGCATATGCTGCGGAAGCACCGATTAGAATGCTGAGTACCGTTGTGGAAAGTGCCACGATAAAACTGTTCAGCAGATATCTTCCAAATGGATGTTTCGTAAATACATTTTTGTAAAAGTCCCAGTGGACCTTGCTCGGGATCCACTTCGCCGGAATTGCTGAGATCTCCGACAGAGGTTTGATCGAAGTCATAAACTGCCAGAAGAAAGGAAGGACAATGATTCCGACAAAAACGATCACAAACACTGCGAATAAGATTTTTCCTGCTATGCTCTTTGATTTCTGCACAATGTCCACCTCCTACATCTCTGTCAGACGGTTTCCCATAAATTTCATATAGATCACGCTGATCAGGAATACAACTACAAAGATCAGCACTGCCAGGGAAGAACCATATCCAAAATCAAGGAATTTCATCAGGTTATTGTATGCGTACACAGACACACTCTCCGTTCCGTTCGCGCCTCCTGTCATAACGGAGATCAGGTCAAATACCCGGAAAGCATCCAGGGTACGGAACAGCATTGCCACGAGGACGGTCGTTTTGACGTTTGGAAGCGTGACATAAATGAAACGCTGAATTACATTTGCACCGTCAATCTTTGCCGCTTCATAGAGATCATCCGGAACCATCTGCAGCCCTGCAAGGATCAGAAGTGCCATATACGGCGCTGTTTTCCAGATATCCGTGATGACCAGCGCCATAAAGGAACCACTTGAAGTACTGAGCCATGCTTTGTAACCATCGATCACCCCAAGGCGGCACAATACATCATTAAAAAGCCCATACTGATCGTTGTAGATAAATTTCCACATCATTGCAGAAACAGAGGTCGGAATCGCCCACGGGATCAGGATCGCTGCCCGGACGAAGCCTTTTGCCTTGAATCCCTGATTCATGATCATCGCAGAAATAAAGCCGAGAATCGTCTCAAAAAATACTGTCACAACAGTAAATTTCAGTGTAAATACAAGTGCCGTCAATGCTCTGGAATCCTGAAAAATCTTTATATAATTTCCCAGTCCGACGAACGGATACCCGCTCGTCGGATCAGTCAGGACCATCTCATGGAGACTCAGCCAGAATGTACGAAGTATCGGATAAACCGCCACGATCGCCAAAACAATAAGAGCCGGTGTCATCATAATCCATGCATCCCTGGATTCTGTTTTTTCCAGTGAACCACGTCCCTTTTTCATTGTGCTCATTCCTCTCCCTTAAAATTTTATTATTTTGTAAGCTCTTCCAGTTCGCTCTGGAGTGTATCAAGTGCATCTTTGACTTCCATCTCGCCGGTGAGTGCCTGGTGTACATTTCTCTGGATCGCATCGGAAACTTTTGCATATTTTGGTGTCTGCGGTCTGGATTTTCCTGTTGCGATGATGTCTGCAAAATCAGAGTAGAATGGGATTGCTTCCAGAATATCAGCATCTTCATAAACAGATTTTACAACTGGCGGCTGAGAAGAGATCAGAGTCATTTCTTTCTGTGTATCTGCACTTGCCATGTAGGAAATGAAATCAGCTGCTGCCTCTTTGTGTGCATCGTCAACGTTGTTGTTGATCACAAGATCAAGTCCACCGAGGCAGGTGTGAGAATCTTCACCACTTGGTCCGACCGGAAGTGTAGTTGCGCCAATTTTTCCTGTCACCTTGGAACCTTCATCCTGTCCGCTTGACCAGAATCCTGACCAGTCACGTATGAAGAGACATTTGCCTTCTTTGAATACCTGCTCACTCTCTGTTTCGGAATAAGTTGTGATTCCTTCCGGTGCATAATCATCAACAAGTTTCTTCATGATCTCTGTTGCTTCTACATTATTGTCGGAGTTTGCAACAGGAGTTCCGTTCTCGTCCAGAATATCTCCGCCATTGCCCCATACATATTCCACCCAGTTGCATACAAGAGATTCGGACTGTGCTGCCTGGAAATCAGCTCCATATTCCACGCCATCTACACCTTTTGCCTTGTCTGCCAGCTCCATCCAGCCTTCCCAGGTATCCGGAGCTTCTGCACCCAGATCTTCAAGGACATCCGTACGATAGAAAAGGACACTTGAGTTTGTGAACCATGGCATTGCTACAAGTTTGCCATCAATCGTTGCACCTTCTACCGGACCTGTGAGCATTCCCTCTGTCAGAGAAGGATCTACCAGATCAGAGAGATCTGCCAGCCATCCTGCAGAACCAAACTCGCTGATATAAGTTACATCAAGTCCCATTACATCTACACTGGTATCTCCGGAAGCAAGCTTGTTTACAAAATCATCGTGAACTGTGTTTGCATCCTGCGGGAGAATGACAGTCTGTACTTCCACTTTGTCCTGGCTTTCGTTGTAGGCATCTACCATCTTCTGGGTTGCCTCGCCAACGCCCTGGTCAAAGGAAAATGAAATCGTTACCTTATCGTCTGCCTTTACTGCCAATGGTGCCGCAAAGATAGATGCTGTCATTGCTCCTGCTGACATAAGTGCTGCTGCTTTTTTCCACTGTTTTGTTTTCATGTTGTTTCCTCCTTCATGAATGAAAATATATATTGTGTTTTTTATAGATCTCTTAATTTAAGAATGTCTCTGAACTGTCGGAATGATATTTATACGTTTAGGAAAGCGTTTACATTTAGTCGTAAAAAAATAAGGTTTCATCGTTTTTCCGTTTGTTATAATCACTAATATTTGTGATTTTCTTTTGTATAATCTTTAAGGAAAACGATTTCCTATTCGTTCAAAAGTAAGAGCTGCTCCTATACAGCTCTTCTTTCCTGTATTCAGTTCAGACTCTTTGTCGTGCTCCTTCGGATAATCTTGTGGGGCACATACTCCTTCATTGGTGCTTCTGTGCTGCCATCCATCAGTTCCCTGAGCATCTCCGCCGCCTTGACTCCCTCATCATAGTAAGAGATCCGCACGGTTGACAGCTCTGGCTTGATGTAAGTTGCAAATTCAGAATCATCAAATCCCATGATGGAAATATCATCTGGAATCTTCACTCTCATGTTGTCAAGATACTGGATCGCTCCTACTGCGATCACATCACTTCCGGTGACTACTGCCGTCGGGAGCTTACTGTTCTCCTCATAGAGCTTCTTCATTCCCTGATATCCCGCTTCAAAAGAAAAATCTCCCTGGGCAATGTAGGAATCCTTCACTTCTATTCCTGCTTCTTCCAGTGCTTTCTTATAGCCAATGACACGCTTCTTGCCAGATGAAAAGTCATTCTTCGGTCCGCCGAGATAGGCGATCCGCTCATGGCCATTGTCCAGAAGGAACTTCACCGCATCGTACATCGCCTCCACATTGTTGTGGATCACAGTGTGCACTGCTTCCTCATCCTCCGAAGCTTCCTGTGTCACCAGGACTACCGGATAATTTCTCTTGCGCATGCGCTCTACCAGAGTGTGGTTTACATCAACTCCGGCAAAAAGCAGGCCTTCGATCTGCTTCTCCTCCAGAATTCCCAGTAATTTCAGTTCTTTCTCAAGTTCACCCTGGGATTCACAGAGGACAACAGTATAGCCTTCCTGTGCAAAAACACTGTTGATTCCCTTGGTGAGTTTACCAAAAACTGCATTGGAAATGTCCGGTACGATAATACCGATCGTATTGGTCTTCTTTGTGATCAATCCCTGTGCAAGGCTGTTGGGCTTGAAATGATTCTTCTCGATCACTTCGTAGACTCTGTCACGGAGTTCTGCACTTACCGGCTTCGTCTTATTGATCACCCTGGATACAGTCGCAATCGATACACCGGCTTCCCGGGCAATATCTTCTATCGTAACTGCCATTCTGATTCTCCTTGCTGGTTTGTTAGGAAAAGGTTTTCCTTACATGTGTCATAGTAGCACTCTCTTAAGTGAACGTCAATTGCTTTTTGGAAAAAAACACAACTTTGTATAGATTATATAAGTTATTCTTTTGGTTTTTGTGAATTGTGCATACATAAACTTCTCATTGAATCCCCTTTATCGCTATGTTAAAATGACGTTGTACAAAGTTATCACATCAAGGAGGACTCACCATGGAATTTCAGAAATTAATAGAAACCAGAAGAACTGTCCGCAAATATGCAGCTGACAGTGAAGTGACCAGAGAACAGATGGAAACTCTGATCCGTGCCGCGCAGGAGGCTCCATCCTGGAAAAACTCTCAGACAGGACGTTACTACTGTGTTCTTTCCAGAGAAATAGTCGACAAGATCCGTGCAACCTG
>CAKRXU010000025.1 GCA_934424575.1 uncultured Blautia sp.
CGACAGCAAAATCTTACATATCTATTTCTTATCAGAAAGATTTACTTTCCATAGACACAAGAATTTTTACACCCTCGTACAGGGATAATCGGTACGAATACATCTGAAAACATACGGATTGCTCTCTGCATTCGATTTCCATATACTACCTTTTCTTTCGGCTCGTCTCCTGCTCCTGCGTTAGGCTCACCTATTAACTTTGCCACTTCGTCGTAGACACGGTTTACAAGACCTGTTCCCAATATAATCTGATACTGACCAGAGTTGAAAAACGATCCCTTTACCAAATCAAGTGCCTCAATACTCTTTGTGTCAATTTTCTCCTTATTGGATACTACGATTCTGAGTCTTGTAGCACAATGCTGTGCAGATACAATATTTTCCCTGCCCCCTACAAGTTCAATAATCCTTTTTGCTAATTCTTTCTCGCTCATTTCGTTTCCTCCTTCTTTGTATTATTTATCTTACGGATTTTAATTTCTTCTTCCTGTATATCTCCCTTTACCACAATCTCCAAATTGTTACTATCCGGGAAAATACGAGCTGAAAAAACGTTTGCTCCATAATTTACAAATATCTCCAGGCTGGAATTATCTGACCATATTTCCAGTTCCTCCAATGAATTGACTTCCACAGTTTTTATGTCTTTAGAACCATCTACCCAGTTTTTTCTGGAAAATATCAATTCATTTAATGTTGAATTATATGAAATTTCTGCTTCACCCTTGTGGAATAATACATTTAAGTCCTTTTTACCATCAGTTGGTTTTATATGCATCCAAAACGTTCGTCTATCAGGAATCGCTTTCCATTCATTATCTTTATATGCTACGCTAATATTCGGACCTAACAGTTCATACATTTCTCTAATTGGCTTTTGGTACAGTTTTTTGCTGTCCTTCAAAACCAACTCTCTTGGCATTGTCATGCAGTGAATATTTTTTTCTGTCCTTGAAAAAATTTTCTCCTGTTCTGCCTCCATTCTTGACATCCATCCGAACATAATTCTTCTACCATCCGGACTTAGAAAAGTCTGTGGCGCATAGAAATCAAATCCTGCATCCATCTTTTCAAATCCAATGTCAAGATCTGTGTCCTTAAGCATTCCTGTGTTTTCATCAAAGTCTACAATCTTATACGCCGAAAAACTGTATATATCTGTATCCTTTTCATTGTCACGTTTTTGTGGATTATAAAGCAGGACATATCTGTCATCCATCTCAAACAAATCAGGACATTCTATCATCTCATACTGCAATGATTCAGCGAGCATACTATGATATTTCCATTGCTTTCCATTATCAGAGCAACAAAGTGCTATAGCTCCTTTACCTGTTTTCTGCTGAGCACCTATCACCATGTAGTACCCCTTTTCCTTACACTTAGAGACCTTTGGATCACGGAAATGTTCTGTATACTCATCAGGTGTTTCGAGTATAATTCCCTTTTTCAGATATTTTCTTCCGTCCTTTGTCACAACAAGACACTGACTGCTTTTTCTCTTTCCGTCATTTTTACAGTTACCTGTATAAAACAAATATAAGCATTTATCAATCACATATCCGCTTCCAGAATAAACTCCGTCTTTGTCATACTCCAAATCAGGAAGCAATGCACTTTCTTCAAATTCCCAATTTATAAGATTCTTAGAAGTGAACAGCCCCCATTCCTTATAGGAATGATTCTTCTCAAAGCGGTTCCACTGGAAGAATACATGGTATTTTCCATTAAACCAGGCTAATCCATTCGGATCATTTAAAAGTCCTCTGTCCGGTTCCAAATGATATTGCTGTTGAATCATGTTTTATTCCTCCTTTCCTTTTGGTTACTTTGTAATTATATTAAATCGTATCTGATTCCTTTTTTCTATGGTAAAACAAAAAGAAAATATGGAAAAAACTAACTTTTTGTATTATACTATGCTTATGAAAGAATATAAAGAAACCCATCATTCACTGATGTACAAAACAACTTCAGATTTATCGCTGTATAGTGCAGGCTACGAGGAATGTGCTCCCGGCTACAGTTATGGACCTAAAATCCGTTCTTATGAGTTAATTCATTTCGTGATTTCAGGAAAGGGGGAACTACATATAAATGAACACGTTTTCCATCTCTCTGCCGGAGATGCATTTCTCATTCCTGCCGGAAAAGTAGCCTACTACGAAGCCTCAAAGGATGACCCCTGGAGCTATGCCTGGATTAGCTTTCTGGGAATCAATTCCCAAACATATCTGTACCGGCTTATGACCTCGACAAACGATATCTATATTATACATGGTCTGGATACTGCAAAGTACCAGTCACACATTTTTGATCTCATTTCTTTAGAGGGTGTTTCTACCAGCCACTATTTTCAGGCAAACAGCATTCTGTTTCAGATTATGGCAATGCTTTTTGATGATGTTGACTTTCATGAAAGCAATTGGGGTAAAACTTCTCTAATTGATGAGATTAAATTCTATCTTGATATTAACTATGCAGAGAAAATCAAGCTCCGGGATGTCGCAAAATCCTATGGTCTTCACCCAAATTACCTGACAAGAGTATTTCATGAAAAATATGGAATATCACCAAAACAATACATAATGGATTTAAAATTAAAAAAAGCCCGAAGGCTTCTGACAACAACAGAGTTAAATATCTCTGTCATTGCCAGTTCCTTAGGCTTTGATGACCAGCTCTCTTTTACGAAATATTTCAAGAAAAATTTCACAGTATCTCCCTCGGAATACCGAAAACAGAGCCGTGTTGCATCTAATGCTTCCGATACTTAAAGTACCAAAATAAGTTCATTATAGGAATTCTAACCACTTTGGTCGAGTAGACACACCAATTACTTGGTGTGCCCCTCACAGATCCGGACGTGCGGCTTTTCCGCATCCGGCTCTTTACGGAACTAATTATTCTACAGCTATCCATATATGCTCACATATATTCCCGGTTTAGCTAGTGGATATGCCTTTGTAAGCATGTCCAGAAATCCACTCCACTGGTAGTTCCTCGTCAATATCCTCGACACTTCCCACCATAATATGATGTGTCCAACGATTGGTGTAAGGTTCCGTTGCCACCTCAACCCTGAGAGATTCTTTGCGGTATCCCAACCCAAATGTGATCGTCATCCACACCTTGGGTCGCTGTGCCGCTTTCCGGCAGGGATTGAAGGACACAAAGGCGAACCCACACTTTCGGGAAAAACTGATCTGGGTTTTGGACACCTTGATTTTTACGTCCGGGATGTGATTCAGGATCTGTTCTTCCAGATATTCATAGATGGGTAACGCTTCCGTGTGCTTATCAAAAAAGCATAGAATGTCGGATGTTAAGTATTCGCTCATATCTGTTCCTTTTACATCTTTAAGTTTGAACTGTAAAATTGGGATTTCATATTCCCTTTTATTCTCACATAATTGATCACAAAAACAATTCGTTTTCCTTTCTTACTGAACAAGCATTTTTGATTGCAATCCCTGCAATGCCAACCATTACTCCATTGACTTTTCTGGCATGGTGAGGACACTCACTGATACACCGCATACAAGAAATGCAAGCCTTTGAATCAGCTTTATATTTTTTCGTATCAATTGCCTTTACAGGGCAATTAGATGCACACAGGCCACATTTAACACAATTGCCTGTCACTTTTGGCACAAGACCAGCACCACCACTTTTTTTGTAAGGACGGTTGCCCGGAACAAAGGTAACTGCTCCTTCCTTGTTTGAAATTTGCTCAGCAAAATCCTCAAGTTGTTTTTCGTCAGCTGCATCTGGTCTGTTCGTAGCATACTTATGAATAATAGAATGCTCCGCTATAGCAGCCACAGCAGCAATTACCTCAAATCCACACTCTTTTGCAGCATCCTCCATCTGGGCAAGCGTATCTTCATAGGCTCTGTTACCATATACACAAACAATGGTACACTTTGCACCATTTCCGGATATTTTTTTGAGTCTGTTAATTGCCACTTCGGGAGCAAGTCCACCAAAAGATGGCATAGCTATCAACACATTATCCTCAGGTTCAAACTTATACTCAGAGAAATTCGTATCAGCCTTAGACAAATCAATTTGTTCGACACCGGTCCATTTTTTCGTTAATATGTCTGCCACTTTAGCAGTGCCTCCCGTTGGGCTAAAAACAATCTTTACGTATTTCATTATTATACTTCCTTTCGTCTATATTGATTTTTGTTCACGCTTAAGAATCTCATCTATACAGTCTCCAAGCGTTTTTTTCTGCATCTTCTGGGAAAGCTCATTTTCCAAATCTCGGAACATCCCCCCAAGCACTGGCTTAATATGTCGTCCAACAATACATTGATCATTTGGATTCTGGTGAATGTCAAACAGTGATAAGTTTCCTTCACATGATGCAGTGTAAATTTGGAACAATGATAATGTATCTACATCAGAATTCATCTTGAATCCTCTAACACCTCTGTGAGCAGATATAATTCCAGCATTTCTAAGTGAAGCCAAAACTTTGCGGACATAGCTTGGATTTACTCCAACACTTGCCGCTATCTGCTCAGATGTCAATGAAATATCCGATTTTGCAATCAAAATTAAAGCATGAACGGCAACTGAAAATCTTGTATCCATTTCCAACCCCTTCTAAATAAAATGAGTATCATTAACTGATACTCATTTTACACATTCTTATTCGTATTGTCAATTGACATTGGTTCTTTGCCGGAGAAATAGACATCAAGCCACTTTTTTGCCAAATCAAATATAGGTAAATCCTTTTCTTCATTCTCTGTATCAAGATATAAGGCAAAATATTTCTGTCCGTCAAACCATAACCTCGTTAAAGCTTTACCGTCTGATGCCATTGTGATATTTCCGAGAGGGGAATTTTTGTACCTCCTCAAATTCATCTTCCTGATAAAGATTTTCCAATTACATACGCACCAACCAACATTTCACCAAATGATACCCCGGAAAGTATACCAGAAATAAAATCTTTCAAACCGGAACCACCAACTACTTGTGAAAATGCCATCATTGCTATACCCATTACAATTCTTTTTCAAATACTTTGTCACCCATTTCTCCACCGATTCCCATAATGTACTTTGCTCCCACATGATATCCTGCTTTTTTCGCATATTGCATTTCTCCCTTCTGAGTGTTTTCTTTTCAGTTACATGACTATACCAGAAGTCGGGGAAATAGCAATTCATCAGATGTACCTAAAAAGAGTAGGGGCGATTGGGGATAGTAGACAATATGGGGATATCGGAGCAAAAGAAAAGCCATGGCTCAGTTGCCATGACTTTCTGAAAAATATATTAATTTCCGCTTGCAACTCCGGCAAGTTTTACTGTCACATCATAAGTAGATGGATCATCTTCAACAGATTTTCCGTTGACACAATCAGCGTCTGTTCCTTCCATCCAGATATATACATGTACGGCAATTCCATCATATCCTACATTTCTTGCAATTGCTTCTGAATTGGTTGCAATCGTAAAGTTCTCGCCATCCTTTGTTGCGGCCCAATTCTTCGCACCGGTTATCCTTTGATCAGTATAATGTCCTGTGTAAACATATGGATATGTAACTGTATCAAGTTTCGGCTTTCCGTTTACCTTCTGAATACTTGTCCATCCGGCCTTGGCAGTGCTGTCATTACCTTCTCCTGTTTCATTATCTTTTGCGTATACGATACGGAGCGTTTCTTCTCCAACAGGAGTCTTTCCGTCTGCCGCGACTGCCTGCGTAGTGATCGCAACACGCATAGAATCCGTAACCGTCTTGGAACCGTCGCCACCTTTTGCTGTAATTGTGACAGGGGCACCATCGCTGGCATCCAGATATACATCTGCCGTACCAGTCTCTGTAATCGTATAAACGATATAATCACTTTTTATAAATGCAAAATAATCCTTATCATAATTGCCTGGTATGGCATTTGCTCCTGTTGCAAAAGCTGGCTCAGAATAGTCGGTGACAAGACCTTGATTATTGAAGCTCTGACACACATACCAATTTTTCAGATCATCCGTAGAGGCCGGACTTAAAGTTGCTCCTTTGGAAGTTGCTTCCAGAGATTTCTGTTCTCCACCATGCTGTGCACCTTCTGCAAGTTTTGCAATCTGTAAAATAAAACCATTCGTTGATGCACTGATCGTAGATGTAGTTGCTTTTACCGTATTATTAGCCACATACCATGCATAGGTTGCAGAAGTTAATGATACGGCTGCTATCATTACAGAAACAGCCGCAGCGGCAAGCTCCTTTTTTAGTTTTTTTATTTGATTCATATGAGTTCTCCTCTTTGATTCAACATTTTAAAGAGCAGAAATATGAACTTCTGTTCTTTAAAATGTCCCCCACGCCACAACCGTGGGGAAACAAAGTTTTATGATATTTACGGCTGAGTTACATCATTATTTGCACTATTATTTGTAGTACCATCTGTATTAACAGGTGTAGCAGTAAATGTAACTGTTGCTCCAAGAGCTGTTAAATTGCCAGCGCTGTAGTTATCTGTATGGACTTGTTCTTCAGATCCATCATAGAATACATAGCAATCAACAGTTACTGAACCTGCTGCTGCGATGGTTTCAGCTAAAACGCCATTGGTATTATTTCCAACTGCACTGGTATTATCGTAATACTTTTCGAGAACTGCACCATCGTTACTTGCTTTATAAACTGCCCACTTATCACCACATACAATCAAAACAGATAATGCCTTTGTAAGTTTGCTTGAAGTTGTCGCACCAGTCAGTTCAACTTTGGAAACTTTCAGGTCTTTGAAAGAACCTGCCTTGTCATCAGTAGTTCCAATAACGAAAGACTGTTTAATTGCATATTTTTTTGTTACTGCGGCATTTGTATCACCAACATCAAATCGAGAATTTGAAAGCTCTGTCGAAGCACTCTTGGATAATGCATAAGCAGATTGGAATTTTGGTACTGTACCATTTGCAACGACCTCTGCCGGATAAAGAGCGACACTTGACTCATCTGCTCGTGTTGCAACCGTTGTTGAGCTTTCTGTCAGTGCATCTTTGTCAATTTTCAGGAACGGCGCATTACTCTGCGCACTAATTGTTGTTGTGGTTGCTTTAACCGTATTATTACTTACAAACCAAGCATATGTACTTGATCCGAGCGCTACAGCGGCAACGCATACCATGGCAACAGCTGCTGCCATCTGTTTTTTCAGCGCTTTTACGCTGTTGTTTTTTGTTTCGTTCATATCATTCTCTCCTTCGTACAGTTTTGGGAATTTCCTGTAGTTGGAATTCTTTTTGTGTTTAGATCAAACTCCCACCGGGCCCGGTTAGGAGAGTTTCCCTCTACCGTTTCCAGTGAGGCTTTCAGCTAACCACAAAATCGCTTCCCTGCCACGGGAATTTCCTCTGCAATATATATAATCGGCGGTTGTGGCACCGGTTATAACGTTTTTATTTGTTTCTTCTGGTCTTCCAGGTAACTTCCTTATCTGTGTAATAGCTGTCATTCGGAGCTTCATTACCGGCTGCATTGATCGGCTTGTCTCCGTTAAGGGTATCTTTGATATCCTGTATAAACTTCGACAGAAGACTGGTGTCATCGTCGAAGTCTGTGTCGATGTGCATGCTCATCTCCACACTGCCTCCGATAATGGAGTCTACACATTCTGGATCATCGCCCTCCATCCAGATGACAATGGTATATTTATCGACATTTCCTACAAGGAAGCTATCTTCATTATACTCACATACGACATCATCTGACAAGAAATTTGTGCAGTCTTTCTCAGGTTTTCCATCTTTTGCCGGTTCTGCATAGATCATTTTGTCTCCATTTCGCCATACTGCGATACGAACTGCATTCTCAGCTCCCTTGGAACAGGAATCCAGAGTGATCCTGGCCTTATAACTCAGATCGATCTTTCCTGCATTTCTGACAAAATATGTATATGCCATATAGTTTTTACCATTATGTGCACCTTCATGATCGTCCAGGTCATCTGGAAGATCTTCGACCGAAATATTGGTAGCATCTTTGACCATGGCAGCTGTCAGTCTTGCTGTTGCGCCCTTGAAATCACCATTATCTGCGATGCTGATGCCTCGCCGGTACATTTCCAGACGGTCAAGATTGATCGTGAAGTTACCCATTTTTTCCTGCATAAACGCAGCAACAAACAGAACACCGACCGTAGCAAGCATTGCAAGCAGGGCAAGATTCAGTTTATCCAGTCGAAGCAGTGCCGCTCCGATCTGCCGCCGTTTCCTGTGAGGCCGGTACATACTGACGATCTTTTCCGGATCGACATCTCCACCCTCCTGCTCCATCAGGGCTTCCAGTTCCTCAATTCGGATGATCTGGTCCGTCTTTGATTTTTTCTTTTTGAAAAAACGCCGTCTGTTCTTTTTTTCGTTTTTCTTTTTCACAGTTTATACCTTTTTTTTACGTATGCCACGTAATCCTGCATATCCTGACGTTCCTGCTGGTCTGCAAATCTTAACTGGATACCTGCTACGAAGCGGAACGGGCTGCCTTTCGGCATTTCCCTCGTCCAGCAGATGACTCCCACGACTTCTCTGGCAGGCTGTCCTTCGGCTGCCGTTCCAAGTCTTGGAAGGGTGAAGATACAGGACTCTCCTACTTCAAACCAACGGTTCATGTATACCGCAAGACCGTTATTGGAGATATCCATGGTCTGTCCTTTTTCCTTATCCACTTCTCCCTCGGAATTCAGTTCCCAGGTATCCTGCATATAGGTAATCGGAAGCTCAACTTTCATACGGACATCCATACGTTTGATGAACTGTCTCTGTTCTGCCACACGTCTGACTTTGAGATAATGTCGGATTCCTTCTTTTACAACATCATCCACGTATCCGGCAAGAATGTTGCTTTCCTCTCCTTCGGTATATCTAAACAATAATTTCTGGCTTTCATCCGGCACAAGCCTTTTGCCGTCCACCATTGGGGCAGATACCAGAAATGCTGATTCGTCCAGTGCTTTATTAAATGTGCAGAGCATATTGAACTGAGGCTCCTGCCCTACCGGTACGTCAAATGCAAGCTGCATTTTGGTACCTTTCTTCAGTTGTATACTTCCTGCCATGTTATTTTCCTCCTAATAAATCCTGTTTTATTGTTCTTTATCTGAAGAATTTTCTTTTTCTTTCTGTCTTTTTTCCTGGATCTCACGGATTGCTTCTCTGACCGCTGCCTCTTCCTCATCTTTGGCAATCTTACCTGCCAGTCTGATAGTCCGAACCAGATTACTGATGAGGATCACTGCGAGTGGTATGAGGATCACTGGTATGAAAACAAGCGGATTCGCTACCAGACGTGCGAGTTTTCCAAGTACCAGGGACGACGCGACTACCTTTCCGATCAGAGCCTCTGAATCGGTTCCGTACTGGTCAGGGATATTGTTCGCATCTCCCTGTGTTGTGTATTTCCATTCCGTTCCATCCTGCTCTATTGCTATGACTCTGTGCGTATTTACAGCACCATCCAGTGCCGGGTCTGCGGAATAAAAGGAAATAACATCTCCGACCTGGATCTGTGACGGATCGGTTTTCTTTACAAGGATCAGGGTGTCTGTATCATAAGAAGGCCGCATACTTCCTGTCGTGATACGAAAGACCGTATACCCTCCAAGATTCGGAGCCTCCCCCTGTTTTGTAAAGACTACCAGGCACAGAACCACGACTGCCGCCGCAATGATCATTACGGAAATAATATTTATCAATGTCAGAAAAAATTTCTTTATCATGAGTTGCTGTCATCCTCATCTGTGTTTTTGCGGTCACGGCGTTCCTGTAAACGCTTTACAATATAATGGGAAAGGCTGGCAGACTCTGCTTTTTGCAGGGCTTTCTGCATCGCTGCCTCGGCTTCTTCCTGCTTGCGTCTGGCTTCTTCGATCGCTTTGGCTGCCTCGCGCTGTGCTGCGGCAACGGCTGCCCGTGATTCTTTCTTTGATCTCGCTGCCGCGTCTGCTGCTTCTTTTCGGATCCTGTCGATTTCTTCTGATGCAGCTTTCTGTTTCTTTTCTTTTTCTTTGCGGGAGTTTTTTGCATCCTTTTCTGCTTTTTCTGCACGATCCAGTGCTGCTGTCAGCTCCCGTTCTTTCTCTTTTCGCACAGTGTCAAGTATCGTCTGGAGATTCTCGACAGAACGCTTTGCCTCTGCCTGCGCAATCTCTATTGAATTTTTCGCCTCAATATCTGCTGCTGCCATCGCAGCTTCTGTTTCCTGGCGGACTTTCTGTTCGTTGTGGAGTTGTTCTTCCAGTTCTGCCCGCTCCTGCTCCATCTGCATTCTGGTCTGCTCCAGGAATTCCATCTGCTGGTTCAGGGAGTCCATCTGAAATTCCAGTTCTGAGAGGGAATGCTCCAGTTCTTCTCTTCGCTGTGTTTCTTCTTCCAGTTTCGCTTCTGCGTCCAGCTGAGCCTGTGTGATTTCCTCTACAAACACCTGTCGGATCTCAACATCCGGAATGTTTCTGTCCTCTACGATCTGTTCCTTGATCTCTTTGACAAATTTCGGCTTAACAGGTTCCCGCTTCTCTTTGGCAAGCTCTGTCACATTTCTCTGGTCAGATTCCAGAAGACTCTTGAATACGGTGTAATTTGTGATAAAGTTGATGTACATCTGCAGGAGATATTCTTCATCGAACTGTAACGCAGAATCCTGTTCCTCAATGGTATATCCCACTTCATCATAGCTCTCAATGAACTGCCAGAGTTTGTAACAGGTGCGGTAATCCGGATCTTTCATCATAAGGTTGGTTCTCTGGATCGGGCTTCGCACCTTGGCACAGCCGTTCATGATATCGCAGAAAGAACTTGTCCGCAAAGTCCTTGACAGTCTTCGTACACGGTCGATCCTTTTGAAGAGGTCCATATGGTCGGTGTCGTTTTCGACATAGCTCTGACGGTTTTTGATCGTCATTTCTACCCTATAGGAAATTTCTTCGTAAGCATCATCGATCTTACTCTCCATGCTCATGACATTACAGGTTTCGTCTCCTGTTGACCAGAAGATTACATCCGTTCGTTTGTCAACGAATGCAAATAGCCGCTGGATCAGATGATATACGAAGCGGTTTTCATACAGATCATAGCTTTCTTCGGTCGTAACATTGAGGATCCTGGTCGGCTGGATCTCTCCTGCTGCATTTTCTGTGATGAACTGCGTATGCTGGCTTAAGTGCCGCACACTGTCAGCCGTAATCTTCTTGGCAAGTGCCACCGGTACTACTTCTTCTGAGGTGGCAATAAAACGACGTGGTTTATCCACAATGTTAAAAATAGCTTCGATTCCTTCCTCTACTACAGTGAGCCATTGTTCATCGATCACTTTGTGGAGAATCCTGTTTTTCTGCTCGAGGGTATTGTCACCTGCCTGAACCATCTCAAACAGATATTGGAAGTACCGGTCATCCTCAAGAGCCTCGCCAACCTGATTCGTATATTTCTCATATAAATCACTGATTGTTGTTTCTGCCATCGTTTTATCCCCTTACTGCTCTTAATACAGATTCTGGATTCTTCTCAGATATGACTTGCTGTCTTCCATCTCTGCTTTTCCAAATGTTTTGTCAATGTAGTTGATCAGACCTGTGATCTCATCTCTTACAAAGGTAACGTTCATACTTTCGAATTTTTTGAGTACTTTACGTGCAATGATGTAGTCCATACCGCCAAGTTCTGTGCCGCCACAGGCAACATAGACAGGGATAAAATCGTACATCTGCTTCATAATACGGTTTCCGAAAGAAAGCTTGAATCTGGTAACCAGGTAATTGTCCATCTTCTGCAGCTTCTCCAGGGATTCCTCGCTGATCGGATGTTCTGTTTTTGCTTTCTGGAACAGGTACTGAAGATGCTCTGCTGTGATATCGCAGCGTGGCTGAAGTTCGCATTCAAAAGCATCTGCTCTCTCGTTCAGCTCGATCGGCATAGCACGGTCGTATACCTTATCGGTGATCGTAAAGGTAGAGTCATCATTATTTGCAGTTCCGACAAACCAGGTAGCGGTGCTTACATGGATCTTGCCGCCTTCCATTTTGACAGGATCTCCCTCCCATGCCGTCGGCACAAGGTCAAGTACCCACTCATCCTCGTTCGGCATTTCCAGTACGGAAAGCATCTCTGCAAAATAATACTCGATACGTGCAAGGTTCATCTCGTCGAGTACGATCAGAGTCGGGTCCGGACGATAATTTGCCTCGTACAGTGCACGGAGGAATTCTGTCTCATTAAATCTCTTTGAAAATTCATTAAAATAACCAAGGATTTCTGTACGGTCACGATAGGATGGCTGTACAGATACGATCGTTGCCGGATTTTCCATATATCGGCTGAAGGAATATGGAAGACTTGTTTTACCTGTACCGGAAATACCTTCGAGGATCAGAAGCTTACTTGCTGCCATACCTGCAACAAATCGACGGATAATCTCAGGTGTATAGTACAGTTTCATCTGGCTTGCAGCAAAAAGCCTGTAACCCTCTACGAATTCTTCCAGTGTGATATCATTGTTATACTGCGGATACTGGAAAGCTGCATATTTCTGATCTACAAGTGTAAGTTTCGGGAAACGGTGTTCTACGGTTTCTCCCGGGTCAGAAGAAACTACTGCACGTACAACAGGTGCTTTCTTCGGATCATCGGTTCCCGGAATGATCGCAGCTGCGCCTGCTTTTGCTGCCGCTCCCTGTACAGCCTTGCCTGGATCAGTAACGTTTCCAACACTTGGAATCATATCATCAGTCAGTGCAGAAGCTCCCATATATGGAATTCTCTCTGTGCCTCCCATGGCATTTACCTTGAGGGCAAGGATGCTGTTCTTCTCTTCCATCAGATCCAGCACCTGCTTGTTCAGTCTTCCGATTTCTCTGTACAATGCCGCATTGTCTGATTTGTCAGCCTTTAACTGGTAATTCAGAATCGCCCTGCGGATCAGAAGCAGAATGATCACGATCGGAATTGCCGCAAGAAGGATCATTAGCAGAACCGAAAGAACTTTGCCTACAATGCTCAGCGTCGGGAAGTAAGTTTTGAAAATCACAAAATATTCAAACCAGCCGGTAACAAACACTTTGGCAAAAGCAACCAGCCAGGTCACGATATTGTAGACAACCTGTGAAAGAATCTCAAATGCAAACTTCAGGAATTCGCTCAAGACTCTGTACCCTCCTCTTTGATCTGGTCATCGCCGGAATCGCTCTGACCCTGCTGTTTTCTGGCATCTGCAAGTTCTTTTTCTGCTTTGGCACGGATCGCTTCTGCTTCTTCACGCATTTTTCTTGCTTCTTCCAGAGCTGCTTTTGCTGCCTCTGCTTCGTTCTCAGCTTCGGAAGGTTCCGGTCTCTGTGCTGCTGCTTTCTGTGCGGCCTCTTCCTGTGCGATTGCTGTTTCTCTGGCAGTCTCTACTGCAACTGCTTTTTTGAGGCGGATAGCGATCATGATCAGATTGTAAACCTGATAGATAAAGAACAAAAGCATCGGAAGTACGATCACGATCAAAAATCCCATGCTGCTGGAAAGGAAATCCATGACTTTTCCTGCCTTTGGCAGATCTCCGACATATTTACCTACAATATCACCATCGGAAATGATATGTGTATCTGCTATACCATTGTTGTTATCCCCGAGTGTTGTATAGCTTCTTGCGTCTCCAACTGTATCGATTTTCTGGATACGGTGGGTATTCAGTGCATATTCGTTGTCAATGATCGTGTGGAAGCAGATGATGTCGCCTTCTTTAAGGGTAGATGTATCACATTTTTTGATAAAGATCAGGTCGCCGGCACTGAATGTCGGTGCCATGGAATCTGATTTTACTACAAGCGGGGTATATCCCAGAAGACTTGACACATTCTGATTATCTCTTGTTGCCATTGTCGTGAATGCATACAGTGCAGCTACCAGTATTACCAGCCACAACAATACGCTGATCACAATTGTTCCTGTTTTCTTTAATGCTTTCATATTTTCTTCTCCCTGATTATAAATTATGTATTTTGATCATCTGATGTCTCTCCGGTAAAACGAAGCCGGATCGAATAGTCAGATCCTCTCAATTCATCTGTACATGCCTCATCGGTTCCTTCCATCCAGATATGTACTTTTACTTCTTTGTCCTGTCCCTCCTTGAGAGAGAACATAGCGTTATCGTCATTTACCTTCATTGCGGAAGCTTCCGGAAGACCAAATGTCCTGGTGGAGCCTTCTGTACTGCTCGTGCCGCCCATGCCTGGATCATAATTCCATGTCTGCCCATCTGTAAAAAAAGCAATTCTCATGGATTCCGGCAATGCAGCATTCTCTGACATGACCTGCGTTCCATCTTCTGTGCCGGAACTGCTGTTGGCACTTGTAAGATGAACGACCATATCTTTTGCCGCCATAAAATGAAGAGTAAATTCAAGGTACGCACCGCTGGTATTTTGTACGGTTGTGCCATTTTCGTAGATAAAGGTCTCATAATCTGTCGTTGTCACCGGCTCCATAGGAGTCGTTTCCATGGAGAAACCTTTTTCCTGTTGAATCCTGGCTGCGATCTGTTCGAACGACAGAGTCTTTACATACTGGTCGATAGTGCTGTGCGGATCAAGATCCATCCTCAGATCGGCATCCGTCACGATGTCCAGGCTCATGGTCCTGACTTTTGCTCTGTCGGCAATAGAAAACCAGGCTACAGTAGCCGCAGTCACTGCCACAAAAGCAAGCAGAACAAGAAGGACCGATGTATACAGCCGGCTTCGGACTGTTTTGTTGTTTTCTTTTTTGTTCATGCTTATGTCTCCCTCTGGCTGAGCACACCGTAAAATCCGAGCTGCAGATCTGCTGTGCTGTATTGTATGTCATCGGAGCAGTCCGGATCACAACCTTCTATATAAAAGTAAATATCAACGGTATATATTTTATTGAACTGCATGGTCAAAAGGGCATTATCCGGAACCTGTATGGAATCGTCCGAAAAACTGATAGTGTAATCACTCACAGATACCGCCGGATCAGAAACAGCCTGTACATTTCCATTTGTGTATGACAAAACCTGATTCTTTCCAAGTGTCTGTCCATTGATCACTGTATTGTATACCTGCTGGCTGCCTGAGTTTTCACTTTCGCTTAATCTCAGGATCACTTCTGATGAATAATCCTCATCAAAGACAAGCCCCAGTCTCGCCGCATTCAGCATCTGTCCTGATACAGTCTGACCAAGTATGCCATCACTCTGATCAAGATAAAGTTTCATCGTGCTTCCATCATCCAGATTCTCACCCGCTGCACGGATATAAACCCGCCCATGATAATAATATTCTTCATTCTGCACCGGCTGAAAGGAAGATGCCATCCCGGAAACCGTAAACGGTGAATACACAAAATTCTGAAGATCATTTGTGGAAACCGGCATCAGGTACTCTGCATCTGTCTTATTAATCTGTGTAATGGATGCAGACTGTGAATCCTGAAAACTGCTTCCCCCTGAACTGCTGAGCTGCAATTCCAGATTTTCATCTCCGGTCCTTGCTGTTGCGGTATTTGTCGAAACTGCCCGGTTGGAAGTGAACCATGCATAAGTGAAAAATGCCACTGCCATCAAAATAAAGATTATTGTTACCGTCAGGAACCATGTCCTGAAACTTCGCTTCATGGCTATTCTCCCTTCTCACTTTCTTCCAGATCAACTCCTGCAAATGCAAGCTGTATTTCGGAAGCTTTATTCTGCACGGAATTGGAACATTGTTCATCACAGCCTTCCAGATACAGCCAGTATTCCACAGAGGCAACTTCGTCTGCATTCAGCTGCGCCAGCATCTGATTTCCATCTTTGTATTCGTTCTCCGACTCACCATTCTCTGCCATAAATGCCGTGATATCCTGCGCCGGATCATTTGCGTAAGAAGCCTGCCCGCTGTCAGAGACAGAAGAAACAACCGTTGAAGCGCTTGGAACCGTCAGTACTGACTGTGCGCCTGATGTGCTTCCCATTTCATCCAGTCTCCAGATAAATGTGCTGGTCCCCTCATGTGATGTGATCTTCATTCCCAGTCTCATAGCTGCCAGCGCCTGTGCATCACTTCCCAGACTCAGCTTCTCTTTGTCAAAATATACTTTGCATGGTGCATTCTGACATTGCAGATAAACAGTTCCATGTACTGCATCCTGGTCTACCCTGCTGTCTGCACTGCTGTAAAGCACTGCGATGCCATTTTTGTTCTGAGCAGTCGATCTGTAAAAGTGTTCCAGATTTTCTGTTGAAAGCGGCTTCAGCGATTCCGGATTTCCATTGAAGACCAGATCGCAGGTCTTGTCAAACGGACCGCTCTCGCTTGTTGATATCATTAAAACAGTATCACCCTGACTGACTGCACCCGCCATCGGCGTGACATTTGTCGAATTGATTCCTGTAAGTGAAAACCAGGCATATGTAGAACCAGTTGCCGCTGCCAGAAGAAGCAAGATCCACAGTACAGCTTTTGAGAATGATTTTTTTAACTGGTCAACTTCTGTATTCAAATCCCTGCCCCCTTATTTCGAATCTATTTTACAACGCCTGCGAAGGACACGGAAAGATTCTTAAGCGTCTGACTGCAGAGATTTTTGGTACAGTCCTCATCACAGCCTTCCAGCCAGATATAAAGATCGATCTGTACCGGCTCTCCTGCCGTCCCGTTCTCTCCGGTTATTGTACATAATTTCAAGGATCCTGATTTCAGACTGACGCTTCCTGTATTTTGGTCATAGGTACAGTATGCATCTGATGTATATGGTGTAAAGGATATGGTGGTTCCGTCTGTCTTGGTACAGTCCAGCACATCTCCCTCTTCCCCCGTCGCTGTATTGTATTCTGCCTCAGGATTTTTCTTATCGCTGATCGCAAAAATATATTCACCCTCTGTCGCCTGATTTCTGCCTGCTTTGTGTACTACAAATCCTGCACGGATCGCGGAAGATATCGGATTCTCCTCATCACTGTCCTCAAACCCAATATCAGAAATATAAATATCTGTAGACTCTCCGTTGCACTTGAGAAACAGGCTTGTTTTGTAATAGTCTGTATAGTCACCAGTTCCAAACAGGTTCGCCACCAGATTGGACTGATTTTCTGTTCCATTGGTAAAGCCCAGTACTTTCTGGAATCCCCCACTGATCTTGTTTGTGGAAACCGGATTGAGCTGTCCTGAAAAACTGTCCAGAACTGCGGCAGATCCATAAGTACCATTATAAGTATTGCTGATCTGCAGATTCACACCTGCCCCGGCTGCCATACGGACTTTCGTTGTATGACGTCCGGTATTGTATATATACCAGGCATAGGTTGCTGATGCAACTGCCAGTAACGTGATCAACAGTGCAACTGTACCTGTCGTAAATTTGCCCTTGAGTTGTTTTTTGTCTGTTTTATTTATCTGATCCATAACACTGAGATTACGGACACCTCCCCTTCTTTCTACATAATACTTCCATTTATACACTATAATAGCACATTGATTTCTATTCATCAATGCATCAATCCTACAGATTTTCGCATTTGTAGCGACAAAATTGAAAATTTTATTCGTCTTCACTGTACAAAAAAAGAATCTGATTTCCACTGTTGAATGAAAATCAGATTCTCTTAATTGTCTTATCGTTTCTTATAATGATAGATCACAATGCCAATTGCTGCAAGTACTGCAAGTCCGGCGATCCAGATGAGTGGATTCTGGCTTGCGGAAGATTTGCTGGCAGCTACGGTCTGACCTGAAGCCTGAACGTTGGCGTTATCGGCATCTTTGGATTCATCTGCTTCGGTAACGGTCGGTTCCTGGGTCTCGGTCGGTTCTGGTGTTGCGGTCGGTGCCGGTGTCTCCGTCGGCTCCGGTGTCGCAGTTGGTTCTGGTGTTGCAGTTGGTTCTGGCGTTGCGGTCGCTTCCGGTGTTACCGTTGGCTCTGGTGTTGCAGTTGCCTCTGGTGTTACCGTCGGCTGTGGTGTTACGGTTACAGATGGAGTTATCGTTCCGGCAGGGGTAACGGTAGCATCTGCTGCTGACACCATGTCCAGAGCTTCTGCATCCACAGACTCCTCAGAAGTTCCATGCTCCTTCACCCACTCTTCGGTCTTCTCCAGATCCATCCAGCCTTCTTCGCCATCAACGCTGGTCTTTCCCCAGTGGCTGCCATCAGGAAGAGCTGCATCCTCTGTAATATGAAGAGTCTCACCATTCTGGATCTCACGTACACCAGGAACTTCGCCATATTTGCTTCCCGGTCCCTGGTAGAGTTTCTGACTGCCATCCTCAGAATAAGCTTTGACATCATAGTCTGCATCATAATTTACATTATCACTTCCTGCACTGCTCAGCTCTGAAGCAATCGCCTCCGTACGTGACTGTACTGGTCTGCAGTCATCCAGCGGAACATATCCATGCATACCATGATATTCTGTGTAGCCCCATGTTCTGTTATTCGCCGAATCTTCTGTCTCGCCCTCGATATGTAAGGCGGTGCCATTTGGGATCTGACTGTCATTTAATTTCGTAGAATTCAGATCCGGCAGAGCATACATATCAATTCCTCCTGCTGGAGATTCTACGATCATATAATAGTCTGTCGTGTAGTCAGGGCTTTGTTTTTCCTGCTGGACATCTGCCATAACATTTACGCTCATCAAAAGCCCAAGCAGAATGACCAGGAAACTCTTCATCATCTTTTTCATTTTATCGTCTTCTCCTGTATGGTTTATCCAAAAATTGTAACTGTTCAGTACCCTCACAGTTACGAGTCAAAATGCATTCCAAAACACCTCGCGGGATACTACCTACTGAATAGTTACCAAAAATTCTATTTCTATCATACCATAACGAAGTCATAATGATAATCCTTTTTTATCATAAAAACAGGAAATTTTTCGATTTTATCTACAAAATCCTTCTCATAAAGGGACATCCCCGAGGAAATCCTCGGGGATGTCGTTTAATCATGGCATTTGATTAATAACTTATCTTATTTGTAAAGCGGTCCGTAGTTCTTGCAAGCACGGAAGTCTGCGCCTTCTTTGTCCATTCCGAATGCATTCCATGCTGCCGGACGGAAGATCTTCTCTTCTGGTACGTTGTGCATGCATACCGGGATTCTCAGCATAGAGCACATGGTGATCAGGTCTGCACCGATATGTCCATAGGAGATTGCGCCGTGGTTTGCGCCCCAGTTGTTCATTACATCGTAAGCGGATTTGAACGGTCCTTCTTTGCCATCGCATCTTGGAGCGAACCATGTGCATGGCCATGTGTAGTCTGTACGTTTCCACAGTTTGTCAGATACTTCTTCCGGAAGGGCTACTGTCCATCCTTCTGCGATCTGCAGAACCGGTCCAAGTCCTTTGACAAGGTTCAGACGGATCATTGTTGCAGGCATCTGATCTTTTGTTTCGAATCTGGATGAGAATCCGCCTCCACGGAAGTATCCGTTGTCGGCTGCGTTCCATGTAGTAGCATCCATGATCGCTTTCTGGTCTTCTTCTGTAACGTTCCACCATTCTTTCATAACAGCATTGCCATTTTCGTCTTTGGCTTCACCGTTAGCATCCAGGCAGGCTGCACCGGAGTTGATCAGATGGATAAATCCACCATTTTCTTTGGCAACGCCTTCGATGTCATATCCTGTAGCTTTCTTAACTGCATCCGGGCTCCAGTATGTACGAACATCTGCGAAGATCTGTGCTCTGTTTGTAAGGAGTTTCATAAACAGCATTCCAAGACCGTTCAGAGTATCGTTCTCTGTTGCAAGGATGTACGGCTCTCTTGCGCCTTCCCAGTCAAAGGAAGTATTCAGCATAGCTTCTGCAAAGTCACCGTTCGGGTAGAAGTCTGTCCACTGTCTCTGTCCCTGGAAACCAGCTGCCAGAGCATTGTGTCCGATTGCTTCTTCTGAGAATTTAGGATCAAGATTGTCACAGCCGTTCATCAGCTCTTTGATGATAACTGCCATCTTAACTACGAATTCAAACTGCTCTTCTTTCTGTTCTGGTGTCATCTGCAGTTCCGGCGGGTTCTTATCAAATCCGATCTTGCAGGTTTCTTTTGCCCATTTGAGAGCTTTCTCAAATTCTGCATGATCGTAGATACCTTCTGTCATACGACGGATGATCTCAACCTCATCAACAGATTCTACACGCATTCCAAGATAGGATTCCATGAAGTCAGAGTCGATGATAGATCCGCCGATACCCATTGTAACAGATCCGATCTGAAGGTAGGATTTACCTCTCATGGATGCTGCTGCAACTGCTGCACGACCAAATCTCAGTAATTTTTCTTTAACGTCTTCCGGAATTTCTGTGTCGTCTGCTTCGCAAACTTCATGTCCGTAGATACCGAATGCCGGAAGTCCTTTCTGTGCATGTGTAGCAAGAACGGATGCCAGATATACAGCACCTGGTCTCTCTGTTCCGTTGAATCCCCATACAGCTTTGATCGTCTGTGGGTCCATATCCATGGTCTCTGCACCGTAGCACCAGCAAGGTGTAACTGTTACAGTGATATCAACGCCTTCTTTGCGGAATTTGTCAGCACATGCTGCTGTCTCACCAACACGTCCGATCGTAGAATCAGCAATAACAACTTTAACCGGCTCACCGTTGGAGTATTTCAGATTCTCCTCATATAATTTGGCAACGGATTTTGCCATGTTCATTGTCTGGTCTTCCAGTGATCCTCTGACATCGAGGGCTCCTCTACGTCCATCGATAGTAGGTCTGATACCGATTACTGGATAGCTTCCGATTAATCTGCTCTTTGCCATAATATTTATTACCTCCATTTAATTAAGTACATTGTCAGCCGGGAGTTTCAAAAGTGCAACTGTGAACAGTCCACAAAAACCGTCACTGTTCACTACGTTCACAGTAACTTGGTCAAAATGCATTTTAAATCACCTTCGGTGATGGCATTTTGCCCCGTATGTCTCGGGATTTTGCCATATTCATGTCAAAACACCTCGCGGGATGTTACCTGTAAACAATTACTAAAAACCTCCCTCGTTTTCTATATTTCATAGTATACAATTGCCAAGGCATAATTACTTGTGTTATAATAGCAAAAAGTAGTACAATATTCACTTTTTTTGAAAGCAAATGCGAAATTTTTGTGAAACACATACAAGGAGGAGTTTTTTTTGCACGACCTTGACCGTAATGAAGACCGCCTGAGAGGAACCTATGAGTTCCCGTTTGAATTTCATCATATAGGCCCAAGCCATCCCCGCTATGTCATGTCCTACCACTGGCATGTCGAATATGAGATCATCCGTATCCTCAAGGGGACTCTCTCTGTCACTTTAGACGAAAAAAGTTTCACTGCGGTGGCAGGAGATGTCATTTTTGTACACAGCGGCATCCTGCACAGCGGGATTCCGGAGGATTGTGTGTATCAGTGCATCGTTTTTGACGGAAATACTTTTCTGAAACATAATTCCGTCTGTGCGACTTATATGCAGAAGATCATCCATCAGGAAATCCTCATTTATCACCACTTTTCCCCGAAATATAAGGAGATCTGTGACACTGTGAACAGTATTTTTGATGCGCTCTGGATGAAGCCCGCCGGATATGAAATGACGGTTGTTGGACAATTTTACCACTTTTTTGGTATTGTTTTTGGTAATCATTACTACCTGGAAAGCGTCACACGGGCGCGGCGTGATTATAAGCGTATCCTGCAACTGAAGCAGGTACTTGACTTTATTGAGCATAATTATGCTTCGCCGCTCACGCTGCAGCAGCTTTCTGCATCGGTGTCCATGTCGCCGAAGTATTTCTGCAGGTTTTTCTCTGAGATGACACATCAGACGCCGATGGATTATCTGAATCATCAGAGGATCGAACAGGCGTGTTATCAGTTGTCGACTACGGATGATTCGATCACGGAGATTGCTTATCGGAATGGGTTTAATGATTTGAGTTATTTTATTCGAACATTCAAGAAGTACAAGGGGATGACGCCTGGGAAATATAAGCGTTCCTGACTCTATCTCATGATGTAACAAAACTCAGGGCATATGATAACCCTGAGTTTTACATTTTATATGAGTTCTTTTATCCTGATTTCGAATTCTTTGCCGTACTTCTCATATTTATGTTCTCCAACTCCCGTTACCTGGAGCATTCTTTCCTTATCTACTGGCTTCAGGATGCACATGTGGATCAGTGTCTTGTCTGAAAATACCATATACGGCGGGATCTTCTCCCGGCGGGCGATCTCGGTGCGGAGTTCACGGAGTTTCTGGAAAAGCGGCTGGTCTTCTTCGGTGAGTCCGCTGACCGGGACTTTGCGTTTCCGGGATGGCTTTTCTTTTGGTTTCTTTTCCTGTTCTTTTGGAAGTTTCATCTGTATCGTACTGTCCTGCGCCAAAAGTTCACCGATCCGCGGACCAAACTTCACGATCGTATAGCCATCGTCTGAGAGCCGCAGGTAATCACATACCAGAAGTTCATTGAAGATCTGGCGCAGGCGGTAGGCCGGGACTTTGGCAAGTTTCCCGTAGGATGGATTTTCTTCCATATGATACTGTCGGATCTTAGCAGTATTTGCGCCGTGCAGGGTGTCCAAGATCACATTCACACCGTATCTCTGGTAACTGCTGTCGATGCATTCCGCGATTGCTTTTGCCTCTTCGGTGACATCTTTTTCTTCGAATTCTGTCAGGCAGTTGGAACAGTTTCCGCAGTAGACTGCACCGTATTCTCCGAAATATCTCAGGATATAGGACCGCAGACAGTCATGTGTGAAGCAGTAAAAAGTCATCTGGCGCAGGCGTTCTTCGTCTCGTTCCATTACCAGCTTTCGCATGGCATCGTCCAGTTCTTCGTTATCCTGATTATTTTCAATGAAGAAGCGGTTTGTGACCACATCCTGTCCACTGTACAGAAGGATGCATTTCGACGGTTCTCCGTCACGTCCTGCCCTTCCTGCCTCCTGATAATAACTTTCCATGTTTTTCGGCATATTGTAGTGGATGACGTAGCGGACATCCGGCTTGTCGATTCCCATCCCAAAGGCATTTGTCGCCACCATGATCGGACTTCTGTCATAGATAAAATCATCCTGGTTGATGCGTCGTTCTTCATCAGAAAGCCCGGCATGATAACGTGTCGCGCGAAATCCATCCCGGATCAGTTTCCCACAGACTTCCTCCACCAGTTTTCTGGTCAGGCAGTAGATGATCCCGCTCTCGTCCGGGTGCTGTTCTATGTAATTCTTCACTTCTGCGTATTTATCTTTCGGTGATTCTACCTGAAAGAACAGATTACTCCTGTCAAATCCAGTCGTCACTATATACGGATTCTGAAGCAAAAGCAAGTCCATAATATCGTCCCGGACTTCCTTCGTTGCAGTTGCCGTAAAAGCTGCCACAACCGGACGCTTTGGGAGTTTTTCAATAAATTCCGTGATCTTGAGATAACTTGGCCGGAAATCCTGTCCCCACTGCGAAACGCAATGAGCTTCATCCACAGCGACCATCGCGATGTCTGCATTCACAGCAAAAGAAAGGAACGAATCTGTCAGAAGCCGCTCCGGTGCTACGTAAATGATCGGATATCTGCCCTCTGCTGCCAGTGACAAAGCTTTGTAATACTGTCCCTGTGTCAGGGAACTGTTGAGATATGCCGCATGGACACCAGCCTCATTCAGTGCCCGCACCTGATCTTTCATAAGAGAGATCAGCGGTGAAATGACCAGCGTGATTCCCGGAAAGATCAGTGCCGGTATCTGATAGCACAAAGATTTCCCTGCACCTGTCGGCATCACGCCAAGCACATCCCTGCCTGAGATCAGCTCATCTATCACCTGTTCCTGTCCCTCACGGAAGGTATCATATCCAAAATATCTTTTTAAAATGTCATATTTCTCGTCTGTCATCAATTCAATTACTCTCTTTCCTGCCTTGTCTGCTTATGAAGTTTTTCTCATAAAAAAAGAACCTGTTTCCTGTACATCATTGAAACAGATTCTTTCTCTTATGTCAAATATTTATTTACAGTACTTCATTCAGGACAGATAATCCATACTCTGCCAGGCTGTGATCCTCCTCACCGGTTCCTCCGCTGATTCCCAGGCCTCCGATGATCGTATCGCCAACCTTAAGTGGTACGCCGCCGCCAAAGATCACGATCCTGCCGCCATCCATCTTGTCTACGCCGTAAAAAGTTCCTCCCGGCTGTGCCAGGACGCTGAGCTCCTTCGTAGACATCTTAACTGCGACTGCTGTGTAGGCTTTCTTGGTGGCTACATCAAAACTTACAAGGAATGCTCCATCCATGACATGGACTGCGATTGGATTTCCATCCGGGCCGCAGACCGCGATCACCGCTTTCTTGCCACGACGCGCTGCTTCCTGTTCGATTTTGTCTATCAGGCGCTTCGCGCTGTCCAGAGTGATCCGTCCCTGGATTCCCATTCGTTTGAGAACTTCCTGGATCACTGCCTCGCTTGTCGCCGTAGTCTGTACTGCTGCCACTGGTTCTGCCTCTTTTCCACCGGAAGGTCTGCTTTCTTCCTGGTTTTGTACCGGCTGCTCTGTGGTTTCTGTATATCTGGCCATGATATACAGATAATCACTCAGACGGTTCATGTATTTCTTTGCGCCGTTGTCTGCTCCGAATTTCACACTGACAGCTGCCAGATCACGCTCCGCTCTCCTTGCAACTGCTCTTGCGATATCCAGTTCTGCCGACAGACGGCTGCTGCCCGGAAGGATATTTTCTTCCTTCGGGCAGCTGAACAGGCCATCCAGACGATTGATCTCGTCTTCAAGCTGTCCTGTCTGATCATCTTCTGTCTTGAACTCTCTGTTAAAAGGATCTGCCACGCCTGATACGATCGTATTCAGATTCTTCTGGATACCCTCAATGAAGTGGATATCCTCCGCTCTGTCCATCATGGTCTTGATAAGTCCAAGATGACTGGTCAGCTCATCAATCGTTCCTACCAGTTGAATACGGTCATCTGACTTGGAGACATTTTTTGTACGGACAAGGTTTGTAGTTCCCTTGTCACCGTTTGTTGTATAAATGCTCATCTCGGCATCTCCCATGTCATTTTTGATTTAGAAGGACCAAAGTTTGGTGTAGATCTTGATGATATCTTCTTTGGTCGGTGTTCGTGGGTTCGTTGGTGTGCAGGCATCCGCAAGTGCCGCCTCAGCCATCTTGTCCACTGCTGCAAAATATGCATCCGGAGTGATGGTACCAAGCTCCTGGATAGTCATCGGAATATTCATTTCCTTCTGCATGAACTGGATCCAGTTCACAAGAGAACGTACACTCATAACCTGGTTGTAATTGCTCAGTCCCAGGATGTGTGCAACTGACGCATATCGTTCTACTGCAGGAAGATATGTCTTCTGGCTTCTGCTTCTCTTGTTGACGTTCGCATTGAATTCCACAATGTGAGGAAGGAGCATCGCGTTTGCTCTTCCGTGAGGAATATGGAACATCGCACCAAGCTGATGAGCCATGCTGTGTGTGATACCAAGTCCCGCTGTGTTAAAGGAAAGTCCTGCCAGACAGGAGGCCACGTGCATCTTCTGTCTGGCGTGCATATCACTTCCGTCGAGATATGCTCTGAGGAGGAATACTCCGCAGATTTCCATTGCCTTCTCTGCAAGTGCTGCTGAGAATTCGTTATGTCCGGTACTTACATAAGATTCCAGTGCATGTGTGAACACGTCCATTCCTGTATCTGCTGTAATTGCCGGCGGCACGCTCTTAACAAGCTCTGCATCCAGAATCGCTTCATCAGCTGTTAAGCTGTCAGAAACCAGTGGGTATTTAACTTTTGCTTCGGTATCATTTACAACTGCAAAAGAAGTTACTTCTGATCCTGTTCCGCTTGTGGTTGGGATTGCGATCAGTCCAACCTCGCCGTAATGGTTGATCTTCAGGGCAAACTCACGGATTGCCTTGGAAGAGTCAATTGCAGAACCACCGCCAACTGCGATGATTGCTTCCGGCTGATAGCTCAGGAACTTCTTAACTCCGTCTGCGATCTTGTCGACCGGTGCATCCGGTACAACATTGTGGAAAATATCATATTCCTTACCAGCTTTTTCCAGAGGTCTGGTAATCAGATCAATCATTTTGCTCTGCACTACAAATGGGTCTGTAATGATCAGAACTCTTTTGTATGGAATGTTCTCAAGACGTTCCAGTGCATTGTCCCCAAAATGAATCGCTGTTTTCATTTCAAAGGTCTTCATATCTGTTGCTCCCTTTCTATGATTGCATGTCAGGATAGAGGCATTTTACGCCTGCATCTTTGAAATAACCCATCCATTTGTCTGATGGTTTCCTGTCCGTTACAACCACATCTACATCCCGCAGTTTTCCTGCTACAGAAAAAGCGGTCTGATCAAATTTTGTGCTGTCTACAACCAGAATCTTCTCACGCCCTGATGCAATCATGGCTTTTTTTGTTGTGCCAAAGGATTCCTTAGATTCCATGATCCCCCACTCATGATCCAGTGCCTTGCAGGAAAAAATAACCTTATCCACATAATAGGACCGGATCGATTCTTCTGTTCTGGCTCCCAGGAATGCGAGATATCCTTCTTTCATGACGCCTCCGGTTGAAATGATGTTCCAGCCGGATACGTCTGATAATTCAAGAAGAATTTCCATGGAATTTGTGATTACAGTGAGACGCTCTTTCTCCTTGAGTGCCTTTGCCGCAAAGACAGCTGTGGTACTTGCATCAAGAAAAATGTGGTCTCCCTCCTGCACCAGAGAGGCGGCGATCTCCGCCATTTTTTGTTTTCCGCTTACGTTCTGGTTTTTGCGGATATTGAAGGGCAAATCGATACTTACATCCTCGTTTATGACTGCACCGCCATAACTCTTGATGGCAAGCCCTTCTTTTTCGAGCTTGTCAAGGTCGCGGCGGATCGTTTCTTCTGAAACTTCGTAGAGCTGACTGAGTTCGCTTACTACGACCTTTTTTTCTGCCTGAAGTTTCTCCAGAATTAAATTCCGTCTTTCTAATGCCAGCATTTACTTTGCCCCCTTTTGAGAACATTTATTTTTTATAAAAGAGAATCCATCATTCGTTTATCCGGATGTGCAATGACAGATGAATCCAGATACATACCTTTTTCTGCCACGAATTCTTTTGCTTTCTCGATGGAGGCTTCTACTGCTGAAACTTCTCCTGTAAGAAGCATGTAGGATTTTCCACACATACCTTTTGCGATACGAAGTTCGATAACATCTACGATCGCAGTCTTGGCTGCCTGGTCTGCTGCTTCGATAATGGAAGCTGCATCATATGTCTCCAGAATTCCCAGAGCACTGATTCCTTCTACCTGTGTTGTTCCATACATTGCCGGGAAAAGGGATTCGTGCGGGTTACCAAGTACAAAGCTGTCGATACATTTGTCCTCATATGTGGTTACTGCTGCGTCAACAGCGGCTTTTACTGCACTTAAATCGCCTGTGATAATTGCAATATATTTTCCCGGACATACGGTCTGTGCCTCGACGATCTCTACATCAGAGGTCTTTACCATGGCATCTGCTGCTGTGATACCTGTGGCAGTCGTTTTAAATTCAATCATTCCGATTGCTTTACTCATGTTCTGCACGTCCTTTCTACTTTGCTGCGATTATGATATGGCGATCTGTTACTTCAGTTACTCTTCCTGAGATACTTGCATGAATGCTTACGCTTAATCCGTCAGCATGCTGCGCGATCATCTGTCCCTTGGTTACTGTGTCGCCTGTCTTCACAATTGCCTGTGCCGGTGCTCCGATGTGCTGGCTCAGAAGGATCTTGACCTTGGATACCGAAACTACGTTCTCATCCATCGGTGCGTCCTTGTCGTATTTTGTCAGTCCTAAACGGGCCATCAGACGTTCTTCCGGAACCTTGCGATATTCTCTTGAAGGTTTAACCGGTACCGGCTGAACTCCCTGAGGAGGTCTGATACCTGCTTTACGAAGTCCGCCCTTCATGTCTGCAAGAAGTGATCTTGGTGCCAGACTCTGCGGGCAGGCATACATTTCGCATACACCGCAGGAACTGCAGAATGCGGAATTGATGTATGGATTTACATCTCTGAAATCTCCGGCAGATGCTGCTCTCATAAAGCGTGCCGGGTCGATCGGATGTCCGAGGTTATGTCTCGGGCAAAGATCTGTACAGGTATTACACTGACAGCAAATAGATGCTGCACGTTTTAAGTCGATTGCTGAAGTTCTTCTTTTCTTCATGACGATCTGATGATCGTGTGGAAGAACGAGAACTGCGTTTGTTGTTTTGGTTACCGGATCTGATCCGTTGCCAATGCGTCCCATCATCGGTCCGCCTACAAAATAAACAGGATCTTTTGTGGTAATGTCACCAGCCTGTGCTACTACTTCATCCAGTGTACAGCCCAGCGGTACCTTGACTGTTACAGGATGACCAACTTCTGCTACTACAGATACGTATTTCTCTGTTACAGGCTTCTGTGATGTCACTGCCTGATATACATTGTAGATTGTCTCTACATTGAATACAATGACGCCCTGCTCAATCGGCAGTCCGCCAGGTCTGCAAACACGTCCTGTAGCTTCATAGATCAGCACAACTTCATCGCCCATCGGATACACTTCATCAAGAAGATGGATCTTCAGGCCAGGAAATTCTTCAATGTGCTGCTGCAGTGCCTTGATCGTCTGAACATAGGATTTCTTGATTCCGATGATTGCCTGTGAAGCACCAACGGTTTCCATAACCATATGGAAAGTTTTCATGATCTCATATGCATGTTTCTCAAGTAACTGTCTGTGAAGTTTCAGCAATGGTTCACATTCTGCACAGTTCATAAGAATTGTGTCCGCCTTGTCAGTAAGCTTGGCGTATGTCGGGAAACCGGCTCCACCTGCACCTACGACGCCACTGTCCTGTATAATTTTCTGTAAATCTTTGATTTCCATGGCGTTACTCCAATCCTGCACCATCATCGATGATTCCGACGATCGCGGCATCGATCGGTGCTGTTTCTTCACCGCAGCCAATCCTTGCTGCGCTTCCTTGTGCCACCAATACATACTCCCCGATTCCTGCGCCGATGATATCGATCGCAACGATCTGGGATAAGTCAGTTTTCATATGATGCACCGGCTCCACAATCATGAATTTCTGTCCTATTAACTTGTCACTCTTCCGCGTGGAAACCACGCTTCCAACTATTTTACCTACTATCATGTGTGTGCCTCCGCATTATTATATAATCCCCTAATGCCGGTGGCATACGCCACCGGCTGATCCAGGAGATTCGTATTTACTTTATGATGGTAACTGTATTGCCTGTGGCAATCTTTGCTGCATTCGCTTCATCTGTATCAATGTGCATTTCCAGTGTAAAGCTGTCGTCTACACGGATCGCAACATGATTGAAAATAGTTCCGCGCTCGTTATCTGCCTTAACAGAAACGATATCGCCATTCTTGACACCGGCTGCCTGTGCATCCTTAGGAGACATGTGGATGTGACGCATAGCCACGATACATCCCTCTTTGAGATAGATGGCACCCTTCGGTCCAACGATCGCGATCGGTGCGCTTCCTGCAATGTCACCGGACATACGTACCGGAACATTCATTCCAAGTTTGATGGCATCTGTTGCTGATACCTCAACCTGTGTTGCGCTGCGGACCGGTCCGAGTACACGGACGTTCTCGATCGCACGGAGTTTCAGACCAATGATCGTAACAGTTTCGTTTGATGCGAACTGTCCGCCCATCAGATCTTTCTTCTTGGTGAGCTGATATCCAGGTCCGAATAATGTCTCTACGTGCTCCTGTGTCAGGTGAACATGTCTTGCGGAAACTCCAATTGGAACCATGAAGCCATTGCCTTTTTCTTCTGACTGATTGATGGCGTCAATGACCATCTTTGTGATCAGTTCGATATTCTTTGATTCCAAGATTACACCTGCTTTCTTCCGTTTTTAGGATCTTTGGTTATTTGATTGACGGAAGGATTTTTTCTACGTCTGTGTGTGGTCTCGGGATTACGTGTGTAGCAACGAGTTCTCCAAGTCTGGATGCTGCTGCGCTTCCGCTCTCTACTGCAGATTTAACAGCTCCTACATCTCCACGTACCATAACTGTTACCAGTCCGGATCCGATTTTCTCTGTTCCTACAAGTGCAACGTTAGCTGCTTTGCACATCTGGTCTGCTGCTTCGATAGCTGCTGTAAGTCCTCTGGTTTCTACCATTCCTAATGCTTCCTGTGTCATGATTATATCCTCCTTATGGATAACTGAAAATTAATTCTGGTTACTGTTCACTTCGTTCACAGCAACTTGGTCAAAATGCATTCCAAATCACCTACGGTGATAGCATTTTGCCCTGCATGTCTCGGGATTTTGCCATATTCATGGCAAAACACCTCGCGGGATATTCCCTATAAACAGTAACTAATTGTCTGCTACTTCCTGTGTTTTCTTCTTCCATCGGCTCGCACTCAGCTCTACGAGTTTGACGATCTCCTCGTGCGGCCGTGCGATCACTGCATAACTTGCCGGTTTCTTAATCGCGCCTGCAACAGCGGCTTCGACTGCTTCGTTCACCGCTGATACATCGCCCTGTATGATAAGAGTTACCAGTCGTCCGCCCAGCTTACGTTCCCATGACGCCAGCTCAACGTCTGCAGTTTTGCACATGATGTCGAGTGCGTTGATCGCGGCAACGACACCTGTGATCTCAATAAAACCATATGCTTTATTCATGAGCGAACTCCTTTTGACTGATCTGTATGTATTCCACTAAGATCAGATCTTTGGAAGAATTTTCTCTACGTCTGTGTGCGGTCTCGGGATTACGTGTGTAGCAACGAGCTCTCCAAGTCTGGATGCTGCTGCGCTTCCGCTCTCTACTGCTGCCTTAACAGCTCCTACGTCTCCACGTACCATAACTGTTACCAATCCGGATCCGATCTTCTCTGTTCCTACAAGTGCAACTTCTGCTGCCTTTGTCATTGCATCGGCTGCTTCAATTGCAGCTGTCAGTCCTCTGGTTTCTACCATTCCTAAAGCTTCCTGTGCCATGATTTATTCCTCCTGAATCATTTCATTTCTGTTGAATTATTGCTGTACCAGGATCTAAGCTGCGTCAGCTTTTATCCAGGGCGCTGATTTTCAGCATCTTCACCGTATCCTCTGTCGGATTCGGTATCACGTAGTGCTGCACTACACCAGTTCTCCGGTTTGCTTCTGCCATTCCTGCTTCTACTGCTGCGGTCACATCCTCAACACTTCCGCGGAACTTGATGCATACCAGAAGCGGTACTGGCAGGCTGTCAGCATTCGCAGGTTTGTTCTTATCGAACACCTCCAGGCGGACATTGGCTGCCTTGCACCCTGCATCTGCCGCTACAAAGGCCGTTGCCAGCCCAAATACCTCTAAAATTCCTACAGCTTCTGCCATTTTGCTTCTCCTTTACCGGAATTATTTATTAACGATGGCAATCTTAAGTCCAGTCATTGCCAGGTTTGTTTCAAGTGCTTCGTTGATCTGCTCAAGCGGGAATTTATGTGTGATCAGATCAGACATCGGCAGTCCGATTGCTTTTGCTCTCTTAAGGAAATCAAATGTTGTAGCATAGTCTCTGAGGTTGTATACCCAGGAACCAACCAGGTTGATCTCTTTGGAGCAGAGGTCGAAGTGCGGGTTGATGGTTGCATCTCCACCGTTGATGAAGAAACCAAGTTCGCAGAGACCGCCGCCGTTGCGGATGAATTTGTAGATGTTTGCATGTGCGTGCGGGTTACCTGTGCACTGGAATGCAAAGTCTGCAAGATGTCCGTCCTGTGCTGCCTTAACAGCTTCTGTCAGGGCTTCGATTCCCTTATGCTCTGTGAAGTCTACAGTTGCGTTTGCGCCCATTTTCTTAGCGAATTCAAGACGCTGTGCATTTCCGTCTACTGCACAGATGTTCTGAACACCCATAGTGTGGAGAACTGCGATACAGATCAGACCGATCGGTCCGCATCCCTGAACAACAACTCTGCTGTTGAATTTGAGGATGCCTGTTGTTTTTGCTCTTTCTACTGCATGTACAAGTACTGCACATGGCTCGATCAGGATACGGGAATCCAGATCCAGATCACTTACGTTGAAGAATGTGGAACCGAAGTTTCCGCCTCTGATGAAGATGTAGTCAGAGAACCATCCATTGAATTTTACATCATCGTCCGGAAGAAGTCCATAGACATCTGCTCCGCCAACGTTTTTCTTGTTGAGGTCGAACATTGTGATCTCCGGATCATCTTTGAAGATCATGCAGGTAACAACTTTGTCACCGATCTTAACCGGTTTACCAGCTGTATCAACTTTAACGTTTTTACCCATAGCAACGATCTCACCAGTTCCTTCGTGTCCGAGAACAACTGGGATAAGTCCGAACGGGTCGTTTTTGTATTCGTGTGCGTCTGTACCACAAACGCCGCATCCTTCTACTTTAACGAGGATGTCATCATCTCCAACTTCCGGAAGCGGGTACTCCTGAAGTTCGAAATGTTTTTTCTCAGTCATCATTGCAACTCTTGCAGTTTTCGGGATAGCCGGTGCTGCCGGTGCTGTAGCAGCCGGTGCTGCTGTCTGAGCCGGTGCGTTTCCGGTCATTCCGGAAAGGACCTGTTTTACGATTTCTTCAATATTTACATTTGTCATATCCATTATAAAATTTCCTCCTGATCAGCGAATGCAAAGGCTGTCTGTCATTACGCAGCGACGTCTCTTGGTAAAGGTGCTTGCACTTGTAAGTCCCTCTCCTGTACGGCTTGCAATTGTGAATGTACAGAAACCTTCTCCACCGAATCCAAGTGCAGAGTAGGACGGGCCATTCTTAACAAGGATCGCAGTATCGATTGCTTTCGCATATTTGGTGATGTTGTCCACATTCTTGGAATGAATGTGAGCGGAGTGACGGTTGCCATGCTCAAGCCATACAGCCTGTTCAACAGCATCGTCGAAGTCTTTTGCTCTTACAATACCAAGGATCGGCATCATAAGCTCTGTTGTGATCAGTGGATGTTCCTTCGGTCCCTCGAAGATGATGCAGCGGGTATTTGCCGGTGCATTGACTCCGATCATGGAAAGAAGGGTCTTAGCATCACGTCCTACACATTTACGGTTCAGTTTGCCGCCTGCCAGAACTACGGATGTCAGTTTGTCCTGTTCTTCCTTGGAAGCCAGGTAACAGTCATTCTCTGTCAGCATGTAGTGCATCAGTTCATCTACTACAGAAGATACTGCAACAACTTCCTTCTCTGCGATACATGGAAGGTTGTTATCGAAAGTACATCCGTTTACGATGTCCTGTGCTGCCTTACGGATATCTGCTGTCTCATCAACAACTGCCGGTGGGTTACCTGCACCAGCTCCGATTCCTCTCTTACCGGAGGAAAGAACTGCTGTAACAACGCCAGGGCCGCCTGTTGCTGCGATCAGCGGGATATCTTTATGTTTCATCATGATATTACTTGTTTCAAGAGTAGGCTTCTCAACTGTTACGGCAATGTTGTCCGGTCCGCCTGCTTCAAGAGAAGCTTCGTTTACCAGGTTGATCGCGAAGATAGAAGTCTTGATTGCTGCCGGATGTGGGTTGAATACTACTGTATTTCCACCTGCCAGCATACCAATTGTATTGCAGAGTACTGTTTCACTCGGGTTGGTACATGGTGTGATCGCACCGATCACGCCGAACGGTCCCATCTCGATCAGTGTCAGTCCTCTGTCTCCTGACCATGCAGTTGTTGTGATATCTTCTGTACCAGGTGTCTTGTCTGCTACCAGATGATGTTTGAGGATCTTGTCTCCTACATTACCCATTCCGGTCTCATCAACGCCCATACGAGCCATAACTTCTGCATTTTCTTTGATTTTCTTACGGATGCAGGTGATGATTTTTTCTCTCTGATCCATGGACATTTTCTTTACGATCAGTTCTGCTTTCTTGGCAGCTTCGATCGCGTCGTTCATTTCTTTGAAAACGCCATGTTTTCCAGTCGGAGCATCTGCAATCTGCATTTTTGCCATTACTTCCTGTACAATATCCTGTACCATGCTCTCACTAATTGGCATGAGATGTCCTCCTTAACGTCTACCGTTTATAACGAATTATTTCAGCCCGAGCTGAGCCATAACCTGTTTTGTGATGTTTGCAACCAGTTCTGCGTCTGCGTTAGCTGCCGGTGCTGCTGTAGTAGTTTCTGCTGTCGGTGCTGCTCCGCCTACGAAATCATACTGATATCCTGGGAACTGTTTGTAATCTTCATTGTGGCATGCTCCACCGCAGTTGTGGCAGTTTACGCCGTCTTTGTTCTGGCAGAGGTTTGCAGGATGTTTTCCTGGCATACCGAATTTACGACGGATCTCATACAGTTTCTTGATGTTTTCTTTGTCGAATTCCTTCGGTCCGCCAAGGAGTTTGCTCTGATACAGAAGCTGTGCGTAGAATTCTACGGATTCCATCTTCATGTATGCAGCGTTCAGGTCTGTGCTCCATGTAAGAGCTCCGTGGTTCTCAAGAAGAACTGCGTCGAAGTATGGCAGATATTTCTCAAGGTTGTCCGGGATTTCCATTGTGGAAGGTGTGCCGTACTCAGCGATCGGAACGCATCCAAGAGCGATAACAGCTTCTGGCATGATCGGCTGTGTAAGCGGGATACCAGCGATAGCGAAGGATGTTGCATAGATCGGATGAGCATGTACAACAGATCCTACGTCTGGTCTCTTCTGATATACTCTCATGTGCATTTTGATCTCAGAAGATGGTTTGAATCCCGGGTTAGCCTGGATCACATTACCCTGAGCATCTACTTTACAGATGAACTCTGGTGTCATGAATCCTTTGGATACACCTGTTGGTGTGCAGAGGAATTCGTTGTCGTTCAGTTTTACGGAGATGTTTCCGTCGTTTGCTGCAACCATGTTACGGTTGTAGATACGTCTTCCGATGTCACAGATCTGTTTTTTGATTTCAAATTCGTTTACCATGCTTATTTTCCTCCTAAAGCAGTGTGGTTTGCCGTACCCTGGAGGCAATTAGGATAACCCTCAGGGCATAGCTTGGGTTTTGTTTTATTTCTAAGAAGATTTTACTCCTTATAACCTGGATTGTCAAGAAATTATCGTTGTTTTATGTTGTTTTTATCGTTTCTTGAATGTTGTTTTTGTTGTTTTTTCGTAATCTGGCTTTCTTATCCTCAGCCGCCGATCTGAACTTGCAGGGAACTTACTGCCTCTGCCGCTCTCTTGAGGGTGTTCATCTCCTCTGCGGTCGGTGGAAGGATACCATCCATCAGATATTCTCTGCCAAGTCCGGTATACTTATCCTGTCCGAGACGATGATATGGAAGCAGGTGGAGCTGTTCTACTCCAGGCAGGGTGTTCGCAAAAGAAGCGATTCCCTGGATCTCCTCAACCGTCGCATTGAACGTCGGGATCACCGGAACGCGGATGATCAGCTTGCATTTGCCGGAAAGTGCAACCTTACGGGCATTTTCCATCATCAGATCATTCGGGCGGCCGGTGAATTCCTTATGTTTCGCCGGATTGGTATGCTTCATATCCATCAGGTACAGATCAAGATATGGAAGGATTTCTTCGATCACCTCAAACGGTGCGCATGCCATGCTCTCCAGGGCGGTGTTAATCCCCCGCTCCTTGGCAGCTCTGAGAAGGTCTCTCGCAAACTCCGGCTGGCAGAGGCTCTCACCACCGGAGAGTGTCAGGCCGCCGCCGGAACGACGGTAGTACGGACGATCCTGCTCAACCACCTGGATCATCTCTTCTACGGTGACATCCCTGCCGATCACTTTGTCCTCACCGAGGACTTTCATAGTCTGGATCTTGTATTCCTGTGATTCCGGATTACAGCACCAGCGGCAGCGGAGCACGCAGCCCTTCAGAAAGACGATCGTACGGATCCCCGGGCCATCGTGGATCGAATATCTCTGGATATCAAAAATACGGCCTTTTGTCTGTAAATAATCCATAATATCTTCCTTTTAGAAGCCCTGCTCTGTTCTTCTGATGATGTCATCCTGAAGAGAACGGGAAAGTGTTGTAAACAGTGCACTGTAACCTGCAACACGTACAACCAGATGAGAATATTTCTCCGGATGTTTCTGTGCGTCGAGAAGAGTTTCACGGTCAACAACGTTGAACTGCATATGCATTCCCTTCTGATCGAAGAATGTCTGGATCAGGGAAACAAACTTCTCCAGTCCTTCTCTTCCTGCCAGTGCTGACGGATGGAATTTCTGGTTGAACAGTGTTCCGTTGGATACGATGAAGTGATCCAGTCTGGAAACGGAAGTTGCTGCCGCTGTCGGTCCCTTGACATCCTTGCCTGCGGATGGAGAAACGCCATCTGCAACCGGTGTATGTGCATAACGGCCATCCGGTGTTGCACCTGTCTGTCCGCCAAGCGGTACGTTTGCTGATACCGGATAAAGACCTGCCTGATACTGTCCTCCACGTGGATTGTGGTATTTCTGCATCGGGCGTGTGTATGTATAAGCTACGTCTCTTGCAAAATAGTCTACATCGTCGATCGCATTTCCGTATTTCGGAACTTCGTCGATCATGTGATGGATCTCTGTGAATCTGCGAAGTTGCTCCTCTGTAGGTTTCAGTCTCATGACTGTTGTGAGGACTGCTTTGGCTGTGTCTTCTGTGACATTCATGCCGCCGTCCTGCATTCCCTTAAGGATCATCTCGGAGATATCTTTGACTGACTGCTCGTCAAGTCCTTTGTCATAGTTCCATGCAAGAGCTTCTTTGTATTCTTCCATGGAAACTTTCTTGTCTTCGTATACAAGTTTGCGGATCGCGTACAGGGAATCTGCCATGTTTGCGATACCGAAGCCCTGCGGACCTGTAAAGTTGTAGATCGCGCCGCCTTCCTGAATGGAAAGACCTCTGCTGATGCAGTCATCTACCATACAGGATTCAAATGGAAGCGGTACACGCTCTGCGTGTGCAACGTCGATAGCATTGTCTGCATTTACAAGAAGGGAGATGCAGTATTCCATCTGTTTCTTGTATGCATCATAAAATTCCTCGAAGGTTGTCATCTTGGTGACATCGCCTGTCTGGATACCAACAAGCTCGCCCTTGTCCATACCATTGGAGAATACGAGTTCCAGCGGGCGGCACATATTGAAGAATGCTGCGTCATGCCATCCATCTGTCTTGCCGGCTTTCTGCGGCTCTACACATCCGATAATGTTGTATTCTCTGGCATCTGCAAGAGTCAGTCCTCTGTTCAGAAGTGCCGGGATGATAACTTCATCATTATAGTAAGCCGGAAGTCCGATACCTGTTCTTGTAAGCTCGGCTGCCTTGATCAGCAGTTCGTGCGGGGAACCATTCCATACACGGATGGAGAGAGAAGGCATCGGCAGGTGTACATGCATGGATGCAAGGATACACATAACAGAAAGGTCATTGGTAACATCATTTCCATCCTTATCCTGACCGCCGACGATCAGGTTCTGGAAAAGGCTGTATCCTGCAAATCCCTCTGCAGAAGCTGCATCACGGACTTTGTTGAGGTCATTCAGTTTGACCCAGATACAGTCGAGAAGTTCCTGTGCGGATTCTCTGGTGATGATGCCCTTGTCAAGATCTGCCTTGTAATAAGGATACATATACTGGTCAAAACGTCCAGGGGAAATGGAATGTCCGCTGGATTCAACCTGAAGGAGCTGCTGTACAAACCAGAAGGACTGGCATGCTTCATAGAAGCTTGTTGCTCCATTTGCCGGAACACGGCTGCAGTTCTGTGAGATCTGCAGAAGTTCCTGTTTACGTACAGGATCGGTGCACTCTGCTGCCATCTGGGACGCAAGCTCTGCATAACGCTCTGCGTATTCGATGACTGCCTGGCAGGAAAGGATGACTGCCTTAAGAAAATGTGATTTCTTGACGTAATTGCCGTCTCCAACCTGACATCTGTCGAGTTCTGCCTGTGCTTTGTCGATGATTCCCTTGTAACCGATTGCAAGAACTTCTTCATATTTAACAGTTACATGTCCGACACCGTTGTAAAAATAGTTGCCTGGTGTAAAAATATTGTGTTCGATTGCTCTGATCGCTTCCGGTGCCATGTAGGAGGTTGCAAGTTCGCTGGAGGTTTTGCCCTTCCAGTATTTATGTACTTCTCTTAACTCCTGCTTGGTCTCCTCAGCAATGTAAAACGGGTCTGCACTCCTCGTTTCAACCGTATCCAGTTCATCCTCCAGCCACTGGTAGGAAAATTCCGGGAAAGTCTGACATCCTCGCGGTGCGATCGTGCTGCTTCCAACGATCAGTTCGTTGTCACGGATGATGATCGGGATATTACGGAGAATGTGGGCAAAAGCTTCTGCACGTCTGGTGATCGTAGGCTGTCCCTCTGTGGCCTTGTACGATTCTGTGATAAGCTTCGCCCTTGCAGATTCGATAACCGGCATGTGGGCATAAAGTGCCTCAACCAGTTTCGGAATTCTGGATGACTTTGGAATATCTGTGGTATTAAACATCTCCACGTCTCCTTTCTTATGGTGTCTCAAACGCCATATCTCATATGTATCAGCGGACATGCCACTGGCACCTCTTAAGGCGCTATGACGCCACGATTCATATAGAATCATTATACTCTACGCGCTCCTGCATGTCAACGGAATCCAACAGTATTTATCGGTTTTTTGTGCGGGTTTTGTTGTGGTTTTTGTTTGTTTTGTGTTGGTTTTTATTTGAAATTTGATTTTTGAGTTGACTTTTGGATTTTAGACTGCCATACTGAAATCAGTATAGTTTCTGTTACTGTAATTGGATCTGACAGTAACGATTTTTTCCGATCGGAGGAGGAACAAACATGTATCTTTCTGATGTACACACACATTCCATCGCAAGCGGGCACGGAACGACCTGTACTGTTTCTGATATGGCAAAAGCTGCTTCGAAGAAGGGATTAAAGCTTCTCGGCATCACAGACCACGGACCTGGGACTCTTGCCGCTGGAACTTCTTCTTATTTTAGAAGTCTTTCTTATTCTCCTAAGAAGCGGTTTGGGATTGAATTGTTGTTTGGGGTTGAGCTGAATATCCTTGATGTGGATGGACATGTGGATTTGAATGATGAGCTTCTTGGCAAATTAGATTACGCGATTGCGAGCATGCATGCGCAGAATTATAAGAGTGGTTCTGTGAAAGAAAATACGAGTGCTTATCTGAATGCAATGAGACATCCTTGTGTGAAAATCCTCGGACATTGCGATAATCCGCATTTTCCTGTTGATTATGAGACACTTGCAGTCGCAGCAAAAGAATTCGGAGTGATCTTCGAAATTAACGAAGCTTCTCTCGCACCTTACGGCTACCGCGGCGACACCAGATCAAATAATCGCGAGATCCTGCGCTGCTGCCGCAAATACAACATCCCAATCGTCCTCTCCAGCGACAGCCACGGCGCTGAGCACATCGGAGACTTCACCTACGCCGCCGAATTCGTGCATGAGGAGATGTTCCCAGAAGAACTGATCTTGAGTAATGACATTCCACGGCTGAAGATGGTGTTAGAGGAGAGGTAGTGGAAGTTGGACGGAGAGGTGCAGATGGGAGGCTGGCGGGCGGTGCGCCAAATTGTGACGGGGTACGGGCACCTTGAGCGCCACTGCCCTGGTATTGGTAAGTAGATTCAAGATTACAGATAATGGCAACAGCTTTCCCACTGTAACGCCCCTAATCTGCCGCCCTATGGGCGGCGTTCAGGGGCCACATCTCGGTGAGCGAATGTCAGCCGTAGGAGAAACACCTCCTGTACGGGGACTTAGCAAGGCTTTCGAGGATATGGCGAAATCCGCGATAACAGCTTTTTGCTCTGTCTGAGCGCAGCATGCGCGAGTTTGCAAAAACTGTTATCCATAGGCGGATTTCACCATATCCCGAAAACGCAGCGTGTCCCCGTACAGGAGGTGTTTCTCCGTAGGCGTCCCCATTCCTCACCTACCCCATCTTCTTCATCAACTCCACCAACTCCGCATACTTCCCAGTCACATACCCATAATTCTTCCTCTTATGCGGCAGCTGACAATCCGTGCAGTCCTTAAATCCCTTATCCGTAAACTTAAAACTCCCGCCACATTTATCACCCAGTGCATACAACGGGCAATAACAAAACAGACAATTAAAATTCTCCGGGTCTGCCCCTTTATGGCATGGAAAATATTCGCACTCCTTATTGCTGAAGTAGGAATAATGCATACCTTCCCAATACGGTTTCTCCATAATATTCACCTCCATCCCCTTTTCATCCTATTATATCCTATAAGAAGATATAAAAAAAGCAGCTATGACCAATGTCATGCTGTCATTCAAACATTCTTATAGAGGATTTGCGATGCTGCTCCGGGGTAGACAATGAATCCGTTCAAATATGCGGAGGGAACGAATGCATCCGAAGCAGTATCGCCTGCCATTTAATCATACCCTTAATGGGTTACCATGCTCTGCGGCGGCTACCGCAATTACAAGCATGAGGTATAATTCATACGAACAGGCGAATTCCATAAAAAAATGCCTGCTTCCAATAAGCAGACAACACTCTGGGACTGCGGATATCCCTAAGTTGGTTGTTACACTTTACACGGAAGTTTAACCTCGCCATACAAAGCAGGTTTCCTGACTTCAGGATCATCGCTTGCCTTCCCCTTCTCATACTATGTACAATGGGATAATGAAGGTTCGCTCCTCTGTTACAGTGACCGGATCGCTCAGGACTCTCACCTGATTCCCTCTTCTGACTGCTACGCGGACACAGCCAGCACTTCATATGTTCAATATGGAATTATACTGACATTATAGTAACATACCCTTTAGTCATTGTCAATAGTGTCTGATACTTTTTTCACAAATTCATAAGTAAAAAGGTTACTGTTCACACACTACTATCCCGCGAGGTGTTTTGGCATGAATATGCCAAAATCCCGAGACATACAAGCCAAAATTCCATTGCCGCAGGCAATCTGGAATGAATTTTGGCTACGTTACTGTGAACGGAGTGAACAGTAACGTAAAAAGTTATAATCTCTTTTCACACCCGTTTTTTCTCTGTGTTGCATTTTTTCTGCGTGTGTCCTATACTGAATTATATTTTCCGGTCCTGCATGACCACTACGTAATTATCACCAAAAGGAGGATTTTTTATGATTCAGGATATCGCACCTCATGTTTATCATAATGAATACAAACCGGTCACACCGGATGGCAACAGCATCATTCTCGCTTACGAAAATGGAAAGTGTTTCTTCCATAAAAGAGAAGATGACGTTTCCATCTCTCTTCCACGTTTTCGCGAACTGGAAGGAAATGTAAGCGATCTGTACGAAAATTATATCTATCTTTTCTCCATTGATCAGGAACGTTTTTATCTGATCCCGGGACTTGATACATCCCTGCTGCCGGGCTATGAATTCCATGAAACAAGAGAGCTTCGTTATGTCCAGCCACAGTATCTTGCTTTCGCCACAGTCACCGGATATCAGCTCTGGTTCTGGTACAAAAATCGTCGTTTCTGCGGATGCTGCGGAAAACCAATGAAACATGACACAAAAGAGCGTATGATGTACTGTCCTTCCTGTGGCCGTCAGGAATACCCGGTGCTTATGCCGGCTGTCATCGTCGGCATCACAAATGGTGACAAGATCATTTGTTCCAAATATGAAGGTCGTAGCTTTAAACAATATGCACTGATCGCCGGATTTGCAGAAATTGGGGAAACCATTGAAGAGACCGTCCAGCGTGAGGTCATGGAAGAGGTCGGCCTTAAAGTCAAAAATCTTCGTTATTACAAGAGCCAGCCATGGTCCTTCTCCGGCACTTTACTTTTCGGATTTTTCTGTGATGTAGACGGAGATGATACTCTCACGGTGGATCACAAAGAGCTTTCCATAGCACAGTGGTTTGAACGCGATCAAATTATCGGTCAGGACACCAACAGCAGTCTTACCAACGAGATGATGATGGTATTTGCTGCTGGAAAAGAACCAAAATAAAGAATAGACAAACGTGGTATCTGTTTTTACAAGCAGACACCACGTTCAGACTATCGCATTATACTTTTCCCAGTTCCCTATTGCTTCATTCAGTAATTTGCCTTTACTATTTGTTCACAATCATCTGTTCTTCCTGAACCTTTTTTATCTCCTCCAGAGGCAGATTCAGCATGTCAGCAACCTCTTCCGGCGTTTTTCCGCTCATAATCTCTTTATTGCTCATAAGATGTTTCATTCCTGCATCATATCTGCACCGGTTATTCCAGATGTATACACATCCAGTTTCGTCTCATCACGCATGATTTCTCCTCTCCGGGGAACCGGGATTTATTCTTTTGTATAAAAACATATTATCATGCAGATCTGCACTTTACAATTCTGTGAATTAAAAACTCTATTCTCACATGACTGAAGTCACGTGCTTCCAGACGCTTTAGGCGTCAGACTAAATATCGGCGGATACGCCTGTAACTTAGGTGCGCAGTTATGCGCATTTTCCATGCCGGATACGACAGGTTCCCACATAACAGGTAGTCCACTGTATATCTGCCTGCGTTTATGCTGCTCTTAAGTTCATTTCTGAACTGAGTTTTCTCAGATCCGCATAAACACATGAGGTTCTACGCTTTACTGCAGGGACTTTTGCCTCCAGCAAAGACCTTTCCGTTACCGGAAGGGGTTTTAAAAGCTCTCTGATAAAATATCTTGCTCCAATATTATAAGATGCTGACAGGTCACAATTATATCGTTTTCCTGTCTGAAATACACACAGGCTGTGGTTTCCCGGATCACGGGTAACTGTTCCGGTTCCATCATACGCAAGCCTGCTGGTATTCCATGCACAGATCCTTGATATCCTCATCCTGTTTCTGTGTGCCTGATGTTCACAGCATTTCTGGATATCCTGTTTTCTCCACAGATGCAGTTTCTGTTTCTTTCTCCCAGATATCTTTCCCTTTGTCTCCAAGTATTCGAAAACAATTACATCTGCATAGTTCTCTTTTGCATATTTTATGACTGCTCCTGCAATTTTTCTGCCCAGTTCGATATTCAGACGTTTCGCATAAGCCCATCTGCTCTTTGCCTGTGCAGATCCATGTTCTCTCTGGAATCTCTTTATCCGTCCCAGCACACGGTACATCCGGTCTTTTTCACTGGAAAAATCGATAAA
>CAKRXU010000026.1 GCA_934424575.1 uncultured Blautia sp.
ATTGTTGTGATTAGTCTTCTACTTTCACGATTTCTTTCTTGTTGTAGCTTCCGCACTCTTTACAAACTCTGTGAGGCATCATCAGGGCGCCGCATTTGCTGCATTTTACCAGGTTCGGAGCACTCATTTTCCAGTTAGCACGTCTTTTGTCACGTCTAGCTTTGGATGATTTGTTCTTTGGACATATGGACATAGGTTACACCTCCTTAAATTTACTAAATATATCACTGATGGCGGCCATACGTGGATCCTTCGGTTCCTCTGCGCATCCGCAGGGTCCCTGGTTCAGGTTCTTCCCGCACTGGCTGCAGATTCCTTTGCAGTTCTCTCTACAGAGAACCTTCAAAGGCCAGTTCATCAGTACCTCAAGATAGACCAACCGGTCCACATCCAGGTCTATTCCCGTGAGATAGTCATTCTCATCCAGATCTTCTACTCTGTCTTCATCAGATTGTTTCATATCCAGCTTGCGCTCAATGCTGTATGGGATCTCAACGGAAACCTGCTCAAGACAGCGGTCACACGGAATACCGACTGTGACACTTCCGTTACCGGTTAATTCCAGTACCTTATTGCCGGTATTGGCAATGGTAAGATTCACCGGAGTCTTATCCAGAATCGGATATTCTCCCAACTGAAATGAAATTGTATCTAGTTCAAGCTCAGGAGTGATCTGAATGATCTTTCCTTCACTATCAATAATCTCTGATAAATGAATCTGCATAATTATCTCCTACTCACACCTTATCAATTATACATAGATGACCTTGGTTTGTCAATCTGATTTTTTAATTATTTTGTATTTTTCTGCCAGATTTTCTGGCAGGGTATACTACATTTAGCATAGATAAAGAGAAGGAATCTGCCGATACGGTAAATTCCCTCTCTTATTTCTTTATTTATGCAGTAATACGATTACTTATTTTACTAAAGCTACTGTATCTCTGCAGATTGCAAGCTCTTCGTTGGTAGGAATAACTGCAACTTTGACTTTGGAGTTCGGTGTGGAAATAACGATTTCTTCTCCAAATGTGTTGTTTGCAGTGTCATCGATCTCAACTCCGAGGTATCCAAGGTAGTTACATACATCTTTACGAAGTGCTCCTACGTTCTCGCCGATACCAGCTGTAAATACAATCGCATCTACACCGTTCATGGCTGCTACATAGCCGCCAACGAATTTAGCGATACCATAGCAGAGTACATCGTATGCATTCTTAGCATCTTCGTTTCCTGCTTCGATTGCTGCTCTGATGTCACGCATGTCGCTGCCGACTCCGGACATACCCTGAAGACCGGATTTCTTATTCAGGACATTCATGACACCTGCAAGGTCAAGGTTCTCTTTCTTTGCGATGAACTCAACGATTGCCGGGTCAATGTTACCGGAACGTGTTCCCATAACAACACCCTCAAGTGGTGTAAGTCCCATTGTAGTATCTACGCATTTGCCGTTCTGAACAGCACTGATGGAAGATCCGTTTCCAAGGTGGCAGACGATAACTTTGGAGTTGTCTTTGTCAAGTCCGAGGAATTCTACAGCACGTTTGGATACGAAGCTGTGGGAGGTTCCGTGGAAACCATATCTTCTTACTTTGTAGTTTTTGTAGTATTCGATCGGAAGTCCGTACAGATATGCTTTTGCAGGCATTGTCTGATGGAAAGCTGTATCAAATACACCAACCTGCGGTACGCCTGGCATAAGTTCTGCGCAGACACGGATACCGATCAGGTTTGCCGGGTTGTGAAGTGGTGCAAGGTCGTTGCACTCTTCTACTGTTGCGATCATCTCGTCTGTGATCACTGCTGAGGAAGCGAATTTCTCGCCACCGTGTACGATACGATGTCCGATCGCATCTACTTCGCCAAGGCTCTTGATCGCACCTGTCTTGTCGTTTGTCAGTGCATCCAGTACGAACTGGATTGCTTCTTTGTGTGTAGGCATTGCACACTCTGTGATCTCTTTGTCAGATCCGGCTTTCTGATAAACCAGTCTTCCGTCGATTCCGATTCTTTCGCAAAGACCCTTTGCCAGAACATCCTCTGTATCAGAGTTGATGAGCTGATATTTCAGAGAGGAACTTCCGCAGTTAATTACCAATACATTCATCTTAATATCTCCTGTTCCATATATTTCAATATGTAATATTATTTATTGTTTGTGGCAAAATTATTTGTCTTCTGCCTGGCACTGTACAGCTGTGATAGCAACAACACCAACGATATCATCTGCAGAGCATCCTCTGGACAGGTCGTTGACTGGTTTTGCGATACCCTGTGTAACAGGTCCGTATGCTTCTGCTTTGCCAAGACGCTGAGCAAGTTTGTATCCGATGTTTCCTGCATCAAGGTCAGGGAATACCAGAACGTTTGCTTTACCGGCAACTTCGCTTCCCGGAGCTTTGGATGCACCAACGCTTGGTACGATTGCTGCGTCAAGCTGGAATTCTCCGTCCAGTTTGAGTTCCGGATGTTCTTCTTTTGCGATTCTTGTAGCTTCTACCATCTTGTCTACGTCTGGATGTTTTGCACTTCCCTTTGTGGAGTGTGAAAGCATTGCAACGATCGGTTCTTCCTCAACAAGAAGCTGGAAGGATTCTGCAGAAGATGCTGCGATTGCAGAAAGTTCTTCCGGAGTCGGGTTCTGGTTCAGACCAGAGTCAGCAAATACAAATGCTCCGTTTGCGCCGTATTCGCAGTCCGGAACTACGATCAGGAAGAATGCGGATACCAGTTTGGTTCCTGGTTTTGTTTTGAGGATCTGCAGGCATGGACGAAGTGTGTCTGCTGTAGAGTGACATGCACCGGACACCATACCGTCTGCATCGCCCATTTTTACCATCATTACACCATAGTATGGGTACTGAGTATGAAGGATCTCTTTTGCTTTTTCAGGTGTCATACCTTTCTTAGCTCTCAGTTCTACAAATTTGTCAATGTAAGCCTGAGTTTTGTCAGATGTCTCTGGGTCAACGATTGTTGCTCCGGAGATATCGAATCCGCCTTCAGCAGCTTTCTTATTGATTTCTTCTTCGTTTCCGATGAGGATGATCTTGGCAACTCCCTCTTTCAGAATCTTATCAGTTGCCTCGAGAGTTCTCATGTCCTCTGTTTCTGGCAGTACGATAGTTTTGATGCTTTTTTTGGCTCTTTCTTTGAGTAAATCAACAAATCCCATGATTAAATGGCTGCTACTCGAAACATATACAAGCATGTATATGCCAGATGATTCGCTATAATCTCACGATTTATAGTTACTGCTTCAACGTGTATGCTTTGGTAATCACCAAGTGATTTACTACTCACAAGTTCATCTACACTCCACAGCCGTAAATTCCCGACTAAGCCATCGGTACATACCTATAAATTCATATCATTGATTAGATATAGGTTTAGTTTTCATCTGAAATAGCTTTTCCTTTCCTAGTTTTTAATATTTTGCCACTTGGTTTTCGTGGACTTATACCATTGCTCAGCTGTTACCATCAGGATTCTACTCCTTAGTTAGCAAGACTATTTCAACTTGCACTGGTTTTTTTCCTACAACTCCAGCTGCTGTTACGTCAGCACAAACGAATACCTCGGATTTCAGGTATCTTTGAGTATATTAACTCACTACCACAACCGTTTTCAGTTACTTCCGCAATTCTCCTTTCGTCATTTCGGCCTTATGACCATGTGAGCATCCAGAATACGACCTCACGGTTAGACTTATTATACCCCCAGAATTTGTGCATTTCAAGTAGTTGACATGTAGATTCTTCCAAAGAGCGGTATTTTTTAACGTGCAATCCGGGCAAAATCACGAACTTTTTCAGTCCTTAAAGAAAAATCTATATATCCTCGCATATTTTTTCTTATTTACATCTACTCTCCACATAAAGACTGTCATCGCAAGAATCACTGCCGCCAGCCCTGAGATAAAAAACAGATTTGTTTTTCCGCTGGAATAATAAGAAATAAGCACATTTCCATCTTCATCTTCCAGATATCGCACCGCATAATACATTTCCTTTTTTTCTCCTGCCAGTTCTGTTTCCAGTTTGAACTTTTTGCCTGCCAGAAGTTCTTCCTGAAATAATTCTTTGTTCAACAGAACCTCTTCATAACCAGCTATATGGATTTCTTTTCCATCCATATAAAATTTCATATCTTCAGCGTAATGCTCGATCGGTTCTGCATGGATCTGTCCATAAAATTCTGTTTCTTCTCTCGGCGGAAGTATACTGGCGATTCCCATACATGCCATGCACATACCCCAAACGGCAAGCACGACAAGAATAACCGTATGTCTGGATCTTTCCCAGAGCTCCGGCATTCTTTGTCCACAATGATATTTTGCATATTTTCTCTCTGCAACCTTGACCAAAGGTTCTTTTTCCTCGGTCGCATCATCAAGCACGATCCTGCCGTTTTTAAAGTAAAGAATAATCTCTTCAAAATTATTCTGAAAACAGAACCCTTCCAAATCCTGATAATAAAATTTTTTTGTTTTTCTCCGAAAATCTCTGACCATGATTTCTTCATCATCATACGTAATAAAGAAATTCCTGGCATCCAGAATTCCATACAATCCGTATATACCGATCAAAATACCCACGGCGGCCATTGATATTTCTGCCCAGGATAAGTTTTTGACAATCAAAATACCTGCTGCAATAATTCCAATGCATAAAAGCGGGATACAGATCAGAAGCTGTATGCGGACTTTTTTCAGAGTTCTTTTTTTCATATCCGTCTCCTTCCTGCGATTTAGCTGTTTAAACAGATTTTATCATTTTGTGGCATTGCTTACAATACATCTTAATGATATCAGCTTGCCGCGTTTTTTTTCGTATGCTACAATAGGAAAACCAGATAACTTTTGCCGTGGGCAGAAAGGATTTTATTATGAAAGTAACCGGGATCATTGCGGAGTATAATCCGTTTCACAGGGGACATAAATATCAGATAGATTACTGCAAAAAAGAACTGGGGGCAGATTATGTGATCGTTGCCATGAGTGGCGATTATGTGCAAAGGGGCACGCCGGCGCTCCTTTCGAAACATGTGCGGGCTGAGATGGCACTTCGATGTGGTGCGGATCTCGTGCTTGAAATGCCGGTGTCGGTGAGCACTGCCAGCGCGGAAGCTTTTGCCATGGGCGGGGTTTCCATGCTGGATGGACTGCATGTTGTGGATGAACTTTGTTTCGGAAGTGAATACGGTGACGTTTCTGCCTTGCAGGAGCTTGCGGAAATTCTTGTAAAGGAACCAGAAGAATACCGGCGATTACTGAAAGAATTTCTGGGAAAAGGACTGTCCTTTCCTGCTGCCAGAAGCCAGGCACTGATGGAATATTTCAGAAATCCCCGCAACTTTACAGGAGATGATTTTGACGGTGTGCTGACTCCGCTCCTGAATCAGATTGCGCAGATCCTGAATTCTCCGAACAATATTCTTGGAATTGAATATTGCAAGGCACTTCTGCGGCTTGAAAGCAATATAAAACCAGTCACCCTGAAACGTCAGGGCATGGGATATCACGAAACGATTCCGGCCGCTGTTTCCACAGATGCTCCTTTTGCATCTGTTTCTGCAGATACTACTGCCGATAACATTCCCTTCGCGTCTGCCTCTGCGATCCGCGAACTTCTGAAATCCGATCTCACGCAGGAAACAATCTCCCGAATCACCGCGCAGGTTCCAGATGAGGTCTGCACACTCCTTGCCTCTTCCCTGCGGAAAAATGAATGCCTGACAGAAGATGCCTTTGACCCACTTCTTTCTTATTGTATATTAAAGGGAAAGGCGGACAGTTTTTGCAATTATCTGGATGTCTCCGGAAATCTCGCCGAGCGGATCGTAAACCGTTCAAATGAGATCAATGGTTTCCTTCAGGCTGCATCTCTCCTCAAGACAAAAGAACTCACCCAGACCAGGATCCAGCGCGCACTGCTCCATATCATCCTGGATATCCGTGAAGTACCGTCTGCCGTCCCCTACGCCCGTGTCCTCGGTTTCCGCAGAGAAAGCAGCGCACTGCTGAAAGAGATCAAACGCAGCAGTTCGATCCCGCTTCTCACCAAGCTCGCAGACGCAGACAGTCTCCTCGATGAGACTGGATTGAAACTGCTTGCAGAAACAACCTTTGCATCAAATCTCTATGAAAAACTACTCTGCCAGAAAAGCGGCAAAAAATTCATCCATGAATATCAAAAACAGCTGGTCCTGATCTAGGGCCAGCTGCTGTTATTTTAGTCTGACAGAAGGATACGGTCATTATCAAGGGCCTTACCGGCTCCTGTCCTGAATTTCTCAAGCAGACCATCTACGGTCATATTTTTCTTTTCTTCTCCGCCGATATCAAGCACGATATTTCCAGAGTCCATCATCAGGATCCTGTTTCCGAGGTCGATCGCGGACTGCATATTATGTGTGATCATCAGGCAGGTAAGCTGATGTTCTTCTACGATACGTCTTGTCAGATTCAGGACCTTTTCGGCGGTTCCCGGGTCAAGTGCTGCGGTGTGCTCGTCCAGAAGAAGTAATTTCGGCGGATTCATCGTCGCCATCAGAAGGGTAAGTGCCTGTCTCTGGCCACCGGAAAGAAGTCCTACCGGATGACTCATACGCTCTTCCAGACCAATGTCGAGTTTCTTTAACTCCTCGCGGAATCTCTCTTTTTCCTGGCGGGTCGTATGGGAAAGCCAGCCGCCCTTACCGGCTGCAAGAGCAAGGTTTTCCTCGATCGTCATGCCCGGGGCTGTTCCACGCATCGGATCCTGATAAAGACGTCCGATCTCTCTTGCGCGTGCATGCTGTGGCATGAAAGTAATATCCCTGCCATCCAGCTCGATCGCACCTGTATCTGTCATAAAGTCACCACAGATTGCATTAAAAAGAGTGGATTTTCCCGCTCCGTTGGAACCAATGATCGTTGCAAAATCACCTTTTTTGAGTTCAAGCGAAAGATCTGTGATCGCTTTTTTCTCATTGACAGTTCCCGGATTAAATGTTTTTGAGATATGGCTGATTTTTAACATGATCATCTGCCTCCTTTTTTGTGTGTCAGTCTGCGGCGGATCTGCGGCCACTGCTTCTTAAGATATGGACCGGAGATCGCAAGGACAACGATGACAGATGATACGAGTTTCAGCATGAACGCCGGCATGTTGAAACGAAGCGCGATCGTATAGACCAGACGGAAAATAAAGGACCCAAGGACCATTCCTACGGCTCTCACAAAGATTCCGCCGCGGCCGAGGATCGTGCCTCCGATCAGCAGGGATGCCAGTGCGATCGTGACCATTCCCTGTCCGATGTTGATATCTACAGATTTCTGTGACTGGGACAGAAGGCATCCGGAAAGTGCGGTAAAGGAGTTGGCTACACACAGTCCGATGATCGTTGTAAATACCGGGTTGATCGAGGAAGATTTGACCATATCAGAGTTATTTCCGGTTGCACGGATCGCAAGACCAAGTCTTGTCTTCAGGAAAAATACCAGAAATACGATGACAAGGATCACCGCGATCGCAGCAATGAGGATATCCTCTCTTCCCTTCAATGGTGTACCTGCAAGCGCATCTTTCATCATGGTAAATACGGTCGTAGTCCTGTTCATATTGATGAGGGAAGAACCTCCCATCACCGCAATGTTCACAGAATAAAGCGCTGTATTTACGATGATTCCTGCGAGCAGGCTGTCAACGCCAAGCTTCGTCTGCAGGATCGCAGTCACAAATCCGGAACCCACACCGGCGAGCATGGCCGCCAGAATAGACAGGAACGGATGACCGCTGACTGCCACGACAGCACCTACGGCTGCTCCGAAAGTAAAGCAGCCGTCAGTAGAAAGATCGCAGACATTCAGCATGGAATAGCTAAGAAACAGAGCAAGGACAGTCAGGGAACAGATCAGTCCGAGCTTCAGGGCAGTCTCTCCGAGGGAGAGCATTGTTGCAATCGTCACGATGAATTCCTCCAATTAGGTTTATTTGTTACTGTTCCTTCCATTCACAGTAACTTTATTTCGCTTCTACATCGTCGAAGCTTTCTGCTGTGGTGATCTCGTTTACCTGTGTGCAGAGAGGTTCGAAATCTTTTTTGATGGTCTCAAGGTCAAGTCCAAGAGCTTCGCATGTTTCTGTATTTACTGTTGCAGTACCATTGTCAAATGTTTCAACTGCTGTTTCTTCCGGTTTTGCACCGTCTACCAGGATATCAGCGATCATGTCTGCTGTTTTCTGTCCGAGGTTTGCATAGTCAACACCGTATCCTACAAATGCACCGTTCAGTGCGAAGGAGTCAGCTCCTGTGTAGTGCGGGATCCCTGCTTCAATGAATTTCTCATAGATAGAAAGCTCTGCTGTCATGATGGTGTTGTCGGTTGGTGTAAAGACTGCATCCACACCGTCTGCGATCAGTGCTTCTGCTGCAAGCTGAACTTCGTCTGTTGTGGTTCCGGTGCGCTCTACATATTCGATTCCTTCTTCATCCAGATAATCCTTTGCTTCCTGGATCGCTGTTGTAGAGGAATCCTGTCCTACATCATAGAGAAGACCGATCTTCTTTACATCCGGGTTCTGTGCCTGGATCAGTTTCATGATGGAAGAAGTATCCAGATAATCACTGGTTCCTGTGATGTTTGCTCCAGGAGCATCCAGAGATTCTACAAGACCGGATCCAACCGGATCAGATACTGCGGAGAAAACGACCGGTGTATCGGTTCCCTCTGTTGCGGACTGCATACGCATGGCAACCGGTGTTGCGACACCTACCATCAGGTCTACATTGTCAGCCTGGAAGTCAGAGATGATCTGCTCCATAACGCTGGCATCTGCATTACAGTTATCATAAGATACATCAAAAGTGACACCTTTTTCTTCGCCGATTTCCTCAAGGCGGGACTGGATATTGTCTACGATCTGGTTCAGGGAAGCATCATCTACATAGTTGCAGATACCTACCTTGAAATCATCCGCCATTACCGGTGAAGCCATCATCATGCTGGTTGCTACTGCTGCTGCGATTACTAACATTCTTTTTTTCATTGTTTTTTCCTCTCTCTTTCTACATTCATTTTAATGTGCCATGAGAAAAAAAGAACCGTCCCAAGCTATGCTTGAGACGGTAATAATTTCTTATTATCGCGGTACCACTCAAATTGACGTATCGTCCACTTTCTCATGTACAAACATACACTCCTGATTGATAACGGGTTCGGTTCCCGTCAGTGCCTACTCTCTGGATTCAAATTTCGGACTGCCCTCGGAAGGCCATTCGATCATCCGCTTCATACAGGCTTCCACCAGTACCTGCTCTCTGGAATGTTGCCGGATCATTTACTCTTCTTCCTCATCGGTTTTGTTGTTTTATACTTTACCACACGAAATTGTCCCTGTCAATCATTTTTTGACTTCTTTGACATTTTTTTCGCTGTCACAGGTATCGCAGTTGATCCTGCCTTAGTTCTTGAAGCTGTGGATCGGAGCCGGGATACGTCCGCCTCTCTCTACAAATGCCTCGCAGGAGAACTGATTTACCGGCATGATCGGTGCATAACCAAGGAGTCCGCCAAACTCTACGGTCTCGCCTACGCCTTTGCCGATCACCGGGATCACTCTGACTGCTGTTGTCTTCTGGTTGATCATACCGATCGCAGATTCATCTGCAATGATTCCGGCGATGGTAGATGCCTTGGTATCTCCTGGAATTGCGATCATATCAAGACCTACAGAGCAGACACAGGTCATGGCTTCGAGTTTCTCAAGTGTCAGTGCACCAAGGTTTACGGAATCGATCATTCCCTGATCCTCGCTGACCGGAATGAACGCACCGCTTAATCCGCCGACTGCCTGAGCTGCCATAACGCCGCCCTTCTTGACCTGGTCGTTCAGAAGTGCAAGAGCTGCTGTGGTTCCCGGTGCTCCTACTCTCTCAAGCCCGATCTCCTCAAGGATCTCAGCAACACTGTCGCCGATCGCCGGTGTCGGTGCCAGGGAAAGGTCAACGATGCCGAACGGCACACCAAGACGCCTGGATGCTTCCTGTGCAACAAGCTGGCCTACACGTGTTACCTTGAAGGCTGTTCTCTTGATCATCTCGCAGAGTGTCTGGAAATCTGCTCCACGAACGGATTCCAGAGCTGTCTTAACAACGCCAGGGCCGCTGACACCAACGTTGATGATACAGTCTGCCTCTGTTACGCCATGGAAAGCTCCTGCCATGAACGGGTTATCATCCGGTGCATTGCAGAATACGACCAGTTTCGCACAACCAAGGGAATCCTGATCTCTGGAAGCCTTCGCTGTCTCCAGAACGATCTCGCCCATTAATTTGACTGCATCCATGTTGATACCAGTCTTGGTGGAACCAACATTTACAGAACTGCACACGCGCTCTGTCACAGCAAGTGCCTGCGGGATGGAGCGGATCAGAAGTTCCTCTGCCGGTGTCATTCCCTTGCTTACCAGTGCAGAATATCCGCCGATGAAGTTGACTCCGATGGTCTTTGCCGCTCTGTCAAGAGTCTTTGCAACAGATACGAAATCTTCGGTGGAGTGACATGCCACGCCGCCTACGAGCGCGATCGGTGTCACAGAAACTCGTTTGTTTACGACCGGGATCCCAAACTCTGTTGCGATCTTGTCACCGGTAGCTACGAGGTCTTTTGCCTTTGTGGTGATCTTGTCGTAGATTTTCTGGTTCATAGTGTCAAGATCACTGTCGATGCAGTCCAGAAGGCTGATTCCCATGGTGATGGTACGCACATCCAGGTTTTCCTGCTCGATCATTTTGTTTGTTTCGTTTACTTCAAAAATATTTATCATGTCGGTGCTCCTTTGTATAAGGTTTATCAAGGTTTTAGATTCTGTGCATTACATTGAAAATATCTTCATGCTGGCAGCGGATCACTACACCGATCTTGTCGCCGATTTCAGAAAGTTCCTTTGAAATGGTTGCAGCATCCTTCTCTGAACCGCTGGTGTCTGCAATCATCATCATGTTAAAATACCCCTGTACGATAGTCTGGGAAATATCCAGAATATTTACGTTGTTGTCTGCAAGATAGGTACATACCTTTGCAATGATTCCTACGGTGTCATTTCCTACTACTGTAATGATTGTTTTTTTCATGACTTTCTCCCTTTCTCTTATACGGTAACTGCCTCAGAAGCAAAATCTCTGTGCGCTACCTGAATTCTGAAATCTTTTGATTTGTAAGGGTTATCTCCCAGTGTTACCTCTGAACATACAGTCTCGTAAGCAAGTTCTTCGTAATTATTTTCCCTGCTCAAATGTCCAAGAAAAATTGCCTTCATGTTGTCATGGAGGAGACGGCACAGAAGCCTGCCTGCATTTTCGTTGGACAGATGCCCTCTGTCACCCAGGATCCTCTGTTTCAGGTAATAAGGGTATCTGCCTACCTGAAGCATCCGGATATCATGGTTTGCTTCCAGAAGAAGAGCATCCAGATTCTGAAGATTTTCGACAATATACTCATCATATTTGCCAAGATCCGTCGCGATCCCTACGGAGCTGTCTCCACATTCCACGCGGTAGCCGACAGGCTGTGCCGCATCGTGGGGGATGCCAAACGGATTGATGGTCAGATCTTTGACATGAAAAGGTTCATCCTCCCGGATCTCATGAAAGATTCCCTCCGGAAGTTTCCCCAGGGATCCGCTCTCCAGCATTGCATCTATCGTCCCTTCCGTCGCATAGACCGGAAGTCCGTATCTGCGCGCGATCACTCCAAGTCCCTTGATGTGATCAGAATGCTCATGGGTGATCAGGATCCCGTCCAGGTCGCGTCCGGTAAGGTCAATGCTGTTAAGCCCTGCCTCCATCTTCTTCCCGCTGATCCCGATATCCACCAGCATATGTGTCTGCTCAGATCCTATGTAAATACAATTTCCGCTGCTGCCGCTTGCAATACTGCAAAATCTCATAATGCTCTGATCCCTTCTTCGATCTGACACCATGTTTCGTCCAGATCTCCATTATTCTGTATGATATAATCTGCATGTTCCCGGAAAAATCCTTCCGTTGCCTGACGTGCGATGATGTTTTCGGCTTTCTCTCTTGTATAGCCGCGGCTGCTCATCAGACGTTCGATCCGGATTTCCTGGTCTGTATGAATATACCACACTTTGTCACAAAATGCATCATAATGATCTTCCAGAAGAAGCGCAGCCTCCACTATCATGAGCGTACAGCCTGCCTTTTTTTGTTCTTCGATCTTATCCAGAATATAGCTTTTTACAGCCGGATGGATGATGTCATCCAGTTTCTGCCGCATTTCTTCATGGGCAAATACTACATCAGAAACTATCTTCCGGTCAATGGTTTTATCATTTTTTATGATTTGTTTTCCAAATAATGCAATCACCTGTTCATAGCAGATGCCGCCCGGCTCCATGACAAGATGACCGATCTTGTCCGCCTGGAGTACACAGGCATTGTATTGTTTTTCAAGATGATCGAGGACGGTGCTCTTACCGGCACCGACCCCGCCAGTGATTCCTATGATCTTCATTTTATTTTGCCTCATACCAGTTTTCGCCTTCGTGCATGTCGATCTCAAGCTCCACGGAGAGATGTGCAGCACCTTTCATTTCTTCTTCCAGGATCTTTGAAACGGTTTCGATCTCTTCTTTCTTTGTCTCGATCAGAAGCTCATCGTGTACCTGGAGGACAAGCCTTGACTCCAGGCCTTCCTGTTTCATCCTCTCATAGACACGGTTCATCGCGATCTTGATGATGTCTGCCGCGCTTCCCTGGATCGGAGAGTTCATCGCCACTCGTTCGCCAAAAGACCTCTGCATGAAATTACTGGATTTCAGTTCCGGTACCGGACGGCGGCGTCCGAGCATGGTGGACACATAGCCTTTTTCTTTTGCATTTTCAACAAGTCCATCCAGAAATCCCTTGATCTTTGGATAAGTCTCAAAATATTTCTCGATATATGCTGCCGCCTCTTTACGAGTGATGCTTAAGTCCTGACTGAGTCCGAAGGAGCTGATCCCATATACGATACCAAAGTTGACCGCCTTGGCGTTTCTTCGCTGCAATGATGTCACCTCGTCAAACGGCACGTGGAATACCTGAGATGCTGTCAGGCGGTGGATATCCTGTGCCTCTCTGTATGCCTGGATCAGCTTCTCGTCCCCGGACATATGCGCGAGTACTCGAAGTTCGATCTGCGAGTAGTCCGCATCCAGGAATACAAAACCATCTTCCGGCACAAAAACTTTGCGGATCAGCCGTCCGAGTTCCATTCTGACCGGAATGTTCTGAAGGTTCGGCTCCGTACTGCTGATACGTCCTGTCGCTGTGATCGTCTGGTTAAAGGTGGAATGGATCCTTCCATCCGGTTCGATCACAGCACTCAGTCCGTCTGCATAAGTGGATTTGAGTTTCGCAAGCTGGCGGTATTCCAGGATGTTTTTGATGATCTCATGTTCCGGTGCAAGTTTCTCAAGGATATCTGCGGCTGTAGAGTAACCCGTCTTTGTCTTCTTGCCGCCCGGAATCCCCATTTTTTCGAACAGGATCACACCGAGCTGTTTCGGAGAGTTGATGTTGAATTCTTCTCCTGCCTGTTCCCAGATCATTTTTTCCAGTTCCTGGATGCGGACGCTCAGTTTTTCTCCGTAGCTCTTTAATTCTTCGCCCTTGACGCAGATTCCCCACTCTTCCATGGAATTCAGGGTAAATACCAGCGGAAGCTCGATCTCTGTGTAGACTTTCCACATTTCCGTCTCGTGGAGGGCTTTTTCGATCGATCCTCTGGACGCCAAAGCTGTATATGCCACATAGCAGGCGTAAGTTCCCAGTCCTTCGGAGGATTTTTCCCAGGCTTTTTGGATGCTGTCTTTGCCAAGAAGGTCCTCCCGGGTCGGAAGGAGTTTCCCATCGAGATATTCCTTTGCCACGTCGTCGAAAGTGTAGGAAGATTTCAGCGGATTCAGAAGATATACACCGATTCCTGTATCAAACACATGGGAAGTTTCTGTAAGTTTCACATGTTTCAGAACGCTCTTGACATCCATGCAGCAGAGGACCGTCGTGTCGGCAAGTTCTTTTAATTTACCGCAGAGATAGTCGCCTGTCATAAGCCCCTGCGCCGGAATATGATAAACTTCCTCTTCCTCCAGTGCGATCCCGACTCCGTAAACGTCTTCCCTGTCACAGAGAAGTTCTACGCCGACATAAGGCTTCGCTGCTGCCTTCTGGAAAAGTGCCTCTGCCCCAGAAAGGTCTTCGCAGGTAAAAAAGTCATCTGTCATCGTCTGCTGTGACACACTTGCCGCATCAAAACGGCTTAAAAGGTTCTTGAACTCCAGACGTTTGCAGAGTTCATAAGCTTCCGGCGTATAGAGATCCTGAAGCCTTGCCTCCTCGTAGGAAAATTCCAGCGGACTGTCCGTATTGATCGTTGCCAGAGTTTTACTTAAGACAGCCAGATCGTAATGCTCCCTGAGAGATTCCTTCGCCTTGTTTGGCTTCACTTCCTCGAGATGCTCATGTGCATTCTCAATGGAGCCATACTGTACGATCAGCTTGGTCGCTGTTTTCTCTCCGACGCCCGGGATCCCCGGGATATTGTCGGCGGAGTCACCCATCAGGGCCTTAAGTTCAATGATCTGCGGCGGTGTTACCTGATATTTCTCCAGGACCTGCTCCGCATGGAAGTTCTCGATCGTTGTCTTGCCCCGGGATGTCTTTGGCAGACGGATCATGATCTTGTCTGTCGCAAGCTGGAGAAGGTCACGGTCTCCGGAAAGGATCGTGACATCCATCCCCTGTTTCTCACTTCGGAACGCCAGTGTGCCAAGAAGGTCATCCGCCTCATATCCTGCCATGGATACGGTCTTGACTCCCATGGACGTGAGTACTTCCCGGATCAGAGGTACCTGCTCACGCAGTTCTGACGGCATCGGCTTCCTCGTGCCTTTGTATGCCTCGTACATCTTATGGCGGAAAGTCGGCTCATGAAGATCGAACGCAACAGTCAGATAATCTGGTTTTTCCTCCTCAAGAATACGGAAAAGGATATTCAAAAATCCATAAACCGCGCCTGTATGTTTCCCGTCTGAATTGGTCAGATCCGGAAGTCCATAAAAAGCGCGGTTCAGTATGCTGTGTCCATCTATCAATAATATTTTTTCACTCAAGTTCCTGTCCTCCTGTTACATTTTGGCTCACATACGATGCTCTGTTTGTACTGTTCACAGTACTTCTATTTCCCTAATATAGCAAAAATCACGAATACGCACAAGGCCACAGCGGCTGCCACGCAGATAAGCCCCACAGTAAAACGGATTCCTCTTGTCTGATGAATGAAACGTCTGGATCTCCGGATCTCCTGCTCCAGAAGTTTCTTAAAGTCAAGGACGGTCCCGTCCTCCTCTTCATCAAGCTGCTGCATCGCCTCATGCACGATAAAATAAGTTTCCAGTTCATCATAGCAGGAGGGACAGGTCTCTATATGATCCAGAAATTCTTCCAGTTCGTTCACAGACAGACTGTGATCGATAAAGCGCGTGACCATACTCTCTGCTGTTCTGCAATCCATTCCCGACACCGGCTGCACCTCCCTTATTCCTGTCTGGCTGCCCATTCCGACCGGGCAGTATTCATTCTTCTTCGTAGTATAGCATAAAAAAAGACAGTTCTCAACGAATTTCGCCGGAACTGTCTTCTGTTCTTCTGCCGCACGCTCAAAATAGCGGCGTCTTTTATTCTTTTGTAAGGCTTACACCCGGGATCTCGGACGGAGCCTCAAGGATCTTCATGAATTCTTCGCCTGTGATCGTCTCGTGTTCATAGAGATACTTTGCCAGCTCATGAAGCTTGCCGATATTATCCTGAAGGATCTTGAGTGCCTTCTCATGCTGGGTGCGGACAAGGTCGACAACCTTCTTATCCAGAAGTGTCTGTGTCTCAAAAGAGCATGCAAGGCTGGAATCTCCGCCAAGATACTGGTTGCTGACGGTCTCCATCGCAACCATATCGAAATCATCGCTCATACCATAACGGGAAATCATCGCTCTGGCAAGCTTGGTCGCCTGCTCGATATCGTTGGATGCTCCGGTTGTGATGGAGTGGAAGATCAGTTCCTCCGCCGCACGTCCGCCGGTGAAGGTGGCGATCTTGTTCTCCAGTTCCTCTTTAGTCATGAGGTAGTGTTCCTGCTCATCGACCTGCATGGTGTATCCAAGCGCACCAGAAGTACGCGGGATGATCGTGATCTTGTGGACCGGTGCGGACTCTGTCTGCTTCGCAGCGACCAGCGCATGTCCGATCTCATGGTAGGATACGATCAGTTTCTCCTTGTTGGAAAGCACACGGTTCTTCTTCTGATATCCTGCGATAACAACCTCTATACTCTCCTCGAAGTCTGCCTGTGTTGCGAACTTACGTCCGTCACGGACAGCACGGAGGGCAGCTTCATTGACGATGTTGGCAAGTTCTGCACCGGAAGCACCGGCTGCTGCCTTGGCGATCTCATCAAATCTTACGGTGTCTGCGATCTTGATCTTCTTCGCATGGACTTTGAGGATTTCCTCACGTCCCTGAATGTCAGGAAGCTCTACCGGGATCCTCCGGTCAAAACGTCCCGGACGGAGAAGTGCCGGGTCCAGGGAATCCGGACGGTTTGTTGCCGCAAGGATCACAACACCCTTGGAGCCGTCAAAACCATCCATCTCTGTCAGAAGCTGGTTCAGTGTCTGCTCACGCTCATCGTTACCGCCTGTGAATCCGGCACCGTCACGCTTCTTACCAATGGTATCGATCTCGTCGATAAAGACAATACATGGAGCTTTCTCATTCGCCTGTTTAAAAAGGTCACGGACTTTGGCAGCACCCATACCGACAAACATCTCTACAAACTCAGAACCTGAGATAGAGAAAAACGGTACTTCCGCTTCACCTGCAACAGCCTTGGCAAGAAGAGTCTTACCTGTTCCTGGAGGTCCTACAAGAAGGGCACCTTTTGGCATGGAAGCTCCGATCTCTGTGTATTTGTGCGGATTGTGGAGATAATCAACGATCTCTGTCAGAAGCTCCTTCGCCTCGTCCTCTCCTGCCACATCAGAAAACTTGATCCCTGTGGATGATTTGACGTAGACTTTGGCATTGCTCTTGCCGAAAGACATCGCTCCTCCAGGACCGCCGCCCATGGATGCCATCATCTTCTTGCTGAGCCAGCGTCCGATAAAGATAAAGATCACGATCGGCACTACGTAACTCAAAAGAAGTGTCATAAAGATAGACGGGCTCTCAGGAAGGACTTCGTCCATGGTCACATCTGCATCCAGCAGACGGTTTACAAGATCCGGGTCGTCCATCTTGACGGTCTTGCAGAGAACGGCATCGCCTGAATCCTTGGAGCCGATCTCATAGTAAATATAATTTTCTTCTACTGTGGCCTTGGTGACTTCACCCTTCTCCACGCTCTGTATGAAAGTAGAATAATCTGTCTTCTGCACGCTTCGTTCCTGCACTGCCGGAACTACGAGCATGTTCAGAAGAATGATAATGATACCGGCAATGATGTAATAGACATACATTGGTATCTTTTCTGGTTTCTTGTTACCAAATTTCATTTATCTTCTGTCCTCCATCTCTTCGAAATCATTCGGTATATTCAGCATTCCCGTATTCTTTCGAAATCATTTATGTCATGTACCATACCATTTTTTTCATGGTTATTCAATGTTCATTGTATGAATTTTTATAAACTTTTCATAAAGCGTTTTTTGACAGAAAATAAAAATACCACCAGTCAATCCAACTGGTGGTGCTCACGAAAGTCCTCACAAAAGAAAAAAAGCCTTGAAAACTCAAGGCTTTTAAAGTGCCGCTGGCCGGACTCGAACCGGCACGGTTGCCCGCTTGATTTTGAGTCAAGTGCGTCTGCCAATTCCGCCACAGCGGCACAAGAACCGAAAATTATATTATCATAATTTCCGGTTCCCTGCAAGTGTTTTTTGGAATTATCTGTAATAATCACAAAAATTATTTATAAAGTTTATCTTCGTCCTCAAGAAGTTTCTCATAGATCGGGAAGCTGTCGAAGGTTGCAAAATAATCCTTCGGTGTCTCTGCTCTTCGGATCATCTCGAAGCTTCCATCCTCATGGAGAAGGATCTCTGCGGATTTAAGTTTACCATTGTAGTTGTAGCCCATTGCAAATCCGTGTGCTCCTGTATCATGGATCACGAGCAGGTCGCCCATCTCGATCTCTGGAAGGTAACGGTCAATTGCAAATTTGTCGTTGTTCTCGCAGAGAGATCCTGTGATGTCGTAAAGATGATCGCACGGTTTGTCCTCTTTGCCCATAACGGTGATATGATGATATGCACCATACATAGCCGGACGCATCAGGTTTACTGCGCAGGCATCTACGCCGACATATTCTTTGTGGGTGTGTTTCTCATGGATGGCTTTTGTTACCAGGCAGCCATACGGTCCCATCATGAAACGTCCAAGTTCTGTGTAGATCGCAATGTCGTCCATTCCAGCCGGAACAAGAACTTCCTCATATACCTTGCGGACACCTTCACCGATCACGCGGATATCATTCGGAGTCTGATCTGGTCTGTACGGGATTCCGATTCCACCGGAAAGATTGATGAACTTGATATCTGCTCCTGTCTCTTCGTGAAGTTTTACTGCCAGTTCGAACATTACTTTTGCAAGCATCGGATAGTATTCATTTGTTACGGTGTTGCTGGCAAGGAATGCATGGATACCGAAATTCTTGGCTCCTTTGGATTTGAGGATACGGAAAGCGTCAAAGATCTGCTCTGTTGTCATTCCGTATTTTGCATCTCCAGGGTTGTCCATGATATCATTGCTGATCTTGAACACACCGCCCGGATTGTAACGGCAGCTGATCGTCTCCGGGATCTTGCCTACGGCACGCTCTACTGCTTCGATATGTGTGATATCATCCAGGTTGATGATTCCGCCGATCTCATCTGCATAACGGAATTCTGCCTCCGGAGTATCGTTGGAAGAGAACATGATATCACCTTTTTTGCATCCGATCGCCTTGGAAAGCATCAGCTCTGTCATGGAAGAGCAGTCGCAGCCACAGCCATACTCCTGAAGAATCTGGATCAGATACGGGTTCGGAGTTGCTTTTACAGCAAAAAATTCTTTGAAGCCTTTGTTCCATGCGAATGCTTCTTTTAATGCTTTTGCATTCTCGCGGATTCCTTTTTCATCGTAGAGATGAAATGGTGTCGGATACTGTGCTGTGATTTCTTTCAGCTTGTCTAATGTTACAAACGGCTCTTTTTTCATAATGTATATCTCCTCGTTTTTATTATTACCTGTTACTTCACATGCTGATGTGTAAACAGATGATCCTGACAATACTCATAATTTCCATTGCATTTGGAACAAAATCTGAATTCCAGGTTCGGATCGTCCTTCTCTGTTCTGCCGCAGATCGCGCATTTGTGCTTGGTGATACCGCCTGTTGCCGGATTGACCCTGCTCTGTGCGACTGCTTTCTTGAATTCTCTTCTTCTGTGAACTTCTTTAGGATTATAGCGATGCATGTTTCTTGTGCTGAAGAAAAACAACACGAAGTTCAGAAGGGAGGCAATGATCGGAACTGCCATCACCCAGAGTCCGACTCTCACATATGTGATCATATCATAAAGAATAAATGCACCATAAACGATCGCCATCCACTTCATCTTGATCGGGATCACAAACCACAGAAGGATCTGCATATCCGGACACGACATTGCATAGGCAAGAAAAACAGACAGACTGACATAGTAAGTTGTAAATACTCCACCGCCAATCAGATAACTCACACCGCCGATCGTAACATAACCACCTGTTACAAAATACGTAAGGAATGCTGCGATCAGTACAAAGAATAATCCTGAAAAAATATACAGGGTATATCGGAAAGTTCCCCAGGTACGCTCCAGAGAGGTTCCGATCGGATAATAGAAAAACAGGATAGAGATCGCAAATAGCAGGAAATTTCCTGTGCTTGGCGGATAGATCACCCAGGTCACAAGTCTCCAAACCTGTCCATGAAGGATCTTCGCCACATCAAGGCTCATCATATCCATCAGGTTCGGATTCAGATAGGTCAGGAAATACCCCACCACATAACAGATGATCACATACATCGTCAGGTTTTCAATCCCGAATCGTCCAAACTTACGTTCCAGTTTATCAATCCAATTCATAAAATCACTTTTTCTCCTTTTCAGTCATTATGCTGTTTGGAAAGATGAATTCCCCCCTATTATTAGAAATATTTCTTCTTTGACAGGAAGATCGCCGCCACGATACTTGCCACGATTGAAAGCAGTATAACGATCAGGAATCCCCACTGCGTGCTGGAAAACGGCATGCCTACGGCATTCAGGTTCATTCCATAAGCACTGAACACGATCGTCGGGATACTCATAACGATCGTGATCACAGACAGGATCTTCATGACATCATTCAGGTTGTTGGAAATAACCGACGCAAACGCATCCATCATGTTGGCAAGGATACCACTGTAGATATTCGCCATCTCGATCGCCTGCGTGTTCTCGATGATAACATCCTCAAGAAGTTCGGTGTCCTCCGGGTACTTCTTGATGCTCTCAATCTTGATCAGTTTCTCCAGAACGGCTTCATTGGAACGAAGAGATGTCGTAAAGTATACCAGTGATTTCTCCAGCTCCAGAAGCTCGATCAGCTCCTGATTTCGCGGTGAAAAGTGAAGTTTCTCCTCCACCTGTTCACTCTTCTTGTCGATAATACGCAGATAGCGCAGGTACATACTTGCATTTCTGTACAGAATCTGCAGGATAAAACGTGTCTTCATATAAGTAAAGAAATTGCGGACACGCCCTTCCATAAATCTCGTCAATACCTGTGTGTCTTCCAGGCAGATCGTAAAGATCATTTTGTCCGTGACAATGATACCAAGCGGAATAGTACCATACCAGTCCTTATCATTACGCTCCTCGATCATCGGGACATCCACCAGGATCAGTGTGTAAGTGTCCTCTACCTCGATACGGGAACGCTCTTCCTCATCCAAAGGAGCTCGCAGGTCGTCGACTTCAATCTGGAACTGTTCTGAAATTTCAAAAATCTCAGTTGCCGTAGGATTCGTCAAAGCAATCCAGCAGCCATCCTGCGGTTCCTGAATCTCATGGATCGCCCCATCTGAGGTCCGAAACATTCTAACCACGATTCCACTCCCCTTCCACTCTTATTTGTCTGAAACCCGTAGGTCAAAACAGTTACTGCTCACTTTGTTCACAGTAACCAAATACAAACTTCATTATAAATTGTGTACCGTTCTTTGTCAATTCCAAGAGTTTTGGATTTACACAAATTTAATAGAAGCTCCGGAAACCTTGTCTATTCTGTTGTTTTTCATGGGTTAACGTGTTAAAATATGATTGTCCGCATGGTTTTTGCCATGCCGGACAGTATATTTCAGGAAGGAATCATATGTTTATGAATAAATCAAGTTTTGGGAATCATTTTACCGTCACGACCTGGGGAGAATCCCACGGCAAGGCTCTCGGAGCTGTCGTAGACGGATGCCCTGCAGGTCTTTCTCTTGATGAAGAGGACATTCAGAAATTCCTTGACCGCCGCAAGCCTGGTCAGAGCCGTTATACCACCGCACGTAAGGAAGGTGATCTCGTGGAGATCCTCTCCGGTGTCTTCGAGGGAAAAACAACCGGAACTCCGATCTCACTCATGGTCAGGAACACCGACCAGCGTTCCAGGGATTACGGCAACATCGCTTACACCTACCGTCCGGGACATGCTGATTTTACGTTTGATGCCAAATACGGTTTCCGTGATTACCGCGGAGGCGGACGTTCTTCAGGACGTGAGACGATCGGCCGTGTGGCAGCAGGTGCGATCGCATCAAAGATTCTTGAAACGCTCGGAATCTCTTTCTGCACCTACACCAAGTCCATCGGACCTGTAAAGATCGAAAGTTTTGATGCAGAAGAAATCAGCAAAAATGCTTTCTACATGCCGGACGCAAAGGCAGCCGAGGCAGCAGGTGCATATCTTGAAGAATGTATGAAAAACCGCGACAGTGCAGGCGGTATCATCGAATGCTGTATCAAAAACGTTCCTGCCGGTCTCGGAAATCCGGTCTTTGAGAAACTGGACGCTGTTCTTGCCGAGGCAGTCATGTCGATCGGTGCCGTCAAGGCAGTAGAGATCGGCGATGGAATCCAGGTTTCCACAATGAAAGGTTCTGAGGACAATGACGGTTTCCATATGGAGAACGGACAGATCGCCAAGAATTCCAATCACGCCGGAGGCATCATGGGCGGAATGAGCGACGGAAGTGAGATCATCCTCCGCGCTGCGGTCAAACCGACCCCATCAATCAGCCAGCCACAGAGTACCGTCACAAACAGCGGAGAAGAAACTTCTCTTGAGATCCATGGTCGTCATGACCCTGTCATTGTGCCAAGAGCTGTCGTCGTTGTAGAATCCATGTGCGCCCTTGCGATCGTTGATGCACTTTTTTCCAATATGACTTCTCAGATGGATCGTATTCAGGAATTTTATCAGAAATAAAAAAGTTACAGATTTCATTTCTTAATCAGCGGACGTGCCACTGGCACCTCCGCGATATGCAATGCAATAAACAGAAGCCCCTGTGTTCCATGGCGGATCACAGGGGCTTCTGCTATAAGATCATTGTTCTTCGTCTTCGTCGATATGTACATCCTCTGCCACCTCATCCGGTACCGGCCAGATATGGATGCAGTTTGGAGTCTCAATATGATGGGGTTTGTCGTTCATAACGATGATATTTTTGTCATAGTCTACTGTAAATGTAGTGATGGAGTTGCTTGCATGGTTCGCAAGTGCAATGTGCTTGTTGTCCGGGAAGATTACCAGGTCCTTCGGATAATCGCCGCTAATCGGAAGGTTAAACTTCTTCTCAAGAAGTCCTGTCTCTGCATCGATCTCATACATGGAAACTGAATTCTCTCCGGCAGTTGTACAGAACAGATGCTTACCGTCCGGTGCAAGTGCAAGTCCGGATGCCGCATTGTGGATCGCATCCTCGTCATTTGGCTTTCTGAGTGTGCTGACACTCTGGAGCAGTTCAAATTCAGGAGTATTACCGCTTCCATCGTAGCTGTAGACCTTGATCTCATTACTCAGTTCAAACAGAATGTATGCAAATCTGCCATCAGCACTGAAACGGATGATCCTCGGACCGCTCTCTCTCGGGCAGCGAAGGATGTCGACCAGTTCCAGCTTATGCTGTCTCTTGTTGATACGGTAAATCTTTACCTGATCGATACCATTGTCAACTGCACACAGATACTTGTTGTCCGGTGTAGGACGTACACAGTTTACATGTGGACGGAAGTTACGCTCTGCAACGCTTCCAAGTCCCTTGTGATAAACACCATCCATGATACGTCCGAGACTTCCGTCGCGGCGGGTATGTACAACGGTCACCTTACCGTCATGATATCCTGCCACATACAGATATTTGCCGTCCACGTCTGTTGCCAGGAAACATCCTCTCATACCGTCGATGCTGACTCTGTTGATGCGGGTCAGGTCACCGTTCTCATCACGCTTGAACACTGCCACACCTTCGTCCTCGATGGAATACAAAAACTTGCCATTCTTGGAAATTGCCGTATGAGATGCATTGCTGACCTGTACTTCGCTCCGTTCTTTCAGAGTACCCTTCTCAACATCTACATCGTAAACCTGAATACCTTTACTGTTGCCGTGGGTATATGTTCCCACATAGGCTACATATTTCTTATTCCCCATGATATTGCCTCCTAAAATCGCGCATTGTTGTTGTCCACGCAGAAATAACGCTCTGCATGAACGTGGTCACTGTTCACTCCAATGACCTCAGGTGTTTTTATTATATCACAATCCATTTATAAGAACAAGTTTCCATTCCGGAGGAAATGTATTTTATCTTATACTTTGTTACTATTCACTCCGTTCACAGTAACGACTTTATTCTGTTTATTTTGTAAAGAAAGCTCTGACTTGATCAAGAGTTTCCTCGATCACTGCATCACTGTGTGCTGTGGAAAGGAACATTGCCTCAAACTGTGACGGTGCAAGGTGGATTCCATTCTTCAACATGTACAGGAAATACTCTGCGAATTTCTTGGTGTCGGAAGCTTTTGCAGAAGTGTAATCCTTTACTTCCTCTGTCGCAAAGAAGATGCTTCCCAGAGAAGAAACATGATTTACCTGATACGGACTTCCTGTTTCTTTAAGGATCTCTTCCATAGTTCCATATAATTTCGCACCTTTGGCTTCCAGATCCTTATAAACTTCCTGATGCTCGTAGAGATATTTGAGCTGTGTCAGTCCTGCTGCCATGGCGATCGGGTTTCCACTTAAGGTACCTGCCTGGTAAACCGGGCCTGCCGGGGAAACCATCTGCATGATCTCTTTTCTTCCGCCGTAAGCACCGACCGGCATTCCTGCACCGATGATCTTACCGTAAGTAACCATATCCGGTTTTACGCCAAAATATTCTGCTGCTCCGCCAAAGGCAAGACGGAATCCTGTGATGACCTCATCAAAAATAAGAAGTGTTCCATACTGGTCGCACAGAGTACGAAGTCCCTCAAGGAATCCTTTCTTCGGCGGAACAACTCCCATGTTTGCTCCAACTGCCTCTACGATCACAGCTGCGACCTGATCCGGTGCCTCCTCAAGGAGTGCTTTGACACTGTCCAGATCATTGTAAACTGCTGTCATGGTATCCTGGGTGCATCCCCTCGGAACACCGGCGCTGTCCGGAACTCCGCTGGTCATTACACCAGAGCCTGCACTTACAAGAAGTGCATCGCTATGTCCGTGATAACATCCTGCAAATTTGATGATCTTGTCTCTTCCTGTAAAACCTCTTGCAGCACGGATCGCACTCATAACGGCTTCTGTACCGGAATTGACCATACGAACCATCTCCACATGCGGAATGTGCTCGCAGATAAATTCTGCCATCTCGACTTCGATCTCTGTCGCACAGCCGAAACTTAATCCGTTTTCACAAGCTTTGAGCACACTCTCACGGACTGCCGGGAAATTGTGTCCGAGGATCATCGGTCCCCAGGAATCTATGTAGTCGATGTATTTGTTTCCATCCACATCATAAATATAGCAGCCATCTGCACGCTCGATAAAACGCGGAGCCATTCCTATCGCACCATAAGCTCTTACCGGACTGTTGACGCCGCCCGGGATCCTCTCGACTGCACGTTCAAATAATTCTTCTGATCTTCCCATTATCCAATTCTCCCTTCATCGATAAAGCGGGCAAGTTCTTTTGCATAATAGGTCAGATAAATAGAAACACCTGCACGGTAAGCACTTGCTGCCATCTCGCACACGATCTTGTCCTCATCGATCCAGCCCATCTTGGCTGCTGCTTTGACCATTGCATATTCACCGCTGACGCTGTAAGCTGCAATCGGAACGTTGGTTGCCTTGTAGACTTCTGATACCATGTCAAGATAGGACATTGCAGGTTTGATCATGATGATGTCTGCGCCTTCCTCGATATCTGTCAGGGCTTCTTTCATTCCTTCGCGGCGGTTGTGATAGTCCATCTGGTAGCTCTTGCGGTCTCCGAATGACGGCGCAGAACCAGCTGCATCACGAAATGGTCCGTAGAAAGCAGATGCATATTTTACTGCATAGGACATGATCGGTGCTTCCTTATGTCCTGCTTTGTCCAGGCATTCACGGATCGCACGCACACGTCCATCCATCATATCAGACGGTGCTACCATATCCGCACCTGCCTCAACGTGAGAAAGTGCTGTCTTTGCAAGAAGTTCCAAAGTTGCGTCGTTTTCTACATCGTGTCCGCAGAGAACACCGCAATGTCCGTGAGAAGTATACTCGCACATGCACACATCTGTGATATAATAAAGATCCGGGAACTGTTTTTTGGCCTCGCGAAGGGCCTTCTGTACGATTCCGTTTTCGTCGTAAGCGCCGCTTCCGACTTCATCCTTGTGATCCGGAATACCAAACAGCATGATGTTGCTGACCCCGGCTTTTGTCAGACGTTCCAGTTCATACGGGAGACGGTCCACGCTGTAGCGGAACTGTCCTTCCATAGACGGAATCTCCTCCTCGATTCCCTGTCCTTCTTTTACAAACAGCGGATAGATGAGAGAAGATTTGTCAATCCTCGTTTCCCTTACCATTTTTCGCAGAGTCTCACTGCCACGCAGTCTTCTTGGTCTTTGAATCAGATCCATTTTAGTCACTCCTTATTTATTTTTATCTGTTCAACAAGTGTCGTCAAATCATCGATCGTAGCTTTGGATGCCATATAGGTTTTCATTCCATAGCTGTCTGCTGCTGCTTTTGTCTGTTTGCCGATACATGCTGCTGTCACATTTGAATAATCAGAAAGTCCTGTGCTTTCTACAAAACCTCTGACGGTGGATGCACTGGTAAATACCACGCAGTCGATACCGCCCCTCGTGATTTCTGTTGCTACATCGATCAGAGGATTTTTGTCATAGATGGTATCATAGGTCGGTACATCATCCACCCTGGCTCCGTGTTCTTCAAGAATTCTGACCAGATTTGCATTTCCCTTTGAGGCACGCGGGATCAGGATCTTTTCACCGCCATGCAGGGTCTGTGCCAGTGCTTCTCCCAGGGAGTCTCCATCGTAAACTTCCGGGATCAGATCTGCCAGAATGCCTCTCTGTTCCAGAACTTTGGCTGTTCCCTGTCCAATCGCAGCCACCTTCAATGAAGAAAGGCAACGGATATCTTTTTTTCTGGAGAACATTTCTTCAAAAAAGATCTCTGCCCCTGTCGGGCTTGTAAATACCAGCCACTGATACACATTGATCTCATCAAGTGCCCGATAAAGTGCGCTCTGATCTTCCAGTGCCACGGTACGGATAGACGGAAGTTCCAGGACTTCTGCCCCTTTTCTTCGAAGTTCGTCCGCTGTGCGGGAGCTTCTGCCCTTCGGGCGTGTTACAAGGACTTTCCAGCCTGCGAGCGGAAGTCTCTCATACCAGCCAAATTCCTCAGAAAGACGACATACTTTGCCGACTACGATGATTGCCGGAGTCTCGATACCCTGACGCTCTACTTCTTCTTTGAGTGTTGCAACTGTGGCAACGACTCTTTTCTGGTCGGAGGTTGTTCCCTTCTGAAGCACGGCTGCCGGCATCTCCGGATCGATCCCTGCATGCAGAAGTCCCTGGCAGATGTCATTTAAAGCGGCGATTCCCATCAAAAATACCAGTGTTCCCTTTGTATGGACAAGTGCCTGGAAATCAATGTCATATTCCTTCCCTGCTCTTCTGTGCCCTGTAATGATATGGACGGAAGAACAGAAATCTCTGTGCGTTACCGGAATTCCGTTATAAGCAGGCACTGCGATCGAAGAGGTCACGCCCGGGACCACCTCATACGGGATCCCATTGGCTGTCAGAAGTTCCAGTTCCTCCCCGCCTCTTCCGAACAGGAACGGATCTCCACCCTTCAGTCTCACGACACGGTATCCCTTCTGCGCTTCCTCAAGGAGCACCTGATTGATCTGCTCCTGCGGCATGGTGTGCTTGTCTGCACGCTTTCCTACATTGATGAGTCTTGCAGAAGAAGGTACTTTTGCAAGTACACCCTGCCCCACCAGACTGTCATAGACGACAACTTCTGCCTGAGAAAGGACCTCCATTCCTTTGAGTGTAAAAAGACCGATGTCTCCCGGTCCTGCTCCTACGAGCCATACTTTTCCCTGTCTCATTCTGCCTCACCTTTATCCCGTTTTGTTCTGTCGGATTCTTTCATTTGTTTTGCAAGTGCGATGCCAAGTGCTTCTGCATCCTCTCGTTTCCCACGGATACTGTCTTTGAACCAGTTTCCTGTTTCTTCATTATAATACAGTCCCCGAAGGAAAAGTTCCTCTCCCTCGACCACACCAAACGCCGCCACCGGAGAAGAACAGCCGCCGTCCAGAAAACATACAAAAGCACGCTCTGCACTTCCTGCACTCCATGCATCTGCATCACAGTAGCCATCCAGAAATGCATAGTCAACATCGGTACGTCCCTGTACTGCCAGGATTCCCTGACCTGCTGCCGGGAGCATTTCTTCCTCTGTAAAATACCGGCTGATCCTGGATTCCAGTCCAAGTCTCTTAAGTCCTGCCGCCGCAAGGATCAGAGCTGAATACTGTCCCTCATCCAGTTTGCGGAGTCTTGTCTGAAGGTTTCCCCTGACACTTGCGACCTCCATATCCGGATATAACTCCCGAAGCTGCAGGGTCCGGCGAAGGCTGGAACAGCCAAGCGGTTTGGATCTGTCAAGTTCTGTTACGCCCTCCGGCAGTACCAGCACATCCCTCGGATCTTCTCTTCTGGAAAAAGCCAGCAGAGGAAGTTCTGCCGGCACTTCCATTGGCATGTCCTTCAGGCTGTGAACAGAAAGTTCTGACCTTCCTTCCAGAAGTGCATGATCCAGTTCCTTTACAAAAAGTCCCTTGCCGCCCACCTTATCCAGGGTGCGGTCCAGGATCTTGTCACCTGTTGTCTTCATGGTCAGAATCTCTACTGTCAGATCCGGATTATGCTCTGTTATGTAGTCCCTCACCATCTCACTCTGCAGCACTGCAAGCTTGCTTTCCCTGCTGCCGATCGTGATCTTATTCTTCATTGTCTGATGCCTCCATTGCCTCCTGGATCGCCACACGGACTCTGCGGGCTTTCTTGTGGTTCAGCCCGCTCGCTGTGATTCCCACAACAACCTCGTCCTGCATATAGATTCCTGGAAAATAAAAATCGCATTTGCTTTTGTCGTCTGCGACATTGACGTAGATTCCTTCTTCCTTGCAGACACGGTAGATCTCATCATTTAATTTCCAGTCATTTGTCGCCGCGATCACCATAAATGCCATGGCAAAATCTGAACGCTTCACCGGGCGGTTGATCAGATTTACAAATCCTGCCTTGCCAAGTTCATGAAGCTCCATTGTTGTCTTTGGAGCTACTGCGGTAATGTTCCTGGTAAACTGCAAAAGGGTCTTAATCCTTCTGGTCGCAATGTTCCCGCCGCCTACCACCACGATCTTCTTGTCAGACAGATCTACGAACATTGGAAAAAATCGCTTATTCTTCATATAATTTCTCCAATCCTGCCACGCACTCCAGGAAAGTATCCTGCTCCAGGCTGTCCCGGAGTCCGAAAATAAGTTTATTGACCACCTTTCCCGCCGCAGTATCTACCGCTTTGAGAAGCTTTGCACGGTCGGAGTCCTCCATTGGTGTGTTCTTAAGGATCTTGTGGATACGCAGGTTCAGATCCTGCACTGCATCCTCCCTGATCTCCTGGATCCTCGGGATCACATCCCTGCCATCCAGCCACTGGAAAAATTCATCCATCTGTGCTCTGACGATCTCGCCGGCCTTTGTGATGCTCTCCATGGATTCTGGAGAGATCCGTTCCGTGCGGAAGCTGTCCATATCATATAAGGTAATGTCCTCTTCCTTTCCAAGCGCCGGTTCGATATCTCTCGGCACGGCAAGATCGAGAAGAAGCAGTGGTTTTGTAAGTGTGACACCGTCAAACAGTTCCCGGCGAAGTGTATAATTCGGGCTTGCTGTCGCACTGACTACCACATCGCATTTCGGAAGAAATTCCATCCGTTCTCCGTAATGGATACGGCTGCATCCGATCGGAATGCTTACCATTCCGCTTCTGTACTGACGGACGGTTACGGTGACATTCGCTCCGGCATCACGGAGAGTCTGCGCTGCAACCTTACCCATCTCTCCGTTTCCGATGACCATGCAGATCTTGCCATGCATGTCATATCCCTGTTCCCGCAGGCTGCTGACTGCCTGATGGATCACAGACGGATTTCCATGTGCAAGTGGTGCTTCTGTCTTGATCTTTTTGCCTGCGGTCACTGCCATGCGGAAAAGAACTTCCAGCACACTGTCCGTGGTAAAATGTTCTCTCGCAAGATTGAGTGCATCCTTGATCTGGGTAAGAATCTGGTCCTCTCCGAGGATCTGAGATTTCAGACCTCCTGCCAGGTAAAAGAGATGCTCAACCGCTTCTTTATCTTCTCTTGAAATAAAATATTCTTCATAAGAAGGATCCTGTATATTTCTGAGCTCGCAGAGACACTGGTATAAAGAAAGTTCCTGCTCATCCTCATGGCTCGCCCAGATTTCCAGGCGGTTACAGGTAGACAGTATGATGCATCCATGGATGCCTGCTCTTTCCTTCAGTTTCTCCATTGCCTCTCCGGCGTTTTTTTTCGTAAAAGCGAACAGGGCACGGACATCTACTGGTGCTCTGTCGTGGTCTATCCCTATCATGGATATTGTCATGATATTATTACTCCTTTGTGTTACTGCCGTATCTTTTTCTGTAAGAATCTGTCGGTTATACGAAAGACTCCTGCAAAAAAACATACTGTTTTAATGATAGTCGTTTGATCTGATAATGTCAATGGAATTCCCCGGATTTCAGTGGTAAAATTTGATGTGAAAAATTTCTTTTTCCCACTATGTATACCAAAAAACATACCGGATCTCTGTATATTTAGAAATCCGGTACGTGCTTTGTTTCTGTGATATTTATTTGATCTTTATTGTGATCGTTTTTGATGCTGCATTATATCTGGATGTTGCCGCCGCTTTGATCGTAATCTTGACAGTTCCCTTTCTGCGGAATACGATTTTGCCCTGAGAAGATACCTGGGCAATATTTCTGTTACTGGATACATAGGTGATCTTTCCTGCTGCTTTCGGTCTGATCATCATTGTTTTTGAAGAATAATTCCTTGTGTAGGAATTTGCAACACCTGTGATCTTCTGTGCTGCCTTGCTTACGACCAATGTGACTTTCTTAGCTGCTGCATAACAGTTTCCGGTTGCTGCCGCTTTGACAGTGATAATGGTCTTACCACTTCCTTTGATCGTAACTACGCCAGAACTGTTTATTGCTGCTACTTTTGTGTTGCTGGATGAATAAGTAAGTCTGCCATCGCCCCGGCTGCGTTTTACCGGCAGTTTAAAGGAATTTGTTGCACCAGTCTTCTTTACAGTATCAGAACCTGTCAGAGTCTGGGCAGATTTTGTAACGGTATATTTCAGATAAACGCTGCCCGTATAATCATTGATTCCGTAAACTTCAATCGTATGAGTCCCCACGTTGCTGTTATAGTCATAGTCGACTTTGTAATCTACATTTTGGATCAGGCCATTGGTATTAACGACCTCCGGATAGAAATACCCGCCTGTCCAGGTGTAGGAAGTTGTTTTGAGGGAAAAAGCACCTGCGTTCAGTTTCGCTGTGGTGATCTTTTCAAAACGGTTGTTGTTGGACGCTGCGTACTGCTGAACAGTAGAATTCTCGTAACCACGGAGGGTAAGCTGGATTCCTTTGTCAAATGCGTTATAACTACTAATATTTGCATTTTTTGCATGAATGGTTACTTTTGTAAGCGAAGTACAATTTCTAAATGTACAATCTCCTATTCTTGTAATATGACTTCCCATTCTAACAGTAGTAAGCCCTTTACAATCCTCAAATGCATAAGTTCCTATAGTAAGAAGATTGTCATTAAAAGAAAGTGACTTAAGAGAACTACATCCATAAAACGCAGCATATTTAATTGTATTTAAGTGTTCTCCAAAGCTGACATTTTCTAATGCTGTATCTCTCGAGAAAGCAGACTCTCCGATAGTTGTACAGGAATTTCCAATTTTCACAGATACAAGCGAACTGCATCCACGAAATGCATAATCCCCAATAGTACTTACCCTGCCTGGAATATTTACAGAAGTAAGAGAAACACAATCACGAAACGCACTTTCTCCAATCGTTACAAGCCTAGAACCCAAAGATATTGTTTGCAATTTAGAGTTTCCTCCAAATGCCCAGCTTCCAATTGCTGTTACACTGTTTGGAATTGCTACTGATGTAAGAGAAGTACAGTTTTTAAATGCATCGCTTTCAATTGTTGCCACATTATTTCCAATCGTAAGCTTATTGAGCGAAATATTTTCTGAAAAAGCAGACCACCCTATTTCGGTAGTTGTATTTGGTATTATAACAGATGTGAGCTGTTTACAATTACGAAATGCCATTCTTTCGATACTGGTTACTTTTCCAAGAGAAAGTGTTTTTAATGAAGTACACCCCTGAAATGCCTCGTACTCAATTTTACAACTTCCAATAATACTTAGCTTTTCCAACCCCGAACAATCCTCAAATGCATTATTTCCAATACTTGTAACAGAAGCAGGAATTGTCACAGATTTCAAAGCTCCACATTCGCAAAAAGCATGATGTCCTATTATCTTCACTTTATTTCCAATTGTAAGTGTTTCCAAATTAGTACATCCCTCAAATGCACGATCCCTTATCTCAGAAAGAGAAGCTCCCATTTTAACAGATGTTAAATTTGTAGCACCACCAAAAGCTCCATACCCGATTGTTATTACTTTGTCGGGTATTGTCAGCTTTCGAAGATTACTGCAATCCTGAAAAGCATAATCTCCAATCGTAACAATGCCTGAGCCCAGCTTAATCTGTGATAAATTCTGACAATAACGGAATGCACTATATCCGATTAAAGAAACTTTATTTCCAATTGTTGCACTCTGAAGATTGCTACACCCCTCAAATGCGGACTCGCCAATTGTTGTCACCCTATTTCCGATTGTAATTGTACGGACATTTTTACATTCTTTAAATGCATAATTTCCAATCGTTGTAATATTATCACCAAGAACAATTTTAGAAATATATTCTTTCTGTTCGCTCCACGGAACACTGTAACTGCTCCAATAATTATACATTGCTCCAGAGCCACTTAGTATCAGGGTTGTCCCGTTAATTTTCCATTTAACATTATCGCCACAAGTCCCAGAAGCTGCCCCTACTGCATCAAGATCTTCTTCGGAATCTGTGAAATCCTCCTCTGCAGAGATTTCCTCTGTTTCCATATTGGAAGTTTCTGCGTCCGTCTCTTCTGGTTCGATCTCCACTTCCGTAGTTTCTGATGAAAAATCCTCATTTTCATCAAGAATCTCCGGAACTTCGCTATCCTGCTCTGTTTCTTCGACACTGGTATCCTCTGTTTCCGGAACTTCTTCCTCAGAATCAATCTGGGTCTGTTCATTCTCTGACAGAGGATCTGTCTCTTCCTGTACGGCAGCCACAGAATCGGTGAAATCTGCCGCTGATGCAGACATCACACTTCCCACGCTGAGTGTTGCTGCCAGAGTAAAAGTTATCAGCTTTTTCATACGCTTCCTCCTCTTTTGTATTAGTTAGTTTTAATTATACTACAAAATCCACAAAAAACAAACGGATATTTGTCACTTTCTATAACATTATTCCGATATTTTTTGTCGCTACGATGTCCACGCCGGTTCCTGCCACGTTGTGCAGGATGATGTCTCCGATCTGAACCGGGGCCGGGACTGTGACTTCTTTTAATTCACGGATGCAGTCAAAGATCCTGGACTTCGGAATATCTTCTTTTGTTTTGACAGAAACGGTATTTTCTGTGCCGCCTGAAACACGGACGGTTGTTGTCACGATCCTGGTTGGGTTTGTTACTTCTTTCTTTCCATAAATAGATCCGCGTTTACAGGTGTTGCCTTCTACGCTCTGGACTTCGCCGTCTTTTATCTTTACCACAAGCGGGCAGCCCATCGGACAGCCGATGCAGATGAGATTTCTTTCTTCCATAGTTTAATCCTCCTCAATCTGAATGGTGATTTTTTTGAGTGATGGTGCACTTGAAATTTGTTCCTTTGTCAGTTTGATCTGCTCCATCTCGCCCGGTGCCAGGATCTTACGTTTCTTGTGAAGGATGCGCTCATCATCAAAGTAACAGCTGATGTAACAGTTTTTGTAGACAGCTCCTACGCGGAAACGAACGGTGAGTTCTTCCGGCATCTGAGCTGGTCTTATTGTTGTCGGTACGGTATAACGGACACCGTTTTGTGGTTCGAGGATGATCGTTCTCTGTGTCTGATCGTTTCTGTATTTTTCTTTTATGTAGGTGGCTGCGTTTTTTCCTGCTGCCGCTGCTTCTTCTGAGACAAAATCCACCAGGTCGTGCACGTGCAGGACATTTCCGCAGGCGAAAACGCCTTCGATGTTTGTCTCCAGGCTTTCATTGACTTTCGGGCCGGATGTCACTGGATTTACTTCCACACCCATGCCTCGGGAAAGCTCATTTTCCGGGATCAGGCCTACGGAAAGAAGCAGAGTATCGCAGGTATATTCTTCTTCCGTACCCGGGATCGGTCTGCCGTCTTTGCCGACTTCTGCAAGGGTGATGCCTTCCACGCGCTCTTTGCCTTTGATGTTGACAACGGTATGGCTCAGTTTCAGCGGGATTCCAAAATCATCAAGACACTGAACGATATTTCTCTTGAGCCCGCCGGAATACAGCATCAGCTCCGCAACAACTTTTACCTTTGCTCCCTCCAGAGTCATGCGGCGTGCCATGATAAGGCCAATGTCGCCGGAACCGAGGATCACAACTTCTCTTCCCGGAAGATAACCTTCTATATTTACAAGTCTCTGGGCGGTTCCTGCAGAATAAATGCCTGCCGGGCGGTATCCCGGAATGTTTAAGGCACCTCTGGAACGCTCCCTGCATCCCATCGCCAGGATCACTGCTTTTGCCTGGATGAGAAACATTCCTTCTTCACGGTTCATCGCTGTGATGATCTTTTTGCTGCTGATATCCATGACCATGGTATTCAGTTTGTATTCTATCTCCAGTTCCCGGACCTGACGGATAAAACGGTTTGCGTATTCCGGACCTGTCAGTTCTTCCTTGAATGTATGAAGACCGAAACCATTATGGATACACTGGTTTAAGATTCCTCCCAGTTCTTTGTCTCTTTCCAGGATCAGGATGCTCTCGGCTCCGTTTTTTCTTGCGGAAACTGCTGCTGCAAGCCCTGCCGGACCGCCGCCGATGATTACGATGTCATAGTTTTTCATGATCTATTCCTCCTCAAAAAGAATCTTTATTGATTCCCTCAATAATTCTTGAATTTCCGCCGGATTTTGTGATCTTTTCAATAGAAACCCCCAGTTCCCTTGCCAAAATTTCCATCACACGCGGGGAACAGAAGCCCGCCTGGCAGCGTCCCATACCTGCTCTGGTGCGGCGTTTTACTCCGTCGAGGGATTTTGCACCAAGAGGCCTTTGAATTGCATCTATGATCTCGCCTTCTGTCACCATTTCACAGCGGCAGATGATATTTCCGTATGCCGGGTTTTGATGAATCAGGTCATTGCGCTCTTTTAGAGACAGTTTCGCCGGATCCAGAATCCCTTTTCTTGTGGAAATAAAATCTTCTTTTTCTTTCAGATCATATTTTTCTTTAAGGATCTCTGCGACCATTTCACCGATCGCAGGAGCACTGGAAAGCCCCGGTGATTCGATACCGGCACAGTCTATAAAATCTTTTTCCGTCTCAGCTATAATAAAGTCGCCTCCGTCTTCATGTGCACGAAGTCCTGCAAAAGAAGTGATGACCTGACGGGTTGGGATGTTTTGAACACTGGCTGCTGATTTCTGAAGGACCTCATCCAGCCCTTCTCTTGTCGTGTTGACGCCTTCTTTATCTTCTATGTCCGTTGCAGTCGGACCGATCAGAAGATTTCCATGAACAGTCGGAGTGACAAGAACGCCCTTGCCAAACTTGCCAGGAAGGGTAAAAACTGTATGGCTGACATGTGTTCCGGCAGTTCTGTCGAGGAGGCAGTATTCACCTTTTCGTGGAGTGATGTGGATTTTCTTCTCGCTGACCATATTATGGAACTTGTCGGCGTAAACGCCCGTCGCATTTATGATACAGCCTGCCTCGAAAATGCCTTTTGTTGTCTCGATCTCCCAGATATTTTGTCTGCGGGTGATGTTTTTTACTTCTGTGTTGAAATGGAAGTTGGTTCCATTCGCGCAGGCATTTTCAGCGAAGGCGATCGTCATGTGGAACGGGCAGACGATCCCGCCGGTTGGCGCGTATAAGGCCGCCACAGTCTGATCAGAAATATTTGGTTCCATCGCTCTGACTTCTTCTTTGTTTAAAATCTGAAGTCCTTTTACGCCATTTGCGATTCCTCTCTCATAGAGTTTCTGAAGATTTGGAAGGTCTTTTTCATCCAGGCAGAGAACCAGCGAACCATTTCTCCTGAATGGAAAATCCAGATCCTTTGCAAGCTGGTCCATCATCTGATTTCCTCGCAGGTTTAATTTTGCTTTCAGAGATCCAGGCTCTGCATCGTAGCCTGCATGGATGATCGCGCTGTTTGCCTTGGATGTGCCGCAGCAGACATCCTCTTCTCGCTCCAGTACGCATATTTTTTTCTGATAACGGGACAGTTCCCGTGCAATCGCGGTGCCGGAAACGCCCGCACCGATGATGGCAATGTCGTATTTTTTCATTGTGAATCCCTCCTGTTTCTGTAAAGTTGGCTATAAATAAAACTCATATATTCTTTTTTAATTTCCTGTTGTCTGATCATCTGTAAAGGGTCTGCCTGCCTTTGCAAACATTTCTACAATATAAAAGAGCCTGACAAACAAACCCACTTTCATGGATTTATGATCAGGCTCTCCTCTCTCATGCCAAAATATTTAATTGTTTTAAACGGGCATTTGCAATCTGCTTTACTACTTAATCAATTTTATTGCTGATAACATTAATTCTCTTCGTCCCGTGCCCAGCCGTAAGCATATTTGACAGCTTTCTCCCAGCCACGGATGCGTTTACTTCTTTCTTCTTCGGTGATCTCCGGCTTGAAGGTCTGGTCGATCGCCCAGTTCTGGAGTACTTCTTCTTTACTGCTCCAGTAGCCTACCGCAAGACCTGCCAGATAAGCAGCTCCCATCGCCGTCGTCTCAACGCATTTCGGGCGGTTGACCGGTGCATCTATGATATCTGCCTGTGTCTGCATCAGGAAATCGTTGGCACTTGCCCCGCCATCAACCTTGAGCGCGGCAAGCTGAATACCTGAATCCGCTCTCATAGCCTGCAGGACATCGTTTACCTGATATGCCAGAGATTCCAAAGTTGCACGAATGATATGATACTTATTCACCCCTCTGGTGATCCCCACGATCGTACCACGCGCATACTGATCCCAGTGCGGCGCACCAAGCCCGGTAAATGCCGGAACAACATAACAGCCGTTGGTATCCTTGACCTTCTTCGCCATATATTCTGAATCCTCGGCAGAATCGATCAGGCGCATCTCATCTCGAAGCCACTGGATCGCAGCTCCCGCCACAAAAATGGAGCCCTCCAATGCATAATTCACCTTGCCGTCCAGTCCCCAGGCAATCGTTGTGACCAATCCATTCTCAGAAAATACCGGCTTTTCTCCTGTATTCATAAGAAGGAAACATCCCGTACCATAAGTATTCTTGGCTTCTCCCGCCTGGAAACAAGTCTGTCCAAAAAGTGCCGACTGCTGGTCCCCAGCTGCCCCCGCGATCGGGATTGCGCCGCCCAGGAAAGACGGATCGGCCATTCCGTAAACACAGCTTGACGGTTTCGGCTCCGGAAGCATACTGCGCGGAATATCCAACTCCTTAAGGATTTCTTCATCCCACTTAAGCGTATTGATATTGAACAGCATCGTTCTGGAGGCATTCGAATAATCTGTGATATGTACAGCCCCCTTAGTCAGTTTCCATATCAGCCAGGTCTCGACTGTTCCGAAAAGAAGGTCTCCACGCTCCGCCTTCTCCCTCGCTCCCGGTACGTTATCCAAGATCCATTTGACCTTCGTTCCGGAAAAATAAGCATCTATCACAAGACCGGTTTTCCGACGAAAATTCTCAGTAAGGCCTTTTTCTTTGAGGGAGTCGCAGTACTCAGAAGTCCTGCGACACTGCCAGACGATCGCATGATAGACCGGATCTCCGGTGTTCTTGTCCCAGACGATTGCAGTTTCACGCTGGTTGGTGATACCGATCGCGGCAATGTCAGAGGCTTCTGCGCCGATCATGTTCATGGCTTCCACCGCTACACCGAGCATACTCGCCCAGATCTCGTCCGCGTCATGCTCCACCCAGCCTGGCTTCGGAAAGTACTGGTGAAATTCACGCTGTGCTACGCTGCACATTTCACCCTTTTTGTTGAATAAAATGCATCGGTTGCTGGTCGTACCAGCGTCCAGTGCCATTACGTATTTTTGCATAGTAAAAATCCCCTTTTTGGTATTTTTATATGCGTTTATTTTACATCAAAAAGGGGGAGGATTCAACGGATTTGTCTATCCTTTTTAATCCTTTCCAAAAGGTAATTTTTCTTTGCGAGGGGAGGGCACTCGAAGTTGGCGAAGGCCGTTCTCCCCTCGCGCTCCCCTCCTGGCCACGCAGTAGGCTGTTTCGCTGACGCGAAAAGCGCGGGGCTATAGCGGAAGACAACGTAAATTCCCGGGGGCTAAGGGGGCAAAATTACAGTCCCCACACTTTATGGTTTGTAGACGAAACTGCCACAACACCTGAATCCAAGGCCGCCATCACAGACGCCCGGTCTGTGAGTAATCCTCCTGCGATTATCGGAGTTCGGACCTCTCTACAGAGTCTCCGCAGCATCTCCGGCATTGCACCGGGCAGGACTTCGATGAAGTCTGGCTTTAGGCTTTTTTGTTGTGTAAGGATATTTTCATATGCCATAGAATCCAGAAGAAAATACCTGAGCACTGTATACATCCCCATTTCCCCGGCTTTCTTGATCAAAGCCGGTTTCGTTGTGATGATTCCATCAACCTCCGTATGTTTTGCAAGAAATTCAACCGCAACTTCCCTTGCGCTCAATCCGCCGATCAGATCTATATGCACCATCGCCACCTTCCCGGCAGATTTTACCCTGTGCACGATCTCCTCGATGGAACAGATATCTCCAAACAAAATAAACACCACCCGAATATCTTCCAGCGCACAGCACTGCTCAAGGTCGTCCATATTCTTAACCGCCGCTATGATCGGATTCTGCTCCACCGCATTATAAAATGTCCTGTTCATCATATCTTCCCCTCTGCCAGCCACTGAAGAACCATGCCTTTTTCTATTTTAAGTACTGAAGCGATCTGTACTTCTGACATTCCGGTTTTTGCCATTTCAATTGCTGCTTCTTTTTTCGCTTTTAGTTCCCCCTGCTCTATTCCCTTCTCTATTCCTTCTGCGACTCCAGCCTCAAATTCTGCCTTCCGGAGTTTCTTTTCTTCCTCTTCCTTGTCATACTCGAATATACTCATCGCGATAACCTCCGCTCGATTCATTCTCAGGAATTCGGCAAGAATTCCTTCGTGGATGCATTCGTTTACTGCACGCTCCACGGCTGCATCCAGTTCCATTTCTTTTGTGTAGTTTCGTACTTTTGCCACATATTGTGCATATTCTCTCAGGATCTGGCACTGTTCCATAAGTTCTCGGTTATGTCCTTCATTGATATTTAATGTGACCACTCTCAACTCCAGATTTGGATCCCCTGTATGGTTCTCATATGCCTCTGACAACAAATTTTCCCATCGCTCTTTTTTCTTTTCGGTTCCGTTGTAAAATACAATAAAATTCGGTGCCGGTATTTTCTGTAATGCTGATGAATACAGAGATTTATGATCTACCAGCTTCTGATATTCACCTGCGATATAAAATAAATCCCTCAAAGGCATATTCGCATTGTACGTGGACTGATGCTCATAAAGAAACAAATTCGTATCAATAATAAACGCCAGATCATTTTTCATTCCCATATAAATTGCATTTTCCAGTGTCACGATCTCCAGTGCTTCTGGATCCTCATATCCCGTTCCGTTGATCGCATTATAAAGCGATAACAGATTCTTACGATCCGAGAACAGCATTCGAAACACTGTATCTTTATATTTTTTGTTTGCGGTTAATGGTTTCTTTGTTGTTTTACGATTCTTTCTTTTCGCCATAGACAGTACCTCCTGTTTTCCGCAGGAATATAAGAACGTGTCGTACTATTTTATCTTATTCTCAGACTCCTGCTTTTTGATTTAATTGGATTTAAAAGCATGGATTTCTGAAATGTTTTTAGAAAAAATAGACGGCAAAAGTGCCTTGGATCAAAGAGAAATATGCTTTGTTGTTATAGTAGCATTGTTTTCCCTGTAATTCAAGGCACTTTATAAATTGTTGTATAAAAACTTATGTTTATATATTTTACGCATGATACATGTATAGAATTCGCAAGGCGACTCAGTGGAACAAATTACACTCCCACACTTTATGATTCGTAGAAAAAATCACCACAGCCAAATATTCTATTCCCCTCTCTAACCCCTCCGCGACTCCGGCCTCAAACTCTGCCTTCCGGAGTTTCTTTTCTTCCTCTTCTTTGTCATACTCGAATATACTCATCGCAATAACCTCCGCTCGATTCATTCTCAGGATCTGGCACTGTTCCATGAATTCATCATAATTGTAGTTTTTACAATATTTGTCATAAACATCTGAATTAACATAGCCCCCTTTCTTGTGACAATATGGTTCAAATCCACCAAAGAAACCACTTCCACCTTTGTTTTCATAATAAGAACAGCTCATATTCTTTTCCCCCTGTTTCATAATTCAGACATTAAGAAACAACTATGATATACTTTTAAGCAGACAGAAAATCATCAAAAAAGCATGAAAAACAGAGAATTTTCTGTACTTTCATGCTTCTACTCAGATGTACCAAAATGTCTACTATTTGACACACTTCTATTCGTTATTTTCCTGTATTTTCGGTAAAATGTGGAATGACTTACTCCTAATCCTTCTGCTGCCTGTCTGATTGACAGTTCTCCTTGTTCACACCTTCTGCAAATTTTTTTAAAATCATCTGGCATTTCTTTTTCTGGTCTGCCGAATTTCTTTCCTTTTCTTTTGGCCGCTGCAATCCCTTCCGCCTGACGCTGACTGATAAATTCCCGTTCGGTCTGTGCCACATAAGCAAAGATCTGCAAAACCAAATCCGCAATCAGCGTTCCCGTAAGATTTCCTGCTTTCTGCCTCGTATCCAGAAGTTCCATATCCAATACCAAAATGTCTGCCCTTATCTCCTTAGTGATATACTGCCACTGAACCAGAATATCATTATAATTACGTCCCAGCCGATCAATACTCTTTACGATCAGCAAATCCCCTTTCTTCAATTTCTTCAACAACTTCTGATACGCCGGGCGCTTAAAATCTTTCCCTGACTGATAATCACAGTAAATATCCCTCTTCGAAATATGATACGGCTCCAGTGCCAAAATCTGACGATCCACATTCTGCTCCTTCGTCGAAACCCTGATATATGCATATCGCTTCATCTTCTGTCCTCCTGCATTATTCTTTTTCCCATAATACAGTAGACATTTTTACATCTCTATTACCTATACATAGGTAATATCATAATATTATTCCTTATAATTCGCAAAGCCAACTATACAAAGGTAAGTTTCTTCTCACCCTCTGCTATGATTATTTTACCTTTCTAAAGGTAATACTTACATTACAGGTGACTTTATGACTTACTCCGATATTTACGCCATGCGAATCCGGCATCTGTGCCAAGAACGAGGTATCACAATAAACAAACTCGCAACCTTATCCGGCTTACGCCAATCCACAATAGACAACATCCTCCGAGGCAAAAGCAAGAACCCCAAAGTCCGCACCCTCCACAAAATCGCAACTGTCTTCGGCATGACCCTAGGCGAATTCCTGGACTTCCCAGAACTCAACGACTACTCCATCGACGACGAAGAAGACGAAGACTAATCCACTCATCATCTTCCCCCCACACACAAAGAAGCTGGTCAGACCCCAATATCTAACCAACTTCTTTTTTATACATCATTTATAAACTTTCCTACTTCTTAAAGATTATATTCTTTATATAATTTCTCACGTCTTTTAGGGTCTGTTGATACGACCTGGATTTCTTCAATTCTCTGATCTTGAAGCAGACGACTAATCAGGCTTCCCAGTCGATTTTCTCCCTGAATCTGCCCAATCGCTTCTCCTTCTGCTTTAAGTCTTTCAGATTCCAGTTCCAGAACTTTACCTCCCATAATCTCACCTATTCCTTTCCGAACATCCTCTTCTTCGCGGAAAATGTAGTCCGCAATCTTTACAATCAGTTTCGTCAGATCTGTATACAGTTCCGATTTTCCTGTTTCTGTCAGCTCCTTTTCCAGATTTATCCGGATTTCTTCATATTCGTTTAATAGTATCTGAATTGACACTCCCCACAGCTAAAGCAGGGGGATTCTTGCTTCTACCACTACTGCATTGGTGAATACCTTACGGTAC
>CAKRXU010000027.1 GCA_934424575.1 uncultured Blautia sp.
TGCTGATCAGGATACTTATAAGGTGGTTTATCACCCGGTTCGAATAAAATTTGCATAAATTTAATTTCTTAAGCTGGCTGTATATGAATGCGGAATGATGTATAGTATTTGCGAGAGACACCTTCTCTTTTATGCAAAATCACGAACTTGCTCATTTATAGTAAATAAATAACATTTGTTGGTTTTGAACCAGCCTCTATAAGTTCCGGTAAAATATTTTTTATTTTACATACACGGATTAAAAGGGAAACCGGTCGAATTCCGGTACGATCCCGTCACTGTGATAGGGAGTTGCGAAACATAATCCACTGGAGTGGCAGTCGCCAGTCTGGGAAGGAGTTTCGGAGCAAAGATCTTAAGTCAGGAGACCTGCTTATGGATGATCAGATATGATTCTTACGGTAGATAGGAAACATTGTTTTTTCGTGTGCAAACGTCCGTATTATGTTGTTTACGGATGTTTTTTTTCTGCGCTTTTATTCAAAGGTGTATTTCCCCTGCCATTTTTAAAATTGAATCTGATCCAGTTAAAGTCGCTGATACTGTGAACGAAGTAAACAGTAACAAAACCTCTACAATGTAGGAAGGAGAAACAATGTCAAAAAAACAATTTGGAAAAAGGCTTCTGCAGATCCTGATCGTTCTGATCGGTGTAAGTTTCTTTACATTTGGGCTTACCTACCTTTCTCCAGGTGACCCGGCGGAGATCATGCTGACAGAGTGTGGTAACCTGCCGACACCGGAACTTCTCGAACAGACGAGACATGAACTGGGCCTTGACCAGCCGTTTCTGGTGCAGTACGGTTCCTGGGTAAAAGGAGTACTTACCGGAGACATGGGAACTTCATATGCATTTAAAGTTCCTGTAACTGAGAAACTGATGAAATGTTTTTGGCCGACCCTTCAGATGTCGCTCTTCGCGCTTCTTCTGATGATCCTGTTCTCCATACCATGCGGAATCCTCTCCGCGGTATATCAGAACAAGTGGCCGGATTATCTGATCCGCGGAATCACGTTTTTCGGGGTATCTATCCCGAGCTTCTGGATCGGCCTGATTCTTCTGAGCATTTTTGGAGTGCAGCTTCGCTGGATCAACGTAGCAGGAGGTACGACTGATTTCAAGGCAATGATCCTGCCGTCTGTGACACTGGCGCTTTCCATGTCTGCAAAATATACCAGACAGGTACGAAACGCAGTGCTGGAAGAACTCAGACAGGATTATGTCATTGGAGCCAGAATGAGAGGGATCAAAGAAAGCGTGATCCTCTGGAGACATGTACTTCCAAACGCAATGCTTCCTATTGTAACACTTCTTGGTCTTTCCCTCGGCTCTCTGCTCGGAGGAACAGCAGTTGTTGAGATCATTTACAACTGGCCTGGAATGGGAAGCATGGCGATCAAGGCGATCGCCTGTCGTGACTACCCGATGGTACAGGCATACGTACTTATGATCGCGATCATGTACATGGTCATCAATATCATCGTTGACCTGTCCTATACTTATCTGGACCCAAGAATAAAGGAGGTTAAGTAAATTGAAGAAACAGAATTTTTTCCTGGCTCATAAACAGTTTACCTTATTCTTTATTCTGGCTCTCACCGTTGTAGGCACAGCGATTTTTGCCCCGTGGATCGCACCGAAGGATCCTCTGGAAGCAGTGATGATCGATTCACTCAAAGCCCCGTGTGCGGAATACCCGCTTGGCGCTGATAAACTCGGACGTGATATTCTTTCCCGTGTGATCTATGGTACCAGAACTTCACTGGTGTCTACCCTGATCCTTGTGGCAACGATTTTTGTTGTAGGTACTTTCCTTGGAATCATTGCCGGATATTTTGGCGGCTGGATCGATCAGGTGATCATGCGAATCGCAGATATGATGATCTCTTTCCCGGGAATGATCCTGGCTATCGCAATCGCAGGTATGCTCGGACCAAGCCTTCGTAACGGAGTTATCGCGATCACAGCGGTAAGCTGGACAAAATACGCACGTCTGGCAAGAAGTATGGTTTTGAAAGTAAAACGTAATCTGTATGTGGAAGCCGCGATCGTAAACGGCACAAGCACATTCAAAATCTTATGGAAACATATTCTCCCGAACATGCTGACGATCATGACTGTAACAGCAGCGGCAGATATGGGAACCATGATGCTTGAACTTGCATCTCTTTCTTTCCTGGGATTCGGAGCCGTGGCACCGACACCGGAATGGGGACTGATGCTGAATGAAGGAAGAACTTATATGGCAAAAGCACCGTGGCTTATGATCGCACCGGGTATCGCCATCGTAATCGTAGTAATCGTATTTAACATGCTCGGCGACAGTATCCGTGATATTCTTGACCCGAGACAGGACTAACACAGATACCAGGGTGAAAAGAGCTGAATCCACATGAGCTTGCTCATAAGTGGATGAAGAATCTTGGAACCCGCCCCGATATGAGCATAAAAGTGGGATGATAATCCCGCGATATGCGAAGAGAGGGTAGAATTGCGAAAGTTACTTGGTAACGGAGCAATTCGTAGGTATCGTAAACTACCGAAAAATAAAGGAGAAAAATATATGAAAAACAGAATCGCAAAAAAAGTCTGTGCAGCAGCACTTGCAGGTCTTATGACAATGGCACTCGTTCCAACATCCGTATTTGCAGCAGGAACAATGACGATCGGTGTAACAAGCTTCGCTGATACACTGGAGCCGACAGAGCAGTACTTCAGCTGGGTTATCTCCCGTTACGGCGTTGGCCAGGGTCTTACCAAGTTTGATGAAGAAGGAAACATGGTACCATGTCTTGCAACAGAGTGGACCAACAGTGAAGATGGAAAAACATGGACATTTACGATTCGTGAGGGCGTTAAATTCTCAAACGGTAACGATATGACACCAGAGCTTGTAAAAGCATCTCTGGAGCGTACCATCGAAATGTCAAACCGTGTACCGGAGTTCTTTGACATTGACAGTATTGAAGTTGACGGACAGAACATCACATTCAACCTGAACAGAGCAAACGCAAACATGGCAGGATGTCTGGCAGACCCGCTGTTCCTGATCATGGACACCAGCATTGACAACTCCAACATCGCAATGGACGGACCGGTTTGTACAGGACCGTACGCATTCCAGTCTTTTGACCCGTCAGGTGACACCGTTGTTGTACGCAACGAGTACTACTGGGATGGAGATGTTCCGAATGACAGCGTAACTCTTCGTATCATTGGCGACCAGACAACACGTTCCATGGCTCTTCAGTCCGGTGAGATTGATGTTGCTTACAACTTAAAGACAGAGAACGTTTTTGAATTTGACGGAAATGACAACTACAACATCCAGTCCCTGGAATCCCTTCGTTCTACTTATGCATTCATGAACCAGAACGGAGCACTCGGAGATCTGGCACTTCGTCAGGCAGTTCTTCGTGGACTTGACAAAGAAACTTACACAAGCGTTCTGCTTGAGGGTGGCGCAACACCAGGAAAAGCACCGGTACCGCCGACACTGGACTATGGCTATGATGATCTGAACGATGAGAATGCTTACGATCCGGATGGAGCAAAACAGGTTCTTGAAGATGCAGGATACAAAGATGTAGATGGCGACGGATATGTAGAAGATCCGGACGGAAACCCGGTAGAACTTACTTTTGTATACTATGACAGCCGTGCAGAACTTGGTGTATATGCACAGGCAGCTCAGGCAAGCCTCAAAGAGATCGGAATCAACATCAAACTTGACTGCGTATCTTATGAGACACTTCTTGACCGCCGTGATTCCTCTCAGTACGACCTCCTGATCTGGAACGTACTTGTTGCAAACACAGGTGATCCGGAAAACTACCTTCGTGAGAACTGGTACAGCACATCTGCAAACAACACAGCAGGATATGCAAATGAAGATGTAGACAAATGGCTGGATGAGCTGGCAGAAACAATCGATACAGATGCAAGAAAAGAACTGATCGTAAAGATCCAGCAGGCGATCATGGACGATGCAGCTACTGTATTCTTCGGATATGAAAACACCTTCCTTATCTCCAAAGCAAGCGTAGAAGGACTTGTAATGTATCCGATGGATTACTACTGGGTAACTGCTGACATGCAGATGGCTGAATAATAAAGGAGACTGTAAGAATGCTGGAAATTAAAGATCTGGCTGTACAGTATGGACATCATGATCCTACGATCGAGCATTTTAACCTTTCCATGAAAAAGGGTGAGATCATCAGTGTTGTAGGTGAGAGCGGAAGTGGTAAGACCACAGTGATCCGTGCCGTTCTGGGGGCTCTCCCCGGAGCGGGACAGGTTACTTCAGGAGATATCCTCTTTCACGGGGAATCTCTTCTGAAAAATTCCAAAAGCGACTGGAGAAAGATCCGTGGCAGCAAGATGTCAATGATCTTCCAGGACTGTGGCGGAACCCTGAACCCGATCCGTAAGATTGGCAGCCAATATGTAGAATATATTTGTACACATGAGGCTATGGCAAAAAAAGATGCCTGGCAGAGAGCAGTCACCATGCTTTCCAAAATGAGACTTCCGGATGCGGAAAACATCATGAACAGTTATCCGTATCAGTTATCCGGAGGTATGCGCCAGCGTGTCGGAATCGCTATGGCGATGACTTTTAACCCGGAACTTCTTCTGGCAGATGAGCCGACAAGTGCTCTGGACGTAACAACACAGGCACAGATCGTCCGTCAGATGATGGAGCTCCGCGATGATTTCGGAACAGGGATCATCATTGTTACACATAATATCGGAGTAGCAGCTTATATGGCAGATCAGCTGATCGTTATGCACCACGGCAAGGTGGTAGACCATGGAACCAGAGAAGAGGTCCTGAATAACCCGACCAGCGATTACACAAAGAAACTGCTTGATGCAGTTCCGGAAATGGAGGGAAAACGATATGTCTGAAAATCATGAGATCGTCATGCAGGCAAAGCATATTGTAAAACAGTTCCCTGCTTCCCGCGGAAGAACCCTGACTGCCTGCAATGATATAAACCTGACCATGTACAAAGGACGTACCCTTGGAATCGTAGGAGAGAGCGGCTGCGGCAAATCTACATTTGTCCGTATGGTAATTTCCCTTGACAAACCAACAAGTGGTGAGATCCTTTATCACGGCAAAAACATCACAGGACTTTCAAAGAAAGAAACCTGGGAAAACCGCCAGAACCTTCAGATGGTTTTCCAGGATCCGATGGCGTCTTTTAACCCGAAGATGAAGATCGGGGATATTCTGACAGAGCCTCTGATGAATTACAAAAAGATCAAAAGGAACGAAAGAGATGCAAAAGCAAGAGAACTTCTCCGCATGGTAGAACTTCCGGAAGAGTTTGTAGACCGTTATCCGCACAACATGAGTGGTGGACAGCGTCAGAGGATCAGTATCGCAAGAGCACTTTCTCTGGAACCGGAGATCCTGGTCTGTGATGAAGCAACTTCTGCACTGGATGTTTCCGTACAGGAGTCTGTCATCGAGCTTCTGGTACGTCTGCAGAAAGAAAAAAATATCTGCATGATCTTTATCTGCCATGACCTGGCGCTGATCCGTTCTTTCGCGCATCAGATCGCAGTTATGTACCTGGGACATATCGTGGAAACGATTCCGGGCGAAGATGTTTCAGGAAATGCAGAACATCCATATACCAAAGCACTTGTCGGAGCACAGTTCTCTGTTCATATGGATCCAGCCAAAAAGATTGAAAGCATTGAAAGCGAAGCACCAAGTCCGCTCGATGTACCGGTAGGCTGCCCGTTCCAGAACCGCTGTGAACACTGTACGGAACAGTGCAAAAAAGAAATGCCGGAATTAAAAGAAATTGCACCGGGTCATGAAGTTGCCTGCTTTTATGTGGAAAATATGAAAAAATAAACAGAAGGAGGCAAGCAGTAGATGAAAAAAAGAATACTCAGTCTGATGCTGAGTGCGACACTTATCGCCGGAACTCAGAGCACGGTGTGGGCCGATGTAGAGAACTACTCAGACGGAGATGTTCATACTATCGGTGTAGCCATGTATGATCCGGATTCTGCGGAGATGAAAATGTTCGCAGATTATTACCGTGATTATATCGAGGAAGGTTTTCCAGTAAAATTTATTTTTTCTGGAAAGCTTACGGATTCTGAGGCAGAAAAGGCATTCATCGAGGAAGCCAAAGCAGAAGGTGCAGAGGGAATCATTTCTTTTGCCGGATATGCAGATGGGCTTACAAACGTTATCAAAACCTGTGAAGAAGAGGAAATCTACTATGCACTGGGTTCCAATACGGTAAGCGATGAGAACTATGAGGTCATCAAAGATAATCCATGGTACATGGGAAGCGTCGGACCGGATCTTGAGACCGTTTATCAGGCCGGCTGCGACATGACAGAGTTTTTTCTGGATAAAGATGCCAGAAACATCGTGATCATGTCAGGCGGTGCATCTTCTGGAAACAGACTTCATCAGGTAAGAACCTGGGGAATGCTGAACACTCTGGAAGAAAAAGCGGGACTTGTACTTGATGAAGATGCAGAAAAACTTTCTGCAACAGATAAAGTGACCGAACTCACAGACAAGGACGGAAATTTACACGTTACGATCTGCCCGGGATATACCGAGGGTGGAGAGGGACTTGAAAATCTGGAGACCGCATTTGCGGAAGGCATCTGTGATACGCTTATGAGTGCGTTCCATGTATCTGCCTATCTGGACAAGATCTCCGATAAGGAAAAAGATCAGGACAGCAACATCATGGTCGGCGCGATCGACAGCTTTTCTGAGCAGAATTTTGAAATCTTCAAAGAAAAAGATTCTTTTGGAAATGCACCGATCGACTATGTGCGTGGCAAATACGCTTCCATGGCAGGTCCGGCCTTCGCAATGATCTACAACGCGATCACCGGAACCCCGGATGTAGTCCGGGAAAACGGTGAGGCAGTACGCCTGTACCAGAATCTCTGGACTGCGAAGTCTGAGGAAGAATATGTTGAACTGTATGGGTATGCGACGGGGATTTATGAGAATGCGTACAGCTGTGATGACCTTATGCAGGTCATCGGGCAGTTTGATGTGGATGCGGATCCGCAGAGCTTTAAAGAACTTACGGAAGCGTCTGATGTGGAGAGTGTCAAGGAGAGGATTTTTGCTCACTAAAAATCTAGTAAAAGGGATGGAGTTTTTTGCTCCATCCCCTTTTTATCCAGAAAAAACAGTAAGCGGCCAGTGGGGACGGTGTTTTGTGGCACTTTGTATGTCCCTGCTGGCTTTTTTGTTCCCTTAATCCCTGCGATGTTTCCTTCGCCACCCAGGCGAAATAAAAGAAAAAATAGAAAGAAAATATCAAAAAATGAAACAAACATTTCATTTTTTGCAACGTTTTTATAATACCATAAAAACTCCAATCTTTTTTTGAGGCTTTTGTCAATAGAATTTTCCCCAAAATCCCGCTACAATAAGGACAGTTGAAAAACACGTAAAAAGCAACAAAAAACTATATCGCAGAAGATTCAGGAGGAAACAGAAATGAAAGTTGGATTTATTGGTCTTGGAATCATGGGAAAACCGATGTGCAAAAACCTCATGAAAGCAGGTTACGAAATGGTTGTAACCACACATAATAAAGAAACCCTCAAAGAAATGGAAGCACTCGGAGCCAAAACTGTAACATGCGGACGTGAAGTTGCAGAAGAAGCAGATGTGATCATCACCATGCTCCCGAACTCCCCACAGGTAAGAGAAGTTGCACTTGGCGAAGGCGGAATCATCGAGGGCGGCAAAGAAGGAAGTGTCCTGATCGACATGAGCTCCATTGATCCTACCGAGAGCAAAGCAATTTCCGCAGAGCTTGCAAAGAAAGGCATCGACATGCTGGACGCACCTGTTTCCGGTGGAGAGCCGAAAGCAATCGATGGAACCATTTCTGTAATGGTCGGCGGAAAGAAAGAAAATTTTGACAAATACTATGACCTGATGATGGCTATGGCTGGTTCCGTTGTATACGTAGGACCGATCGGATCAGGAAACGTTGCAAAACTTGCAAACCAGATCATCGTTGCAGTCAACATCGCAGCCGTATCCGAAGCCCTTACCCTGGCAAAGAAAGCCGGAACAGATCCGGAACTTGTATACCAGGCAATCCGCGGCGGACTTGCAGGATCTACAGTTCTCGATGCAAAAGCACCTATGATGATGGACAGAAACTTCAAACCGGGATTCCGTATTGAACTTCACATCAAAGACCTGAACAACGCCCTCAATGCAGGACATGCCGTAAGCGCACCGCTTCCGCTGACAGGAGAACTCATGGAGATCATGCAGGCACTCAAAGCAGACGGACACGAAAAAGAAGATCATTCCAGCATCGTAAAATTCTACGAAAAAATTGGTAATGTAACAGTTACAAGAGACTAAAATCCGGTATATAATAAGGTAAGACTTTTGCTAACCGTAAAGAAAGCCTCGACAGGTTGCCATGAGCCTGCCGGGGCTTTTTTGAGTGGAATAGGAGGACCTTTTTATGTCAAAAATAGCGATTTTACTTCCGAAGGAATATATGCTGGAACAGGCAAGAAATGTGATCCGGGAGGACGAACTGGAGATCGACATCCTCAAAGTGATCAAGACTTCCGACTCTGTCTATGAAGCAAGACAGGCCGTAGAGCAGGGCGCGGAGGTGGTTCTTGCCCGAGGCGTGCAGGCAGCTTTTATCCGCCAGTACACAAATATTCCTGTTGCAGAACTGACACTTACAGGCCAGGAGATCGGCCTTATGATCGCCAGTGCCAAGAAAAAAGTCCCGGACAAAAAGTGCCCGCAGATTGCACTGATCGGTTTCAAAAACATGTTCAGCGATACAACTTATGCAGATGAGCTTTTTGATATCCGGCTGAAATTTTATGACATCACAGCCATTGAGCAGGCAGCAGAAAAAGTAAATCTTGCAATACAGGAAGGCGCAGATGTCCTGCTCGGCGGCGATACCGTCAATGCACTGGCGGCACAGAAAGGCATTCCGGCGCAGTTCATCGATTCCACAGAGGAGTCGATCCGTTCCGCTATCGGCGTGGCAAAAAAGATGATCCTGACTGCGGAGGCAGAGAAAAATTTTACAGCACAGTTTGAGACAGTGCTGGATAATTCCTACAACGGGATTCTGGAAATTGATGAAAACAAAGAGATCATGATCGTAAACCGCGCAGGAGAGGAACTTTTTCACAAAAAAGCTTCTCAGCTTGAAGGAACTGCCCTGGAAAAAGTGATCCCGGAACTGGAACAACGGTATATAGATGACGTTCTGAGCGGAAAAAGAGATTCATTTATGACCTCGGTCTATGTGGCTGGAGTTCCAATGATGCTCACGGCAGCGCCGATCCAGTATGAAAACAAGATCCGTGGCGCGATCATTTCACTCTATCGAAATGCTTCTGTCCGAAAAAATGATGCAGATGAGCTGCATTCCTATTACCTGAAGGGCTACGTGGCGCATGCTCATTTTTCTGATATCAGGATCACTGGTAAAGAAATGGAATACTGCGTGGAACTTTCCAAAATGTACGCCCTGTCAAAGAATCCTGTGCTGATCTGTGGAGAAGACGGAACAGATAAGGAAAAACTGGCACAGTGCATCCACAACAACAGTTCCTATAAAGCGGGGCCTTTTGTTGCAGTGAATTGCAGCGGTATGACAGAACAGATGCAGGTGGACAGGCTTTTTGGAAACCCGGATGCAGAAGACGAGAGCATGAAAAAAGGGGCACTTGCGATCGGCGATCATGGAACGATCGTAATCTCTGAAATAGAAAAACTTTCACTTCTGTGCCAGTATCGTCTGTACCGTGCGATACGGTATGATTCCCTGATCCAGAATGACCTGGAGAGAAGCCAGACGCTGGATAACCGTATCATAGCGATAACGGGAGCAGATCTTTACCAGTATGTAGAGCAGGGCAGATTCCGGCAGGATCTTTATTATCTCCTGAACAGCCTTACGGTGGAAATCCCTCCGCTTCGGAAGCGTCCGCAGGATATCCGTGCGATCGTGGAAGACTGCAGGGTAAGATTTACAAAAAGATATGCAAGATTTCCAAAGATCGCAGAGGATGCGATGGAGGCACTTGCCGGATTTGGATGGCAGGGGAATGAAATCCAACTGGAGGCGTTTTGCGAGAGACTTTTTCTGACTTCACCCAAAAAGACGATCACCAGTGACTATGTATATTTTCTTCTGGACACACTGTATCCTGTAAAAGAGAAAATTTCGGAAGATGGCACAACGGTGATCTATCAGCACCCGGAGGTCGCGCGTCTGACGGAACTTCTGGAAAAACACCAGGGAAACCGTTCGGCAGTGGCGAAGGAGCTTGGAATCAGCACAACGACGTTGTGGAGACGAATGAAAAAATATGGCGTGATAAATAAATATGATCTGACGTAAGGAGGAAACGCTATGGCGATCCATATCATAGATGAGGCAAACCGCTGTCTCAATTGTAAGAAACCAAGATGTATGGAAGGATGTCCGGTGCATACACCGATCCCGCATATTATCCAGATGTTCAAGGAGCACAAGGTCATGGATGCGGGGGCGGAGCTGTTTCAGAATAATCCGATGTCTGTGATCTGCTCGATCGTGTGTGACCATGAGCAGCAGTGTGCCGGTCACTGTGTACTTGGAAAGAAAGGCAATCCGGTGCATTTTTCCAGTATTGAGAACTATATTTCGGACACTTATCTGGATCGAATGAAACTTCAGATTCCAGAAGAAAAGAAAAAACCGGTGGCAGTGATCGGGGCAGGTCCGGCAGGATTGACGGTGGCGATCATTCTGGCACAGCATGGGTATAAGGTGACGATCTTCGAGCAGCAGGACAAGATCGGCGGTATCACACGTTACGGAATCCCGGAATTCCGTCTGCCGAAATCTATCCTGGATCGTCTGGAAAAGCAGATCCTTGCGATGGGTATCCGCATCCGTCCGCATACTGCGATCGGAACAGTTCTGACGATCGATGATCTTTTCCGCGACGGATATGCAAGCGTGTTTGTTGGAACAGGAGTGTGGAAAGCACGAAACCTGGGAATCCCGGGGGAATGTCTGGCGAATGTGCATTTCGGAATTGACTATCTGGAAAATCCGGCGGCATATGATCTGGGAGAAAAAGTCGCCATTATCGGAATGGGAAATGCGGCAATGGACGTTGCGCGGACAGCTCTTCGAAACGGTGCACTGCAGGTGACATTGTATGCCCGCGGAACGCATGTGGCAGCGAACTCGCATGAAATGGCGTATGCAGAGCTGGATGGCGCACAATTTGTCTTTGGAAAAGCGATCGAGCGCATCACGGAAACCGGCCCGGTATTCAAGACTTCGGTCATTGATGAGAATAATAAAGTCGTCGGATACGAGGAAGGCGAGGATCAGGTGGAAGCAGATTCCACGATCATCGCCATCAGCCAGGGACCAAGAAACCGCCTGATCCGCACAACAGTAGGACTGGAAGGCTCCGACAAGGGTCTCCTCATCGTAGACGAAAACGAAATGACCACCAGAGAAGGCGTCTTCGCCGCAGGAGATGTCGTACACGGTTCCAAAACCGTCGTCCATGCTGTAGAACAGGCAAAGAAAGCAGCTGTGGCGATGATCGCGTATATGGAAAAATAAAATTAATATTAGCTCCAGAATTCTTCAGCCAGGGATATGAAATCTCTGGCTGCTTTGCTGAGATAACGTTTTTTGTGATGGCATGCCATAATGTTCCAGAAAGGCTTGCCGGGGAGGGTGAAGAATCGGATCTTGTCCTCGTGTCCACTGGCATAAAAAGCAGGGATGATGCCGCAGCACATTTCAGCACTGACCATCGTGGTAATAGTTGCATTACTGGAGGTTTCAAAGAGTACATGAGGTTTGAAACCGGCAGATTCAAAGATGTGGTCGGTCAGGTCGCGAAGCGTGGACTCTTTGTATGTGAGGACAAAAGGTTCCTCGCGAAGCGCGTAAAGGTTCAGTTCGGAAATCTCACCCTCGTGAACAGGGACAGCATTTGCCCATCCTTCCGCTGGTGGAGTAGCAATCGGATGACGGATCGGAACTGCAGCGAGGATGTCTTCAGAAGAGAGTGAAATATAACTCAGTGCAGGCTTCTGCTGCTTCGGAACAAGTGTCACAAATCCCAGATCCAGCTCGCCGGATATCAGGAGTTCCTGCTGCTTCTGTACACTGAGTTCCCGCGGAGTGACCTGAATATTAGGATGCAGGCGATGAAACTTGGGATACACATTAGAAAACATGGCAATCCCGCGCCCGGGCGTAAAGCCAACACTGAGTTCGCCCTGCTGGATCCTGGCGAGATCATGGATCCTGTGATAAGTATCCTTCTTAAGCAACAGCATTTCCCGTGCAGCCTTCAGATAAATCTCCCCAGCTTCCGTAGGATGCCAGTCCGTCCGCGAACGATGAAAAAGCTGCACACCGAGTTCCTTCTCAAGTTTAAGAAGCTGCTGGTTGAGCGCAGACTGCGTGATATAAAGCTTTTCCGCCGCACGGGTGATGTTGTTTTCTTCCGCGATTGCTACAATATATTGTATTTGACGTAAATCCATTGTGGGTACCTCCTTATCTCCATTTTACCCCAATCCCCTCCACATTCCAATATGTAAATTAGAAAAATTAAGAGAACTATAATTATAATGAATTTTACTTATACAACCTCCTGCGTTATAATAACCTCAACAAAGCAAAGGAGGAATACAAAATGTCACTGCTAGTAAAAATAAACCAGTCTGACAACGTAGCCATCGCTGTTCAGCCACTGAGCGCAGGATCAGAAGTGGAAGGCATCCACATCAACCAGGACATCCCGCAGGCACACAAAGTCGCACTGGCTGACATTCCAAAAGGAAGCCCGGTCATCCGCTACGGCGTGATCCTCGGATACGCCATGAACCCGATCAAACGCGGCGACTGGATCAACGAATTCATGCTCGAACTTCCAACCCCGCCATCCGTAGATGACATGGAGTTCGGCAAAAACATCGTCACAGACCTGCCTGAACCGCCGGTAACTACCTTCGAAGGATATGCAAATCCAGACGGCGGCTACGCAGGAACCAGAAACATCCTCGGGATCAGCACCACCGTACAGTGCGTAACAGGAGTACTGAATGTCGCAGTAAAGAAAATGAAAGAAGAACTTCTTCCAAAATATCCAAACGTAGACGACATCGTTCCGATCAACCACGCATACGGCTGCGGCGTTGCCATCAACGCACCTGAGGCAAAAGTCCCGATTCGTGCACTCAGAAACCTCGCCAAACATCCAAACTTCGGCGGACAGCTCATGGTAGTCGGACTTGGCTGCGAGAAATTCACCGTACAGATGCTCCTCGATGAAGCCGACATTACACCTGAAAATGTCATCATCCTCCAGGAACAGGAAGGCTTTGATGCCATGATTGATGCACTTATGAAAATGGCAGACAAAAAGCTTGCGATCCTTAATGAAAGAAAACGTGAAACACTTCCTCTTTCCAAACTCTGCATTGGTATGCAGTGCGGTGGAAGTGATGCCTTCTCCGGTGTGACTGCAAACCCATCCGCAGGATATGCGGCAGACATGCTGGTAAAAGGCGGCGCAACCGTTATGTTCTCCGAAGTAACAGAAGTACGTGACGGAGTACATTACCTTGCAGAACGCTGCGTCAGCGCAGAAGTAAGAGACAAACTTGCAGCAGAAATGCGCTGGTACGATCATTATCTTGCAGAAGGAAACGTAGACAGAAGCGCTAACCCGACCCCGGGAAACAAAAAAGGCGGACTCTGCAACATCGTAGAAAAAGCCATGGGCTCCATTGCCAAATCAGGAAGCTCACCGATCGTGGAAGTACTTTCCCCGGCAGAAAAACCAACCAAACACGGTCTTATCTATGCAGCGACACCGGCAAGCGATATCGTCTGCGGTCCATGCCAGCTTGCATCAGGAATCACTCTGCAGGTATTTATGACAGGCCGAGGAACTCCATATGGACTCGCAGCAGCTCCGGTCATCAAAGTCTGTTCAAGAAATGAAATGAAAGCCATGTGGCAGGATCTGATCGATGTCAACGCCGGTCCGATCGCAACAGGCGAAGCAACGATCCAGGAAATCGGAACCCAGCTATTCAACAAGATCATCGCGGTTGCAAGCGGCAAGGATCAGTCCTTTGCAGAGAAATACAAACTCCACAACGACCTATGCATCTTCAACCCGGCACCGATCACCTGATATCCAGGTTTCAAAATTTCAACTGCATCTCATGCCTGCATGTGTATGCAGTTGAAGTTATAAATATCAAGCGACCCGCTTTTTTTTTACCCTAAATCGTCAAAAAAACTGCATTTTACGCAATACATGAAATAAAATGCAGTTAGAATGAAATATATCATTTCAAAAATTGCAACATTAACGAAACCATAAAAATCACAAGAACCTTCTTGGGTATTCTGCGAATTGAACAAAAAGCCAGAATGTATATAATAAAATACATACAAAACAAACAAAGAAAAACATTGAGGCCGCAATGATTTCGAATATTCTAGGAGGAAGAAAAATGATACCTGTTGTAGAAAAAATGGAAGTTTTCCCGGTAGCCGGACATGATTGTATGGAGTTAAACCTTTCCGGCGCACATGCACCTTACTTTACAAGAAACATCGTGATCCTGACAGATTCCAACGGAGTAGAAGGTGTCGGAGAAGTTCCGGGAGGAGAGAAGATCACAAATGCACTTGAGCAGGTAAAAGACCTGGTGATCGGAACAAGCATTGCAGATTACAAACAGACACTTAACAAGGTTCGTAAATGGCTGGATGAAAATATCAAAGATGACGTGCGTGGCTTACAGACATTCGACCTTCGTACCGGAGTACATGTAGTAACAGCAATCGAAGCACCTCTGCTTGACCTTCTCGGAAAATTCCTTGATGTGCCGGCAGCAGCACTGATGGGTGATGGAATCCAGAGAGAAAGAGTACAGTTCTTAAGCTACCTCTTCTACATTGGAGACCGCAAAAAAACAGATCTTCCGTACGAAGAAGAACCAGATGCAGAATGCGACTGGTACCGTCTCCGTCACGAAGAAGCCCTCACACCGGAAGCAATCGTAGCACTTGCAAAAGCAACCCATGAAAAATACGGTTTCGTAGATTTCAAACTCAAAGGCGGCGTACTTGCACCGAAGGAAGAACTCAAAGCAGTTCAGGCGATCAAAAAAGCATTCCCGGATGCGAGAGTTGATCTCGACCCGAACGGCTGCTGGAGCCTCAAAGAAGCACTGGAGATCGCTCCACAGCTCAAAGAATGTCTTGCTTACTGTGAAGACCCATGCGGCGCAGAGAACGGATTCTCCGGACGTGAAGTTATGGCAGAGTTCAGACAGCTCTCCGGAATGCCGACAGCAACCAACATGATCAACACAGACTGGCGCCAGATGCATCACTGCCTGTCCCTGCAGAGCGTAGATATTCCGCTTGCAGACCCACATTTCTGGACTATGAACGGTTCCGTTCGAGTAGGTCAGATGTGCAACGATTTCGGCATGATGTGGGGATGTCATTCCAATAACCACTTTGATGTCAGCCTTGCAATGGTCGTACAGTGTGCAGCAGCAATTCCAGGAAAAATGAACGGAATCGACACACACTGGATTTGGCAGGAAGGACGCGAGCGTCTCACAAAACAGCCGATGGAGATCGTAGACGGATGCATCGACCTTCCGAAAAAAGGCGGACTTGGAATCGAAGTTGACCGCGAACAGGTTCTCAAAGCACACAAACTTTACATGGACAACTGTCTGGGAGCACGTGACGATGCAAAAGGCATGCAGTATTTGATCCCGGGATGGAAATTCGACAACAAGCGTCCGTGTCTCGTAAGATAAGATTTTATCAGCAAAATAGGTTATGAGGGTCTGGCGACAGATCCTGCCCCTTAAAAACTTTAGTGAATGAATATATGGAAAGAGTATGAGGAAAAAACATGTCTGAATCAACCAGAATGTTATTAGGACTGGCATTAGGAATCATCGTAATGATCGTCCTGGTAATGAAAACAAAAGTACATTCCTTCATGGCACTGCTGATCGCAGCCATGATCACAGGAATCATCGGCGGAATGCCGATCTCAGATATTACCCTCGCTGACGGCACAACTCAGACTGGTCTGATCACAGCCATTCAGGAAGGATTTGGAAGCACATTAAAGAGCACCGGTATCATCATCGGTCTTGGCGTTATGATGGGCGGTATCCTGGAGAAATCCGGAGCTGCCGAAAAAATGGCATACAGCTTTATCAAACTGATCGGTCAGAAAAACGAAGAATGGGCTCTGGCGATCACAGGATGGTTCATTTCCATTCCGGTATTTGCAGACTCCGCGATCGTAATTTTTGCACCTCTTTGCAAGGCAATGTCCAAAGTAACCGGTAAATCTGTAGTTGGACTTGCACTTTCACTGGCAGTTGGTCTTCAGCTGACACACTGTCTGGTACCTCCGACACCTGGTCCGCTGACTGCAGCCGGAATGTTCAATGTCGATGTAGGCCAGATGATCATCGGTGGTGCACTGATCTCCATTCCGATGCTGATCGTAGTAGTTTTTTACACAAAATGGATCGGAAAGAAAATCTATCAGGTTCCGAACGATGAAGGTGGATTTGACAGAAAAGAATTCAAACAGGAATACATCAAATCCATGGATGAACTCAATGCAATGATGGATGCAAAACCACTCCCGGGCTTCTGGGTATCTGTAGCACCGATCTTTGTTCCGATCATCCTGATCCTTCTCAAAACTGTACTTGGTTTTGTTGGTGTCAGCAACAGCGTAGTTGATTTCCTTGGTTCTCCGATCGTAGCACTTGGAATCGGTACACTTCTTGCAATCTACGGACTTGTTCCGAAGGAAGATAACAAAGCTGTTCTCAAGATGATGGATGATGCCATCAAAGACACCGGTATCATCATGCTGATCACAGGTGCCGGCGGATCTCTTGGAAACGTTGTAAAAGTAAGCGGTATCGGTACTGCACTTGGTGAAATGGTTACATCCTGGGCACTTCCGGCAGTCCTGATCCCGTTCATCATTGCAGCACTTATGAGAATCGCTCTCGGATCTGCAACCGTTGCAATCACAACAGCAGCATCCCTGACAGCACCACTTATGAGTGTTTTAAGCATCAGCCCGCTTCTTATGTCCCTTTCCTGCTGCGTAGGTGCGATTTCATTCTCCTACTTCAATGACAGTGGATTCTGGGTATTCAACGGAATGTTCGGACTGACAGAACTGAAAGACCAGGTTCGATGCAAGACGGCCGTATCGATGATCATGTCGGGCGTTGGTGTACTGGAACTGCTTATCGCACAGTTCTTTATCTAAAATCAATGAACAAAAATTAAAACATATAACAAGATCATTCAATCCAAAAAATATAGCAACAACGAGGAGGAAAAAACAATGGGATTTGTACCAAGAGGAATTATTCCACCAATCATCACACCACTTACAGATGACGGAGAAGTAAACTATCCAGTACTGCGTCAGATGGTCAATCATCTGATCGACAACGGCGTGCACGGTCTGTTTCCACTGGGAACGACCGGAGAGTTCTACGCATTTGATGACGATACCTACCGCAAGATCCTTGAAACAGTCAAAGATGAGACAAGAGGACGTGTTCCGGTTTACGGCGGTGCAAACCATATTACAACAAGAGGTGTTATCCGTCTGGTAAAGATCTGCGAAGAAGTTGGCGTGGATGCTGTTTCCGTACTGACACCAATGTTTGTATCCCAGACACAGGACGAACTGTACGCTTACTATAAGGAAATCGCAGAAAGCACTTCACTTCCGATCATCCTTTACAACAACAAACCAAAAACAAACGTAACCATTACACCGGCAACTGTTGCTAAACTTGCTGAGATCGACAATATCGTTGCAGTCAAAGACAGCACTGGTGATATGACAAATGCAGCAGAGTACATCCGTCTGACAAGAGATAACGACAATTTCCATGTACTGATGGGAAGAGATACTCTGATCCATGCAGCTCTCTGCTATGGAGCAACAGGCGCGATCGCATCCTGTGCAAACGTAGCTCCACGTATCGCAGCTGATATCTACGACAAATTTATGGAAGGTGATCTCCAGGGATCTCTGGATGCACAGTTTGAACTGGCACCGCTCCGTATCGCATGTGGTATGGGTACTTTCCCGGCTGTTATTAAGGAAGGTCTTGTACAGCAGGGCATCCCGGTTGGCAAGTGCCTGGCACCGATCGGCGAGCTGACACCAGAAGAGAAAGAGAAACTTCATCAGGTTCTGGTTGACATGAAGCTTGTTTGATGATATAAAATCTCCAGATAAATAAAAAGGCAGGAATGTAAAATGCGAGTTTTCTACGAAGAAATGAAAGAAAAATTACAGAGCATTCTTGTGAAATATGGTTTCGATGAGAAACGTGCAGAGGAATCGGCGAAGAATTTTGCCGATTCTTCTTTAGATGGAGTGTATTCTCATGGCTACCAGCGTTTTCCAAGAGTGATCGATTATATTCAGAAAGGCTACATTGACGTAAATGCAGTGCCGGAAAAAATCACCGGATTTGGTGCCGTGGAACGATGGGACGGCCATCTGGGAATGGGAAATCTCAATGCAAAAATGGCAATGCAGCGTGCGGTAGAACTGGCGGCACAGCTTGGGATCGGTATGGTGGCGATGTCCAATACCAATCACTGGATGCGCGGCGGTGCCTACGGATGGCAGGCAGCGGAAGCAGGATGTATCGGAATCTGCTGGACAAATACCTGTCCAAACATGCCGGCATGGGGAGCCATTGATGGAAGGATCGGAAACAATCCATTCGTTCTGGCAGTCCCGGATCAGAATGGAGATCATGTGGTTGTCGATACTGCAATGGCACAGTATTCTTACGGCAAGCTTTCTGTATGCAGGCAGAATGGAGAAAAACTTCCTTATCCGGGTGGTTACGATGAGGAAGGCAACCTGACCTGCGACCCGGCAGCCATCGAAAAAACAAGAAGAGTCGTTCCGATCGGCTATTGGAAAGGCTCCGGTCTCTCGATTGTGCTGGATCTGATCGGCGGCATGCTCACACTCGGAAGAACTGTGACAAAAGTAGGACAGGAATGCGAATCGGAATACGGTCTGACGCAGGTATTCATCGCGATCCGCCCGGAAGTCCTGAATCAGGATCCAGACAAAGCACAGGAAATCTTAAACGAGACACTGAAAGATATCCAGGCTTCCATTCCGGAGAAAGAAGGACATGCAGTCCGATATCCAGGACAGGGAACACTCATCCGACGCAGGGAGAATCTGAAGAACGGAATCCCGGTCAACGAGGAAATATGGAAAAAGATATGTGAATTGTAATAAAAATCTCCCGCCATGAAGAAATTTGTGACGGGAGATTTTTTTGATAACATTGTATTTTGGTATGTGGTGTGTTAATATGTTAAAGTGATGCGGTACTAAAGAAAACGAGAAAGAATTTCACAAAAAAACGCATCAGGCAGGGAGAAGAAAAGAAGATGACAAAAGAAGAACTGCTCGGCAAAGTCCTGAATTCATACAGAGCTTATTATGATGTAAATACAGAAACACCGGAGCCGCCATTTGTGGCAGAAGCAGTTTTTCATTCCCACAGTGATGCGTATTTTCTGGTAAAGGGTGCGACTCTGGGTGAAGCAGAGTCCAATGAATATGTATTTTTTGCACTGGAAGATGAGCTGGACAGGGAGCGCCTGTGCAAATTGGACAGCACTGCATGGGAAAAGGGGATTTCCCGCGTGAAACCCCATGCAAATCACAGAAATACGGACATCTCACTGATCGTGCTTGCATCATCCGTACCAGAAGAAACCGAGAAACTGGTGCATACTTTGAAGCATTACAAAAATTATCGTATGAGTCTCCAGGGATTCAGTCATTATCATCTGATTGTTGTAGATCTTTCTTCAGGCAAAAAGACCTGTAACCGGCAGGGCAGATCACTGAAGAAGCTCTTTGACAAAATATACTAACATCCTTAAGAGGGGAGAGAGGAAACATGACAGCGATATTAATCATCGTAGTTGCGATCGTACTGCTCCTGATCGGCTATGTAGGCTATGGTTCATGGCTTGCAAAACAATGGGGCATCGATCCGAAAAAATCAACACCGGCTGTCGAAATGGAAGATGGAGTTGATTATGTAGCAGCAAAACCGGCAGTCCTGATGGGACATCATTTCTCATCGATCGCAGGAGCAGGTCCGATCAACGGACCGATCCAGGCAGCAGTATTCGGATGGGTTCCGGTATTCCTGTGGTGCATCATCGGTGGAATTTTCTTTGGAGGACTTCAGGATTTTGGTTCTCTGTTTGCATCAATCCGTCACAAAGGAAAATCTGTCGGAGAGATCATCAGAGATTCCATGGGACGCAGAGCACAGAAACTGTTTACGATTTTTGCACTGCTGGTATTGATCCTGGTTATTGCGTCTTTCGTAAATGTTGTTGCAGGTACTTTTATGAGTGAGAGCGGATTTGGAGTTGCTGCTTCTCCGAGCGGAAACCAGACGACAGCAATGATCTCACTTCTGTTCATCGTACTTGCCATTATTTACGGATATATCACAAACCGCCTTGGAGTGGGAACACTTCCGGCAACCATTGGCGGTATCATTGGTATCGTGGCGATCGTAGTGATCGGTTTAAACTATGGATTTGTCATGACACGTATTGAGTGGATCGTATTCATTGGTGTTTACATTGCAGTTGCATCCCTGGTTCCGGTATGGATCCTTCTGCAGCCGCGAGATTATCTTTCCAGTTTCCTGCTTTATGGAATGATGATCCTTGCACTTCTTGGAATTTTTGTATGCGGTGTGACAGGTCGTGCGACTTTTAATATTCCTGCCTTTACAGGATGGACAACACCGATCGGAACCCTGTTCCCGGCTCTGTTTATCACAGTTGCCTGCGGTGCTTGTTCCGGTTTCCACAGCCTGATCGCAACAGGAACCTCATCCAAGCAGCTTGACAACGAAAAAAATGCCAAGCCGATCGCCTATGGTTCCATGCTGATCGAGTCTGCACTTGGTATTGTGGCACTGATCGCTGTTGGCATGGTATTTGACAGATATACAGGCGGAGAATTCGGTGGACCGCCGGCAGCATTCGCAGCTGGTATTGCAACCATGTTTTCTGATGAAGGTTCCAAAGCATACAGCACGATCTATGCGCTGCTTACCCTGGCAGTTTCTGTATTTGCACTTACTTCACTGGATACAGGAACACGTCTCGGCCGTTTCCTTTTCTCAGAATTATTCCTGAAAGAAGATGAAAAGACCTGGAAAGATGCCAAAGGCTTCCGCAAAGTACTGGCACATCCGATGGTTGGAACAACCTTCCTTGTAGTGATCGGATGTATCCTCGGTGGTCTGTCCTTAAGCCAGATCTGGGGCCTGTTCGGAGCGGCAAACCAGCTCCTTGCCGGTATCGCACTGATGGCAGTCTGCGCATGGCTGGGACAGGCAGGAAAGAACAACAAGATGTTCTACATTCCGATGGTGTTCATGCTTGCAGCAACACTCACAAGTCTGATCATCACAGTAAAAAACAAGATCCTCATGATCGGAGCCGGACAGGCACTCTGGGGTGACTGGTTCCAGCTGTTCTTTGCAGCAGCTATGGCGATCCTTGCAATCGTACTTGTAATTGAAGGAATCCAGACCTTCAAGAAACAGGCAGCAATAAAGAAAAAAGCCGCTTAATGACAAATGGTGAAATGCTTTAATGTGAATGGAAGCTGTGATCCGGAAATCCATTACATGGTGGATATCTCGGAAAAATTACAGAAGATAAAAGCTATGGTTTGAAAACACAGGGGATGGAGAAAATCACATTTTTCTCCATCCCTATTTCATGTCACGAATCTGATATTTTCAGCTTGTATTTTGTATATTCAAAGTATGATATAGAGTATAGTGTAAGAAAAATCAGGCGAAGAATAGCTGGAACAGGAGATGAGAGATATGAGATATGGATATTTTGATGAAGCAAAAAAGGAATATGTGATCACACGTCCGGATACACCGGCACCGTGGGTAAACTATCTTGGCTCACCAGAGTATGGGGCAATCGTTTCAAATAACGCAGGGGGATACAGTTTTGCAAAATCCGGAGCAAATGGAAGAATCCTGAGATATATTTTCAATCAGTTTGATCAGCCGGGACGGTATATTTATCTTCGTGATAATGAAAGTAAAGATTACTGGTCTGCATCCTGGCAGCCGGTAGGCAAAGATATGGAGACGTACAAAAGTGAATGTCATCATGGAACAGCATACACAAAAATGATGGCAGACTACAGTGAAATTCACTCAGAAGTAAGATATTATGTGCCGTTGGAGCAGTCTTATGAAGTATGGAGTCTGGCAGTAACAAACTATTCTGAGAAAAAACGTGAACTCACAGTAACAGGATATGCGGAATTTACCAACAACAGTAACTATGAACAGGATCAGGTAAATCTTCAGTATTCTCAGTATATCACACAGACGGTTTTCAGAGGGAACCGTGTACGTCAGATGATCCACGCAAACCTGGATCGCCTGGAAGAAGGTGAAAACATTGATAACAAAAATGTATTTAACAGATTCTTCGGACTGGCAGGAGCCGACGTAGATTCCTGGTGCGGAGACAAAGAAAGCTTCCTTGGAAGATATCACGGATATAACAATCCAGAGGGCGTGATCACAGGAAAACTCAGCAATGAGGGAAATTATAATGAGAATAGCTGTGGAGCACTTTCAACAGTTTTAAGCCTTGCTCCGGGGGAAACAAAAGAAATCACTTTTCTTGTTGGAATGAAAGATGATGCAGAAGCGGGCGAGATTGTGGAGCATTACAAAAACTGCCAGGATGTATGTAAAAGAGAACTGAAAGAACTGATCGAATACTGGCATGGTCAGCTTTCTCACTTCCAGATCAGAACCCCAAGTCCGGAATTTAATACTATGATCAATACATGGAATGCATACAACTGCTTTATGACCTTTATCTGGTCACGGGCAGCTTCTTTTACCTACTGCGGACTCCGCAATGGATATGGATATCGCGATACAGTTCAGGATATTCAGGGAGTGATTCATCTGGCACCGGAGATGGCGGTGGAAAAAATCCGATTCATGCTTTCTGCACAGGTGGATAACGGAGGTGGACTTCCGCTTGTAAAATTCACACATAACCCGGGACATGAAGATACTCCGGACGATGCTTCCTATGTACAGGAAACAGGACATCCGGCTTATCGTGCAGATGATGCACTGTGGCTTTTTCCTACAGTCTATAAATATGTTTCAGAAACAGGCAATGTGGCATTTATGGATGAAGTGATTCCGTTTGCAAACAAAGGTGAGGCAACCGTATATGAACATCTGAAACGTGCAATCGCATTTTCTGAAAATCATCTTGGAAAACATGGAATGCCGGCAGGTCTTTATGCAGACTGGAATGACTGTCTCAGACTTGGAAAAGATGGAGAGTCAACTTTTGTAGCACTGCAGTATTATTACGCAATGACGATCCTCAGAGAATTTGCAGAATACAAAGAGGATAAAGAATATATTGAATATCTTAACGAAAGTCAGAAGAAACTTGGAAAACTGATCCAGGATCTCTGCTGGAATGAAGACCGCTTTATCCGTGGATTTACAGAAGATGGAGCTGTGATCGGAAAGCGTACAGATCCGGAAGCAAATATGTGGCTGAATCCGCAGAGCTGGGCGGTGATCAGCGGTCTTGCAGATGATGCACAGGCAGATCTTGCACTGGATATGGTTTATAAGAGACTGAATACGGAATATGGAGCAATCCTGATGGATCCTCCATATCATGCTCATGCATTCGAGGGTGCACTGGCTGTGATCTATAATGCAGGAACCAAGGAAAATGCAGGGATTTTCTCGCAGTCACAGGGATGGATCATTCTTGCAGAAGCTCTGAGAGGACATGGAGAGAGAGCTTTTGGCTACTTTATGGAAAATGCGCCTGCGGCACAGAATGACAGAGCAGAGATCCGAAGACTGGAACCATACTGCTATGGACAGTTTACAGAGGGAAAAGCAAGCTCGAATTTCGGACGCTCGCATGTACACTGGCTGACAGGAACAGCATCTACCGTTATGGTAGGGTGTGTAGAAGGTATCCTTGGTATGCGTCCTGACTTTGGCGGACTGCGAATTGCACCATCTGTTCCGAAAGAATGGGATAAATTTGAAATTGATAAAGATTTCCGTGGATGTAAACTTCATATCACAGTCCATAATCCGGGACACGTGGAATCTGGTTTCAAGAAGATGATCGTAAATAAAGAAGAACTGGGAGAAAATTATATCCCTCAGGAAAAGCTTACAGAGACTACAGAAGTAGAACTGTTCATGTCATAAAAAGGAGACAGCATGAAATATATAAAATTTCAGGATAAAAAAGGAACGTTTACCATTCAGAGTCCGGAAAATTACAGTGGTCTGTATTTTCCGCTGGCGGGTGATGGAGGACTGAAATCCAGTATCACTCCGAACCTTGGAGGAGACAGCAAGACAGATCAGAACCATTTCCTTCTGGAACCGGTAAGTATTGAAAATCTTCACAATAACCGCAGCACCAGAAATTTCTGGTGTCGTACAGAAGGTAAGGGATGCTGGTCTGCAACGGGAATTTCAGCAGAGCAGGAGACACAGAAATTTACAGAAGCTCAGGATAAAAGCATTCTGGAAGCCGGTTTTATGTGGCAGAAAGTGACCAGAACTTCTGCAAAATATGGTCTTCAGTCAGAAATCACTTCTTTTGTTTCTGTGGACGGAGCCGCAGAGATTGAACTGGTCAGAATAAAAAATATATCTGAAGAAGTGACAAAAATAACTCCGATCGCCGCAATACCACTTTATGGAAGAAGCGCGGATAACATTCGAGATCATCGTCATGTGACATCACTTCTTCACAGAATCAATACAACAGAATATGGTGTGGAAGTCACACCGGTTCTGTCTTTTGATGAAAGAGGTCATCAGAAGAATCATACCACCTGTTTTGTATATGGATCTTCAGAAAAAGGCGATGCACCGGAGGCGTTTTATCCTACTGTGCAGGAGTTTGTAGGAGAGGGCGGTACTTATCTGAATCCGGAAGCAGTAAGAAAGAACAAGCCAGGCAGAATGGCAGGAAGCAGAGTTGAGGGAAAAGAGGCAATGGGAGGCATCCGATTTGCGGATGTTGAGCTGAAGCCGCAGGAAACAGCTGGTTTTATCATACTGGCAGGACTGACAGAGAAGAAAGAGAGTATTGCCAAAACTGTCATAAAATACAGAACAGAAGAGCAGGTGGAGAACGCTCTTGAAGAGGTGAAATCCTACTGGCAGAAAAAAGTAAATGTATCTTATGAAACCGGTGATGCAGATGCTGACAACTATATGAAATGGATTAGTTTTCAGCCGGTACTGCGAAGAATCTATGGCTGTTCTTTTCTCCCATACCATGACTATGGAAAAGGTGGACGGGGATGGAGAGATCTCTGGCAGGACTGTCTTGCACTCCTGATCATGAATCCGGCTGTAGTGCGTCAGATGATCGTTGCCAACTATGGCGGTGTCCGCATTGACGGAACAAATGCTACGATCATCGGAAATGAACAGGGCGAATTTATCGCAGACAGAAATAATATTACCCGTGTCTGGATGGACCATGCATTCTGGCCGTTTGGAACGACGAAGCTGTACATCGACCAGACCGGAGATCTGGATATTCTGTTTGAAAAAGTTCCATATTTCAAAGATCTTCAGTCAGGAAGAGGAACAACACACGATGAAGAATGGAATATAGCTTACGGAAAACAGCAGAAAGCGGAGAGTGGAGAGGTTTACTTCGGAACGATTCTGGAGCATATTCTTCTGCAGAATTTAACAGCTTTTTATGATGTAGGTGAGCATAATGAAATGAAACTCCACGGAGCCGACTGGAACGATGCAATGGATATGGCGTGGGACAATGGTGAGAGTGTGGCATTTACCTGTGCCTATGCAGGAAATATGAATGACATTGCAGACTGTCTGGAAAACCTGGAGCGTATAAGCGGAATTAATCGGGTTGAGATTGCCAGTGAAATGGAATGTCTGTTCTCCGGTGGAAGAGATTTATACGAAAATGCAGATAAAAAAAGAAAACTGCTGGATTCCTATACCGGAAAGTGTGCACACAACATCAGCGGCGATACAGTGATTGTCAGAATTGATGAGATCATCAGAAACCTGCGTGAAAAAGCAGACTGGATGATGGAAAATATCCGAAAGAATGAATGGATCACAGATGGTGGAGACGGATGGTTCAATGGTTATTATGATGACCACAAGAATCCGGTAGAGTGCTGCGAGAAAGATCGTGTACGCATGATGCTGACCAGCCAGGTATTCGCGATCATGAGCGGAACTGCAACAAAAGAGCAGACTGCCGCGATCAGCAGAAGTGCAGATAAATACCTGTTCGATGAGAAAGCAGGCGGCTATCGCCTGAATACAAATTTCAGAGAAGAGAAATTTGATCTCGGCAGAATGTTCGGCTTTGCCTATGGTGAAAAAGAAAACGGAGCTGTTTTCTCTCACATGGCAGTCATGTATGCAAATGCTCTGTACAGTCAGGGATTTGTAAAAGAAGGATATAAAGTGCTCAGTACACTTCTTTATGCGGCAATGAACTTTGAAAGCAGCTTTATGTATCCGGGACTTCCTGAATATTTTGATAATGACGGAAGAGGTCTGTATGCATATCTGACCGGTGCAGCAAGCTGGTATATGCTGACCATGATCACAGAAGTTTTCGGCGTCAGAGGAGAACTGGGTAATCTTGTGATCGCACCGGCACTCATGGCGGAGCAGTTTGATAAAGAAGGAAATGCAGCTCTTCATCTGGAATTTGCAGGAAAGAAATTTGAAGTTCACATTTCCAATCTGGACCAAAAAGAGTATGGAGAATATCAGATCGCTCAGGCGTACTGTGATGAAAAAGAAATAGAAAAAAGAGCAGACGGAAGTGCCTGCATGGAAAAAGAGAAAATTGAACAGTTGTCTTCAGATGAGACGCATAATATCACTATAGTATTACAATAAAAATAACCCGGCATTGTGTAGTAAAATGACATAATGTCGGGTTGTTTTCTGCTTTCTTGAATGCCGGGGAGACAGCAGCGGTACGTCTGCTGGTCTACCACATGGATTTGTAGTATTTGTCGCGGTATTTTTTGGGTGTCAGTCCGGTATATCCTTCAAAAATCTGGATAAAGTGACTCTGTGAGGAAAAGGAAAGATACGCCGCAATATCCACGATAGACTGATCAGAATATCTGAGAAGATGAGTGGCTTTTTCTATTTTCTGTTCACGGATGTAGTCACTGATTGATACACCAAGATTCTGCTTGAATATACGGGAAAGATAATTGCAGGACAGCCCTGTATGTTCAGCCAGATCCTGAATGGTGATCCTTTCTTTTATGTGACTGTAGATATAGTTGATGCATTCAATGACAGGTTTGGACAGAACAGAACTTTTTTTCTGAAGAAGCATTTTTCCGGTAAAATCTTTTGCCATAATATGGTGGAGGTCTGCAACTTCACGGACCGAAGTGTAGGAATCCATTTTTAAGATATAGAAATCGCTGAGGCGATAGGCCTGCTCCGGTTCCAGCCCTCCGTCAATGCAGTAACGGGTCAGCATGGCGGCAGTTACCACAAAATGATATTTGATATTGGTCAGAGGATTTCTTGAAAGGACACCGGTTCCTTCGAGCTGAAGAAAGGAATCGTTTTTGCAGTTTGCAGTGACAGTCTCCATGTCTCCGCTTCGGACTGCATTATAAAAAGAGTATTCTACGGAGGGAGAACGGTGCAGGATCTCCATCTCATTGTTTTTCATTTCAGTGTGGTACCAGTCTTTTGAAATTGCCATAAACATTACTCCTTAATGTGTTGATTTTTTATATTATGACATGAATCTGACATTTTGTTAAGATTAATAATATATTTTGAGTGTCAAAAATGATATAGTATCATCATCAAAGAGAAAGCAGTGAAAAAATGCTTTGAACAAGGAGGAATTATAAATGAAGAGAAAATTTGTATCTGTGATTCTGACAGCAGCAGTCGTTGCAGGAACACTCTCAGCGGCAACAGTAGTAAGTGCGGATTCCGGAGAAGGAAAAGTGATCAATATTTATTCCTGGAATGATGAATTCCGTCAGAGACTGGAAGCTGTATATCCGGAAGTAGAATCTACATCAAAAGATGGAACAGTTACAACACTGAAAGACGGAACAGAGATCCACTGGATCATCAATCCGAATCAGGATGGCGTTTACCAGCAGAAACTGGATGAGGCACTGATGAACCAGGCAGATGCCGCAGACGATGACAAAGTAGATATTTTCCTGTCAGAGACAGACTATGTAAATAAATATACAGACAAAGATGCAGATGTGGCAATTCCGCTTACAGACCTCGGAATTGATCCTGACAAAGATCTTGCAGATCAGTACGATTTTACAAAAACAACAGCATCTGATACTGATGGCGTACAGAGAGGTTCTACATGGCAGTGCTGCCCGGGAACTCTGGTATATCGTCGTGACATCGCAAAAGATGTATTTGGAACAGATGATCCGGAAGCAGTAGGCGAGAAATTAAAGGACTGGGATACAACAAAAGCAACAGCAGAAGAACTGAAAGCAAAAGGATACTACACATTTGCCTCTTATGCAGATACATTCCGTCTGTATGGAAACAGCATCGAAAGTTCATGGGTAGAGCCGGGAAGCACAACGATCAAAGTTGACCAGAAGATCATGAACTGGGTAAGTGATTCAAAAGAATGGCTGGATGCAGAATATCTGAACAAAACTGTAAAAGGTCAGTGGAACGATGACTGGAACAAGGCTATGAGTTCTGACTCCAAAGTATTCGCATTCCTGTTCCCGGCATGGGGAATTGACTTTACCCTGAAACCAAACTGGGATGGCGAAGATGGTGCCTGGGCTGTTACAAACCCACCGCAGGAATACAACTGGGGCGGATCTTATATCCATGCAGCAACAGGAACAGACAACCCGGAACATGCAAAAGATATTATCCTTGCTCTGACTGGAGACAAAGACAACCTGTTAAAGATTTCCAAAGACTATGCTGACTTTACAAATACAAAATCCGGTATGCAGGAGGCTGCTTCTGACGATGCATTCGCTTCTGACTTCCTCGGTGGACAGAATCCATTTGAATATTTTGCACCGGTTGCAGAAAACATCAAAATTGCTCCGCTTTCCGCTTATGACCAGGGCTGTGTAGAGCTGATCCAGAATGCTTTCAGCGATTATTTCCAGGGAAATGTTGAGTTTGACAAAGCAAAAACAAACTTTGAAACAGCAATCATGGAACGTTATCCGGAAATCACAGAAGTACAGTGGCCGGAATAAATGATCAGATCAGCAGGGTACAGTGTGCCCTGCTGTTTATTGGAAAGGAAAAGCATTTATGAAAAAAAAGAAAAAAAGTATTGATTACGGAAAATGGGGCTTGTTATTTATTCTTCCATTTTTTATCACGTATCTGATATTTTCTCTTATTCCTCTGATCGATACCGTAAGATACAGCTTTTTCGAATATTATCGTTCGGGTATCAAGGTAGTAGGTCCGAATTTTGTCGGCATGAAAAACTACATCAGTCTTCTGAAATCAGACATGTTCCTGTATGGAAAAAACACACTGATCCTGTGGCTGATCGGTTTTGTTCCGCAGATCGTGGTTGCACTTGTACTTGCCTGCTGGTTTACAGATCTTCGAATGAAGATCCACTGCAAACAGTTCTTTAAAGTGGTTATTTATCTGCCGAACCTGATCATGGCGTCTGCATTTGCCTTATTATTCTTTACGATGTTCTCTACTAATGGCCCGGTCAATTCTATTCTGCTGTCCATGGGTGTTCTGAAAGCACCGATTGATTTCATGGGTTCTGTTCTGGGAACAAGAGGACTGATCGGATTTATGAACTTTATGATGTGGTTTGGAAATACAACGATCATGCTGATGGCAGCGGTTATGGGTGTAAGTGTGGATGTCTATGAGGCTGCTGACCTAGATGGATGCAATGGAATTCAGAGATTCTTCTATATTACACTGCCAATGATCCGTCCGATCCTTGCATACACACTGATCACATCTATCATCGGTGGTCTTCAGATGTTTGATGTTCCGCAGATCCTGACAAACGGACAGGGTAATCCGGACAGAACATCCATGACACTGATCATGTTCCTGAACAGCCATCTGAAGAGCAAGAATTATGGAATGGCAGGTGCATTATCTGTTTACCTGTTCATCATCAGTGGTATCCTCTGCTTCTTTGTTTACAGAATGACTAATGACGACGATCCGGATGGTTCAAAAAAGGCCGCTAAGAAACGTGCAAAAGAAGAAAGGAGAAGAGCAAGATCATGAAAGCAAATTCAGGAAAACGTGTGATGAGCATTTTCGCACATATTGTACTTATTCTCTTATCTTTTATGTGTCTGTTTTTCTTTGCGATTCTGCTTATCAATGCAACGCATTCACATGCAGAACTGCAGAAAGGCTTTTCTATCATTCCGGGTAAACATTTTCTGGATAACCTGAGAAGTGTGGCAAATGATGGAAGCTTTCCAATGTTCAGAGGAATCCTTAACAGTGTGATCGTGTCCGGATGTTCTGCAGCATTATGTACATACTTTTCTTCCCTGACTGCATATGGCATTTATGCTTATGATTTCAAGGGAAAGAAAGTTGCTTTTACTTTCATCATGGCAATTCTTGTTATGCCGACACAGGTAACTGCAATGGGATTCCTGAGACTGATCACAAAGATGGGAATGTATGATTCACTTCTTCCGCTGATTATTCCGTCCATTGCTTCACCGGCAGTATTTTACTTTATGTACAGTTATTTACAATCCTCTCTTCCGCTGTCACTGGTGGAAGCTGCCAGAATTGACGGATCCGGAGAGTTCTATACATTCAACCGTATTGTACTTCCGATCATGAAACCGGCGATCGCAGTTCAGGCAATCTTTACCTTTGTCGGATCATGGAACAACTACTTCGTACCGGCATTGGTCATCCAGTCCAAGAACAAGATGACAGTTCCGATCCTGATCGCAACGCTGCGAGGTGCTGATTACATGAACTTTGATATGGGTAAGATTTACATGATGATCACTGTTGCTATCGTACCGATCATTATTGTTTATCTGCTCCTGTCAAAATATATCATCGCAGGTGTTACGCTGGGTGGCGTAAAAGAGTAAAAAATAAAAGTTATCATTAGTCAGAAGAACGCGGCAGGACATTCTTGCATAAAGGATAAAGAATGCTGTCGTTCTTTTGCTGTATAAAATAAATTTAAACGATAGCAGGAGGATTATAGATATGAAAGATGTATGGGGACACAGTGGAAGCATGGATCAGAGTCTGTCTGAACTTGAAATCAGACACCGGACTCTGGCAAGAGAAGCGGCGGTGGAAGGTATTGTACTTCTGAAAAACGAAGGAGTACTTCCTCTTTCCGCAGATTCAGCGATCGCACTGCTTGGAAGTGGGGCAGAAAAGACTATTAAAGGCGGAATCGGTTCCGGTGATGTAAATAACAGAGAAAATATTTCCATTTATCAGGGAATGAAAGAAGCAGGCGTGACTATTACCAGCGAGGACTGGCTGGAGGATTATGAAGAACGTTATAAAAACGCACGAAATGTCTGGAAAGAAAAAATCCTTGAGGATGCAAAGCACGTAGATAATCCATTTGATGCATACGCAAGCAACCCTTTTATTCTTCCGGAAGGACGGGCTGTTGAAGAAAAGGATATCACAGGTGCAAAAGCAGCCGTGTATGTGCTCAGCCGTATTTCCGGAGAGGGCAAAGACCGCCGCAGGGTAAAAGGAGACTATTATCTGAGCGAAAGAGAAGCAGCAGATTTTTTTTTCCTGAATGAAAAAAAGATTCCGGTCATCCTGCTTCTGAATGCCGGTGGTCCGATCGAACTGACTGACATTCTGGAAAATACAGAGAACATAAAGGCAATCCTTAATATTTCCCAGCCGGGGCAGGAGAGTGGATATGCGGTTGCAGATATCCTGCTGGGAAACTGTGTACCAAGTGCGAAACTGACGGCAACCTGGGCAAGAAGATATGAAGACTGCCCTTTTGCAGAGGATTACAGTTATTTGAATGGAAATCTGGATACCGAAGAGTACAAAGAAGGGATTTTTGTCGGATATCGTTATTTTGACAGCTTTGGCAAAAAGCCACTGTTTCCGTTTGGATTCGGACTGTCCTATACAGAATTTAAAATAGAATTCAAAGGGATTGAGACTTCGGAGAAAGAACTTGCAGTTGAAATGAAAGTTACTAATATCGGAGATACTTATGCAGGAAAAGAAGTTGTGCAGATTTATGCCTCTCTTCCTCAGACAGAGGTAAAGAAAGAATACCGCCGTCTCGTTGGATATGCAAAAACAAAGCTTTTGCAGCCGGGAGAAGCTGAAACATTGAGGATCACAGTTGGACAGAAAGAACTGGCATATTTTTCTGAGGAAAAACATCAGTGGATCGTAGAAAAAGGAACCTATGGTATCTGGACCGGAAACAGTTCTGTATCTCTCGAATACAGTAGCACTGTAAAAGTAGAGCAAAGTGTATCATTGGAAGATACCTGTGTTCTGGAAAACACAGCAGAGATAGAAGAAGAACTGTGGAAAACGTACGAATGCAGAAAAACAACAGCAGATAACAGCCATTGTATTATTTTTACACCGCATCCAGAAGAGAAAAAAATATACAGATCAGCTTATGCCACGGAACAGATGGCAGAAGATCTGCTTCCTCTTCTCTACGGAAATATTGCAGAAACAACAAGTACTCTGGGGGCAGCAGGAATCCGTGTTCCGGGAACCGCAGGTGAGACAACAGAAGGACTTCTTGACAAGTATGGTATTCCATCGCTGATCATGGCAGACGGACCGGCAGGTATCCGATTGCAGCAGCACTATGAAGTGGACAGGGCAACAGATACCGTTTATGGAATTGGTGTACTGGGTGCACTGGAGAATGGCTTCCTGGCAGACAGAGAAGAGCATGAGGGCGCTGACCAGTATTATCAGTACTGCACTGCATTCCCGGTAGGAACTGTAATGGCTCAGACCTGGAACAGAGATCTGATGCAGAGATTTGGAGAAGCGGTTGCGCTTGAGATGGAAGCATTTCACGTCAATCTGTGGCTGGCACCGGGTCTGAATATCCACAGAAATCCTCTTTGTGGACGAAATTTTGAGTATTATTCAGAAGATCCGTTCCTCTCAGGAACGCTGGCAGCATCTGTAACAAAAGGTGTGCAGTGCCGTAAGGGATGTGGTGTTACAATTAAGCATTTTGCATGCAATAATCAGGAAGACAACCGTATGGGAGTGGATGTAAAGATTTCAGAGAGGACACTCAGAGAAATTTATCTTCGTGGATTTGAAATTGCAGTGAAAGAGGGTCAGCCGGCAGCAATCATGTCTTCTTACAATCTTGTCAATGGAGTGCATGCGGCGAACAGCAAAGATCTGTGTACCAGAATTGCCCGAAAAGAGTGGGGATTTGATGGAGTTATCATGTCTGACTGGAATACAACCGTACCGGAAGATGGAAGTGTTGCATGGAAATGTACCGCGGCAGGAAATGACATCATCATGCCTGGAAATGCAGAAGATGCCGAAAGTATTCGCGAAGCATACAGAAACGGAGATCTTACAGAAGAAGAAATCCGTTCCTGTGCAGGCAGGATTCTTGAACTGATCAGTCAACTGACATAGAATCGTTACATCTTCAACGCCAGATACAGCCGCACAGCATCCTGAAACTCCCGCGGGTTGTATCCACATTTCTTATGGATATGATTGAGGCGGTACTGGATCGTATTCTTATGCAGATACGTCTCTTCGCAGGTCTTTTTGAGGGACATATCGCAGGAAAAATAAATACGAAGTAATTCAAGGTCTTCCGGAGAAAGCTTCTCGAGAGTTTTCTCCAGGAAGACTTTTTTGTTGCGGGAATTGATGGAGGCGAGGATCAGTTCCAGATCCAGGGAGGAAGCCTCTGCATAATTACATCCGGCGGGCATGGATTTCAGTGCAATCTCAGCAGAAAACGCAGAATCTGCGATCTCATGGATCAAGGACGGGTTTCCCACAGCTATGCACAGAGTGCCTTCATATTTCTGTGCGAAATCCACCAGAATCTGTCTTTGCCGGTGGAAAACTTTGTCCTCGATGACAGCAAGATACTCATCCGGGTACACAAAAGTAAAAAGCTGGCTGTCAAGCTTCTGAAAAAGCCGGGAGATGGCAGTGTCCAGAGAAGCGGAGAGTACAGGTCCATCGTCAGAATGGATTTTCAGGCGAAGAAGCTGCCAGGACTTTTTTTCACTGATGTTCCACCGGGCAAGATTTTCTCTGAGATAATCAGGATGGATGTCTTCATGGTCGATCAGCCCGCGCAGGATATAACTTTTTTTGTCAGATTCTGTACGGTTGAAAGCATCCAGTTCCTTCTCACGGATCAGAAGCCGGGTGATCCGTTCAGCCAGCTTGGCGTATTTGCGTACTTCATCAGGATTTCCGGTGATGCCGATGACGGCGATCATCTTATGATTATGGTAGACAGGAAGATTGACACCCTGCTGTGTGCCGGTAAAACGGTCATTTTCCCGAACTTCGATCACAGTACCGCGCTCGGCCGTCTGCTGTCCGATTTCATGAAAGGTCCCGATGCGTGTCGCATCTGTGCTGGCAAAAATCGTCCCGGAACAGTCGATGAAATTCACATTCTGCCCGCACAGGTCCCGGACGGTATCTACGATCTGCTGTGCAAGGGCTCTGGTGATGTAAGGTGTCATGGCGTTCCTCCTGTTTTAGTTTTTTGCTTCTTCACGTGCTGCTTTGCGCGCCTTCTTTGAGGCGTACATTTTCTGGTCGGCGAGATTGATGTAGTCGTTAAGAGAGAAGACGGCATCATCCGCAATGACGCTGCCGATGCTTGCTTCAAGCGGAAATGGGAATCTGCTTACGTCGGAAATTTCTTCAAGCGCATGAAGGATCGTTTTTTCTAGTCGATGCATTCTGGGGAGGTCAAAGTCAGGGATGACACATACGAATTCGTCTCCGCCGTAGCGCATGCATACAGAACCGACCGGGCAGCTCTTGTGTATGGCAGAAGCGATGGAACGGATCGCGAGGTTTCCCATATCGTGGCCAAAGTTATCATTGATATATTTCAGATGATCTGCGTCAACAAAAAGAATGCCGAGGTGTTTCTTTTTCTGCATATATTTCTGGAACAGCGGAAGAGCCAGGTTCTCATAGGCCATCCTGTTATAAAGTCCTGTCAGAGAATCGTGGATATAGAGCTGTGAAAGCTGCTTGTTCTTTTTGCACAGAACCAGTTTGTTATAAAGGGATTCCAGGGCAGTGCGGAAAGAATTGAGCATCTTAAACAGGAACTGATGATCCAGAAGATAATCGCAGTTCTGAAGAACAACATAGCCCACCTCGCGTTCACGGAAATGAAGCGGTGCGAAGACAAAAATGTTCTGATCTCCGGTACGCGTTATATCAGGAAGAAGATGTCCGTCAGTAATGGAAAGCTGCATAACAGCCTCAGTATCAGACACCGGATGAACAACGGTCATTTTGTCCGGATAACCGACACAGCGGTAAATGTCATCTGGAATCTCGGGAAGGATATCTACCTTTTCAAGATGAAAAATATCCGGGTTCATGAGAAGATACAGATTTCCGAATTGATGCTCATGAAGCCACATCTGCATATGAGAAGTCAGGTCCGTATAACTTGTACAGTCCAGCAGGAAACGATTGAGGTCGATCATCCAGTTCTGCATATCGCTCTGGCGGGCTTCGGAGAGAATACGCTTAATGATGTACTGGCCTCTGTCAGGAGGACATTCTGACACGCAGCGGCAGCTTTCCTGAAAAATATGTACCGCCTGTGTGTAAGTGCACCGGCGGTCTGTTTGACCATTCCAGATATCGACAAGCAGTTCCATGGCATGATACATGATTTCGGTTTTTGAAAAATCAGCAGTTGTGATGCGCGGATTGCAGTAAGATGCCTTGTCCTCGTTGTCAAAACCAGTCACCAGAAAGTCTTCCGGTATGGAAAAACCAGCTTCTCTGGCAGCGAGGCAGACTCCAACTGCGATGTTGTCACTGGCACAGACAAAAGCTTCCGGGAGCAGGTCTTTTTGCTGAAATTCTGTGAAAGCACGGATTCCTGTCTTAATCTCGAAGCTTCTTTCAATGACGCGTTCAGGTTCAAAGAGAATCCCATGTTTTTCAAGTGTTTTCCGGTAGGCGAGAAGACGCTTCTGATTTTCCTGATTCCGAGGAGAAGCGCCAACATAATTGAGTTTCCGGCAGCCATGTTCGGTGATCAGATGTTCCACCAGTATGCCAAAATCCGTCAGGTTGTCAAGCCCGGAATAATAGAGTCCCGGAAGGTCTTCCAGAAGGGAAATGGCAGGAACACCGGATTCGCGGACTCTGGCGAGAAAACTTTCTTTGAGAGAAGCATCGGAGACATTGGAAAGATCCAGGATGATTCCGTCAAAGGTACGAAGATCAGGAAGTCTGGTGATATTGTATTCACCGGAATTATAGCCTTCATCGGTGTTGAAATTCCCGAAACTCTGAAAGACATACAGATCTGTATCGAGATGGTACTGGGAGGCATAGCGGCGGTATCCCTGAACCCAGGCGTAGGTCACATAGCGTTTCCAGCCATCTGTTATAAGCGCGATTTTTTTCATTATAAAATTACCCCATCCATTATATAGTAAAACCCATTAGTAATATTATAACGAATCAGGAGACAAAATACCAGTTTTTGTGTACAAAAAACCCGCTGGTCAGGGGGGAAGACCAACGGGTAAAAAAAGGGAAAGGATTGGTTAAATTAAAACAGGCGGAATACTTGCTCAGCGGCAGCTGTCATATTTGACTTTGCATTGTCAGGATCCATGGCTTCTTCCAGAGTGGAGATTCCACGGACGATCGGGAAAAATGCATCAATACCGGCTTCGTTGCAGGCAACGGCTTCTTTTGTGACGCTTCCTGCAAAAGCGACGGTTTTTGCACCATATTTTTTGCCGAGTTTTGCGACGCCGACAGGAGCTTTTCCCATGGCGGTCTGATGATCCAGACGACCCTCACCGGTTACGACAACATCGGCGTTTTTCATTTCGTCCTCAAGATGGACAGCATTCAGGATGAGCTGGATGCCAGGAGTCAGTTCTCCGTTTAAGTAGCTTAAGAATGCAAAACCAAGTCCGCCTGCGGCACCTGCACCGGATGCGTTCATATTGTCTTTTCCGATGGTCTGTGAGGTGACTTTTGCATAATTTTCCATTCCGGCATCGAGGACCGGAAGCATTTCGGAAGTAACGCCTTTCTGCGGACCATAGATGTAAGTGGCACCCTGGAAGCCGCAGAGCGGGTTTGTGACATCACATGCGATCTTGAAATTACACTGGGAGAGAAGCTCAGCATTGTCGGAAAGTCTGACGGAAGCGACTTTGGCAAGAGCCTGTCCGCCTTCGCCGGTGTCCTGACCGTCTTTGTCAAGGAAAGTAAAGCCAAGAGCACGGAGCATTCCGATCCCACCGTCATTGGTAGCACTGCCGCCGATTCCGATGATGAAATTACGGATTCCCTTGTTGATGGCGTGAAGGATCATTTCGCCGACACCGTAAGTGGTAGCAATCATAGGATCTTTCTGCTCGGAGATCGTGATCCCGGCGGCAGATGCCATCTCCATGACAGCAGTGTTGGTATCTTTGAGATAGCCATAATATGCGTTGACCGGTTCATGATAAGGTCCGGTAACTGTGACATCGACACGTTCTCCATTCAGCCCTTCGATCAGGGCATCCGTAGTTCCCTCGCCGCCGTCAGCCAGTGGTTTGACGATCACTTCTGCATCTTTATGTGCGGCAAGAACGCCGGCTTTGACAGCCATGCCGGCTTCCATGGAAGTCATGCTTCCTTTAAATGAATCAACAGCAACTACAACTTTCATAACAAAACCCCCTGTTGGTAATGTGAATGTTTTTTTGAAAAAGCTGCTCAGGCAGTAAACGCAAATGTGTAAGGTGATTGGAGAAACTGAACAGCTTTGATGATGTTACTATAGCATGTGCGGGATGAAAAAGATATGTCTTTGATACTGAAAAATAAAGATAAATTTACGAAATATATATACTATATAACAAAATATTTGAATAACTGCGCGTCGCATTCTCGTTACTTTTAGTGATGAGTTAGACGCGCAAATTTTTTACAAAAAAACAT
>CAKRXU010000028.1 GCA_934424575.1 uncultured Blautia sp.
AGAAAATCTTATACAACAAACGTAGTGAACGGAAATATCTTTCTGGAAGGAAAATATTTGAAACTGCCTAAGATGACAGTCATCAGGATAAAGCTTCATCGTCCGATATCAGAAAAATGGAAACTGAAATCTGTAACAGTCAGCCGGGAACCATCCGGAAAATATTTTGCCAGTCTTTTATTTTGCTGTGAAAACCAAACAGCAGAAAAAAGATCGGCAGAAAAATTTCTGGGGATTGATTTTGCCATGCATGGGATGTGTGTATTTTCTACCGGTGAAAGAGCCGGATATCCAATGTTCTACCGGAACACAGAAAAAAAGCTTGCACGGGAACAGCGGAAACTGTCCAGATGCCAGAGAGGCAGTCGGAATTATGAAAAACAGAAGAAACGGGTTGCATTGTGCCATGAAAAGATTCGAAATCAGAGAAAAGATTTCCAGCATAAACTCAGTACAGGTCTTGCAGAGAACTACGATGCAGTATGCGTGGAAGACCTGGATCTGAAAAGGATAGCAGGAGGACTTCATTTTGGAAAAGGTGTACATGATAATGGATATGGCCTGTTCCTGTCTATGCTGAAATATAAACTGGAGGAACGCGGAAAATATCTGATCAAAGTAGATCGTTATTTCGCATCCAGTAAGATATGCAGTGTATGCGGAAAGAAAAAAGCCGAATTGTCTTTATCTGAAAGGATTTATTACTGTGAATGCGGAAACAGAATGGACCGTGATGTAAATGCAGCAGTGAACCTCATGAATGAGGGAAAAAGAATTTTTGCAGAATGTGCATGACAGCACAATAAAAAAGTCCGTATCCGGACTTGCAAAAATCGCGGGGTACGCGAGGATAGCTTGTAGATACTTGGCTCAATAGAGCCATTGAGCAAGAAGCCCCCACTTCAAAATCTGGGATTTAAGTGGTGGAGCATATCACGTATAGCACGGGGAAATTTAGATGTAAAATGTTATGAAACGTTACTTTGAGAAAATGTTGACAGTTGTTTCTCTACATGATATGATGAAGTCGATTTTGAGAGACGAAGATGCAGAGTAACAGACAGAGTCTTTTCAAAGCAATTGTTTTGGACCACTCCACTGGGGTTAAGGCCATACGGACAGCCGGGTCCACTGCCGATTATGGTAACTTTGGTTACCTTATTGATTGAGTTAGAAGCTCAAATTTTATAAGTAGGTTCCTTTGATAACCGAGATGCGCCCAAAGCGCAGACTTGTGAAACGATCAATAAGAGTAGTAAAAGTATGATTGCTATATAGACTCTGATATGCATGCGAACATAGATCAAACGCAGGTTTGTGGCTTAGTGCCCTGACCTGCGTTTTTTATGTAACAGGAAATTACTCCGTAATGTTCCTGTTACATAAAAATTTTGTTCAGTCTGTGAAATGTGGTTTAAGGGTTGATATAAAGGAAACTGGAAATGGAGGAATGATGAAAGGAAGTCGTTTTAAACTGAACCAGAATCATGCACCGATACATGAGGCTCTGGAGACTTTCCGACGAATGCGAGTTGTACCTTTTGATGTTCCCGGTCATAAGCGTGGGAGAGGTAATCCGGAACTGACAGAATTTCTGGGACAAAAATGTGTAGGGGTGGATGTCAACAGCATGAAACCACTGGACAACCTCTGTCATCCTGTATCTGTAATACGGGAAGCGGAAGAACTGGCAGCAGATGCTTTTGGAGCAGCACATGCATTTCTGATGGTAGGAGGTACAACAAGCTCTGTACAGACAATGGTATTGACGGCCTGCAAGCGTGGAGATGAAATTATACTGCCCCGTAATGTTCACAGGAGTGTTCTGAATGCACTTGTCTTGTGTGGTGCGATTCCTGTTTATGTAAACCCGGAGGTGGATCAGAGACTTGGAATTTCACTGGGAATGCGCAGGGAGCAGGTAGAAAAAGCAATAAAGGAACATCCGAAGGCAGTTGCGGTACTGGTAAATAACCCGACGTATTATGGAATATGCAGTGATTTACGTGCGATCATCAAGATGGCACATGATGCAGGAATGCTGTGTCTGGCAGATGAGGCTCATGGAACACATTTTTATTTTGGCGGAGGTCTTCCGGTTTCAGCTATGGCAGCAGGTGCAGATATGGCATCCGTGTCCATGCATAAGAGTGGGGGAAGTCTTACACAGTCGAGTCTTCTTCTTACAGGTCCGAACGTCCACGCGGGATATGTACGCCAGATCATTAATCTGACACAGACGACCTCGGGAAGTTATCTTCTGATGTCAAGTCTTGACATTTCAAGACGAAACCTTGCACAGCGCGGTCGTCAGATCTTTCATCAGGTAGCCGATATGGCGGAATATGCCAGAGAGGAAATCAATGCGATCGGCGGTTATTATGCATTTGGAAAAGAACTGGTAAACGGAAATTCAGTTTTTGATTTTGACATTACGAAATTAAGTGTACATACGCTGGATATCGGACTTGCAGGAATCGAAGTTTATGATATTCTGCGGGATGAATATGATATTCAGATAGAATTTGGTGACATTGGCAACATTCTTGCGTATCTTTCCATCGGAGATCGTGCACAGGAAATAGAACGACTGGTAAGTGCGCTTGCAGAAATCCGCAGACGTTTTCAGACAGACGGATCAGGACTTCTCAGTCAGGAGTATATTGATCCTCAGGTAGTGACAAGTCCTCAGGAGGCTTTTTATGCAGATAAATGCAGTCTGCCGCTTCGGGAAACAGAAGGAAAGGTCTGCAGTGAGTTTGTAATGTGTTATCCACCGGGAATCCCGATTCTTGCACCCGGAGAGCGGATCACAGCAGAAATCCTGGATTATATTGAATATGCAAAGGCAAAGGGCTGCAATATGACAGGACCTGAAGATCCGGATATTTTGAGACTGAATGTTCTGGCAGGGAGGGAATGACAATGGAAATGTGGTTTTCAGAATTTCATACACCGGATGTCAAGCACAGTATCCGGGTAAATCGTCAGCTTTATTCGAAGCAGAGTGACTATCAGAGGATTGATATCTTTGAGACACCGGAATTTGGACGTGTGCTGACTCTGGATGGAAATGTAATGCTGACAGAGCGTGATGAGTTTATTTATGATGAGATGATCACGCACGTGCCGATGGCAATACATAAAGAAGCGAGGGATATTCTTGTGATTGGTGCCGGAGATGGCGGTGTTGTCCGTGAACTGACCAGATATGACAGAGTACGGCATATTGATCTGGTAGAAATGGATCCGATGGTTGTGGAAGCCTGTCGCGCATATCTTCCGGGAAATGCCTGCAGACTGGATGACAGAAGAGTACATCTTCATTATGAGAATGCGCTGAGATTTATCCGTCGGTGTGAGGCGAAATATGACCTCATCATTGTGGATTCTTCTGATCCGTTTGGCCCTTCTGAAGGTTTGTTTACCCGTGAATTTTATGGAAATTGTTACAATGCACTGAAGGATGACGGGATTATGGTAAACCAGCAGGGGAGTCCGTTCTATGCGGAAGATGCACATGCCATGCAGCGCAGCCATAAGAGAATTGCAAGTACTTTTCAGATCAGCCGTGTTTATCAGGCACATATTCCGACATTCGCTGCAGGTTACTGGCTGTTTGGATTTGCAAGTAAAAAATATCATCCGGTTGATGATCTTGACCCGGAAGCATGGAATGCATTAAATCTTCGCACACGTTACTATACGACAAGACTCCATAAAGGCGCATTTTATCTTCCGGCATTTCTGGAAGATATGCTGAAAGAAGTGGAGGAATAATTTATGATGTTACCTAATATAGAAACTTTTATTGGCTGTGAAAGCAGTTTTGAGGAGGCATCTATTGTTCTTTACGGTGCACCCTTTGATTCTACAACAAGTTTCCGTCCGGGTGCCCGGTTTGGTCCGTCAGCCATGCGACATGAGAGCTTTGGCCTGGAGACCTACAGTCCGTATCAGGACAGAGATCTTATGGACATCAGAGTATTTGACAGCGGAGATCTGGAACTTTGTTTTGGAAGCAGTGAAATGGCACTTTCAGATATTGAAAAGAGAGCAAAAGAGATATTAAACGCAGGCAAATTCCCGCTGCTTCTGGGAGGCGAACATCTGGTGACACTGGCAGCTGTGCGTGCTGCAGCAGTTAAATATCCAGACCTTCATATCATTCATTTTGACGCACATGCAGACTTAAGAGATGATTATCTGGGAGCAAAATTAAGTCATGCCTGTGTGCTTCGAAGATGCCATGAGATTCTGGGAGATGATCACATTCATCAGTTCTGCATCCGAAGCGGTGAGAGAGAAGAATTCCAGTTTGCTTCTAAACATACAGATTTTCATCCGTTTACGTTTGAGGGATTGAAGGAAACGGTCAGGGAACTGAAAGAAAAACAGGTTCCGGTATATTTTACAATTGATCTGGACTGTCTGGATCCATCGGTATTTCCGGGAACAGGAACTCCGGAGGCGGGAGGTGTGAGTTTTATAGAGCTTCTTGAAGCTATCCGCACGGTTTCGCAGGTGAACGTGGTAGGTGCTGATGTCAATGAACTGGCGCCTATGCTGGATGCAAGCGGTGTCTCAACTGCAACGGCATGCAAGGTTCTCCGTGAACTGCTTCTGGCAGTTGCAAAATAAAATGATACCAGTGTCGTCCCCGACACCATAAAAATAACATTGTAAAATAAGACTGTTGAAGAAACAGTCAGTTATCATAAAAGGAGAAAAATTATGAGCAGAGTACTTGTAATCGGCTGCGGAGGAGTAGCCAGTGTAGCAATTCAGAAATGTTGCCAGGTTGATGAGGTATTTACAGAAATGTGTATTGCAAGCCGCACAAAGGAAAAATGTGATGCACTTGTAGAAAAACTGAAAGGAAAGACAAAGACAGTTCTTACCACAGCAAAAGTTGATGCGGATGATGTGGATCAGCTGATCGAACTGATCAATGGTTATAAACCGGATCTGGTAATGAACATTGCACTTCCATATCAGGATCTGACGATCATGGATGCATGTCTGGCATGTGGTGTAAATTACATGGATACAGCAAACTATGAGCCGGAAGACACTGACGATCCAAAGTGGCGTGCGATCTACGAAAAACGCTGTAAAGAAGAAGGATTTTCTGCATACTTTGATTATTCCTGGCAGTGGGCATACCGTAAAAAATTCGAAGATGCAGGACTTACAGCACTGCTTGGATGCGGGTTTGACCCGGGTGTTACACAGGCATACTGTGCCCATGCATTAAAGCATGAGTTTGACCAGATCGATACCATTGATATCCTGGACTGCAACGGCGGTGATCATGGATATGCATTTGCGACAAACTTTAACCCGGAAATCAATCTTCGTGAAGTAAGTGCACCGGGAAGCTACTGGGAAAACGGACACTGGGTGGAAATCCCGCCGATGGATATCAAGAGAGAATATAACTTTGACCAGGTTGGAGACAAGGATATGTACCTGCTCCACCATGAAGAAATCGAGTCTCTTGCAAAAACAATCCCGGGTGTAAAACGTATTCGTTTCTTTATGACTTTCGGACAGAGCTATCTGGATCATATGCGTTGTCTTGAAGACGTAGGAATGCTTTCCACAACACCAATTCAGTACAATGGACAGGAGATTGTTCCGATTCAGTTCCTGAAAGCACTGCTTCCGGATCCGGCAAGCCTTGGACCACGTACAAAAGGAAAAACAAATATCGGCTGTATCTTTACAGGTGTGAAGGACGGAAAAGAAAAAACATACTATATTTATAACGTATGCGATCATCAGGAATGTTATCATGAAGTTGGAAGCCAGGCGATCAGCTATACAACCGGTGTTCCGGCAATGTGCGGAGCACTTATGATGCTGACTGGAAAGTGGATCAGACCAGGTGTGTATACAGTTGAAGAATTTGATCCGGATCCATTTCTGGATGCACTCGACCGTTACGGCCTGCCGCGCAGTGAAAGCTACGATCCGAAGCTGGTAGACTGATGAAAGGATTGGATAAAAGAGCACCATTTACGGCTACCGGCGGAATCATTCCGCCGGAATTCCGGAATCTAAAAACCCCCTGCTATATCCTGGACGAAAAAGCACTTATAAAAAATGCAAAACTGCTCGGTGAAGTAGCTGAGCGAACGGGATGCAAGATGCTTCTGGCACAGAAAGCATTCAGTAATTATGACTGTTATCAGTTTTTTGAGCCCTATCTTGCAGGCACAGAGGCCAGCGGACTGTTTGAGGCACGACTTGGGGCAGAGGAGATGCCGGAAAAAGAGGTTCATGTATTCTGTGCCGGTTATCGGGCAGATGAATTTGAGGAACTTCTTCAGTATGCGGATCATATCATGTTTAATTCGCCAATGCAGCTTCTTCGTTTCGGACCAGGAGCAAAAGAAGCGGGAAAGAGTGTGGGACTTCGGATCAATCCGGAATGCTCCACCCAGGATGGACATGAGATTTATGACCCCTGTGCACCGGGAAGCCGAATGGGAACGACAAGAGCGCAGTGGGATGAAGCATTCCAGAAAAATCCGGAACTTCTGGATTTACTGGATGGTATTCATTTCCATACCCTCTGTGAGCAGGATTCCGACGATCTGGAAACAACTCTTGTTTCGGTAAAGAAGCATTTTGGAGATCTGGCTTCCAGAGTGAAGTGGGTTAATTTTGGCGGCGGTCATCATATTACAAGACCAGGTTATGATATTGAACGACTGGAACGATGCATCCGGATGGCAAAGGATGAATGGAAGGTAGAGGTTTATCTTGAACCTGGAGAAGCATGGGCATTAAATGCAGGATTCCTTCTGACCCGTGTGCTGGATGTCCTGAAAAATGGAAAGACAGAGATTGCGATCGTAGATGCCAGTGCAGCCTGCCATATGCCGGATGTGCTGGAAATGCCTTATCGTCCGCCGCTTCTTGGAGCAGATGATTCAGAAGAGGACAGGATCACAGTTCGTCTTGGAGGACCAACCTGCCTGTCAGGAGATGTGATCGGAGATTATAAATTCATACAGCTTCCCGAATATGGAGATCTTCTTATGTTTGGAGATATGGCCATCTATACTACCTGCAAAAATAATACATTTAACGGGATGCCGTTACCGGATATCTGGCTCAGACGTGCCGACAGTACTATGCAGCAGCTTACGGATTTTGGTTACGGGGATTTTAAGGGAAGGCTTGGAAGTAAAAATTCCATTCATTAATATAGAGCAATAAAAGAGGCCGTTAAGTACGGCCTCTTTACGCGAGATATGTGTATTATCGGAGAATGACGGAAAGCGGAAGGATTAGCGTTGTACACGTCCGGCACCATCGCTTTCAATCATGGAAAGGACTTCGGATTCGGTGATGTAGTTCAGATCACCAGGAATTGTGTGTTTGATTGCAGCAGCAGCAAGTCCAAATTCAAGTGCTTTTCTGCTTCCCATATCAGCAAGGATGCCATGAAGGAAACCAGATGCAAAGGAATCTCCGCCGCCAACGCGGTCAACGATATGAAGCATATAATCACGGCCTTTGTAGTAGTCATCTGCTGTGCAGACGGCACCGGACCAGCCATTGTCGGAGGCACTGATGCTGTTGCGAAGTGTTGTGATCAGGTGGGTGAAATGGTAATGATTTAATACATTGCGCATATGCTTTTCATCCACACAGATATTATATTCACCATCGACAAAATCAATGCCATCTTCTGTATAGCCCAGACATTTTGCAGCGTCGCGGGCATTTCCGAAGCAGATATCGACATATTCCATCATATCAGAAAGCATTTTCTGCTTTCCTTCTATGTCAGATGTCCATAATTTGGAACGATAATTCAGGTCAAAAGAAACTGTTACATGGTGTTCTTTGGCCTTTTTTAATGCAGCAAAGGTAAGCTCTTTTGCTTCTTCACTTAATACCGGAGTGATGCCGGATACATGGAAAAGATCTGCATCCTTAAAGATTTCGTCAAAATCAAATTCATCAGGAGATGCTTTGGTAATTGAAGAATCTGCACGGTCATAAACAACACTGGAAGGACGAATGGAGGCACCGTTTTCAAGGAAATAAATTCCGAGGCGTTTGCCACCACGTGCGATATGCTCACAATCAACATTTAAGCTTCGAAGTGTACTGATCGCAGCATCGCCAATGGCATTTTCTGGTATTTTGGAAAGAAAAACGGAATGATGACCATATTCTGCCAGAGATGCAGCAACGTTAGCTTCTGCACCTCCATAGTTGATCTCAAAATCACGTGCCTGCGCAAAACGCTGATAGCCAGGAGGAGAGAGTCTCAGCATGATTTCACCTAAAGTGACAACTTTAGCCATTGTTATACCTCCCTGACAGTATGGACAAGTTCAACTGCTTCTCTGGTAAGTTCGGTGATCTTGTCAAATTCTCCGGCCTTGATAAGGCTTCCTTTGACCATCCAGCTTCCGCCACATGCAAAGATTTTTTCGTAGCGGAGATAATCGCAGAGTGTTGAAGCACTGATGCCTCCTGTAGGCATAAACTGCATCATATTATATGGAGCAGCCAGAGCTTTGATCATTGGAAGGCCGCCTGAAGGTTCAGCCGGGAAAAACTTCACAAGGCGAAGTCCGAGTGCATAAGCCTGAGCAAGTTCGCTAGGAGTTACAACTCCAGGTGTTACCGGAATATCTTTTTCCATACAGTATCTGACAATTTCTGGATCAAGGCCAGGAGTAACGATAAAACGTGCTCCGGCGGCAACTGCACGGTCAACCTGTTCTGTTGTAAGAACAGTGCCGGCTCCAACAATCATTTCAGGATGCTGGGATGTCATAATGCGAATGGATTCTTCGGCTGCATCAGTACGAAATGTTACTTCAGCGCAGGCAAGGCCGCCATCGCAGAGAGCTTTTGCCAGAGGTGCAGCATCGTTGGTATCGTCTAATACAACAACAGGAACGACACCGAATTTACCAAGTTTTTCTAAGGTTGTATTCATAATATAAAATCTCCTCTTTCTGAGCAGACAGCACACACAGACGGTGTGCTGTCATGATAAAAGTATTAGATCAGGGTTTTCATTACTTCATACGCACCGTTCTCACGGATCTGAGTTAAGTAATTGCATACAGCTGCTTCAAATCCGGAAATCTGTGTCAGATCTTCACCCCAGAAAGATGTGTTGGTGCATACTGCATGAACAAGATCAGCTGCGGAATCATCTTTATGTGCGAGGTAGAATTCGAGAACTGCTTTGTCATCTTTTACAGTGTATTCATTGGCTGCTCTTTTTGCTGTAAGTCCGTCTTCGCTCAGAGCATATCCGTTATAGAATGCAATGTAGAATGCAAAAGAAGCTGTAATGCAAGCAGGAAGTGCCTCTTTGCGTTCAACATATTTTTTGAGTGAAGGCATAACACGTGCTTTCCATTTGGAGGTTGAATTCAGAGAAATGGAAAGAAGAGCATGATCGATAAATGGGTTTTTGAAACGTTCTGTAACAGCAGCGGCAAAATCTTCGAGCTCTGCTTTTGGAAGATCCAGAGTAGGGATGATCTCATCATAAATAGTCTTGTTCATAAATCCGCAGATCACATCGTCGTTCATGCAGTCTCTTACGATATCCTGTCCTGCAAGGTAAGCACCAAGTACAAAAGAAGTGTGAGCACCATTTAAGATACGTACTTTTCTCTGTTTGTATGGTTTATGGTTATCAGTGATCAGGATTGGAAGGTTTGCTTTTTCAACCGGGAATTCGTCTTTGATTGACTGAGGTCCTTCGATTACCCAGAATCCGAAGATTTCACCGGTGTTGATCAGGTTGTCTTCATAGCCAAGTTCTTCACAGATTGCAGCAGCTTCATTTCTTGGATATCCTGTTACAATGCGGTCTACAAGTGTAGAACAGAAGATATTTTCAGCTTTGATCCAGTTGATAAAGTCTTCACCGAGATTCCACTGTTCAGCATATTTTAATACGCATTTTTCAAGTTCTTTTCCATTATCATCAATCAGCTCACAGGAAAGAATGATAAATCCCTTTCCGGCTTCCTGACCGAATTTCTGGAAACGGCGATACATGAACTGGGTCAGTTTTCCAGGATAGCTGTCTGCCGGAACATCGGTAAACTGACAGGAAGAATCATAGGTAATACCTGCTTCGGTTGTGTTACATGCGATAAAACGGAGGTCCGGGTTATCTGCACATGCAAGAACTGCTTCAAAATCTTTATATGGATTGAGGCAGCGGCTTACACAGGAGATAACACGTTTTTTATTTACTTTTTTGCCATCTTGGAATCCACGGAGGAATAAGGTATAAAGACCTTCCTGTTCGTTGATCATATCAGCAAGGCCAGGTGCGATCGGCTGGCACAGAACAACCTTGGAGTTGAATCCTGCTTTTTCGTTTAATTCATCAATAAAGTAATCAACAAATGCACGGAGGAAGTTTCCTTCGCCGAACTGAAGTACACGTTCTGGTGCTGATTCAAGAAGGTATCCATCATAGCCCTGTTCTTTTAAAGTTGCATAAGATAATTTTTTCATTTCTGCATTTTCCTTTCATATAGATAATTTGATTTATAAAGTAACTCCCTGTTTGAAAATAGCCATATCATGGAAACCAGCTTCCTCGGATTTGGATTTCTTTCCGGAAGCAATCTCAAGGACAAAGTCCAGAAGATTTTCGGAAAGTTCATCGAGAGGAGTATCATTTACCATGACTCCACAGTTGAAATCGATCCAGTTCTGTTTCTTCATGGCAAGCTGGTTATTTGTGGAGATCTTGACTGTAGGTACAGGACTTGCAAAAGGTGTTCCACGTCCGGTTGTAAAAAGTACAATGTGTGCACCGGATGCCGCAAGAGCAGTAGAGGCAACCAGATCATTGCCAGGTGCGCTCAAAAGGTTTAATCCTTTTTCCTTTACAGGTTCTCCATAAGAAAGAACGCCCATGACAGGTGCACTTCCGGATTTCTGGGTGCAGCCGAGAGATTTGTCTTCCAGGCTGGAGATACCACCTTTTTTGTTTCCAGGAGAAGGATTTTCATAAATGGTCTGATTGTGACTTTTAAAATAGTTTTTGAAATCGTTGACAAGGGCAACTGTCTGGTTAAACAGATCTTCCGTTTCACAGCGGTTCATAAGTGATTCTTCGGCACCGAACATTTCAGGAACTTCTGTAAGAATCGTAGATCCGCCCATGGAGATCAGCTTGTCAGAGAATACACCAACAGTAGGGTTTGCCGTAATTCCGGATAAACCGTCGGAGCCACCGCATTTCATACCGATCACCAGTTCAGATGCACTGATTGGTTCGCGTTTAAATGAGGATGCATAGGAAATCAGTTCTTTGATGGTTTCAATACCATCACTGATCTCATCTTCGCATTCCTGGGCTACCAGAAAACGTACACGCTCAGGGTCATAGTCTCCAATGAATTTTTTTAATTCATCGATGTTGCTGTTCTCGCAGCCAAGTCCGAGAACCAGAACACCGCCTGCATTTGGATGGTTCACTAAATCAGCAAGGATCTGACGCGTGTTATTCTGGTCATCACCCATCTGTGAACATCCGTAAGGATGCGGGAAAGCACAGACGCCATCAATCTGGTCTGTAATATATTTCTGTGAGGCTCGTTCGATAGCAGTTGCGATATTGTTAACGCATCCTACTGTAGGAATGATCCAAACTTCATTACGTACACCAACACGGCTGTCTTTTCTGCGGTATCCCTGGAAGAACTTTGGTTCTCGATGAGGAAGCTCTGAAACATTCTTATTATATGTATAGGTAAGAAGATCTCCGAGTCCGGTTTTTAAATTATGAGTGTGGATCCATGAACCAACAGGAATATCTGCGGTTGCCCGTCCGATCGGATTTCCATATTTGATAATGGAATCACCTGGTTTTAAATTTTTTAATGAGAACTTGTGTCCCTGCATGATGTCTTCTGCCAGAGTAAGTGTGGTGTCATCAAGTTCGATCACGGTGCCTTTAGCCAGAGGCGAAAGAGCAACTGCTACATTATCTAAAGGATTGATTTTAATAAAAGATTTCAAAAATCAACGAACCTCCTTCGTATGAATTGATTGTGTAAGAGCTTACACACAAATTACATCAGGAAAACAAAAACGTCAATAGGTAAGATGAAGAAAATGTAATAATTGTGAATATGCACAAAAAACAATGTTGAATTTTAGGAATTATGCGAATAAGATATAACTTGAAATTGTTAAAAGGTTGTCATATACTGAATATAACGTGTAAGGGCTTACACAACAAACACGTGCAGTTCGGCAGGAACCGAAAGGAGAATAAAGAAAATGATCAAGTGGAAACGAATTGTCAGCACAGTACTTTGCGTAAGTATGATCAGTGTACTGGCAGCCGGATGTGGAAGCAGCGATGGTTCTGCAACTAAGAAAAGAATCATTCGAGTAGCGCTCTCACAGTCTGAGGAGCATCCGGAATATAAAGGTCTTGTAAAATTCAAAGATTATATAGAATCTGAATTAGGAGATAAATATGAAGTGCAGTTATTCCCTAATGAACTTCTTGGAGGCCAGACAAAAGCAATTGAGCTTACACAGACTGGTGCAATTGATTTTACAGTAGCAGGTACTCCTAACCTGGAGATCTTTGCAGATGTATATGAAGTATTCAGTATGCCATATCTGTTTACCTCAGAAGAAGCTTATTTTGCAGCAATGAATGATACCGATTATATGAACAAGATCTATGCGTCAACTGAGGATACCGGACTCCAGGTTGTAACATGGTACAACGTAGGAACAAGAAACTTCTATGCAAAGAAAGCAATTAATACACCGGATGATCTGAAGGGAATGAAGATCCGTGTGCAGCAGAGTCCTGCAAGTATAAAAATGGCAAATGCATTTGGAGCTGCAGCATCACCTATGAGTTTTGGTGAAGTATATACAGCCATTCAGCAGGGCGTTATTGACGGAGCAGAAAACAATGAGCTTGCACTGACTGATAATAAACATGGTGAGGTTGCCAAATACTTTACTTATTCCAAGCATCAGATGATTCCGGACGTATTGATCGCAAACTACAAATTCTTAAATGGATTAAGTGATGAGGAAAGAACTGTATTTGAAAAAGCGGCACAGATTTCCACTGATACAGAGATTGAGGAGTGGGAAAAGGATGTAGAAACGGCAAAGAAGACTGCTGAAGAAGATATGGGTGTGACATTTATTGAACCTGATCTGAACGAATTCAAAGATAAGGTTAAGGATGTTCAGCAGGAAATGCTTGATGCCAATCCGGATATCCGTGATCTGTATGACCATATTCAGGAATATAACGAAAAATATGCAGGGGAGGAGAAATGATGGAAACATTACATAAAATCAGAAAAGGCATGAATACAGTTGTTTCAACGATCTGCATTGTTTTATTTGCGGTTATGGTTGTTGTCGGAACCTATCAGATCATAACAAGATTTATTTTTAACAGCCCAAGTACTGTATCAGAGGAACTTCTTACCTATACATTTGCGTGGATGGCTATTTTTTCCAGTGCATATGTATTTGGAAAACGTGATCATATGAGAATGACATTTGTTGCAGATAAACTTCCAAAGGAACAGAGAAAAATTCTGGAGATCGTTATTGAACTTCTGGTAATCGCATTTGCAGTTATTGTACTGATCTATGGTGGATTTACAATTATGGGACTTACCATGACACAGAAAACAGCATCTCTTGGTGTTATGATGGGCGTTGTTTATGCAGTTGTGCCGATTTGTGGAATTTTGATCGCAATTTATGGTGTGCTGAATGTGATTGACCTGTGTGCAGGATATGAGAACACGGAGGAGGAAAAATAAATGAACATAGCGTTAGTTTCAGGACTTATCATCTTAGTCCTTTTGGTAGTTATGCTGATCGCCGGTGTGCCGATCGCGATTGCTCTTGGAGTATCATCCGTATGTGCGATTCTGCCGGTCATGAACCTTGATGTTGCTGTACTTACCGGATGTCAGAGGATCTTTTCCGGTATTTCCGTATTCAGCCTGCTTGCAATTCCTTTCTTTATCCTGGCAGGTAATATTATGAATAAAGGTGGAATTGCTGTAAGACTTATCAACCTTGCTAAACTGATCACCGGACGTGCACCGGGAGCACTTGCTCAGACAAATATCCTGGCAAATATGCTGTTCGGATCTATTTCAGGTTCCGGAACTGCAGCAGCTTCTGCAATGGGATCTATCATCGGACCAATCGAAAAAGAAGAAGGATATGATCCAAACTTTTCAGCAGCTGTCAACATTGCAACAGCACCGACGGGACTTCTGATCCCGCCAAGTAACGTAATGATCACGTATTCACTGGTAAGTGGTGGAACATCTGTGGCAGCACTGTTTATGGCTGGTTATATTCCAGGAGCATTGTGGGGAATCGCCTGCATGCTGGTAGTATATGTGATTGCCAAGAAGAAAGGTTATCGTGCAAAAAACCTGTTCACAGCAAAAGAAGCAGGAAAAATCGTACTTCAGGCATTACCGTGTCTCCTTCTTATTGTAATTGTAATCGGAGGAATTATCTTTGGTGTATTTACAGCTACGGAAGGTTCTGTAGTAGCCGTTGTATATAGCCTGTGCCTGTCACTTTTTGTATATCGTTCTATTACGATCAAAGAGATTCCGCAGATTTTAAAAGAAAGTGCAGAAATGACAGGAATCATTATTTTCCTGATCGGTGTATCAAGCATTATGTCATGGGTAATGGCATTTACCAATATTCCGACACTTGTATCCAGTGCACTTCTTTCCGTCAGCAGCAACAAAATTGTTATTTTACTTCTGATTAATGTTATTCTGCTGATCGTAGGAACCTTTATGGATATGACACCGGCCTGCCTGATCTTCACACCAATCTTCCTTCCGGTTTGTACAGCACTGGGAATGAATACGATCCACTTTGGTATCATGATGATCTTTAACCTGTGTATCGGAACGATCACACCACCGGTAGGAACAACACTGTTTGTTGGTGTCAAGGTAGGAAAGGTTCAGATTGAGACTGTATTCAAGCAGCTTCTTGTATACTTTGCAGCAATTTTTGTTGTACTTATGTTTGTTACTTATATTCCGGCACTCAGCTTATGGCTGCCGAAGATGATGGGATACATTTAAATATATAACAGAAAAGGAGAGCTAAATTATGAAACCATTTATGGATAAAGACTTTTTACTTTCAACAGAAACTTCTCAGAAATTATTTCATGAATATGCAGAAACAATGCCGATCGTGGATTATCACTGCCACATCAATCCTCAGGAGATTGCAGAGGATCATAAATTTGAAAATATCACACAGGTATGGCTTGGTGGTGATCATTACAAATGGCGTCAGATGAGATCAAATGGTGTAGATGAGTACTACATCACAGGCGGTGCCAGTGACCGTGAAAAATTCCAGAAATGGGCAGAAACTTTGGGCAAAGCAATCGGAAACCCGCTCTATCACTGGAGTCATCTGGAATTACAGAGATATTTTGGATACACAGGTTATCTTAACGGAGATACAGCAGAAGAAGTATGGAATCTCTGCAACAAAAAACTTCAGGAAGATGATATGTCCGTAAGAAATATCATCCGTAAGTCCAATGTAAAATTAATCTGTACCACAGATGATCCGGTAGATGATCTGAAATGGCATAAAGTTCTTGCAGAGGATGACAGCTTTGAAGTAAAAGTACTTCCTGCATGGCGTCCTGACAAGGCAATGAATCTGGAAAAACCGGAATATCCGGAATACATGAAAAAGCTTTCTGAAGTAAGCGGAGTAAAAATTGCAGAGTTTGCAGATCTGAAAGAAGCTCTTCTTAAGAGAATGGATTTCTTTGCTCAGATGGGATGCAGTGTATCTGACCACGCTCTTGAATATGTTATGTATGCACCGGCAGCAGAAGAAAAAGTAAATGAAATCTTTAAGAAGAGACTCAATGGTGAAAGTATTTCAAGAGAAGAGGAAATGATCTTCAAGACAGCATTCATGCAGTTTGTTGGAAAAGCATATCATAAAAAGAACTGGGTAATGCAGATCCATTATGGATGCAAGAGAGATAATAATGCATTTATGTATGAGCAGCTCGGACCAGATACAGGATATGACTGCATCAATAACTATGCACCAAGTGCACAGACAGCAGATTTCCTGAATTCTCTGATCGCATCAAATGAACTTCCAAAGACGATTCTGTATTCCCTGAATCCGAATGACAATGAAGCGATCGGAACAATCCTTGGATGCTTCCAGGGAACAGAAGCTGCCGGAAAGATCCAGCAGGGAAGTGCATGGTGGTTCAATGATCACAAAACAGGTATGATCGCACAGATGACATCTCTTGCAAATCTTGGCCTGCTTGCTAATTTTGTCGGAATGCTGACAGACTCAAGAAGCTTTTTGTCCTATACCAGACATGAGTATTTCCGCAGAATCCTCTGTGAACTCATCGGAGGATGGGTTGAAAATGGAGAATATCCGGCTGATTACAAGACTTTAAAAGAAATCGTGTGCGGAATTGCGTACAATAACGCTGTAAGCTATTTTGGATTTGACCTGTAAAATTTTAGATGTTAAAATAAATATCAGAGCTTGAAAAAAGCATATCAGACCAGAAGTGTCTGATATGCTTTTTCAATAGAAATCTTTGAGTGAAGTTTTATACTATTTTCAGAATGAACAGGAGAAACAGAGTGAATATATATGATATTGCAAAGCTGGCAGATGTATCTATTGCAACTGTGTCCAGAGTAGTGAATAACAGTCCCAAGGTAAGTCAAAAGACAAAAGAAAAGGTTCTTGCGGTCATGAAAGAAAATGAATATACGCCAAATGCATTTGCCAGAGGCCTTGGACTCGGAACAATGAAAACGGTTGGAATCATCTGTCCGAATATAGATGATATCTATATGGCAAAGGCGGTATCGTATCTGGAAAGCAATCTTCATGATCATGGCTATGACTGCATTCTGGGATGCAGTGGTTTTAAGCAGGAAGAAAAGGAAAACTATGTAAAACTTCTTCTGTCCAAGAAAATAGATACACTGATTCTGGTCGGTTCTACCTATGCAGGAAAAGGGAAGGATGAATCAGACACAGATTATATCCGCGAGGCGGCAGAACAGGCTTCGGTATTTATGATCAATGCAAAGGTTGCGGGTGATAATATCTACTGCACGTATGCAGATGATTTTCAGGCAACTTATGAAGTAACAAAAGCTTATCTTCGCCGGGGAAAAGAGAAGATTCTTTTTATGTATGATTCCGACTCATTCAGTGCAAGACAAAAAATGGCAGGGTATGAAGCGGCACTGCAGGATGCCGGATATCCGGTTCTTGGAAATCTGAAATTCAAGACAAAAAATGATATTGAATATACAAAAAATATGTTGCTTGAATATAACAAAGTGCTTGATTTTGACAGTGTACTTGCTACGGAGGACGGAATTGCAGTCGGGGCAGTCAAATATGCCAAGATAAAGGGACTGTCTATTCCGGAGGAGTTGTCTGTCACGGGATATAACAACTCAATCCTTGCACTTGCAAGTGATCCGGAACTTACTTCAGTTGACAGTAAGCTGGGTATAATGTGCAGAAAGACAGTAGAACGAATGATCAGTCTTCTGGAGAACGAAACTCAGATTGAGAAGAATGTGTGTGTTCCATGTGAAATCGTCCGCAGGTGTACTACGGATTATTAACAGAAAATTATAAAAGTTTCCAAAAAACAGTCTGCCCTGATGGGAGTAATTTCCATCAGGGCAGGCTGTTTTCTTTTTTCCATTGCGATGGTGACATTTTATAAGTATTCTTAAAAGCCCTGGAAAAGTGAAGCTGATTTGGATAACCGACCGCTTTTCCAATATCCTGAATGGACAAATCGGTCAGCTGCAGCAGCTGTGCTGCTTTGGACATACGATAGCTGAGCAGCAGCTGCTGAGGACTTTGCCCGGTATGCTTCTTTAGTAATCGACAGAGATAACTTCGACTGATATTGCAAAATGCGGCAATATCTTCGACAGTAATATCATTATGAAAATTTCGTTCAATAAAATGAACAGCTTCTTTAATATAAGAGTCAGAAATGCGTTCTCCGGTAATCAGTCTTCGATCTTTGGAAGAACGTATCATATAATCCATACATTCGTATAATTTGGCAATCATTCCGAAAGATGACACAGGATCTTCAGAAAATGTCATCTCCAATATTTTATCCTTTAATTTAGCAGAAAGAGCACGATTTGAAGCATGATAGATAGGGTGTAAAATATTAATTCCACAGTTTGTCAGAACCTCTTCAACGCGAACACCGTCAAATTCAATCCATGTATATTCCCAGGGATGACTCTGGTCAGCGTAATAATGTGTGTTTTGTCCAGGAAAAATCATAAATCCCTGCCCGCTTCGAATGTGGTAAGTCTGGTCGGTTCCAGTGGAGTCTGTAGCAACCAATGTTCCGCTTCCGGAAATTACATAATGAAAAAGGTAATGATTCCGAATAAAAGGACCGAAAGAGGAAAGAGGTGTACATTGTTCATAACCATATTGATATAGGCAAAGATCGATAAAATACTGATTCTGAAAGAAATGAAATAGTGTATTATCTGACATAAAAAACCTCCTCGATCAGTTGTTGTCTAGTAGAAATAAAAAATAATATATAATCACTATATATCATAATGTGATATGAAATCAACAAAAAATAATAAATAATACACATTTTGATATAAAACATTCTATATATGTCTATTTTTGTGCTCATTAAGATATATTATAATAGCTTATGTAGACGGAAAGAAAATCTGGCCGTGTACAAATATGAAAAGATAATATGGGAGGTTATCATGGAGAAAAAGAATATGAGAAAAGCAGCAGTACTTGTCATGGCGGGAGTTCTTGCAATGGGACTTACTGCATGTGGATCAAATGGAAAAGAATCCAGTGGAGATGGAAAACTTGTTTTTCAAATCTGGGATGCCGGACAAAAAGCAGGTATGGAAAAGTTGGCGGAAGCTTATATGGAAGAGCATCCGGATGTGAAAATTGAAGTGCAGGCAACAGGATGGGATGAATACTGGACAAAGCTGGAAGCTTCTGCGACAAGTAATTCCATGCCGGATATTTTCTGGATGCATTCCAATCAAATGTTTAAATATGCTGATAACGGAATTCTTGCAGATTGTTCCGATATTGTAGATACAAGTAGTTTTTCGGACATTTCAATTGCTAATGCTGAGGGAAGTGATGGAAATATCTATGGAGTTCCAAAAGATAAAGATCTGGTGGTTTTAGTATATAATAAAGAAATCTTTGATCAGGCAGGCGTTGCATATCCAGATGATACATGGACATGGGATGACCTGACAGAGAATTCTGAAAAAATCTATGAGCAGACAGGAAAATATGGATACATGGCATATGCTCATGATCAGGTTGGATATTGGAACTTTGTATATCAGAATGGCGGACAGATTTTGAACGAGGACGGAACAAAAGCAGAATATACAGAACAGGCAACAAGTGATGCAATTAAATTTTATGTGGATCTTCAGAATAATGACTGGTGCCCGACACAGGAGCAGTTTGCAAATACGAGTGCAACAGAGCAGTTTTTCTCAGGACAGGGAGCAATGTTCTTTGCGGGAAGCTGGGATCTGGTAAATCTTTGTTCAACTTACACAGATATGAATGGTAAATGGGATGTAGCAGTTCTGCCAAAATGCCCGAATCCGGAAAGTGGAGACGGACGTGCAGTAATTTCTAACAGTGTATCATATGCAACAGCAGCAGAAGGAAAGAATAAGGATACCGCAATGGATTTCCTGAAATTCCTTGCGTCAGAGGAGGGACAGAAGATCCAGGGAGAATCCGGTGTTGCAATTCCAGCATATAATGGATTGGAAGATACATGGGTGAATACATTTGCGGAGAAAGGATATGACATTCATCCAGAGAATATTATCCCGATGTTTGACTACAGTGTAAAATATGTAAACAATCCTTCGAGACCGTCATGGGAGCCAAAGGTGGAACAGGCAGTACTTGATATTTATGCCGGAAATACATCTGTGGATGATGGAATCCAGAATATGCAGAATATTGTTACGGAAGCAATCGCAGAAGAATAGACGAGCTTGGAGGTAGAGCCGGATGAAGAAAAGATCGAGGTTTGACCAGGATCATAAATGGGGTTATCTGATGATAGCTCCAACGATTCTTGGATTAATTATATTAAATGTATACCCATTTGTAGAAACAATTATTTTAAGTTTTTCATCCAAAAAGGTGTTTGGTGGAACAAAGTTTGTAGGACTTGAAAATTATATAAAGATGTTTTCAAGTACTGAATTCTGGAGAGCAACATGGAATACATTGCTGTTTTGTCTTCTGACAGTTCCGGGAGGTGTGCTCCTGGCACTGGTCGTAGCGGTTCTTTTGAATTCAAAAATCAAAGGAAAAGTAGCCTTTCGTGCCATTTTTTTCCTCCCGATGGTCGTATCTCCGGCTGCGGTAGCAATGGTTTGGAAGTGGATGTTTAACTCGGATTATGGAATTATCAATACAATTTTCCATACAAATATTAAGTGGACGACAAACCCAAATGTAGTAATTTTTACAGTTGCAATTGTTGCAATCTGGAGTGCTCTTGGATATGATGCAGTCCTACTGCTTTCAGGAATTCAAAATATTTCCAAAAGTTATTATGAAGCAGCCAGTCTGGATGGCTGTACAAAGTTTCAGCAGTTTCGTTATATTACCATGCCAATGGTTTCACCGACATTGTTTGTTGTATTGATCATGAGATTGATGGCATCTCTTAAAGTATATGATTTGTTATACATGATGGTAGGGGAAGGAAATCCTGCACTGAGTAAGTCACAATCACTGATTTATTTATTCTATCGTGAATCCTTTATTTCCGGAAACCGTGGTTATGCATCATCAATTGTAATCTGGACAGTACTTTTGATTGGAGTAATAACAGCAGTACAGTTTGTCGGACAAAAAAAATGGGTTAATTACGAGGTATAGGAGGTACAGTATGAAGAAAAGCAAAAAAATATCAAATATATTTGTATATGCTGCTCTGATTCTGGGATCTATCATAATGATTTTTCCATTTGCGTGGATGATTCTGACAGCATTTAAAACCAACGAAGAAGTACTTCGGGTTCCACCGACACTTTTACCATCCAACTGGAATTCCGGTGCATTTACAAAAGTGTTGGATTTATTGCCATTTGGAAATTTATATCTGAATACGGGATTGATGATCTTGTTCCGTGTATTGTGTGCGGTTGTATTTTGTTCTATGGCCGGTTATGCATTTGCAAAATTAAAATTCAGGGGTAAGAATTTTCTTTTTACGCTGGTTATTGTTCAACAGATGATTCCAGGACAGATTTTTATCATTCCTCAGTATCAGATGATTGCAAAATTAGGAATGACAGATACGATATTTGCGTTAGTATTTCCTGGAATTGTTAGTGCATTCGGAACATTTTTTCTGAGACAGGCTTATATGGGAATACCGGATGAGATAGCAGAGGCGGCATATCTGGATGGCTGTAATCGCTGGCAGACATTTACGAAAGTAATGTTTCCGCTGACAAAGTCCTCTCTTGCAGCACTTTCGGTATTCACAGCAGTGTTTGCTTATACAGATTTGATGTGGCCGTTGATTGTAAACACCAATATTAATTCAACTACATTATCAGCAGGACTTTCCAGTCTGAATGGACAGTTCAGTACAAACTATCCGGTGTTGATGGCCGGTTCCTTATTTGCAATGCTTCCAATGGTAATCTTGTATCTGATTTTCCAGAAACAGTTTATTGAAGGTGTAGCAATGACAGGAGGAAAATAAGGGAATAGAAAGGGCAGAATTTGATGGAACTTATAACATTACATACAAAACACACAACCTATCAGATGGGAATTGCAGAGCATGGATTTCTGCTTCATTTGTATTATGGTCCAAAGGCAGAGGGAGACATGAGCAGTCTTCTGACAGCATATGACAGAGGTTTTTCAGGAAATCCGTATGATGCAGGCAGTGATCGAACGTTTTCTATGGATACATTTCCGCAGGAATATCCATGTTATGGAAATGGAGATTTCCGAAGCCCGGCTTTTAATGTGAAGAACGAACAGGGAGTTTATGGTATTGATCTGAGATATAAGAGTCATTCTGTAACAGATGGAAAATATAGCATTCCTGGACTTCCGGCAGTATATGCAGATAAAGCGGACGGAGCGTATACAGTAGAGGTTGTGCTGGAAGATACATTGCTTGGACTTGAAGTGACGCTGCGTTATGGTGTGCTTCCAGAACTGGATGTAATTACAAGAAGTGTTATCGTGAAAAACAATGGAGAAAATCCAATTTATTTGACGAAAGTATATAGTGCAGGAATGGATTTCCTGACAGGAGATTTCGAACTTCTTCATTTCCATGGACGTCATGCGATGGAACGTATGGAAGAGAGAATTCCGGTGATTTATGGAAATCAGAGTTTTGGCAGCAGAAGAGGAACGTCCAGTCATCAGCAGAATCCATTTTTTATTCTGGCAGAGAAAGAAACAACGGAAGATTTTGGCGCATGTTATGGAATGTCTATGCTTTACAGTGGGAACTTTAAATGTGAAGTAGAGAAAGACCAGTTCGGTCAGACACGTATGCAGATGGGGCTGTTGGATGAAATGTTTGAATATCCGCTTGAGCCGGGCAAAGCGTTCTATACACCTGAAGTTGCCATGGCATACTCAGGAAACGGACTTACATCACTGTCTCACATTTATCATAAGCTGATTCGATATCATGTATGTCGAGGAAAATATAAAACCGCAAGAAGACCAGTTCTTATAAATAACTGGGAAGCAACCTATATGGATTTTAACGGAAATAAGATTGTAGAGATTGCGAGACAGGCAGCAGAACTTGGCGTAGAGATGCTGGTTCTGGATGATGGCTGGTTTGGCAGCAGGGATACAGATAACAGCGGACTTGGAGACTGGATTGTAAATGAAGATAAAATGGAAGGTCCGTTGTCCGAAACAGTAGATAAGATCAACGCAATGGGGATGAAGTTTGGTCTTTGGATCGAACCAGAGATGGTAAACGAAGACAGTGATCTGTACCGTGAGCATCCGGACTGGGCGTATGTGATTCCGGGACGTCGTCCAGTGCGTGGAAGAAACCAGCTTGTTTTGGATTTCTCAAGAAAAGAAGTGGTTGATTACATCTTCAATTCTATTTCAAAAGTAATTGATTCAGCTAATATAGCTTATATAAAGATGGATATGAACCGTAGTATCTGTGATGTGTATACAGCAGTTGAACAGCAGCAGAATTATGGAAAGATCATGTATGAGTATGTACTTGGCGTATATGATTTTATGGAACGACTGATTCAGAGATATCCAGAACTTTTGATTGAAGGATGCAGCGGAGGTGGTGGAAGATTTGATGCCGGAATGTTATATTACACTCCACAGATCTGGTGCAGTGATGATACAGATGCAATCGAAAGAATTCAGATCCAGCATGGAACTTCTTTTGGATATCCGATTTCAGCAGTAGGATCTCATGTCTCAGCAGTACCGAATCATCAGACCGGAAGAGTGACTACGATTCAGACAAGAAGTGTTGTGGCAATGGCGGGAAGTTTTGGTTATGAATTAGACTTAAACTTATTGTCTGATGCAGAAAAAGAAGCTGTGAAAGAGCAGATTAAAGATTACAAAAAATACTGGAATCTGATTCATAATGGTTTATATTACCGCCTGCATAATCCAAACACAAATCATGAATTTGCAGCATGGGAGTTTGCAGCAGAAGATCAGAGTGAAGCTTTATTAAATATTGTCACATTGACAACGCATGCAAACGCACCGGTAAATTATGTGAAATGCAAAGGATTGAATCCAAAGCGGATGTACCGGTGTGAAAAAGATAATAAAGTCTATAGTGGAAATGCATTGATGTATGTGGGGCTTCCGATTGATGTTATGCCGGGAGAATATCATGGAATACAGATACACTTGAGAACATATGTTTAATATAAAAATATATTCTTGAATTGAGTTGTTATAAAGCGCATAAGGTATCATGAGAGCAGAGTAGAAAATCTTCCGTTTTATAGGCAGAGAGGACGCAGATGGTTACAATCAGTCTTTGCATGATCGTAAAAAATGAGGAGAGAGTGCTTGGCAGATGTCTGGAATCTGTGCAGGAGATTGCAGATGAGATCATTATAGTTGATACGGGTTCTGAAGACCGGACAAAAGAGATTGCAGAAAAATACCATGCCAGAGTATATGAGCAGGAATGGCAGGATGATTTTTCCAGAGCAAGGAATTATTCATTTTCCAGAGCCGAGATGGACTACTGTATGTGGCTTGATGCAGATGATATTATCACGAAAAGTGAAGTGCTGAAACTGAAGCACTGGAAAGAAGAAACAGACGGATCATCAGATGTGATAATGCTCCGATATGTGACAGACTTTGATGAAAAAAGAAATCCGACGTTAGTCTATTATCGTGAAAGAATTGTAAAAAGAGATAAGAACCCTCAGTGGCAGGGACGGGTGCATGAGGCGATCGCTGTCAGAGGCAGGACGGAATATCTGGATTGTGAGATAGAGCATCACAGCATAAAAACGGAATACTCAAGAAGAAATCTCGAGATATATAAAAAGATGGAATCAGATGGAGAAGTGTTATCAGCAAGAGACAGGTTCTATTATGGACGAGAGTTGTTTTATCACAGAGAGTGTGTGGAGGCGGTGGATAACCTCCTGAAATTTCTGCAATTACCGGAGGGCTTTGTGGAAAACCAGGTGGAGGCATGCAGAGTGGCAGCACGATGCTGTTATGAACTGAAACAAGATGGAATGGCACTGGAGTTTCTGTACAGGGGATTAACATACCGGACACCGTCGGGAGAACTCTGCTGTGATATAGGCAGACATTTCTTTGACAGAAAGAAATGGGAACAGGCAGTATTCTGGTACAGAAATGCACTGCAGGTCTCTGAGAATGCAAAGACAGGAGGTTTTGTGGAAAAACAGTGCTATGGCTATATTCCGTGCATTCAGCTGAGTGTCTGCTGGTATTATCTTGATGATATTGAAAAAGCGTTTCAGTATCATTGTCAGGCAGGCATGTATAAACCTTACGGGAGAGAATTTCTGAAAAATCAGCAGTATTTTATCTCAGTCAGACAGTAAATACAGATTACCGATGTACATCTGACTATTGTTGTCTGAAGTAAAGGGAACAGGAAAGACTGACTGTGCATATCCTAAAGAGAGAAATATTTTAGCAGGGAGCAACAGATGGATTTTTTCAGAAAAAACAGAGAAGCTGACTGTCAGAGTCAGGGCTGCTGCAACTGTGGATGTCCAGGTCCGACTGGTCCTATGGGACCAAGAGGATGTCCTGGTGCAACTGGCCCTCAGGGACCACAGGGATTACAGGGAATCCAGGGGCCAACCGGAGCAATCGGACCTACAGGAGCAACTGGAGCCACCGGATTGCAGGGACCACAGGGAATTCAGGGACCGGCCGGAACTCAGGGAGCAACCGGAGCGACAGGCCCTCAGGGAGTCCAGGGACCGATTGGTGTGACAGGAGCAACAGGCCCGGCCGGACCACAGGGAATTACAGGAGCAACCGGTCCAGTTGGTGCAGATGGACCAGTAGGAGCAACCGGTCCAACCGGCCCTACAGGCCCCGCAGGTACCATAACTCCTGCGGCAGCGGTCGCAAATGCGACAAGTGCAGAAGATGTGGTAAATCAGTTTAATCTTCTGCTTGCAAATATGCGGGCGGCAGGATTGCTGGCAGAATAGGACAGAGTAAAAAACGTAACTGTCCACAGTAACTAAAAAACATGGTATGACAGAGTATTTCTGTCGTACTGTGTTTTTTTCTTTATAACTATAAATGAGCAAGTTCGTGATTTTGCATAAAAGAAAGACACCTTAAATCTGATTATGTTGTATAATGAAAGTGACGAAACAAACATTTGCAACATTCACAAGAAAGAAGGTGCCTCTCGCAAATACTATACATCATTCGTCATTCATATACAACCAGTTTAAGAAATTAAATTTATACAAATTCTATTCGAACCGGGTCATAAATCATCTTATGAGTATCCTGATCAGCATTTTTATCTCAGGATACCATGGAAAAACCACGGATTTTGCTAAAAACAGCTCCTGCCACAGAACTACGATTGCTCATTTCCTTAATTCCGGGAAATGGAATGATTCATTACTTTCAGATGCATTAAAACAGGCTGTTATTGAGATTATTTATTCAGAAGCAGCACGCACCGGAAAACCTGTTTTCTGCATTGTGGATGATACGATAGCTTCAAAGACTAAGCCTTCGTCACGGGCTTTACATCCAATCGAAGATGCGTATTTTCATCAGTCCCATTTAAAGAAAAAACAGGATTATGGACATCAGGCAGTTGCTGTCATTCTTTCCTGCAATGGCATTGTCCTGAATTATGCTTTTGTAATGTACAATAATTCAGGTCAACATATAAAATCTGCTCGTTATCATTTGCTTTTGCAATTACATCCCCATTTGCATCAACAACGATGGATTCACCGGAAAAATCCATATCCCCTTCTGCGCCGACACGATTGCACATGGCAATGATAGTACTGTTATGAAAGGCCTGTACGCGAAGTTCCCATTCAAACATTTCAGAAGGTTCTGCTTTGGTATTTACAGTAGGGATCAGGATCAGATCTGCACCGTTTAAAGCTTCGGTTCGGATGCTTTCTGGATAATGCCGGTCAAAGCAGACGACAATTCCTATTTTTCCGAATTCTGTTTCAAAAACTTTGAATCCATCATCGGACGGAGTATAGTAGTCCTGCTCAAAGAATTTATCAGCCTGAGCAATATGTACCATTTTCTGGATGCCGGAAATATTACCGTTTTTGTCGATCAGAATGCTTGCGTCGTATGGCTTTCCATTTTCCAGAAGATAGATATTCGGGACAGCCATGATATAGTTTTCTCTGCATGTGTCACAGAATCTTCGGATAATATCTGAATCGAGGGAAATCTGATATTTCCTGACATCCTGCCCCGGATACTGCGGGAAAAATTCTGTAAGCTGTACTTCCGGAAACAAAACAAGATCTGCACCCTGGCTGGCAGCTTCTTTGACAGAGTTTATGCTTTTTTCTATATTAGATTCCATACTGCCGGAATCCGACATCTGTATTAATGCTAATCGCAAGGGTTTATCACCTTTCTGTGTGAATCTGTTTCAATTCATAGTTTCCTTATAGTTTGTGCCCCATTCTTTCATGGCATCGAGGATTGGACGCATAGTCTCGCCAAGATCACTTAATGCATATTCTACACGCGGAGGGACTTCGGCGTAGACAGTTCGTGTGATGATTCCGTCATCCTCCATGGATCTTAGTGAATCGGTCAGAACTTTCTGGCTGATTCCGTTGAGGCTTTTCTTTAATTCGTTAAATCTCCACGGGCGTTCCAGGAGATTTCTCATGATCAGCAGTTTCCATTTACTCCCAATTAACTGAACTGTAGTTGCTACAGGACATTCTGGTAATTCATCTTTTGTCAGCATGGGCATACCTCCACAATAGTATAAAATATGATGTAAGTTACTGAATACAGTGTAACATATGGAAATGTCACTGTCTATGGGTTACAAAAAAGTAACTATGTAATAAAAAAGTGCGTACTTATTTTTGAGAAAAAAGCCTGTTATGATGACAATGCAACAGGCGAGAGCCGTAAAATATTTATCATTTCAGGAGGTAACAACAAATGGCATTATTTAATCTGTTCGGATGGAGCAAGAAAGAAGAAACTCAGGTAAGTGCAGCATGCGGAACAGCGTGTGGAGCAGCAGGAGGAGAAGAGAAACCGGCAGCATGCGGAACAGCGTGCGGAGCAGCAGGAGGAGAAGAGAAACCGGCAGCATGCGGAACAGCGTGTGGAGCAGCAGGAGGAGAAGAGAAACCGGCAGCATGCGGAACAGCATGCGGCGCATCTGACAAGTAAGAAGAAATCGTAGGAAGGAGAAGAATGGGATGAGTCAGTATTTTTCATTTCAGTGGCACATTACAGATGAATGTGACCAGCGTTGTAAACATTGTTACATTTTTTCAGGAGAAGGGTGCAAAGAACTGAAGAGTATGACCTGGAAACAGATGCAGGAAGTTGTATCTAACTGTGAGGATTTCTGCAAAGTTTATGACAGAAAGCCATATTTTTATATTACTGGCGGAGATCCCATTCTTCATCCTGATTTCTGGAAACTGATGGTACTCCTGAAAAGTAAAAATATTCCATTTACGTTAATGGGAAATCCATTTCATCTGGATGATGAAATATGCAGGATGATGAAAGTATGCGGCTGTGAAAAATATCAGATGTCGCTGGATGGAATGCACGAAACGCACGACTGGTTCCGAAAGCCGGGAAGCTTTGATCTTACACTGGAAAAAGTAGGATGTCTGAATCGTGCAGGAATTAAAAGTGTGATTATGAGTACGGTATCAAAAACCAATATGAATGAGATACCAGATATTATTGATGAAGTTGTAAAAGCGAAAGTTAAAGTTTTTGCATTTTCCCGTTATGTGCCTACCGGTGGAGAAGTTGATACCAGCATGACACCACAGGAATACAGAAAACTTCTGGAAATCTGTGATGCAAAATTTAAGGCATATGAAGCGGCAGGATGTGAGACTTATTTTAATAAAAAAGACCACTTATGGACGCTCTATGAATATGAAACAGGGCAGTTTAAGCTGCCGGAGAATACAAAGGATGGCATGATCTATGGAGGCTGTAATTGTGGAAACTGCCATATTACAATATCATCCAACGGAGATATCATGGCATGTCGAAGAGTTATGAACAGCAAAGTGGCAAACGTATTTGAAGACCGTCTGGCAGATACATGGATCTGCCAGATGGAGAAATACAGAGAATTTGATAAATTCAAAAAGTGCAGCAAATGTGAACTGAAAGCATGGTGCAGAGGATGCCCGGCGGTAGCCAATGGAATGACAGGAGATTTCTATGGGGCAGATCCTCAGTGCTGGAAAACAAGAAATGAGATTACAGGAGAAGAATTATAATGGATTTAGTGACTTGTCTTAAAAAAATGGAATTAGTAGGAGTGCTGGCTTTTGCTACAGTAGACAGCGAAGGTGCTCCGCAGATCAGAAATATCAGTGCGATACATTATGAACCGGATGCGATTTATTTTTTTACAGCGAGAGGAAAAAATTTCTGTCAGGAACTGATGGACGATGGAAGAGTGCAGATCCTCTGTTATACAAAATATAAAGAAATGATCCGTATGTCCGGAAAAGCATATGCAGTAAAAGAGGAAGAGCAGGAGAAATGGCGTGACAAGATTTTTGAGGAACAGCCGTATCTTGCAAACGTATATCCGGGAGATACCAGAAATATCGGAATCGTATTCTGTATCGACAAAGCACAGATAGAGTATTTCAATCTTGGAGTGAATCCGATCTTTCGGGAAACTTATCTGATGGGAGATGCAAAAAGCACTGCAAAAGGCTATTATATAATAAAAGACTGCATTGGCTGTGGAACATGCCAGAATGTCTGTCCACAGAACTGCATTGATGCGGGAAATCCTTATGTGATTGAACAGAATCATTGTCTGCACTGTGGAGCTTGTCATGAAAACTGCCCGGTGAATGCAATTGAAAGAAGATAGAAAAGCAGGTAATTATTTTGGATAAAGGTGAAAAGATTTATGTTTTTTAAGAAGAATGGTTCTGCAGAAAGTGATACAGATAAATTACTGCAAATAAAAGAAAAACTAGATGAGGCGGAAGCAGTTGTAATTGGCGCAGGGGCAGGACTTTCCACATCGGCTGGATTTACATACAGTGGAGAGCGATTTGAACAGTATTTTGGGGATTTTGGAAAGAAATATGGATTTTCAGATATGTATTCCGGTGGATTTTATCCATATGAAACATTAGAAGAATACTGGGCATACTGGAGCCGTTATATTTATGTCAACCGATATATGGATGCACCGAAATCGGTATACAACAGACTGTATGAACTGACAGGACAAAAAGATTATTTTGTGCTGACAACGAATGTAGACCATTGTTTTCAGAAATCTGGATTCGATAAGCAGAGACTGTTTTATACGCAGGGTGATTATGGGCTTTTTCAGTGCAGTGAACCATGCCATCAGGAAACTTATGATAACGAAGAAGCAGTAAAAAATATGGTATTGAGCCAGGGATTTCAGATTGAAGAAGGAAAACTGATAAAGCCGGAAAACACAACTGTGAAGATGAAAATTCCTGAAGAGTTGATTCCGTATTGCTCGAAGTGCGGAAAACCGATGAGTATGAATCTTCGGGCAGATAATACATTTGTAGAAGATGAAGGATGGCATCGGGCAGCAGAAAAGTATCAGTTGTTTTTGCAGAGGCACGAAGATCTGAAGGTTTTATTTATAGAATTGGGCGTAGGATATAACACCCCCGGTATCATTAAATATCCTTTCTGGCAGATGACAAATATATGGCCGCAGGCAGAATATATCTGCCTGAATTATGGGGATGCATATGCACCGACAGATATAAAGAAAAAATCAATTTGTATTAACGGAGATATTGGCGAAATTCTTGAAAGATGTTAAAGAAACAGAGTAGAAAATGATTTCGTAAAGGAGACGACAGAACAGTGGAACTGATGGATATTATTAAAGCCAGACACTCTATCAGAAAATATATGGAGAAGCAGATCAGTTATGATGATCTGGAAAAAATTCTGGAAGCAGGAAATTTTGCACCAAATGCTGGCGGCGGGCAGAGAAGCATGCTGGTTGCTGTACATAATAAAGAACTGACAACGTACATAGGAAGGCTGAACATGGCAGATTTTGACCGAACACATCTGGCTGGCAGTTATGTTTCAAAGGAACAGCCGAGTACGATCGATGATCCGACTATTAAAAATGGTTTTTACGATGCCCCAACAGTTGTCTGTGTATTCTGTCAGGATAATTTTCTTTTTAAGACAGCCGATGCGTTTTGCATGATGGAAAATATGCTTCTCCAGGCAACAGAACTTGGAATTGCTTCCTGTATTGTTTCAAGAGGGCAGGAGACATTTGCTTCTGAAGAAGGAAGACAACTCATGAAACAGTGGGGAGTACCGGAAGGTTACACATGTCAGGGATTTGTGATTCTTGGATATATTGATGGTGAAACGCCGCACAGTAAACCAAGAAAACCAGGTAGAATAAAAATCATAGAGTGTGGAGAACTGGGATAAGAATAAATGTGATAGAAAGCGGTAAATTATAGTATGATGACAGAAGCGTAAATTGCAGGTGTGTGATTTGCGCTTTTTTTAAGTTGAGACTAAAAGGTTGTATCTGGAGTGCATAAATGATAAAATAATTATATATAATATATTATCTAATTTAAATAAAAAATAACTGTTTTGGATAAAATATTAGAAGTTATAAAGGAGCGAAGATATGGAACAGTTTGTATGGGAAACAGCAGAGGAACTTGATCAGAAACTTGCACAAAGAGTACGGAATATCCGGAAGCGTCGTTCTATCTCTCAGGAAAAACTGGCTTCTATGAGCGGGGTAAGTTATGGTTCAATCAAAAGATTTGAGACTTCAGGCCAGATTTCACTGATATCCCTCACAAAGATCGCTATGGCACTGGATATAGCAGATGAACTCAGAAATCTTTTTAAAAAGGTACCTTACAAGGATATTCAGGAGGTCATAAATGAGACAAGATAATGCATTGCAGGTATATTATGATGAAAAATTTGTAGGGACACTGGCAATAACAGCTGACCATAAAGCGGCATTTCAATATAGTGAAGAGTGGTTGGAAAATGGTTTCTCAATTAGTCCATTTTCACTACCTTTGAAAAAACAGGTATTTGTTCCAACAAAAGATTACTTTGATGGGCTCTTTGGTGTGTTTGCAGACAGTCTTCCGGATAACTGGGGACGATTATTATTGAATCGATTACTCCAAGAACATAAACAGAACCCGGATGAATTGACAGTTCTGGATCGACTGGCAATAGTTGGAAAATCTGGAATGGGAGCACTGACATATTATCCGGAAAGGAGCTTTTCGGAGCAACATAAACATGTAAACCTGGATGAATTGGCAGAAGAGTGTGAGAAAATATTGAATACGGAATACTCATCAGATAAATTGGATGAATTGTACCGCCTTGGTGGCACGAGTGGTGGTGCCAGACCCAAAATTATGACAACAATCAATCAAGAAGAGTGGATTATAAAATTTCCTGCACATGTAGATGGAAAAGATGCAGGAAAGATGGAATACGACTATTCATGCTGTGCCAGACAATGTGGTATCACAATGAGTGAAACGAGACTTTTTCCATCCGACAAATGTAAAGGTTATTTTGGAATCAGACGATTTGACAGAGAGACTGATGGAAAAAGAATTCATATGCTGACGGCAGCAGCACTTCTGGAACTGGATTTCGAACAACCAAGTCTGGATTATCACAGTCTGATGAAACTTACAAAAATTCTGACCAGAGATAATAATGAGGATGTAGAAAATATGTTCCGCCGGATGTGCTTTAATGTATTTGCACATAATCGGGATGACCATTCAAAGAATTTCACATATTTATATGACGAAGTAAATGATCAATGGAGACTAAGTCCAGCGTATGATCTTACTTATAGTAATACTTATTACGGAGAGCATACAACCACAGTTGATGGAAATGGACGAAATCCAGGCAGGAAAGAACTTCTGGCAGTAGGTATTGCGGCAGGGATGAGAAAGAGTAATTGTGAGAACATTATAGATACGACACAGGCATGTGTTTCTCAGATGCTTGGGGAGTATTTGGTAATGTAAAACGTCACGTGAGCCTCGTCATCCGACAGTGGAATATTCACCCGGGTTGAAAAAACGCCGCACTGGTTCTGACCGTAGTCGGTTGAGAAACAGGGGAGAGAGGATGCTTTGACCAGTTCTTCGAAAGCATCGGAATCTGTTTGTACAAAAAATTTGGAGGCGGGCATTTTTTCGCGGCAGAGAGTATCCCAGAAGCCCAGTTCTGAACGGAGCAGGAAATTAAAACCGTTGATTTCTTCGAAAGTAAGGCTTTCATAATGTGCAAGCTCATGCTCCGACGGCACACATACAAACAGATTTTCCTGCATAAATTCACAGCCGTTTTCCAGTGGAAACGGCAGGATTCCGATATCGCAGGAACCGTCTTTCAGGGCAGCGAGCACTTCGTCATTCTGGCAGATGACAGAGGAAACCATCATCCCCGGCTGCTCTGCATTTAATTTCGGCAACAGCGACCATAGCGGGGCAGGTGCACAGGAGCGGATCACAATCGTTTTGCACCGGGCATCAAAAGCCTGGACCTGATCGATTGTCTGTTTTGCGTCTGCAAGAAGTTTGCGGGCATATTCTACAGCAAAACAACCAGTGTCGTTTAACTCAATCCTGTTTTTGCCGCGGAAAAACAGCGGCACACCAAAGCTTTCTTCCAGATGTTGCATGGAACGTGTAATAGATGGTGTTGAGATATGGAATTTTTCTGTGACACGTGACAGTGTTCCAAGTTCTGCAAAAGATACAAATTGTTCCAGTTCGTATAGGTTCAGCATAAGGATTCCTCCTGAGTTACATTTCATTTTCTGAAAAGCAGATTGCGATATAAATAGTGTACATTTTCGAGAGGAAACTGTAAAGTAGAAAATGAAAAAGGACTTTGTAATTAGAAAGTTACTGTGAACGGAGCGAACAGTAACTTTAGAAATTATGTAGTTACAGTTAGTGAAATGAAGAATTACATTTTAGAAAATTGGAGGTAAAAAGCATGGAATATGTAACTCTGAACAATGGAATCAAAATGCCGAAACTTGGATATGGTGTTTACCAGACACCGCTGGAAGACACAAAACGCTGTGTGCTGGACGCAATTGATGTAGGATATCGCAGTATCGACACCGCACAGGCTTATTACAATGAAGAAGGGGTAGGAGCAGCACTCAGCGAATGCGGACTGCCAAGAGAAGAGTTTTTCCTGACAACCAAAGTATGGATCACCAATGCCGGATATGAGAAAGCTAAAGCTTCCATCGAAGAATCGATGAAAAAACTGCAGACAGAATATCTGGATCTTCTGCTGATCCACCAGCCATTTGGCGATTATTACGGAACATACCGTGCAATGGAGGAACTGTACAAAGAAGGCAAGATCCGTGCAATCGGTGTATCCAACTTCGGACCGGATCGTTATCTTGATATTCAGCATTTTGCAAAAGTAAAACCGACTGTAAACCAGATCGAGACACATGTGTTCCAACAGCAGAAAGTTGCAAAGGAATATCTGAAAAAATACGGCTGCCAGATCGAATCCTGGGGACCGTTCGCAGAAGGCCGCAAAGATATGTTTACCAATCCGGTTCTTACAGAGATTGGTGCAAAATACGGAAAGACCGCCGCACAGACAGCACTGCGTTTCCTGCTCCAGAGTGATGTGGTCATCATTCCGAAATCTGTACACAAAGACAGAATGCAGCAGAATTTTGACCTCTTTGATTTCAGCCTGACAGCAGAAGAAATGGCAGCAATTGAGAAACTGGACGGTGGAGAAAGTCTGTTCTTTTCACATTATGATCCAAAAACAGTAGAATGGTTTATGTCTATTTTATAGGAAATATTTTCTGCAAAAGGAGACAAATACTATGGAAAACCGTAAATTAAGAGACATTGACCTGAATTATTCACTGCAACGCCGTGAACGTGACTAAAAGCCGCATAGTTGCTGTATTTTAATTGCATATTGCTTTTCACTTGTTAAGTGAATGAAAAAAGAGCATCCATTTGTGGTAAAATTAAGGTGTCTAACGTCTTAACAATCCCAAACAAAGGAGCCCTTTATGAGTATTGTAAACACCTTTTCACTTCAAAGCAATAGGCAAATTAAAATAAATTTTGACGGAGGTGATCTATCCTCCGATGCAGGACTCCTTTTGATAAAAGAATTCGCTGCAAAGATCGGCTTTGTAAAGCTGATCAAAAAGAACTTTAAAACTAATGATAAGTCCGTTCGGCTTCACAAAGACCATGAAAACCTGTTACAGATGATTTATCAGATCATCTCTGCATATTTTCAGGATGACTGTGCGGATGAACTGACATTGGATCCTGTTTTCCAGGCTATTCTTGATAAAGAAAGTCTGGCATCACAACCGACATTATCAAGATTTTTTAACCGTATGGATGAAGATACCCTGATACAGTTTGATGACATCGACAAAAATCTCAGGGATATCATCTATTCCATAAAACGGCCGGAGCATGTGCTTCTGGATCTGGACAGTACCCTGTTTGGCACTTATGGTAAGCAGGAAGGAGAAGGCTTCAACTTCCATTATCAGGCACATGGATATCATCCATTACTATGCTATGACGGGCTGACCGGGGATCTGATAAAAGCGGAACTTCGTGATGGAACGCTCTACTGCAGCAATGGGGCAGATAAATTTATGAAATCCATCTTTCAGGAATACCTGGAAAGAGGTATTAATACTTATCTTCGTGGCGACAGCGGATTCTCCTCTCCAAAACTTTATGAAACCTGTGAGAGTAATGGCTGCTCTTATGCCATCCGTTTAAAACAGAATTCCACACTCATTGCCCTGGCTTCAGATAAAGAGGAAGATTTATACAAAGCCACTCAAAAGGATCAGATCAGCTACGCAGTAACTTATGGCGAATTTATGTATCAGGCAGGTTCATGGAAATATCCAAGACGTGTGGTTTTCAAAATCGAAAAACCATACGGTCAGCTGACACACATGTACACTTTTATTGTTACAAACATGGATATGGAACCTTACCAGATCATCCAGTTTTACTGTGGTCGGGGCAAAATGGAAAACTTTATTAAGGAAGGTAAAAGTGGATTTGATCTTGCTGCTGTCAGCAGCCGTTCCAAAGTAGTAAATGCCAACCGTATGAGGCTCCATATGCTTGCCTACAACTTATTTAACTGGTTCAGGCGACTGGTACTGCCAGCCAATATGCGAAAGCAACAGGTGGATACCATTCGCTTAAAGCTGATAAAGATTGCTGCAAGGGCAATCCATTCAGCAAGATCTATCACATTCAAACTGTGTAGCAGCTGTCCCTATAAAAAGGAGTTCTACAGGACTCTTGAGAATATCCAGCAGCTGTCTGTACAGTTGGAATAGCAACTATTAACGTACCTTGACAGTTTCAAAGTAACTTAATCAAACTTCACGGGGGCAGTTTGCTTATTTCTGTGGATGGTTCGATTGAATTCAGTGGAACTGTTTTAAGGCTTTTCAGTATTGAGCATTTTTATATGCTCATGAATAATTCAGGGTAAGTTATGCAGAAAGGCGTGAGTCATAAGAATATGGCTTGAGTCTTTTTCTGTCTGGAAAGGAAGTGGGGAGCATGGCACAGATTTTTCGTGTAGAGAGAACTAAGAATTTTACGGTAATGAGTAATCACCATTTCAAGAATAAGAATCTGACATTGAAAGCGAAAGGTCTATTGTCGCTAATGTTAAGTTTGCCAGATGACTGGAATTACAATATGCAGGGACTGGCAACATTGAGCAGAGATGGGATTGATCATGGGTATGGAAACATGAAAACAGCCACCAGATGCTTTCCATCCGGTGTAGTCAGATATGGCAGGGGCCAATCTTTCAGAATAATCTTCTTGTTTACTGCAACCCTTTTATTTTAAGGAAAAACGGTTAGATTTAGCTCTTTTCCCTATCCGTTATTGATTTTAAGCATACTTACCCAGACCTTCTTTGAAGAAAGCCTGGGATTTCTGTTTCTTTTTTTGAATTCCGTATGGGCTGGTTATGCGTTCAAGATCTTCTGCCCTTTTCTGTTTCATGGTTTTTGAAACATACATTGTTTTATTACGCTGTTCCATTGATGTCTTGCAATTATTGCCTTTAATGCAATCCGTTTTATAAGGACAGCCACTGCAGTCGGAACATTTATAGACAGTCGTAGTTCTTCTATAGCCAGTTGCCGTTTTTCCCTTCTTTTCATACTGGGCTGTCAACTTTTGATTGTTCTTGCATATATAAAAATCATTCTCCTTATGCCGGAAAATTGATATGTCGTGCTATTGACGAAGCAAGGCAGCAGGGACGTGAGGGACTTGTACTGACGTGTAAGGAAAAACTCGTTCCGTATTACGCAAAATTTGGTTTTTCTGATGAAGGTGTATCAGATAAATCCACGCACGGAAATGTCGTATGGCATCAGATGCGGCTGGCTTTTTGACAGGTAACACCAATAAAGATGGTTGACTTTATAATATATTCTTTTTATAATTATTTCATAAAAAGGGTGCAGCGTGGCACATAGACAGGAATGTCTGTGTGCTTTTTTTACTTTATTCTTGGGTTATGGAGGGAAAATATGGCAGCTTTTGAGAGAATCTGTTCGGGAATTCCGGATATGGATCAGGCACTGGATAATA
>CAKRXU010000029.1 GCA_934424575.1 uncultured Blautia sp.
TCACTGATTGACTTTAGCATAATCTTGCTTAAAGTTTTATATACAACCCTTTCATCTTCCGTCAGATCCAGGTCTTTTTCAAAAACACCCGTCTCTACGGACGGGTGCATTCAAAAAGCAATTCGATATATTCAGCAAAATACAAACCAACATCTTACAGTTGGCGATGTAGCAAGTTATGTTGGATTCAGTAAATCGTATTTTTCTGCTTATTTTAAAAAGACACTTGGCTTTTCTGTCAGTGCATTTATTCTGCGCTGTAAACTGGAAGAAGGAAAAGAATTGCTGCAGTATACCAATAAATCAATCAGTACGATCAGCACCTTTCTCTGCTTTTCCAGCCAGAGTCATTTTCAGACTGCCTTCAAAAAACAGTTTGGAATCACACCTGCCGAATATCGACGGAAAGGTTAGACTCTGCCCGGCTGCAAAAGTGTCAGTAGTGTTTCGTACACATCTTCATTTTGTTTGACGATTATGGAAAGCTCCTCCTTTGCCTGATTCAGCTGATGGAACAGGCTGCGGACTTCGGATCCGTTTCCTTCACAGGAATATCTGGAGCGAAGATAGCCGTTTTTATCGTAATAATAACGATCATCCAGTACAGTAGCAAGGCATTTTGTGTCCCTGACAGCAGTTATTTCCATTTCATGGTTTCTGGTGCAGACCGGTGGTCTGTACTGATATCCCTGACTGATATAATCCTTCAGCAACATCTCTGTCTCACCCTCATCATTTGCATATACAGCAGAAACATGGGGATAAGAATTGGCTGTTTTTCTTCCCGTATAATGCATCATGTTCTGAATGAATGAGGACAGTTCTGCATTGGTCCGGATTCGGTTAGTCAGATGAAACATATGGATCTCCGGCAGATTCTCTATAAGTTTTATGGTGTCTGTGCCCAGTTCGTCCGGACATATGGCATCTTCAGAGTCACTGGAAAAGATGAGTGGAAAATGTCCATTGTACTGTTTTAACAAAATCTGCAGTTTTTCGGCAGAAAGTAAATGTGTCTCATCTACCAGAACTGCACTGTAAGCTTCCAGCGATACTTCTTCTGTCAGCTGGTCATCTGCCAGGAAATCAATGCGCCTCAAACGTTCATGCAAAATTTTCCATTCGCTGCCGGCATTTCCGCAGTGAATGATCAGAACCTGCTGACGTCTGGACAGTTTCATGGCAATATCATAAAGAAGAAGCGTTTTTCCCGTTCCGGGAAGACCGGTAAAACAAAAATATCCATACCGCCCGATCCGAAGTTTCTTCAGAATCTGACGCTGGATATCTCTCTGCTGGGATGTCAGGAAATATTCTTTTTTCAGGAAACGGGCCGGCTCTGAGACCGGAGAAATCAGGTACAGCTCTGCCTGAAACAGATCATCAATATCTCCCCGATAATCGCTGCTCTCTTTCTGCAGAGCCCTGCACAGATCCTTCCAGTCTGCGTCCACAATGTGGTCATGATTGGTAAGTCTTACAAGCCTGTCCTGACTGCTGATATAGGTGTAAGACTGTATGGTGCAGCCCAGGACAGAAAGATAGTAGCGGTTTTGCATGAGCTGTTTACGGATTGCTTCATCAGAGACGACTCCGCTTTTTAATTCGATATTTATGATCTGATCCTCTTTGATCTGAAGAAGATCGAATTCTTTTCCGAGTCTGGGAATCTGATAAGAATAAAAGAAACGCAGAGAATATACGTTATCCATGTATGTCTCCAATCGAAGCACCAGCGACTTCATACTTTCCAGTTCCCATTCCCGTATTTTCAGAAAGTGCTCTCTGTCTGACAACTGGCGTTCCAGTTTTGACAGAGAGGATAAATTCTGATTTCTTGTGATCGTGTATATGGATATGGATCTCATGGCTTCTGCCTTTAATAAAGATTAATTTGCTTGTTTATCAGTTTCTCACCTTCATACTGCAGTTTCACAGAGAAAAATCTCTCATCTCCTGAAAGAAGCAGTTCAAGAAAGACTTTGTCCCCCTCCCATGTTGGCAGTGTCGGCACTATTGCTTTATCCTCCCAGCTAAGATCTCCTTCATTGCATTCTATCAGTTCACCGACATATTCATCTGCAGTAAATACACACATAAGCTCTGGGTCACATTCGCTGTTTATAAATGTGACCAGACCACGGAATTTATAGGATAACAGTGTCAGTCCCGTTTCTTCCTTTACCTCACGCACAAGACATTCCTCCGGGGATTCTGTGCCTTCTGCATGTCCGCCGACTCCGATCCACTTCCCCTGGTTTATATCATTGTGCTTTTTTACTCTGTGCAGCATCAGATACTGATCATTATTTTCTATGTAACATAAGGTTGTTATTTTCATTCTTGTCTCTCCAGTTTCTTTTATGACTGATCCTTCTTACATTACCCGAAGCATCCTTCCGGATTATATTCCTTCATTTCCAAATATATTCTGCAGAGTATGCGTCAGTTCTTCGATGACAATAGGCTTGGAAAGGAAACCGTTCATACCGCAGTTCAGTGCTGTCCTTCTGTCCTCATCAAACGCATTGGCAGTCATTGCAAATATCGGAATCTGAGCCAGTGCAGGATTCTCCAGTGCACGAATATGTCCGGTGGCCTCATATCCATTCATGACAGGCATCTGTACATCCATCAGCACCAGATCATAATCTCCCGGTGTTGAGCGATAAATCTTCTCTACGACAATGGCGCCATTTTCCGCTGTGTCGACCTGGAATCCATATTCTCTGAGGATTTCTACAGCGATCTCACGATTAAGCTCGTTATCCTCTACAAGAAGGATGTGCTTATCTGTAAAATCAGAACTTTCTTTCGGAAGAATCTCATCATCATTCTCTCCCTGCTGCTTTCCGATCGCGGTCATCAGCGTCTCTCTGAGATCTGACATAAACATCGGCTTGGAGCAGAATGCAGTGACTCCGGCAGCCTTTGCTTCTACTTCGATTTCTGACCAGTCATAGGCTGTCAGGATAATGATCGGTGTATCATCCCCGAGTCCGCGGATCTGGCGGGTAACTTCAATACCGTTCATATCCGGCAGACGCCAGTCGATGATATAGGCATGAAAAGCATCCCCCAGTTCCATGGACTGTCTGGCACGAAGAACAGCTTCTTTACCGGACAGCGTCCATTCCGAACGCATTCCCACCTTCACAAGCATCTTTGTCACACTGTCACAGGTATTAAAATCATCGTCTACCACCAGAGCCTTCAATCCCTCCAGCTCTGCGATCTTTTCTTCACGATGATGTTCAGGCTGAATACGCAGTGCCAGACGGACAATAAATTCACTGCCCTTCCCCTGCTCAGTCTGAATATCAATGGTACCGCCCATCATATCTACAATGTTTTTGGTGATAGCCATGCCAAGTCCCGTACCCTGGATCCTGCTGACTGTAGAAGTCCGCTCACGTTCAAATGGTGAAAAAATCCTCTGTGCAAACTCCTGGCTCATACCGATTCCATTGTCCTTCACCCGGATCTCATACAGGCCGCTGCCTCTCTGTGTACCTGGAAACTGTTTGATCCGGACAGAAACGGTCCCGCCTGCGGGAGTAAACTTAATGGCATTGGATAACAGGTTCAAAAGAACCTGGTTCAGTCGTGTCTTGTCACAATACACATCTTCATCCGTAACGTCCATGGCATCCATATAGAGTTCCAGCTGTTTTGCATGGATCTGTCCGCTGACAATCGTCTTTAGGTCATGAAGAATCTCGGACAGACTTTTTTTCTTCCGGATTTAACAGTGATCTTAGCGCTTCCTGCCTTCACTCCCTTTACAACACCTTTAGCAGACACAGAAACAATTTTTTTATTTGACGAGCTGTAGATAATTTTTTCCTGTGAAGTTACTGGTGAAAGTACCGGTTTCAATGTCACAGTTTTTCCTTTTGAAATGGTATATTTTGCTTTAAGACCTGAAATATACTTCGTTCTGACAATGTCTTTCTGTACAGTAACTTTTACTTTAGCCTTTTGGCCATTGGACATTGCGACAATAACATAAGTAGAACCTGCTTTTTTTCCGGCAGTTATTTTTCCATTTGCATTTACTCTTGCAATTGAAGTATTATCAGAATACCAGGCAACAACACGAAAACCTGACGCTGCATTCGTCACTTTTACCGCCGATGTAGATTGTCCCTGTCTCAAAACCACAGATTTTGTGTTTAATTTTGGCACTGGTTTCGGAGTTGGTGTCGGTTTCTTAATAGCCACAGAAGTAAATTTCTGAGTAACCGATTCGATCACATCTGTGTCCTGCCATTCTGCTCCATTATAGACTTGTTTCTTGAAAAACACATAAATATTATAAGTCCTGGCCTCTGTAATCCCCCTCGGGGAACCGATTCGAAATGTTGTATTCTTCTCAGCTGATGATACTGGATTCTTCGAAAGGCTCCAGTACAGCGGAATCCATCTCTCATCACCGGAAACATATGGTGCCTTGTCATTCTGTCCTGCACCGGTTACGCGGAAGTCATAAAAGGTACCCGGAGTAAATTTCAACGGTTTCTCAAGCCCTGTGATCTTGCTCTGAGTAACCTTATAGATACGTGCTGCACGGGTGGACACCACTGCTGACGCCGGACGTTTCTTCTTAAAAGATTCCGTGTTTAATTTAAAGATGCTCATCTTTGCCTTGCCTAAGTCAGGTCTGGCACAGACAACCAGCCAGGTATCTGCCTCCGGAACATTCGTAGCCTTAACGGTAAAGCTTGTGTCTGCTTTCGCTACGTTTGTAGCACGGCTTGCATCATACATGTTCTGGATCAGCTTTGTATCAGTACCTGCATCTACAAAGAAGTAATACCATGTGCAATCCCGGTTACAGAAAACTGCTGGGAAACAGTTGTATGGTTCTCCCATTTCAGTGATTCACTCTGATAAGACAGATGAAAGGATGCTTCTGACGGTGTCGGTGTTCCTGGTGGTGCTTCTGGCAGAACCGAAACTCCCTCTTCTGAAGATATCATTGTTGAAGATGACTCTGATGGCGACAACGTCATTAAATCCATATCCATAGCATCTATGTTTACACAAAATCCACTGGTTATTATCCCCATTGTAAGTAACCATACAAATAATTTCTTTTTCAAATTTCTACCCTCATTCCTGCTATAGTTAATTGTATATTCTTAGAATAAGAAGCGTTTAGATTTTTACTTAAGCTGAATTCCCCAAATCTTGCAGTCTCTGGTGCCGACAACCATGTAGCTGTCATACACAGCCGGAGAGGCCTCGATCACACCGTCACTGATCGACAGTTTATCATTCACTTCTCCTGTTTTGCCGTCAAGCAGGCGGACATCCCCCGTGCTGTTGCAGTAGAGGACTTTGCCATTTCCGTCTTTATTGTAAACGCAGACCGGTGAAGACCAGGCATAGGAGGAGGAATCCTCCCAGGCTTTGGAGCCATCGGATTTCTTAAGGCAGGCAAGAACGCCGGATGCATTGTCGGAAGTCTTGGAGACTGTGACATATATGTAATCGGAAAGGCTGTTTTTGCCACAGGCGATCGTAGACTGGACACCGCCGGAAACGCCGTCGTCTGTGTAGCATTCATAATCTGTGTGCCAGATGATCTCTCCTGTCTCTGCATCGATCTTCCAAATTGGGATGGTCGCAGAATCATTGCTTCTCCATCCCAGACGGAAGGAGGTACTTACATACAGGTAAAGATGACCATTCTCAATTTCCAGAACCGGTGTGGAGTTGGAGTCGTCCAGGGTATCCTGTACCCACACAAGCTCCAGAGTGTTTAAGTTCAGGCACATCAGATTACCACCGTTGTCTGCCATAAATACATAACCTTTGTAAACAGCCGCGCTGTCCTCCATACCAAGCCAGAAAGACTCTGTGCTGGATCTTGTTCCGTAATAGCGCCATTTCACGATCTTGCCCGGATTGATGGACAGAGAGCCTGTTGCCTTATCATAGCTGGTATTCAGCTTGATAAGATACAGGATTCCATTTTCTCCCGGATAGATCAGCGTGTCTGTCTCTTCGTCAACCAGTGCGGAACCATCGAAGAAACTTAAAGAACCTCGAAGGGAAAACTCATCATTATCCCCAAATGTGTACATAACACTGCAGTCGATCAGATTGACAACAAAAACTCTCGCTGTTCCCTCGTCACTGTTATATCCAGCCCCGACATACATGATCGGATATCCTCGCGGATCGAGTGCACCTGCACCTTTGAAGGTGTAGCCCAGATACAGAGGATCACGTGTTTTTTCTCCTGTTTTGAGATCGAGGAAATAAACATTTCCGTCCATGCAGGCGTAGATCACTTCCACCAGATCATCGTCTGCTTTGGCTTTTTCTGTCATGTTCATGTGGGCTTTGACTTCTTTTGGCCATTTCATCATCAATGGCTGTCCGGTCCAGCCGCTTCCGGTCCAGACGGTGTCACCGGATGCAAGAGATCCTGTATCGGCAGACCATAATCCATTGAGCTTATAGTTGGTCATATTTGCATAGCCGTATGTAGGATTGTCACGGAAACTGTTTCCTCTGAATGTAACGATTCCGTCGACATCTGTGTAATCCTCTCCTACGTTAAACCGGATATCTCCATCCGGCTGATAATCAGAAATATTTTCAAGCTGATTTCCATCTACTTCTATATTTGTATAGCTGATCAGATTCTCCGGCTTTGTTGAATCTACGCAGTGAGGTTCAAAAGCAATCTCCTTTGTCTCTTCCATTTCAACAACATCTTCCTCTGCTTTGGCACTTTTTGCCATAGCCTCTTTGGTTTTCTTGTTGTCAGATCCTTTTCCTGATGAAAAAATCCTGCTTCCCGCAAGCCCAAGCAGGAATACCAGAATAAGGATGCCCGCGATCTTAACCTGCGGTTTCAGGCGGAAACGTCTTCTTCTGCGGCGTCTTCTCTGTCTGGACGCTGTGGAATGATGTGCTGCTGCCTGATTCGGATGCTTTCTCACATCCTGCTGGTGATGATTTTCTCCTGGGCGGGCAGACTTCGGTGCTGCTGCCTTTTTTCTTGATGAAGCCTGGACAGGTTTCGCCTGATACCGGCTCTGTCTGACATGTGTATTTCTTTTCTGTTCCATTACTCCCTCCTCAAAAAATCTGCCATATTTCGGCACAAACTCTCCCCATTATACAACAAAAATCCCGGAGAATCAAATCCTCCGGGACAATACTTACTGTTCACTCTGTTCGCAGTAACCTGTTTATCTTTCGGAAATCTCTGACAGCCTGTCTGCCGATTCCGAAAATCTTTTTCATGTTGATGGAATTCACTCCACCCTGCCTTGGACGGAAGGTGATCGGAATGTATTTGACCTTGCAGCCTTTCTTTGCATAGATCACAGAAAGAATGACATTGGAAAGATTGAAATCCTTCGGGATAAGGCCGATATATTTCTGAAGTGTCGTTGCTTTCATCAGGCGGAACGGGGTGTTGGCATCTGTCACAGAAACTCCGAAGCAGACACGAATGACCAGGCGAAGCGTCTTTGTAACAAAGACACGGTTTCCTCCATCCTGGCGCTTATTTCTCCATCCAATGACCATGTCATAGGATTCCTTCTGTTTCCAGAATGGTTCAAATTCCTCCGGAAGCGTCTGACCATCGGAATCGGTCTGGAAGATATAATCTGCGCCATGTTCCAGTGCATAATGATATCCATATAATACCGTTGCGCCATGGCCGCCATTTGGCTTGGTCAGTGGCTCAAATAATGGATGTGTCTTAGCATACTCCTGCATGATCGCATAAGTATCATCCTTACTTCCGTCATCGATCACGACCAGACGGGATTCTCCATTGCCGAAATGCTTCTCTACTACCGGATACCAGTCATTCAATACCTGATAAATATTGTCACGCTCATTATATGCCGGTATGACAATATACAACTTCTCTCTTACTGCACTCAATATAAAAGCTCCTATTATTATCTGCGGACAAGTTCTCTGGTGATCTCCTCCCAGGTCACACCTTTCTCCACCATCAGCACCATGGCGTGGTACAGAAAATCAGAAATCTCATATTTGATTTCTTCTTTGTCCGGATTTTTTGCTGCGATCACAATCTCTGTGCACTCCTCACCGACTTTCTTGAGGATCTTGTCGATTCCCTTGTCAAAAAGATAATTCGTATAAGAACCTTCCTTCGGATGAACCTTACGGTCTGCGATCACATCGTAGACTTCCTGGAAAACCTTAAGCGGGTTCGTATCGTCATATTCTTTCTTCATAAGTTCTTTAAAGAAGCAGGATCTGCTTCCTGTGTGGCAGGCTGCACCAATCTGATCTACCTTTGCAAGAATTGTATCATTATCGCAGTCTAAATGCAAGGATTTCACGTACTGAAAATGACCGGAAGTCAGTCCTTTTATCCAGAGTTCCTGGCGGCTGCGGCTCCAGTAGGTCATTTTTCCTGTTTTTACCGTCATATTGAAGGCTTCTTCATTCATGTAGGCAAGCATCAGCACCTGATCTGTCTTGTAATCCTGGACGATGACAGGAACCATTCCGTCACTGTTCAGTTTGAACTCAGACCAGCTGATCGCGCTCTCGTAGGTATTGACAGCAATCCCCGCTTCCTTGCAGGTCTGTTTAAACTCATTGAGATCCAGTTCCAGGGCACTGATAAAGCTTCCGCTTAAGCCTCCGACCAGAGGATCAGAAAGAAGTTCCTGTAATGCTTTTGTATTTCTTTCCTCCGTATGAAGGATCACCGGCAAACTGGAAGTTTCCTCCATCTTCGGGACTGCATCCAGGGCAAGGATTCCGGATGCAAATTCATGGATCTGTTCTTTGTGGTCGTCATATTCCTCCGGGGAAGAAATGCAGACCAGCATTTTTTCTCTGCCAAAGCGTCTGGACACTTCTCCGAGAAGTTCCACGTTGCTCTCCTTGGCAAAATTCAGGACAACTTTCGCGCATCCGGCATAGATCAGTTTCTTGACATCCTCTGCACGGTTGATATTTCCAGCTGCCATGACCGGTACTTCAGATGCCGCACAGATTTCCTTGATCCTGGCGATCGCATGCTCATGCTCCTCATCGCCGGAAGAAAAGTCAAAAACAAGAAGTTCATCTGCACCGTTATCACTGTAAAAACGTGCCAGCTTCTCTACATCGCCGTCACCAAAAAGATTTCTCTGTCCGAATCCGGTAACTGCCTTTCCCGCCTGTAAATATAAGCAGGGAATCAGTAATTTTTTGCTCATAAGATCATCCTCCCTGTCTTACAGACTTCCCTTGGTAGAAAGTACATCTGTGATCCTCGGATCAAAAGATGTCGCCTGGTCCAGTGCCTTGGCAAAACTCTTGAACATTGCCTCAGCCACATGATGGCTGTTGCCGCCTGTCAGAACCTTGATATGCAGGTTCATTCCGCAGGAATAAGAGATCGCATAGAAAAATTCTTTCACCATTTCTGTCGCCATATCGCCGATCTTCTCTGAAGTAAATTCCGCATCCCAGGAGAAATATGGACGGCCGGACAGATCGACAGCACAGAGGACAAGGACCTCATCCATCGGAAGGATGCAGCTTCCATAGCGACGGATGCCTTTTTTGTCACCGACAGCTTCTTTGATTGCATTGCCGAGGACGATTCCTGTATCCTCGATCGTATGATGATCGTCTACATTCAGATCTCCATGTACACGAACGCTTAAGTCAAAAAGTCCGTGACGTGTAAATCCGTCAAGCATGTGGTCAAAAAATCCCACGCCTGTCTCAATATCTGAATATCCTGTTCCGTCCAGGACCAGTTTCAGTTTGATCTCCGTTTCCTTTGTGTTGCGTTCTACAGATGCTTCTCTGGTCATTTGGCCCTCCTACTGTTCTTCATCCTCAAAACGGACAGCGATGGAATTTGCATGTGCTGTCAGCTGTTCTGAAGTTGCAAACTGTTCGATATCTTTGTGGATCTCACGTAATGCTTCTCTTGAATAGTATACGATGCTTGATTTCTTTACAAAATCATCTACAGAAAGAGCAGAGAAGAACTTCGCTGTTCCGTTTGTCGGCAGTACGTGGTTCGGTCCTGCAAAATAGTCGCCCAGCGGCTCGGAGCTGTTCTCTCCGATAAAGATCGCGCCGGCATTTCTTACTTTCATCATGACTTCAAACGGGTTGGCAGTCACGATCTCCATGTGCTCGGATGCAATGGCATTTGCTGCCTCGATCGCCTCGTCCATGTTTTCGGCGATCAGAATGTAACCGAAGTTATCCAGGGATTTCTGGATGATCTCCTTACGGGAAAGGATCTTGACAAATCCGTCTACTTCTTCGCTGACTTTTGCTGCGAATTCTCTGCTTGTTGTGATCAGGATCGCGGAAGCCAGTTCGTCATGCTCTGCCTGGGACAGAAGGTCTGCTGCCACATATCTCGGATTTGCAGTCTCATCTGCAAGAACCAGGATCTCACTTGGTCCTGCAATGGAGTCAATGCTGACATAACCGTAAACAGCTTTCTTTGCAAGAGCTACGAAGATGTTTCCAGGTCCTACGATCTTGTCTACCTTCGGGATGCTCTCTGTTCCGTAAGCAAGTGCTCCGATCGCCTGTGCACCGCCGACTTTGTAGATCTCATCTGCACCGGCTTCTTTTGCTGCTACCAGAGTGGAGGGATTGACTTTGCCATCTTTTCCCGGAGGTGTGGTCATAACGATCTGGTCTACACCTGCAACTTTGGCAGGTACGATGTTCATAAGAACAGAAGATGGATAGACAGCCTTGCCGCCAGGAACATAAACGCCGACTCTCTCAAGCGGTGTCACTTTCTGACCGAGCATGGTTCCCTTGGCTTCTGTGGTGAACCAGCTGTTCTGTCTCTGTTTCTCGTGATAGCTTCTGATGTTTACCAGAGCTTTGCGGATCACTTCGATCAGGGCCGAATCTACTGCTTCATAAGCTTCTTTGATCTCTTCCTCTGTAACGCGGATGGTTTCTTTGGTAACTTCCGTCTTGTCAAATTCCTTTGTGTATGCAAAAAGAGCCTCGTCGCCTTTTTCCTTCACATTCTTAAGGATCTCATCAACTGCGGATTCAAATTTCCCGTAATTGTTCGGGCTTCTTTTGAGAAGATTTTCGAGAATATCTTTTGTACTTTCTTTTGTCAGTGCTACTGTACGCATTGTCATCATCCCTTCTGTCAACAGTATTATTTATCGATCACTACATTTCTCAGGTCGCTGATCAGTTTGTGGATCCGTTCGCCTTCCATCTTCATGCTGACCTGGTTTACGACCATTCTTGCAGAAAGCGGGCAGACTTCTTCGAGGACCTTGAGGCCGTTTTCACGGAGTGTGCTTCCTGTCTCTACGATATCTACGATCACTTCGGACAGTCCTACGATCGGCGCAAGCTCGATGGAACCATTTAATTTGATCAGCTCTACGGTCTGGTGTTTCTGGTTGTAGAAATAATCCTTGGCGATATTCGGATATTTGGTCGCCACACGGATCAGCTGGTTATTATGTAAAAGTTCTCTGGCACTCTCCGGTCCGCAGACGCACATGCGGCATTTGCCGAACCCTAAGTCCATAACTTCATATAATTTTCTTCCTTCTTCAAGGATGATATCCTTTCCTGTCACGCCGATATCTGCTGCACCGTACTCTACATAGGTCGGTACATCCGGTCCTTTTGCAAGGAAAAAGCGGAGTTTCAGTTCTTCATTTACAAAGATCAGTTTGCGGGAGCTCTTGTCTCTCATCTCCTCGCAGGTGATCCCGATCTGCTCCAGCATATCCAGAGTTTTCTCGGCAAGTCTTCCTTTTGTCAGGGCAATCGTCAGGTATCTCATATCAGTCTTCCTCCTTCTCACAGCGCAGGGCTACGCAGGTTCCCTCTTTACGAAGTCTCTGTGCTTCCAGGATCGCTTCTCTTCTGTTATCTTCTGTGTAAGTGAGGACTACAGGAGCCTCATCCTTTGCAACCTCAATCTTCTGTCTGGAAAGTGCCATCAGAAGGTTGTCAACAACGATGACAAAACCGATAGATGCTGCCGGTTTGCCGAAATGTTTCAGAAGTTCGTTGTAACGGCCGCCCTTGACTACCGGCTCACCGATTCCATAAGTGTATGCCTGGAAAATGATCCCTGTGTAGTACTGGATCTTGCTGAGCATACCAAAATCAAAACTTACGTATTTCTCATAACCGTAAACTTTGAGGATCTCATAGATCTCCTCCAGACGCTCTACTGCTGCAAGCGCGCATGTATTGTCGGTCAGGCTTCTTGCCTTTGCAAGTACTTCGCTGGTCCCGAACAGGTGTGGAAGTTCAAGGAATGCTTTTTCCAGAGATTCAGAAAGCTTCTGCTCTTTTACCAGATCTTCTACACCGAAGTAATTCTTCTGGGAGATCAGGGAGCGGAGACGCTCTTCTACTTCTTCCTCTAATCCCGCATCTTTGAGAAGGGATTTGAAGTAATCTACCTGTCCTACACTGATCTGGAATTCGGTAAGTCCTGATGCAAGAAGGCTCTCGATCGTCATCGCAAGAAGTTCTGCATCTGCCTCCGGAGAATCATCTCCGATACGCTCAACGCCCATCTGTGTGGTCTCTTTGAGACGTCCCTGATAGCTTGAATTGTTTACAAATGTATTTCCGGTATAGCACAGTGTCACTACCTGCTGATCCGGGTTAAAATAAGTCGCACATGCTCTGGATACGGACGGTGTGAAGTCCGGTCTCAGTACCAAAGTATTGCCCTCTCTGTCAAAAAATTTATAAAGATCTCTGGAAGGAACGGTTCCTACCTCTTTGCTGAACACCTCAAAATATTCGATGCTCGGTGTCTCTATCTCTTCATATCCGTAGGAACGGAATACCTTGTAGATCTCCGCCTGCAGATGATGCTTCTGGCTGCACTCTCCATTGTAAATATCACGTACACCCTCTGGTGTATGAAAAATACGCTGCATATTTTATCCTCCTCGTGGGCAGCCATACGCTTTAGTATGCTACCATGTTACTATGTAAAACACTAACGATTATAGTGGATATTTCCATGCTTGTCAATCCCGCATTTTGAGATCCTGCTGGATTCCTTCCAGATATGGCACCAGAAATCCGCTCTGCTTCGGCAGATAAAACTCTTCTTTCAGTTCTTCTCTTCGGAAACTTTTGCGTCCGCCATCCTCCATGCGCTTCCAGAATACCATAAGGTCGCGGAATGGAAGATAATAAAAACGGTCTGCATGACTGAAAAAAATAAGAAAGAACGCTATGCCGCCCTGCTGCTCAAATGCCTCCATAAAAGATACCTGATGAGAATGGATGTTACTTAAAGGAAACGTATCCACACAGCATTCCTTGGCATCGAAACAGACCGGGATTCCCTGTACTGCCCCGATATAATCCACGGTACTTCTCTGCTCAAAATAGGCAAGTGTGATATGCCGGTTTTCTTTGTCCATGCGGACTGGAGTGATCGGTGTCGGGATCTTCTGGATCAGAGCGAGTTTTTTCTCCGCATACTGTTCGTTGGTACGATTGACAAGGTCTTCGAGTGTTGAACCTCGAAGACCTCTGCTGTTCCATGTTGCCATTGTTTATTCCAGAACCTTGATGGATGGATAATATCTGACGATCGCTTTGCCGACGATCTCATCATAAGTCACGAACGTATTGCTCCAGAATCTGGAATCCTTGGAATGCTCGCGGTTATCACCAAGCATGAAATAGCATCCCTCCGGCACAACGTACGGACCATAATTGCCGGTCGGTGTTTCCGGTACATGGCTGTTTGCTTCTTCGTCTTCTTCACCATTGATAAAGACTTTGCCGTTTTTGATCTCAACGGTGTCTCCCGGAAGACCGATCAGTCGTTTGATAAAGAGCTGGCTCTCATCATCAGGATATTTGAAGATGATGATGTCGTAGCGCTCCGGATCTTTCATTTTCTTGGAAACATGCGTTCCGAAGAAATCAAAATTAATGCCATATGCCATACGGAAACCGAAGATACGGTCACCGGTCATGATCGTCTGTTCCATAGATTCAGACGGGATCTTTGCGTTGATAAGGACTACATTGTTTACGACCAGGACTACGACGATCACGATGATGAACATTTTGATGTAGTCCCAGACTTCATTCCAGATTTTCATAATAATTTCTCCCCTAACTTTTCTTCTTTTATGATACGCTCAAACTGTGCCGGCAGCGGTGCACGGAAGCATTTGCCGGACAAATTCGAAAGCCTTCCTTCCATTCCGTCCGGAAAACTCAGTCGGAAAGCATGCAGCAGCTGATGCTTCAGCTGGTATTTTTCCCTGTAACGACGGTTGAATGCATCCTGTCCATATTTGGTATCTCCTGCCAGTGGATGCCCCTCAGAGGCAAGATGTGCTCGGATCTGATGCGTACGTCCCGTGATCAGGCCTACTTTGAGAAGGGTCACTTCACCGTTATCATCCAGCGGTTCGTAAACTGTCTCGATCGGCTGTGCTTCTTTCTGCTTCTGCTTATAGATCGTTACTTTATTCTGTTTCATATCTTTGTACAGATAACCTTTGATGTGCTTCTTCTCGCGAAGGACTCCCTTTACAATACAGAGGTATTCCTTATGTACCGTCCGGTCGTGGAATAATTCTGAAAGTTCCTGAAGACCTGCCAGAGACTTGCCGGCCGCGATGATACCGCTCGTATTCTTGTCAAGGCGGTTGCAGACAGACGGGCGGAACGTCCGCAGGTCTTCCTCTGTGAGATCTCCCTTCTCCAGAAGATAGCCGATCACATACTCTACCATCGAAGGTTCCTTCGTGTCATCCGGCTGGGAGAGCATTCCTGCCGGCTTGTTGATAAGAAGGATATCCGCATCCTCATAAAGCACATCCAGAGTGGTCACGGCTCTTGCCGCCCTGTCCTGCTGGCTGAATTTATCAAATGTCTCGTCGCTCAAAAATAACTTTACCTGATCTCCAGCTTCCAGCTTCTCATTTCCAGTCGCTTTCTTGCCGTTCAGTGTGATATTTTTTTTGCGGAGCATTTTGTAGAAAAAACTTTTCGGAGCATTCCGAAGAAGTTTGGACAGGTACTTGTCAAATCTCTGTCCTGCCTCATTGTCCCGAATCTGAAACTCCTTCATTTCTCTGTTCCTCTTTCTATCAGACACAGATCGCCAGGATCGTGTGCTTGATCAGTTCATTTCTGGAAAGTTCCGGATATTTCTCATCCGGACGGAATTTGATTCCTTCTTCCAGGGATTCTTTGTGTTCATTCATGGAATCCAGACGCTCCAGAAACTGCGGCAGTCTGGTGAAGATCTTGACATTTGCCTTGAATCCGTTTCCGCGGAGGATCTTCTGGCATTCCTGTTCCATGAATGCGGCATCAATCTTCGGGTCACTACTGAAACCGACAACTGTGTTGCCGCAGACCGCAAATGCATCGATCGATGCGCTCTTCTCATAAAAAGTCATATACATTTCATAGGACATGACAAGCTCGCCTGCATGTTTACTGATTTCCTGATATACCTGCGGTGCAACCGGTTTTGCACGGAAGATCATGATCAGGCTTACCATGGATTTGCATGCCGGAAGGCAGCCAACCACTGCGATCACTGTCCATACAGTCAGTCTGGTCTTAAAGTAGATCATTGCTGAAAAGAAGATCAGAAGCGGTACTGCGAACAACGCTGCCGTGATGAGAATCCGTCTCTTTTTTTCGGCAGCGACGTAACCGTAGTCGCCCTTTCTTACTTTATTTTTATTGTTTGTTTTGCTCATCTATAAGCTCCTTATTTGTAACTGTTCAGTACCTTTATTTTTTCTTATGCGTATTGCGGATCGTTTTCTTTGCGGGCTTACGTCCCTGGTTCTGTGGTTTCCTCCGGTCTCCTGCGGATGGATTTCTGCCGGATTCTTTCCTTCGGTCTCTCTCCGGGCGCAGCAGACATTTCGGGCCGAAACCAACCAGATCCATGCGTCCTGCGATCTTAAGTCCCTCCAGTACCAGGCTTCGGTTTGCCGGGTTCTTGTACTGCATCAGCGCACGCTGGATGGCTTTTTCATGTGGATCACGCGGAATGTAAACCTTCTCCCCTGTAAGCGGATGAAGGCCCGTGTAATACATGCACGTAGAAAGGGTCGATGGGGTCGGATAAAAATCCTGCACCTGTTCCGGTGTAAATCCAAGGTCACGCACGTATTCTGCAAGCTTCACCGCTTCCTTCATCGTACATCCCGGATGAGAGGACATAAAGTATGGGACAGCGTACTGCTTCTTGCCTGTCGCCGCGTTTGCCTTCTCATACTGGTCCAGAAACTGCTGATAAACCTGATGAGATGGCTTGCCCATATAGTGGAGTACCTGGTCGGAAACGTGTTCCGGCGCGACACGAAGCTGCCCGCTGACATGATACTTCACAAGTTCCTGCAGAAAGACAGGACTCTTGTCCGCTACCACATAGTCAAAACGGACTCCGGAACGAACAAAAACCTTCTTGACTCCGGAGATCTTGCGGAGTTTCCGAAGAAGTGCCACGTAATCGGTATGGTCCACGGTAAGATTTCCGCACGGTTTCGGGAAAAGACACTGCCGGTTCTGGCAGACGCCTTTGGTGAGCTGCTTCTGACAGGACGGCTGCCTGAAATCTGCAGTAGGACCTCCGATATCATGGATATAACCCTTGAAATCCGAATCATGGGTCATTTTTTCTGCTTCTTTGAGAATGGATTCGTGGCTTCTCGTCTGGAGAATGCGTCCCTGATGGAACGTCAACGCGCAGAAATTACAGCCGCCGAAACAGCCTCTGTTGCTCGTCAGGCTGAATTTGATCTCCTCCAGTGCCGGAATCCCGCCTCTGGCATCATACATCGGATGCCAGGTATTCTGATAGGGAAGGTCGTAAACATCGTCCATTTCCTGCTGGCTCAGTGGAAGTGCCGGCGGATTCTGGATCACATACCCTCGATTTCCGTAGCTCTCTGCCATCGGTCTGGCAGTAAACGGGTCGGTGTTTCTGTATTGCTCGGCAAAGCTTTCGGCGTAGGCTTTTTTATCCGAAGATACCGTCTCATAGGACGGAAGGATAATCGGATCATAAGCGCGCGACAGGTCTTTGCACTTATAAACGGTTCCCGGAATGAAAGTGATCTCATCTACTGGAAGACCGCTCTGCAGTGCCTCCGCGATCTGGATGATCGAATGCTCTCCCATTCCATAAGAAATAAGATCCGCCCCGGAATCCAAAAGGACACTGCGGCGCACCTTGTTTTCCCAATAATCATAGTGTGCGAGACGTCGAAGGCTCGCCTCGATCCCGCCCAGGATGATTGGTGTATGTTTATACGTCTGACGGATCAGGTTGCTGTATACCACAGTAGGCATGTCCGGGCGCAGCCCCATCTCGCCGCCTGGTGAATAAGAATCCTTCTGGCGGTGTTTCTTGGAAACGGTGTAATGGTTCACCATGGAATCCATATTTCCGGCACTGACAAGAAAACCGAGACGCGGTTCGCCAAATACCTGGACGCTTTCTTTCCTGCGCCAGTCCGGCTGCGGGATGATCCCCACGCGATAGCCTCTGCTCTCCAGAAGTCTTGATATGATCGCTGCACCAAAAGAAGGATGGTCTACATAAGCATCTCCTGTCAGATAGACAAAATCCACCTGTTCCCATCCTCTCTGCTGCATTTCTTTTTTGGTTACTGGTAAAAAATCCTGCATGTATATGTTCTTCTCCTAAAATGATACCGACTGGGCGCGATATCCCTCTGCGATGATATCGAGCTGTCTGTGAAAACGTGCAAGCTGCTGCAGATCCTTCGTCCGGAATACGCGGAGGAATTCGTCCTGGATCTTGGCAACTTCTCTCTTGTTTGAGATCTTGTAAAGATTTTCGATGCTGAGAAGAATATCCTTGACAAGATTCGACTGCATCTGCGAAGAGTTCTGTGCATCCATGATCTCATCGCGGACAGAGGACATCTCCTGATCCAGCGCAATGATCGCATCTGCGGCGTTGCTCAGGCGCTCTGCCACGTGAAGCGGCATCTCACCTTTGTATTTGTACTGGAGAGAATGCTCGATCGTCGCCCAGAAATTCATCGCCATGGTACGGATCTGGATCTCCGCCTGGATCTTCTTTGGTCCGTTTATCGTTTCAACTGTATAATAAATGATCAGGTGATAACTTCTGTATCCACTCTGTTTGATGTGCTTCAGATAGTTCTTCTCACTCTTGATCGTCATATCGGTACGCTTCTGAATGATCGCAGCAACGGTATCAATGTCTTCCTCAAACTGGCAGATAATGCGGATACCTGCGATATCCTCCAGTTCTTCCTCCATGCGTTCCATGGGAATGTGTTTGCGCTGCATTTTTTCCAGAATGCTTGGCAGGCTCTTGACGCGTCCGCTGACCTGCTCGATCGGAGAATAAAGATCGTTCTGCTTGTGTTCTTCTATAATATGTTCAAACTTGACCATCAGCTCCTTGACAGCCAGTTCATATGGACATAATATACTTCTCCATAACTGTATTTCCATAAAAATCGCTCCCTTGGTGGCTTGTAGCAAAAGTAGCCCGGCTTCCTCTTGATTTAAAGCGAAACTACTTTTGCATTATAGCACATTTTTGCATGGATATGTAATTAATATACACACTTTCTGATTTTTTTCTGAACGGCCTTCAGCACCCAGTATGGGTTTACGCTCATCTCTCTCGAATACGGTGTCTGAATGTAGATCCCGAGATGCAGATGTACCGGAAATTTTCCCTTTGTACCTTCACTGCCATAACCGGTATCGCCCATAAACCCAAGGATTTCTCCCGCTTTTATGGAATCTCCCTCATTCCAGTCCCGCTCATAGGAAGAAAGGTGTGCATAATAAAAATAGCCTCCTGAAGGAGAAAGGATACCGATCCGATAGCCACCTAAGGGGAGCCAGCCGACCGCTTCTACACTTCCGTCCGTCATACTGATGATCGGATAAAAATCCGCTGCCCCGCAACCTCCAAAAAGATCACAGCCTTCATGAACACGCTCTCCCCCAAAGCTTCTCTCTTCCATCCAGCCGTCCTCAAATGAGATGTCATCTGCTGCGACCGGAAAATATCTGACATCCTTCCAGACCGCCTGGTAAAAACTGCACAGATCTGTATATTCTTTGTATTTATATCTCAGATAAGGCTCCCTGTCAGAAGAACATCTTCCGGGATAAAATTTCCCGTTCAGCATTGTCGTCGTCAGATTTTCCATCCAGTCTGTATTTCCTGAACTTTCATCCTGGTTGCGAAGCTGCCGGTATAGTTCCGTCGGAAGATGCTGCTCCCGAAACGCAGCTGACTCACATGTTTTTTCATCCAGTATCGATGCCCGGCTTCGCTCCAGAAGGATCTTCTGGCCGCCAGTGATGCAGGTAAGAATAAAAAAACAGAAGAAACTTTTCCAGAGCCATCGTCCCATGAGCCTGAAATTCTGCCTTTATACGATATCGTCAATTTTTATTCTATGCTCTCTTTTACATCGTTATTACACCAAAAGCAAAGGCCCCGGGCAATTACTGCCGCAGAGCCTCTGCCATGAAACCTGATTTTATTTTATCAGTCTTTTAACTGTTCCAGAACTTTGACAAGGTAATTCCATACACGTTCTGTAGATGCGATGTCCAGAACTTCCTCGGAAGTATGGATGTCTTTCATGTTCGGTCCTAAAGATACGCAGTCAAGTCCCTCGATCTTCTTGTAGAAAAGTCCGCACTCCAGTCCTGCGTGGATCGCAACGACTGCCGGTTTCTGTCCATACATTTCTTCGTATACGGATACCATCTTGTCACGGAGCGGGGATTCCTTGCGGTATTCCCATGCCGGATAAGCGCCCTGGATGGTGTACTCTCCGCCAAGGAACTCTGTCAGATACTGGATCTTGTCAGAAAGTGCGTCTCTTGCTGCCTCTACGGAGCTTCTGACACCGGAGCTTGCGAAGAATTCATCCTCGTAAAGTTTGACAATGCCGATATTGGTAGAAGTCTCTACCAGTCCTTCGATGCTTCCGCTCATCTTCTGGATGCCGAACGGAACTTCCATCAGATAGAAAAGGACCTTCTCTCTGCTGGTCGGATAAAGGACCATTGCTGTCTCCACATCACCCTCTGTGATCTGGATGGTGATCCCTGCATCGCTGCCTTCGTATTCCTCGCGAAGACCTTCCTGTACTTTTGCTGCATAAGCTTTGACTGCTTCTGTCTGGTCGCCGTCGATCAGAAGTTCTGCGACAGCTTCTCTTGTGATCGCATTGTCCTTCTGACCGCCTTCAAGAGAAATCACCTCATAATCCGCTTCATTCTTGAGTCCGTAAAGGAAACGTGCCATAAGAACGTTGGCATTTGCGCGTTTCTTGTCGATCTCTGCTCCGGAATGTCCACCCATCAGTCCGCAGATCTTAACCCCGATCTTCTTTCCTTCTGCCTCGACTCTCTTCACCGGAATGCTGCTGACTGCGGAAAGACCGCCTGCACAGCTGATCCAGAGACTTCCTTCTGCTTCGGAATCCATGTTGATCATACGTTTTCCTTTGAGAACGCTGCAGTCAAGTCCTACTGCTCCGAGAAGCCCAATTTCCTCGTCTACAGTGACCAGGACTTCCAGTGCCGGATGCGGGATGTCCGTGCTGTCCAGAAGTGCCAGTGCATAAGCAACAGCGATTCCGTCATCTCCACCAAGTGTGGTTCCGTTTGCACTCACATATCCATCCTTGACAGAAAGGTTCAGTCCGTCTTTCTCGAAATCATGCTCTACATCCGGACGCTTCTCGCATACCATATCCATATGTCCCTGAAGGATCACAGTCGGTGCATTCTCATATCCGGCAGTTGCAGGTTTGTAGATGACAACATTATTCAGTTCATCCTGTACATAATCAAATCCATGATCCTTCGCAAAATTCACCAGATAATCACTGATCTGCTTTGTATTGCGAGAACCATGCGGAATCTTACAGATTTCTTCAAAATAATAAAATACTCTTTTTGGTTCACAGTTTTCTAAAACTCTCATTTTGATTTCCTCCATTATTACTGCATTAGAGTTTATTTTACCCAGAAATCTTTTTGATTTCAAGGGTTTCTGGATTTTTTCCTCATATTTGTCCCGGGTATTTCGTATAGTAAAGAAAAAAAGAGTTTTTATGAAAAAAATCCTCTATACAGTTGTAAGTCTCGTATTGCTTGTGTTTCTTTTGTTTTTTCCACGGGAAAGTCTGGCTTCCGCACAGGAAGGAATGCAGCTCTGGCTGAATATCCTGCTGCCGACACTATTGCCCTTCATGATCCTGACCGGAATCCTGATCCGGACAGATATGATCGGTCAGCTCCTAACCCCCATGGAAACCATCTGGCAAAAAGTCTTCGGAATTTCCTCTGCCGGAGCTTATGCCGTTCTCTTTGGGCTGCTCTGTGGTTATCCTATGGGAGCCAAGCTCACCTCCGATCTCTATACCAGCCGGAAGATCAGCCGCAGGGAAGCACAGTATCTCCTGACTTTTACCAACCATGCCAGTCCTATGTTCATCAGTTCTTACCTGATACATACCTGTATGAACGGACAGGTTTCTACTCTGGAGGTATTCTCACTTCTTCTCGGCTCTGCCTTCCTCACCATGCTGTGCATGCGCCTGTGGTTTTTTCGTACAGGAAGCCGGCACGCTGCTGACTTCTCCCCGATATACACATCAAAAAAAGAGACATCCTCTGACAGCTCTCCGGGAGCCATACTGGATGTCTCTATTATGAACGGTTTTGAAACGATCACCAAACTGGGCGGGTACATTCTTATGTTCTCGATCCTGACTGCCTGCGTACGCCATTTCTGGAAAAGCCAGTCCACACTCTCGTATGTACTGTTCTGCCTCCTGGAAATGACCACCGGGCTTCACAGTCTCGCTCTCTCAGGCCTGAGCGCAGACATAAAATATCTCTGTGCCCTGGTCACTGTCGTACTCGGCGGTGCCTGCATCACTGCACAGACACGAAGCCTCGTGACAGAAGAACTGTCCCTGCTTCCCTATCTCACATCCAAGCTTGTGAATGCGCTGATCGTCATTCTACTATTCTTATTCTTCACCAAGATCATCTAAAAGATTGTCATCCTCAGCTTCCTTGGCAGGTTCATCATGATAGGAACCTGTGATTGCTGCTGCCTGTGCTGTCTGAGGAGCCAGTTCCTGACGGTTGTGGTTTACAACTTCCAGGCAGCTCTGCAGAGAGTCAATGAAAGTCTTGTATTTGCCGCCTGCATCCTCCAGTGTCTGGTTCAGGACAGATCCGATGTTTGCCATCATTTCATCTGTGTAAGTGATCGCACTCAGACGAATGCTGTTGGCATCCTGTGTAGCGGAATCCAGGATCTCCTGTGCCTGCTTGTTGGCAGCGTTGATGGTCTCGTTAGCCTGTGCATAAGCCTTCTGCATGATCTCGTGCTGTGTAACGAGCTCCTGTGCCTTGGTCTGTGCATCTGCGATCAGAGCATCTGCCTTGGCCTGTGCATCCTCAAGGATCGCATCCTTATTGCTGATGATCTTCTGATATCTCTTGATCTCATCCGGAGTCTTAAGACGAAGTTCTCTTAAGTACTCTTCCATCTCTTCTTTATTTACAACGATCTTGGTTGCTGATAAAGGCTGAAATTTACAGCCTTCTATAAATTCATCGATTTCGTCGATAAGCTGTTCAATTCTGCTGCTCATAGTACATTCTCCTTATATTTTGTCTTTTTCCTGCATCTTCAGGAGTAGTTCCTGAATGATCTCTGCCGGTGCAAAACTGGATAAATCTCCTCCAAATCGGGCTACTTCCTTCATAATGGTGGAGCTTACATAAGCGTACTCCAGACTCGTGGTCAGGAATACGGTATCTACATCCGGAGCCAGAACGCGGTTGGTCTGAGCCATCTGAAGCTCATACTCAAAATCAGTAACCGCACGAAGCCCACGTACAATGACCTGGGCCTGGTTCTCTCTGGCAAAGTTCACAGAAAGTCCGTCAAATGGCTTGATAATCACATTCGGGATATCTCTGGTCGCCTTTTCTAATATATTAACACGTTCTTCCACAGAAAACAACGGACTTTTTGCAGAATTCTGCAAAACCCCGACTACAACTCTGTCAAAAGATACGCTTGCACGCCTGATGACATCCAGATGACCATAGGTTGCCGGATCAAAACTTCCCGGATAAACTGCTGTTACCATAGGTATTTCTCACTTTCTTTTGTGCAAAAAAATATGCTTATTGGTCTTGTATTCTTTGGAACGGCTCAGTTCATAGCCAAGTTCTTCCACATAAGAGAAGTCCGTATGAAGGTCTGCCTCAACGATGATCAGGGTATCCTCATCCGCGAGGGAGCTGTCTCTTAAATACTCCAGTACCTGTCTCTCCAGCTCATTCTTATACGGTGGATCCATAAAAATACAGTCGAATGCAGCCTGCCCTTCCATAGAGCGAAGAGCCTGCAGTACATCCATGTTCAGCAGTTTACCATGTTCAGCCAGCTTTGTAAATGCAAGATTTTCCCGAATGCAGGCACATGCCTTGGGATTTTTCTCAACGAAGGTCGCGTGTTCTGCGCCTCTGCTGAGTGCCTCGATCCCGATTCCACCGCTTCCACTGAAAAGATCCAGGAAGGTGCTGTCCGGAATGTATGGCTGCAGAATATTAAACAGAGTTTCTTTGATTCTGTCTGTAGTTGGTCTTGTTTCCATGCCAGGCACCGTCTTGAGTGCAAGACGTCTGGCAGTTCCAGCGATTACTCTCATTTCAGATTCAGTCTCCAATCCAGGTCGCCGCGTGCAAGTCCGAGAATCAGAAGTTCTGCCGTTGCGATATTCGTAGCGACCGGTATATTATATTGATCACACCTCATAACAATGGCGTGGATATCCGGTTCCTTCGGATCCATCATGACCGGATTGTAAAACAGGATGACCATGTCAAGATCCTGTCGTTCTACCATTTCCATAAATTGCTTATCTCCGCCTATACTTCCTGCAAGAAACTTATGCACATGAAGGTTTGTGGCTTCCTCAATCCGCCTTCCGGTTGTTCCGGTAGCATAAACCTCATGCTTGGCGAGAATATTCTTGTAGGCGATACAGAAATCTTCGATAAGTACCTTTTTGCTGTTGTGTGCAATGATTCCTAAATTCATCGTTCATCTCTCCATTTTCACCAATACATTACTGGTTTTTTAGTTTTAAGCTTATTTGTTACTGCGAAGGTAGTGAACAGTAACACTTATTTTGTTTATTATAACAAGTTGCCAAAAAAAGTGCAATTAAATCTTTCAAATTTATACACAATTCATAGAAATTTAATATTTTCATTTTTCTGGCAGATTATACGGTAACTTCCAGTGTATTATTTTGATAAATCCGCATACTAGCATTGTAACACAAACACAACAACAACCAAGGAGGAATAAATTATGTCAAACAATACTTCTTCTAACAAAGCAGTCGTACCGGAAGCAAAAGGCGCACTGGACCGTTTTAAATTCGAAGTAGCAAATGAATTAGGTGTACCGCTCACAGATGGATACAACGGAAACCTTACCTCCAAACAGAATGGTTCTGTCGGCGGTTATATGGTCAAAAAAATGATCGAACAGCAGGAAAGACAGATGTCTTCCACAAGCCAGGGCGGTCAGAGTGGCCAGTACTAATCCTTACCGCTTCTTAGTCTGAAAAGGTCAAAAAGCTCAGATGAACAGATCATCTGAGCTTTTTATTGTTCTTATAATCCAAGAAAGCCTGTAATATCACCATTGATGACATAGTGTGCACCATTGTCTTCTGGTTTGATATATACTTTTAAATCTTCAAGTTCTGATTCTTTTCTGCCCATCTCTTCTGTCCAGATCTTTTTGATGCTCTCAACAACATCTTTTGCATATATCTCTTTGCCAAGCCACTGTATGAAGACTTCTGCATTTGCCTCTGCTTTCTTTGCAGCTGCTTTTCTGGTTGTTTTCTTTGCAGGGGTTTTCTTCTCAGCTACCTTTTCTTCTGTTGTCTTCTTGGCAGCAGTTCTCTTTCTGGTAGTCTTCTTTGCAGGTGCTTTTACTTCTTCAGTTGTTTTCTCGGTTACTGTTGCTTTGACCGGCTCTTTTGTTTCCGGTTCTGCAGCGAGCTTTGCAGGAGCCTCTTTTTCGATAGCCGTCTTTGCAGTTGTTGTCTTAGGTTCTGCTTTCTTTGTCGTTGTTCTTGTAGCCATAATAGCCTCCTTACAAGGTGAAAAATATTTTTTACGGTACTAAAATACCACGTTTTCCAAGGTTTGGCAATGATTTCTTTTCAGAGGGCGATGTTTTCTGTCTCATTTTGTCCGTAATTTTCCATCCGTTCTCTCAAAAATCTGTGCTGTTCAAGATCAAGTTCCGGGTCAAGGGAAAGGATCTCTTCTGCCGCTTCGCTGGCTTCTTTGAGGATCGCGGAATCATTGTAGATATCGCCGATCCGAAACTCCATGTCACCACTCTGGCGGATTCCGAACAGGTCGCCGGGACCGCGGAGTTTGAGGTCTTCCCCTGCGATATAAAAGCCATCGTTTGACTTGTTCAGGATCTCCAGACGCTTCGAGATCTGATCCTGATTTCCCTGGATAAAAATACAGTAAGACTGATGTTCTCCACGTCCGACACGACCACGAAGCTGATGAAGCTGCGCGAGGCCAAAACGTTCGGCATTTTCAACCATCATCACGGTGGCGTTCGGCACATTGACACCTACTTCGACAACGGTTGTCGAGACAAGCACCTGAATCTCGCCGGCTGCAAAATTTTCCATCACTCGGTTCTTTTCTTTCGGCTTCATCTTGCCGTGGAGATATTCGATCCGAATGTCGGATGGAAGGTTTTCCTTGAGTTTCTGTGTATAGTCGAGGACGTTTTCTGCATCCATACCTTCGCTCTCCTCTACCATCGGGCAGATGACATATGCCTGTCTGCCCTGGCGTACCTGTTTTTCTATAAAGGAGTAGGCTTTGGGGCGGTATGAAGTATTGACCACGCAGTTTTTGATCGGAAGACGTTTGGCAGGAAGTTCATCGATCACAGAGATGTCAAGATCACCGTAGAGAATGATCGCCAGTGTCCTTGGAATCGGTGTCGCGCTCATAACGAGAACGTTCGGCGGATTTCCTCTTGTTGTCAGGGCTTCTCTCTGCTTGACACCAAAGCGGTGCTGCTCATCTGTGATGACAAGGGCAAGGTTTGCGTATTCCACTTTCTCCTGGATCAGCGCATGCGTACCAATGATGATAGAAGCTTCTCCGGAGGCAATGCGTTCATAGGCGATGCGTTTTTCCTTTGCTGTATCGGAACCGGTGAGAAGAACCGTTGGAAAAGAAAGGCCCTGTTCTTCCATCAGCTTCAGAAAACCCTCATAATGCTGTCTTGCGAGAACTTCAGTCGGTGCCATCAGTGCCGCCTGATAGCCATTGTCTGCCACAAGAAACATTGCCAGAAATGCAAGGATCGTTTTGCCGCTTCCAACATCTCCCTGTACAAGCCGGGACATCATTGTCCTTCCGGCAAGGTCGCGCTCGATCTCATGCCAGGCATTGAGCTGTGCATTTGTAAGTGAATAGGGAAGCCGCTCGATGACTTCCTCTGTCAGCCAGGTTTCTTTGACCGGAAAGCAGTTCGGCGTCTCCTCTGCCTTTTCTTTCATTCTTCTCACGGAAAGGATAAAGAGAAGAAATTCATCAAAAACAAGACGTTTCCTGGATACCAGAAGTTCCTCTTTGTTCTTCGGGAAATGTATGGTTTTGAGGGCATAATTCACATCTGCAAGTCCGTAACGTTCTTTAAGTTCTTCCGGAAGATATTCACTCTGCATGGGCAGATCTTCCAGAAGCTGTGTGACCATTTTGACAACGGTTTTGTTGGAAAGTCCTGCCGTCAATCCGTATATCGGCTGGAGATTGTGAAGGATCTCCTCATATGCCGACGGGGTAAAGATCTCCGGATGTTCCATCTCAAGCTTTCCCTGTTTGCGCACGATCCTGCCTCGGAAAACGAACCAGCTTCCTTTCCTGAGGGTTTTCTTCAGATATGGAAGATTGAACCAAACTACAGGGAATTTCCCGCTCTGGTCAGCAATGTTTACAGAGATGATCTGTCTGCCTCTCACGGAATTAACATAAACGCCGGAACATACCGCAGCGGAGACGGCCTGCACCGTCCCCTCCTTAAGTTCTGCGATATCTACCGGCGTTTCATATTCATCATAATTTCTTGGATAGTAGTGCAGGAGATCGTCAGTATCATAGATTCCAACCTTCTGGAAAAGCTTCTCCGTCTTTTCTCCTATACCTTTTAGGGTTCTTAAACTCTGTGCCATTTGTCCTACTCAACAGAAATGATGTAATAATAGATCGGCTGTCCGCCATAGTTTACTTCTACTTCACAGTCCGGATATTTCTCTTCCAGAGTGGCTGCAAGTTCCTCTGCCTTCTCCTCGGAAGCATCTGCACCATAATAAACACTGATAACCTCTGCATCATCTGTCATCATGGCTGCTACCGTATCCTCTGCGACCTTTTCTTTGCCGCTACCTACTGCAAGGATTCCCTTGTCACCGATACCCATGATATCTCCCTCATGGATCTCATTATCCTCGATTCTGGTATCTCTGACTGCATAGGTGATCTGACCTGTCTTAACTCTTGCGATCGCTTCGGTCATCTCTTCGGTGTTTTCTTCGAGAGACTTCTCCGGTACGTAGCTGATGAGAGCAGTAACTCCCTGCGGAACTGTCTTGGTCGGAACAACGATGATCTTCTTGTCCTCTGTAAGATCTCTTGCCTGGTTTGCTGCAAGGATGATGTTCTTATTATTAGGAAGGATGTAGATTGCCTTGGCGTTGACTTTGTCGATCGCGTTCAGCATGTCCTCGGTACTTGGGTTCATGGTCTGACCGCCCTCGATCAGGTAGTCTACACCAAGTTCTTTGAAGATGTCTGTGAGTCCGTCACCTGCGGACACTGCAATGAAGCCGACTTCCTTCGCTGGTTCCTGTTTCTTCTCTTCTTCTGCCTGCTGTTTGGCAAGTTTCTCTGCGTCTTTGATAAGTTTTTCCTGGTGCTCTTCGCGCATGTTGTCGATCTTCATGCGGGAAAGTGCTCCGTAAGTCAGTGCACGCTCGATCGCCTGTCCTGGATGATTGGTGTGTACATGGACTTTGACAATCTCATCATCTGCAACGAGAACGATGGAATCACCGATGGAAGTCAGGAATTCTTTAAATTTGTGTTCTTCTTCGATCGGAAGTGGTTTGTCCAGAAGGATGATGAACTCTGTACAGTAACCGAATTTGATATCAGCCTCTGCCTGCGGAGAGATCTTGGTCACTGCCGGTCCCGCGGTCTTCTCAAAGTCGGAATAATCTACTTCTTTGCCGAGGAAGCCGTCAATGGCACCTCGTAAGACTTCCAGAAGACCCTGTCCGCCTGAGTCTACAACACCTGCTTCCTTAAGAACAGGAAGCATCTCCGGTGTCTTTGCCAGAGTTGCCTCTGCGTGAGCAAAAACTTCCTCAAAAAACGGCTGCAGTTCCTCTGCTTCCGGAGCGATCTCTGCTGCCTTAAGTGCTGCTTCTCTGGCTACGGTAAGGATGGTTCCTTCCTTCGGCTTCATAACTGCCTTGTATGCAGTCTCTACTGCACGGTCCATAGCTGCTGCAACTGCAAGTGCATCGAGTTCCTTAGCTTTCTTGACGCTCTTGGTGAATCCTCGAAGTAACTGGGAAAGGATAACACCGGAGTTTCCTCTGGCTCCACGGAGGGAACCGGAAGAGATCGCCTTGGCAAGGGTCTCCATATCCGGATCTGTCAGTGCGCTTACCTCTGCTGCGGCTGACATGATCGTCATTGTCATATTGGTTCCTGTATCTCCGTCTGGTACCGGAAATACGTTTAATTCATTGATCCATTCTTTCTTTGCTTCCAGATTCTTGGCTCCTGCCAGGAACATTCTGGAAAGCACGCTGGCATCGATGGTTTTTATATTCAACACAATTTCCTCCTCTGATTCCTTAATCTATTGCGCGTACGCCTTCTACGTAAATATTGATCTTGTCGATCTCCATGCCAGTGAAATCCTCTACTTTGTACTTCACATTGCTGACAAGGTTATCGGCGATCGTGCTGATATTTACACCATACGCTACAATCACATGGAAATTCAGACGGATCTTGTTGTCCTCTGTGATCTTGACACTGATACCATGTTTCAGGCTCTCCATACGAAGCAGCTTGACCAGTCCGTCCTTCATGCTGACTGCTGCCATTCCTACGATCCCGAAACACTCAACTGCCACACTGCCCGCATAGGTAGCGATAACGTCTGTATCAATGACGATCTGCCCTAAGCCAGAATCTATACGTCCATTCATATAGTGACCTCCATAAAAAAATTATTATATAAGTGTATTATAACCCGTTTTTTTGCATAAGACAATGTTTAATTTCGGTTACTCAAAAACAGCAGTGCCAAAACATATCGTGCCGGCACTGCTGTTTGTTATAATATTCTATCGACTTATAGGATCTGAATAGATGAACTGCGTAGTTCCATTTTCATCCGTGTACGCAGCATATGCTCTGATCGTGCAGTCTGTCAGTTCTGCCGCATCGAAGGAATAGCTTCCGTTGGAATCCAGGTCTGAATAGGCGACTCTTGTTCTGCCAGGGGTTTCCAGGGTTATGTCTGACTGGTTTCCGTAGACAAAGCCGTATTCCGTTACAAATTTTGTGTTGGCAACGGCTGCAGCAAGGACTCCGTTATTCGAAGATAACGAAATCTTCGGTTCCCGGACTGGTATAAATTTCCATTTCTGTGAGGTTGTCTCACTCTTTAGCCACATCCATACATTGGCATTATTGACTGCAGATCCATTTTGCACATCTACACACAGGCCATTTCCCTTTGAGATGATCTTGAAATATCCATCCGATGTTTTTCTCAAGATCCACTGCTGCTGTCTCGCACCTCCATAAGTATACTGCTGCAGGTTTGTTCCACGCCTGGTATATCCCCCTGCAACGTCAAGGCTTTTTCCACTATAGGTATTTATGATCTTATAGTATCCATCTCCAAGGTAACTTACGTGGAAAGTCTCTCTTCCATCTTTTGTATTCGGATAGAGCTGGATATTTGCCCTGTCATTCGTCGAACAGCCCTCAACATCCAGTCCCTGTGATTCGTCTAATGCAGATACGATATGGTATTCGCCATCACTGATTGTCTGTCCGTCCTTGCTTCCCCATGCAACAAACTGCCATTTCTGCGCGTTCGAACCGTTTCCATACCACATTCTTACATTGGTATTATTTGCCGAATTACCGCCTTCCACATCCAGATACAGTCCATTTTTCTTGGATACGATGGTAAACCATCCGTCATCTCCCGACTGGATGATCCACTGCTGCTGGTCTGCCCCCACATAATCATATTGCTGGACATTCGTACCGGCAGTCATTCCTGCTGCAGCTACATCAAGGCACTTACCGCTGTTAGAATTTATGATCTTGTATGCACCATTTCCAAGATATGTCACATAAAAAGTCTGGTGTCCATCCGACAGATTGCTGTACAGCTGAATGTTGGCTTCATTATCCTTAGAAGACCCATACACATCCAATGCCTTGGAAGTATCTAATACAGAAATGATATGGTATTCACCGTCGCTGATCGTCTGGCTGCCCTGCGGCACAGGAGCTCCTGGTGTTATTGTTACGGTCCCTCTACCGATCAGCGCATTGTTGCCTCCTCCAACGTTGATCGCGTACACATAAACATCCTGCGTGCCCGTCTTATCCGTTCTTATCATCTCTGAAAATGCGTGTTTTCCTACATCACTTCTGTATCCGCCAGCCTGGATTCCTACCGGGGATACGCCTGCTGTCCCTGCCGGGCCTCCGATATATACATGGACGCCTATTGCCGTATCCGGGGCATCTTCATCCTTTGCCCAGCCTCCAACAGTCACGGATCCCATTCCTCCGGTGCAGACATCCAGGCATCCAATCGGATCATGCCCAGAAGCAGCTGGAGTAATCGTAACGGTTCCCTTACCGATCAGTGCATTATTACCGCCTCCAACATTGATCGCATACACATAGACATCCTGTGTTCCTGTTCTATCCGTTTTTATCGTCTCTGAAAACGAATGATTTCCCACATCGCTTCTGTACTGGTTCGCCTGGATCCCTACTGGGGATACGCCTGCCGTCCCTGCCGGGCCTCCGATATATACATGGACTCCTATCGCCGTATCCGGGGCATCTTCATCCTTTGCCCAGCCTCTAATATTTACAACACCTGCGCCTCCGGTGCAGGAATCCAGACAGCCTGTCGGATCATGTGCAGAAACAGCCGGTGTAATCGTAGCAGTTCCTGTAGCGATCAGCGGATTCGTTCCTCCTCCAATATTGATCGCATATATATAGACGTTCTGGTTTCCTGTTTTATTTGTTCTTATCGTTGTCGAAAATCCATGACTGCCCACATCATCTCTGTACACATTTGCATAGATTCCTGAATGGCCTTCTGCCTCTGCGGACCCTACCGGACCACCAATATAAACATGAAGTTCTACCGCCTGATCCAGAGCATCGTTATCCTTTGCCCAGCCTGAAATGTTTACAACACCTGCACCTCCGGTACAGGAGTCCAGGCAGCCGTATGGGTCGTGGTTTGACTGGTCGGGATTCTCATTTGTTTCATATGTATAAGAAGTTCCTGGCAAATATAATCTCGGATTTAATGCATTTTTACGTGAATCTGCTGAATTACGAACTTCGTAATGTAAATGTGGGCCTGTAGAATTTCCTGTAGAACCTGATTTAGCTATTATCTGACCCGCTGTTACATGTTGACCTTCACTTACTAATATCTGGTTCAAATGACAATATCTAATATAAACAATTTGACCATTTACCTTTGCCTTAATTTTAATATGTTTTCCATAAGAAGTAGTTAAATACTGGACCGAAACAACATCTCCATCACAACTAGAATATACGTCCGTATTTAATGCTACCGGAAAGTCAGTTCCACCATGATAAATTCCACTGGCATAATTTGGCCAATCATTTTTAAAGGTATGGACATACGTTGGCCAAACCCAATTGCTCGATTGTGAAGCCGCCAGCACATTTTTAGACATTAACAACATACACACTATGCCCATACATAACCAAATTAACTTTTTACATTGTTTTTCCATATCTCTTCTCCTTCCCGTTTCCAGACTATAAAAATCCCCTGCAAGTGTATACTATGTTCTTATTATAATGTTTATTTGTGCATATCTCAATAATTATTTTGGTGTTTCTACATCTATAGTGTTACTGTCACTAAAAATCTTGATATTTCTTTTGAAAATGGATATAATAACAAAAAAGAAATATATACACACTATTTTGTTAATGGAGGTGCGTATGTCTAACTTATATCAGTACCTTACCGAAAACTACAAAGAGAATGAACCTTTTTTTCTTTCTGATATACAGATTGATGGAATGACTGGAAATAATATTCGTCAGCAGCTAAAAAAATTAACAGATACTGAAAAGGTGAAGCGTTTTGACAAGGGTATCTATTATCTTCCCAGAAAGAGTATCTTCAAATCAGGCTCAAAACCTACATTAGAAAAGGTTCTGGAATATAAATATATGCGTGATAAAAACAGGCGGTGCGGTTACATCAGCGGATTATTATTTTTCAACCAGATGGGACTTACTACACAGGTTCCCATGCAATATGAAATCGTATCAAACAAAGCAACAAATGAATATCGGGAAACTTCTCTTGCAAAATCCCGTATAATTATCAGAAAACCCAAAGTCCCTGTAACAGAAAAAAATTACATGGCATTGCAGTTTCTCGATATGTTAAAAGATGTGGATGTTTATTCAGAAATGTCCGGAACAGATTTGCAAAAACGACTTTTCCAATATATGCGTGATACTGGCTTAGAGATTTCTGATCTGGAATCTTACTTTTCTTATTATCCTGATAAACTTTATAAAAATCTGATAGAAACGAGGGTGATCTACAATGGAATACTTGCATAATAATAAAGAACAATTTCAGGATGCCATAGAACTGGCTTACGAACAGACAGGAATAATGACACAGGCAATAGAAAAGGATTATTATGTCACCATGCTCCTTCGCCTGCTATCCAAAAAATGCCATACATCGTTTTCAAGGGTGGTACTTCTTTAAGCAAATGTCATAAAGTCATACAACGCTTTTCAGAAGATATAGATATTACAATAGATGCCCAAATCTCACAGGGCCAGAAGAAAAAAATAAAACAGGCAATCGTTTCTTCGGCAGATGAACTGGGAATGAACATTGAAAATCTCGATGAAACGAGAAGCCGTCGAGATTATAACCGCTACATTATCAGCTATAATTCCGTGCTTTCCCTAACCAGTGATGCTTTAAATCCTGCCGTATTATTAGAAACTTCTTATACTGCGGTTTCATTTCCAACAGTAGTGTTACCGGTTCATAGTTACATTGGCGATATGATGGAAAAAGAAGCACCCGATTCTATTGAAGAATTTATGTTACTTCCATTTTCCATGAAAGTACAGGGTATTGACAGAACACTGGCTGATAAAATTTTTGCTGTCTGCGATTATTATTTACAGGGTAAAGTTCAAAAACATTCCCGGCACCTATATGATATTTATAAACTGCTTCCTCTTGTTCCTCAAGATGAAGTATTTAAAAATCTTGTACATGAGGTAAGAAACATCCGAGCACAATCACCTATTTGCCCGTCTGCCCTTCCAGATGTAAATATTTCACAACTGCTTGAGCGGATTATAGAGGAAAAAGCCTACAAGACTGATTATGACACTTTAACCACGCAGCTTTTAGAAGAACATCTGTCTTATGATGTTGTGATCAATGCCTTGAAAGATATTTCTCGAAGTGAAATATTTAAATAATACGAAATTTAAGCATTTATAAAGCTGCCCTCACCCGTCAAAAACGAGTGAGGGCAGCTAATATTTTATCGTTTTATTGAATCCGAATAGATGACCCGTGTAGCTCCATCTTCATCCGTGTACGCAGCGTATGCTCTGATCATACAGTCTGTCAGTTCTGTCGCATCAAGGGAATAGCTTCCGTTGGAATCCAGGTTTGAATAAGCGACTCTTGTTCTGCCAGGGGTTTCCAGAGTTATGTCTGTCTGGTTTCCGTAGACAAAGCCATATTCCGTTACATGATCTGTGTTGAAAACAGATGCTACAAGCCTTCCGTCATCCTGTGATAAGAAAAGCACTGGTTTGTTTGTTATCACCCCTGCTTCCTTGAACAGGAACATCTGATCATCTGAATATTTCAGCGCATAACCACCAAGTATAGCTTCATCTTTTCCTGATAAACCGATCACATAGCCAGTTCCTACAGACTGCAAGACGTAGCCTTCCTCATCTCCATATACCTTCCATTTCTGATTATCCTGCTTCTGGTATTTGGCTATAGAGATATTTGCGCCAGCTTCATCCGGTGCAGTAAGGACACCTTTTCCTGCCTCACTGGAGATCACATAAGAGCCATCCTCCTGTTTTGTAAACTTCCAAATCTGGTTGATATTCTCTTTATCTCCACTTTCCAGTTTCACTTCTTTTCCAGTATTTGTGATCAAAGAGCTTCCCTTCGCAGTGACTATCTCAGTTTTTATTTCCTCGCCTAGGTCTGTCGGTGTTCCTTCTCCTTCTTTTACAGTAAAGTAGATCAGTTCACCGCCTACGGCTCCATCTTCATTTACTGAATCGACATGCGCTGCATACTCCCCGGCCGGCAGCCAGACACTGCATCGGTTTCCTCTGAGCTGCCATACATTTTTTATATTTCCTCCGGTCTCGTAATCCGCTGCGTCGATCCTGAGATCATAATACGTTGTATACGCTGCTTTTTCCCACTGGAATATCGTCTTTGTGTGACTGTCCCCCGGAAGGCAGGACAGCTTGCTCCTCTCCGGTGACTGGTATATGGAAAACGGGATTTCTTCTGTCTCAATATAATAATCGTTTGTACTGAATACAAGGAAATGTGCCTTATACTGTCCAACTCCAAGAGTGTCTGCCTTTACACTCCAGCTGTCCAAAGAATCCCAACATCGTTCTGTATATACACAGCCTTCCCCTTCCCGGTCTATCTTCAGGACCATAAATTCTGCGTGGCTGGTACTGATATTGAACTTTGCTTCTTCGGCAGTTCCAACCTTTTTCTTGTTGATCTCCAGATTTGAATAGGTTGGGGGAACAACAGAAAAATAAACGGTGTCTGTATCTACCCATTTTTCATCATTATATACGGTGATATGGGCACTGTAGTTTCCTACTCCAAGACCAATCCCCCATAAGGTATGTCCATTCGTTCCATTACAGCCTTCTGCTACTACTCTTCCTACGCCTTCTTTATCTATGCTGATTCCTATGCCGGTGGAATTGATCGGATTTATTTTGAACTCTATTTTGTCATGAAGGCTGTAGACGCTCTGCGAGATGGAAAAATCAGAATAAGATGGATCTGGATCCGTGTCCACTCTAAATTCTACCACATTACTCATCAATACACTCCCATTTCCAAAGTCCGCATCTATATATCCTCGGTAAGTTCCAATTGGAAGAGATATCCATTTGCTACTTCCAGTTTCTCCCCAATATGCTTTATACGGATCTCCATCCCATACCATAGTATCTTTCCAAATTTTTATATTATAACTGCTGGCATTCTGACCTGCCCACTGAAATTCAACCTGACTCCCATGTACGTACGCTCCGAAATCTAGTCCTGTACCTCCTACTGTGAACTCAACAACATTACTCATTATCAACGTCCCATCTCCAAGTTCTGCATCAACATATGCCTGATACGTTCCAATTGGTAATGCTGCCCATTTATTAGTTCCAGTTTCTCCCCAGTATGCTACATATGGATCTCCATCCCATACCATAGTATCTTTCCAAATTTTTATATTATAACTGCTGGCATTCTGACCTGCCCACTGAAA
>CAKRXU010000030.1 GCA_934424575.1 uncultured Blautia sp.
ACAAACTCAATACTTTCCAGCTCACACAGTTTCATTTATGGTGGTGCCAAGTGTGCCGGGCATGGGAGTTTAGGAAATGCTTATGGAAGATCCTTTGAGGCTATTGAGCCTGCAGAGGATATATTACAAAAACTTTCTCAAAGCGATTGGATCTATTATGTCGAGCAATGTTTACCTCACGATGAAGAAGTTCTTCAAAAAATTTCTTCTGGAGGTGCGCGTGTAGAGCGTTGGTGTAATATCGTCAAAGAATTTGATCTTAAATCCTTTGAGTATCAAAATTCTAAAATACAAGAGTTTATTAAGTTTTCAGCTAATTTGGATAAAAACAATGCCAAATCTTGTGCTAATTCATTTTATAAAAAATTAATTAATTTGAATTAACTTGTATATTTAATATATAAGATACCAGACCCCATGTATAAAATAAGTATATGTGAAGGATATGCAAAATAATAGGAGGTTCTGTTTATAATGACAGATGAAAAAATCAAAAATTCCAATGAACTGGAATTTGCTGTATTTTGTATTGAAAATGTTGCGGCAAAGCTGGGGGTGAATGCAGCACGTGTCTATCAGGCATTTACAGAAAAGAGTGATATTCTGAATGGCTATATTGTGCCAGAATATGAAATGTTGCATACTCAGAGCCGGGAATATATCGTAGATGATCTTTTTGATGTGATGAAAGAAAAGGAAGTGGAAGTATGAACGCAAATCCAATTTTACTTCAGAAGAAGTATAGTCGTGTCATTGAATGTTTTGCAAAGCAGCAGGGACTTTCATTGGATGCGGCACTGAATTTCTTTTATCATTCAGAGACTTATCAGTTGATGCGTGACGGTGTATCTGATATGCACTGTATGAGTGATTTATATCTGGCTGAAGAATTGAAAGAAGAATATGATAATAAAAACCTGTGACTTACCTGTGACAAGGGAAAAAACGGTAGCGGAAACCTCCTTTCTATGCGGGTTCAGGGGCAGGGGTGAAAGTTCGAATCCTCTAACGCACGCTAATAAAAAATAAGACACAGCATTAAGCTGTGTCTTATTTTTTTGCCCTGTGGTATAATGAGTTTATCTTAAATAACGAGCAAGGGAGCGTAAATTATGAACAGTATTTTTCACAGGATCAGTGTAAGAAAATATGAAGACAGACCAGTAGAAAAGGAAAAGATCATGGAGATTCTGAGAGCGGGAATGCAGGCACCGAGTGCTTGTAATCAGCAGCCATGGGAATTTTATGTGGTTACGGATAAAGAAAAGATCCAGAAACTATCCAAAGTAACACCATACACCGGCTGTGCTGCAGGAGCGCCTGTAGTTATCGTTCCGGTGTATCATACAGAAGGACTTGTTGCGCCATCTTTTGCGCAGATCGACATGGCAATCGCACAGCAGAATATCTGGCTGGAAACAGATGCTCAGGGTCTTGGTGGTGTATGGTTTGGCATTGCACCGGTGGAAGACCGCATGGAAGAAGTACACAGACTGCTGGATCTTCCGGCAAATGTGAAAGTATTTTCCATGTTTGCACTGGGCTATCCGGCAGAAACAAGACCTCAGCAGAATCGATTTGTACCGGAAAGAATACATTTCATTGAAAAATAAAAACTGGTACAGATAAAGAGAAGGAGAAATTTATGCAGGATATTTTAGTTGTAGTAGATATGCAGAATGATTTTATCGATGGTGCTCTTGGAACAAAAGAGTCTGTCGCAATCGTTCCCAAAGTAGAAGAGAAGATTCGAAATTTCAAAGGAACAGTTCTTTTTACACGAGATACCCATGAAACATGGTATCTGGATACCCAGGAAGGAAAGAAGCTTCCGATACCACACTGCATCCGGGATACAGAAGGCTGGCAGATCAGAAGAGAATTGGACGATTTGCGAAAAACAGAACCGATTGATAAGGAAACCTTTGGCTCTACAGATCTGGCAGCTGATCTGGTGGCAATGAACATTGATGATGAGATAGGAAGTATTACATTTGTTGGTCTCTGCACAGATATCTGCGTGATCTCCAATGCACTTCTGGCGAAAGCAGCTCTTCCGGAAGTGCCGATCACAGTAGATGCTTCATGCTGTGCAGGAGTGACCCCGGAAAGCCACGAGAATGCACTGAAGGCTATGGAAATGTGCCAGATAGATATTGTCAGATAAAACTACCAGATTAGAATTATGAGTTTTCATAACAGATAGAAAGAGAACAACCAACATGAACGACAAAATAGTAGTATGCATACAAAAAGGCGGGCAGCGGGATCAGGCGGAGTCTTTTGCGCGGCGGGCGGGGAGTGTGATCGCTGACAAGCCGGGGAAGGAACTGACGGTACTGTTTGATTCGAAGGGCGTTTCCCTGACCGGATATGGACTGACTTATCAGGGAGATTTTGAGAACATGCTCCACCGTGTCACGAACGGACGGCTTCAGCACGAAATGTTGGTCCGCGCTGCCAAATCAGAGAAAGAAGGACGCAAGGCTATCGATGCAACTGCCGGTATGGGCGAGGATGCCTTCCTTCTGGCAGCACAGGGCTATGAGGTGACATTGTACGAACAGAATCCTGTAGTCGCAGTTCTTCTGAAAGACGCACTGCGCCGTGCAAAGAAACATCCAGTGTTAAAGGATATCGCCGCCAGGATGAAACTTGTCGAGGGCGACAGCGTAGAATGCATGTCCAAACTGTTGGACCCGGTAGACGTGATCTATCTCGATCCCATGTTCCCGGCAAGACAGAAATCCAGCCTGATCAACAAGAAACTCCAGCTCATCCAGAAACTGGAACCGCCGTGCTCCGAAGAAACAGACCTCTTCGATGCCGCGATCAAAGCCGCCCCGGACAAGATCATCGTCAAACGCCCTCTGAAGAGCGAATTCCTCGCCGGAAGGAAACCTTCCTATACCCTCAACGGCAAAGCCATCCGCTACGACTGCTATACCCTGTAAACGGTAACGTAAAGCTACAAAAATTATTAGCAAACTTCCAATAACCAGTAGCTTTTATCAGACAAAACCGCTATACTGGATTTATAAAAAAACAGGGAGGTTTTTGCTATGCAGGAAGTATTTGTTGAATCTTTTGACGGAACAAAATTATTCTTCAACAGGGAACTGGTCGAGAATGCCAGAGCTGCGATCGTCATTGTTCACGGTCTTTGCGAGCACCAGGGGCGTTATGATTACTTTGCGGAGAAACTTCATCAGGCAGGGATCAGCACTTATCGCTTTGACCACAGAGGACACGGCAGATCCGAGGGCGAGAGAACCTATTACAGCGATTTCAACGAAATCCTCGACGACACCAATGTATTTGTAGACCTTGCCATCAAAGAAAATCCTGACATTCCGGTATTTCTCCTCGGTCACAGCATGGGTGGTTACACCGTTTCTCTCTACGGAGCCAAATATCCGGACAAAAAACTCCGCGGCATCATCACCAGCGGTGCACTGGTTAAGGACAACGGCAAGCTGATCACATCCGTAGACAGAAATCTGGATCCACATACGAAACTGCCGAATGAACTGGGCTCAGGGGTGTGCTCAGTTAAGGAAGTCGTAGACTGGTACGGCAAAGATCCATACAACACCAGCACTTTTACAACAGGACTCTGCTACAGCATCTGTGACGGTCTGGACTGGTTTGCTGACAAGATGAAAGACTTTGCATATCCGGTCCTTATGATGCACGGCGAGAAAGACGGCCTGGTAAGTGTTCAGGATACCATGGATTTCTTCGCAACAGCAGCATCCAAAGACCGTCAGATGAAGATCTATGGAGGACTTTTCCACGAGATTCTCAACGAATACTGCCGTGACGAAGTCATTGCAGACGTGATCGCATGGATGGATTACAGGATCTGAATCTAAGCAGAAATACAGATCTCTCCAGACAGTGAAGTTAAATATCCACTGTCCGGGGAGATTTTTTTGTATCTGCAGGTATTATGAAATATCCGACCATTTTGTAAAGGATTTCACATCCTGTTTCATAAACCATTTCACTTAAGCAACTGCTAAAAATTGACAATCCCAATAAGAGAGAGTTACACTTATTCTTAGGATTTCCTGCATTTTACCTATGGAATTTATCGGTTAATACCGGCATCAACGGAAGATGTTTTCATAGATATTTTGTGGAACGATGGGAGGAAAAGAAAATGACACAGGAAACACAGATGTTATTGGGATTATTTTTGGGAATTCTTGTGATGATCGTTCTGGTTTTGAAAACCCGGACACATACATTTATTGCGTTGCTTCTTGCGGCACTTATCACAGCACTTGTTGGAAGAATGTCTCCGGCAGATGCGATCACTGCGATTCAGGATGGATTTGGTAATACCCTGAAGAGCACTTGGAAATGTAGTAAAGGTGAGTGGTATTGGGGAAGTTCTTGGTGAGATGGTAGTGAGCTGGCCGATCCCGGCGATCCTGATCCCGGTGATCATTGCAGCACTTATGAGAATTGCACTTGGTTCAGCAACTGTAGCAATTACAACAGCTGCATCCCTGACAGCACCACTTGCACCGGTCCTTGGTCTTCCGGCGGTACTCCTGGCACAGGCAAGCTGTATTGGAGCAATCTCTTTTGGATATTTCAATGACAGTGGTTTCTGGGTATTCAATGGAATGTTTGACCTGACAGAAATGAAAGATCAGCTGAAATGCAAAACGGCTGTTTCTATGGTTATGGCAGGAGTGGGAGTTATAGAATTGATGATCATAAATCTGTTTTTATAATAATGCCTTCATACTTATTTTCGAATATTCATTCACATAAATGGGCTGCTGCCGCAAAGATGTGAGAGGTCATTTTTGCGGCAGCAGCCTCTTTGCTATATTTACAAAAACAGTAGAAATATTGTTGACATCAGCACATGGCTAGAGTAAAATTAAAGAACAGAAAAAGAGTAAGTATGTTGAATACACTTTTCTGAAGTTGTATTGATTTTTGAGATACAGCATATAATGCAAATAAACAAGGAAACTTGTTTTGAGAGAGGTCCTGCTTTAGTGGACGATTCAAAATGAGAGAGGTCCTGCTACAGTGGACGATTCAAAATGAGAGAGGTCCTGCTTTAGTGGACGGAAAGCTGTTTGTTTAATGCAAGCAGCTTTTTTCGAAGGAGAAATATGGAAAATGAAAGTCCGATTCTTTATTATGTAGACAAAGAGTATTTAAAATATCTACATAAAGAAGATTATAGAGTAAGTGTAAAATTTAATAACAGACCATTTGCAGGAATTGTTACAATGGTAGGAGGCAGGAAATATATTATTCCGCTTACATCTCAGACAACAGAAGAAAGGAAAAGTGCAGGGAAAAATAAGAGAAGCTCTCTTATAACTACATTTGTGACAGAGACTTCTGGAAAAGAAATTTCAAACCTTCTTTATAATAATATGATTCCGGTTAATGAAGAGATTATTACGGCATTGGAAATTGACCCGGAAACGGATACATATGAGTCTAATGAAATCCGATATTTAAGAAAGAACTGGGAAACTATTAAGAAAAAAGCTGAGAATATCTTTAAACAGAGATATGATATAGAATCACATAATTTTAATTTTTTGAAAAAGACATGCTGTGATTTTAAAAAACTGGAAAATGCTTTAGATCAGTTTGAAATCAAGTAGCGAGAAGTAAAAAATAAAAGCAGAACCGCTGCCAGGCAGATGCTCCTATCTGTTTCTGGCAGCGGTTCTTTCTATTTTTATGGATTGAATGATTTGGCAGATTGTGAAAATCTGACGCGGAGGTTTTTTACTGGATCGGCTCGAAATCTACAGCGCCGTGTTTACACAGTGGGCAGATGATGTCTTCTGGAAGCTCGTCGCCTTCGTAGATGTAGCCGCAGACTTTGCAGACAAAGCCTTTCTTTCCTTCGGTCTGCGGTTTTGGTTTGACATTGTTCTGGTAGTAGGTGTAGGTCATGGTCTCCTGGTCGCTCATGACGCGGGCTTCGGTGACACTGCAGATGAACATGCCGTGGGTTCCGAGGTCAACATACTGCTCTACCTTGAGGGACATGAATGCGTTGATGTATTTATCCAGGAATACAAGTCCGTTGCCGGAACGGTTGACTTTTTGGCCTGCGAATTTGTCAGCAGTTCTGCCGGACTGGAAACCGAATCTTTCAAAAACAGAGAACGGTGCTTCGACGGACAGACAGTTTACATTCAGGACACCAGTCTGCTGGATCACATGGTGAGAGTAGTTGGCTTTGTTGATGTTGACTGCTACACGGTACGGGTTATCGGTCAGCTGGGTAACAGTGTTTACGATCAGTCCGTTGTCACGTTTTCCATCGTTGGAAGTCACAACATAGAGACCGTATCCGATGCGGAAAAGTGCAGACATATCATTTTTGTTTGCAAGAGTATCGTTTTTGGCGATGTATTCTTTGCAGAGCTCATCGGTCATTGCCTCGATCTCTTTTCTGTTTTCTTCTTTTACAGCAGACCAGATGTGGACGTTATTTTTTAACCAGTCGATCTTTTTGCACGGAGCCATCATTTCTTTCATGACTTTAGCTGCCAGAGGAGCCCAGGAGCCGTTTTCGATGATTCCTACCGTGCGGTTCTGGAAATTATGCTCTACCAGTCTGGTGATAAAGTCATTCATGAACGGATAGATGCTCGCATTGTAAGTGGTGGTTGCAAGGACCAGTTTGGAATAACGGAAAGCGTCGCTGAGAGCCTGGGACATATCGTCTCTTGCAAGGTCATAGACGAGAACCCGCGGACATCCTTTGGATTTGAGTTTTTCTGCAAGGAGATATACAGCGTCTCTGGTGTGACCATATACGGAAGTATAGGCGATCACGATTCCGTCTGTCTCCGGTGTGTAAGAAGACCAGGTGTCATAGAGTCCGATATAATGGCCAAGATCTTCAGTGAGTACAGGACCATGAAGCGGACAGATCTTCTGGATATCAAGTGTTGCGGCAACTTTGAGAAGCGCCTGAACCTGTTTTCCGTATTTTCCTACGATACCGATGAAGTAACGTCTTGCTTCGTCATCCCATGGCTCCTCTACATCGAGCGCACCGAATTTGCCGAAACCGTCTGCGGAAAACAGAACTTTTTCTGTGCTGTCATAAGTCACCATAACTTCCGGCCAGTGTACCATCGGAGCAAAGACAAAAGTAAGCTGATGGAATCCAAGAGAAAGTGTACCGCCGTTTTCTACTTCGATCTTGCGTCCCTCGAGGTCGAGATCAAAGAAGTTCTGGATCATGTTGAATGCTTTTTTGTTGGAAACAACTGTGGTGTCCGGATAAACTTTGAGGAAGTTTGCCACGTTTGCTGCATGGTCCGGTTCCATATGCTGAACGATCAGGTAATCCGGTCTGCGTCCGTCGAGGATCTGCTGGATATTGTCGAGCCATTCATGTGTGAAGTTGGCATCTACGGTATCCATAACCGCGATCTTGTCATCCAGGATCACGTAAGAGTTGTAGGACATTCCGTTCGGAACCTTATACTGTCCTTCAAAAAGGTCAACCTGATGGTCATTTACACCTGCGTATCTGATAGTATCTGTGATCTTCATATTTCGTACCCTCCAATTTGTGTTATGAGTTTTATGTAAAACGTTTTTGCGTCCTTAACTTTGTTAAAACTATAACAGAATATCAGAAAGAATTCTGTTGCAAAAGTCACAAAAATGCTCTTAATTGAGAAAAATCGTGCTATAATAATGGAAAACAATGGAAAGAGATGAGGGGAGAAAAATGGAGCACATCACACTTTTTACAGATATTCTGCCCAAAGAACAGGAAAGAATGCGTGTCTGTTTTCATGCAAGGGAAATGACGTTCCGAAACGGAGAAACCATCATGGAATATTCAAACTCCATGAAAAAGATCGGGCTGATTCTCTATGGCAGAGCGATACTTTACTGCTGCGACACCGAGGGAAATGAGTACATGATCGATGAACTCAATAAAGATGCCGTTTTTGGCGAGCCGTTTTTGCTTCCGACGGATTCACAGCATTATTATGTCCGTGCGGCACAGGAGACCAGGATCATGTTTATCGACTACGAGCATGTGATTAAACGCTGCGACCAGGCATGCCACCATCACAGCCAGATGGTCAGCAATCTGTTGCAGCTTACTGCAATCCAGTCCCGACAGCAGAATGAGCGGATCTACATGCTTTCCAGATCTAGCACACGCAAGAAACTGATGACCTACCTCAATACACTTTCTGCAGAAAAACACAGCAAAGACCTCACACTTCCTATGTCCTATACCGCACTGGCACAGTATTTAAGTGTCGACCGCAGTGCCATGACGAGAGAACTTAAGAACCTCGAAGCCGAGGGGATCATAGAGAAAAACGGAAAGCAGATCCATATGATTTGACACAGGCAGAAGAGGAAGAGTATACTGAAAATAGTATATAAAATGAGAAATTTTATTAAAAAACTATGCCCGTTGTTTCTCGGAGCTGTGATGCTGACAGGAAATATACAGAGTATTCTGGCATCAGATGAGAGCACAGAAACTCTTACAGATCTTATGATAGGCTGTGATGAATATAAGCCATATAATTACTTTAACGAAAACGGAAATCTGGTAGGAATTGATGCGGATCTTGCAGAGGAAGCCTGCCATCGGATGGGATATGAGCCGGTTTATGTTATCATGAAGTGGACGGAAAAAGAAGCTTATCTTGATGAACAGATCATAGACTGTATCTGGGATTCCTATTCTCTGAACGGAAGAGAAGACAGTTACCTCTGGTCCGAACCATATATGTACAGTCAGGAGTCTGTCATCGTAAATGAGGATAGTTCCATCAACAGTCTGGATGATCTCAATGACAAAAACATAGCAACTCTGGTCAATACACGTGCAGAAGATATTCTTCTGCAGCTGGATATCTCACCCGAGATTTATCCACGGAATATATAGTTTTCAGCTGATGAAGGAATGCCTGACAGCGTTGCGGCAGGGGTATGTGGATGCTGTTGCGGGTGACAAGCTGTATCTTGAGACTTATATGAAGGACTATCCGGGCAGGTTCCGTATTCTTGATGAAAGCCTGGAAACTTCTAAGCTGGCAGTGGCTTTTTCAAAAGATACAGACCCGGAACTGGTCGATAAACTGAATGAAACTTTGAACAATGTTGGATTTGCGTATAATGACAGAGAAGATGTCTTAAAGGATGTTACTTTTACCGCAAAGCAGGGTGAAGTAACAGCACTGATCGGACCATCCGGCGGTGGTAAAACAACTGTTTCCAGACTGGCATCCCGCTTCTGGGATATCAACAAAGGAAGCATTAAAGTTGGCAGTATGGATATCGGAAAGATCAATCCGGAAACGCTGATGTCACTGTATTCAATTGTATTCCAGGATGTTACACTGTTCAATAATACGATCATGGAAAACATCCGTATCGGCCGCCAGGATGCCACAGATGAAGAAGTTATTGCGGCGGCAAAACTGGCTCACTGCGATAAATTTGCGGAGAAACTTCCGGATGGATGGAACACCATGATCGGTGAAAATGGATCGGAACTTTCCGGTGGTGAGAGGCAGAGGATTTCCATTGCCAGAGCCTTCCTCAAAGCTGCGCCGATCATTCTTCTGGATGAGGCGACGGCATCTCTTGATGTAGACAACGAGACAATGATCCAGGAATCTCTCTCACGTCTGATCAAAAATAAAACCGTTATGATCATCGCCCACAGAATGCGAACGGTTGCCGATTCCGACAAGATCGTAGTCCTCAAGGACGGCGTTGTAGCCGAGCAGGGCAGCCCGGCAGAACTTTCCAGGAAGAATGGAATCTATCAGCATATGATGGAGACACAGATGCAGGCCGCAGGGTGGAAATTATAGAAAATTTATTTTGATTTTTCTTCCAGAAAATCATACGCGAACTGTGCGTACATTGCGGCTCCGCGTTTGAGGACGGATTCATCTACAGTGTAGTGGTCGTTGTGGTTTTTGGCGGTGAAACCAAGTGCTTTATTTTGGCTTCCGACGAGACCGAAAACGGCGGGAACTTTTTCCATAAAGTAGGCGAAATCTTCGCTGATCATCATCTTTGGGAAGGGTTTCAGAGCATCCGGGCCGTACATTTTGGTGGCGGCATTTCTTGCGATCTGGACGAGATCTTCGTGATCATTGATGATCGGAGCTGGAAAATATTCAAAGGTAAGAGTGACCTTTGCTCCCATGGAATCGGCTGTATTTTCAGCAATCTTACGGAGCAGAGGCTCTATTTTTTTGCGCATTTCCGGGGAATGGGTGCGGGTGGTTCCTTCCATGATGACTCTGTCAGCAAGAATATTAAAACGCTGTCCGCCGGTGATCTTGCCTACAGTGACGACAAGCGGATTCAGTGGGTCGTTCATGCGGGAAACGATGGACTGGATCTCTGTGATGATATGAGCCGCAGTCAGGATCGCATCAACCCCCTGATGTGGAGTGGAACCGTGAGCAGAAATCCCCTCCACTTCAATGCGGAAATTATCGCAGCTTGCCATGCGCGGGCCAGATTCAAAATTTATATAAGGCGCATCGAGATCACCCCAGATATGTGTCCCGTAAATGGCATCCACATCATCCAGAAAACCATGCTTTACATAGTATTCTGCACCGTGGCAGGACTCCTCAGCAGCCTGAAAAATGATCTTTATATTGCCTTTTAAGTTCTCCTTTTGGGACATCAGCATGCGGATCCCGCCGAGGAGCATTGCGATATGGCAGTCATGTCCGCAGGCATGCATGACACCTGGATTCTGGCTGCAGAAAGGCAGGCCTGTGTGTTCTTCGATGGGAAGGGCATCGATGTCTGCACGAAGCGCGACTGTTTTACTGTCAGGTGTACTTTTTCCGCCCTCGATCATTGCCCAGAGACCGTTGTAATCCGGATAATAATGTGGTGTAAGCCCCATTTCTTCCAGTTGTTTTCCAATTGCCTGAGTCGTGTTTTTTTCCTCAAAAGAAAGCTCTGGATGTGAATGAAAATAGCGGCGCTGTTCAATGATCCAGGCCTCATTTTGTTCTGCCATATCTTTAAAATTCATAGTCAAAATCCTTTCGTAAAAGTATGATGCAAGGTAAAAACATTCTTGTGGTAATCGAGGATTCCATCTGCTTTCATCCTGCCAAGTTCCTTGGAAAGAGCGCTCCGGTCGAGACTAAGATAGTCGGCAAGCTGCTGACGATTGAGCGGGATTTCGATGCGGTTACTGCCCTGAAGTTCTGCCTGATAGGAGAGATAAGAGAGCAGTCTGCCGCGGATCTTTTTGGACGAGGTGTGCAGGATCCGGCGGGAGAGAGTGAGGTTTTTGCGGGCACTGATGATGACAAGATTCTGGATCAGGCGGGTGTAATTTCCTTTTCCGCTGGAGGCAAGACGGAAGATTTCCGGGACATTTACAAACAAAATTTCCGTATCTTCCGTGGCGATCACATCCACCATCATCGGCTCACCGGGTACACAGGCGTAAGCCTCGGCAAAAACTTCTCCGGGTTTGACCAGTCCCAGGATACTGGTATTTCCCCAGATATCATTATTCTCGATCTGTGCAGTACCAGACAGTACGATCCCAATATTCGACACCGGTTTCCCGGCAGTATAAACCGTCGAATCCCGAACAAACCTCCGGGTAGAAGCCCGAAGCCCACGTAAGAGTTTCTCTGTTTCGGAAGGCGTATATCCGCGAAATAAAGAAGTCTGGGAAATGAGAGAGAAATCCATAAACAGTCACTCCTGAAATTTATTTGTTTTAATTGTAAGCATATTCTGGCAACAGGTCAAGGAATGATTCTGCAAAACATTTTAATCCATGAGTTCTGCAGAAAAGTTGTAGATATTTTCAATTCTGTTGTCATAACCACGGAATTTCCCTCCTCATTCCAGTATCCTGTACTCAACAGGTGAGAACACCTGCGATACCGAGTCAGAGATACAGACAAAATGAGGAGGAATTTTTTTATGATCAGAAGAATCATTCAGATAGATGAAGAAAAATGCAACGGATGCGGAGCGTGTGCGGCGGCTTGCCATGAGAGCGCGATTGGCATGGTTGACGGCAAGGCAAAGCTCCTTCGCGATGATTATTGTGATGGACTGGGCGACTGCCTTCCGGCATGTCCGACCGGTGCGATCACATTTGTGGAGAGAGAAGCGGCGGCGTATGATGAGGAAGCAGTTCTTGCGAACCAGAAAAAAGCAATGCAGGAAAAGATGAACCAGAAGATTGCACAGGGATATGTGTCATCACACCATGCATCCGGCGGATGCCCGGGCAGCCGTATACGCCAGATGAAGCGCGAAACAAGCGAAACAGAAATCCCGGCAGCAGCTACAAAACCACAGTCTCAGCTCCAGCAGTGGCCGGTACAGATCAAACTCGTTCCGACAAATGCCCCGTATTTTGACGGCGCGAAACTCCTGATCGCGGCAGACTGCACCGCTTATGCCTACGCAAACTTTCACGAAGATTTCATCAAAGGCAGGATCGTCCTGGTAGGCTGTCCGAAGCTGGATGCCGCAGACTACAGCGAGAAACTTGAAGAGATCATCCGAAACAACAATATCGCCAGCGTAACCATTGTCCGCATGGAAGTTCCATGCTGCTGCGGTCTGGAAATGGCAGCAAAAAAAGCCCTCCAGAACAGTGGAAAATTTATCCCATGGCAGGTAACAACCATCTCCGTGGATGGAAAGATCCTCGACTGATTTTTTATTCACAAAATAAGAAAGAACATTGGACAATTCCCCAAAACAGAAGAAAGTAAGAAAAAATAAACAACTAAAATGTCAACGATCATGACACAACATGATCAGAAAGGAAGCACATTATGCCATATATCAAAAACATCGAACACGAAAAAGTAGTAAACCTCGCAGGAGAAGTCCAGGTCATGCCAGGTCAGGTAGTCAGCAAGACCCTTGCACAGAACGACGCAGTCAGCGTAACCCTGTTCGCTTTTGACAAAGGTGAAGAAATTGGCACACACGATTCCACAGGCGACGCCATGGTAACAGTCCTCGAAGGAGTCGGAGAATTCACCGTAGGCGGCGTAAAACACCAGTGCAAAGCAGGCGAAGCAATCGTAATGCCAGCCAAGATCCCACATGCAGTATACGCAGTAGAATCTTTCAAGATGCTCCTGACCGTAGTTTTTCCGCAGAAATAAAAGAATCAGACCTGCCGGCAGATAAAAGTCTGTCGGCTTTTTATATATTACAAAAACATTGAAAACATTACAGAAATTTCGTATAATATGACATAGATAAATCGTAACTGTTCAGTACCTTCACAGTTACGGGTCAAAATGCGTGCAAAACGGACATTCGCATTCTGCCTTGCTACATGCTCATGAACGCAATTGCTTCGCAGATTACGTTCAAATCACCTTCGGTGATGGCATTTTGCCTTGTATGTCTCGGGATTTTGGCAAAAAACATGCCAAAACGCCTCGTGGAATACTACCTGCTGAATATCTACGATAAATAAAAATACCCAAAACGACAAACAGGGGAGGAAAATCCCATGGGAAAAACAATAACTATCTGCTTTACCAACAACAAAGGCGGCAGCGGCAAATCTACGACCTGCTCAAACCTCGGCGCAGCCATGGCACGCGCCGGAAAGAAAGTTTTGCTGGTTGACGGCGACATGCAGCTGAACCTTTCACTGGCCATTTTTCCAGAGGACTGGGTTCTGGAGCATGCCCAGGGAGAGAAGAATCTCTACTACGCGATCGGTAAGCAGGAAGATCTGACAGATTATATCGTGCATACACCATACGAAAACCTCGATCTGATTCCGTCATCCACACTGATGAGCTCCATCGAGTATGAACTTTTTACCAAATGGCAGCGGGAATTTATCCTGAAGAAATGTCTCCAGAAGATCAAAGCCTCAGGCGTTTATGACTACATCCTCATCGATGCACCGCCAACCCTCGGAGGCTGGGTCATGAACATCCTGTGCGCTTCCGACAAGGTTATCATCCCCGTAGAAGCAAGCCCGTGGGGAATGTTCGGACTTGCAAATATGTTCGAATTCCTGGGCGAAGTCAAGCAGATCGCGCCAGATCTCGAAGTTGCAGGTATCGCAGTGACCAAAGTCGACACTCGTAAGAATTATTTCAAACAAACCATGGAAACTTTGCATCAGCTGGACAACATCCACGTATTCGACAACCTGATCCGTGTCGACAGCACCATCGAATGGTCTCAGGACAACAGCATTCCGGTCGTAGAATACAAGAAATCCAGCAGAAGCGCGAAGGAATATACAGAATTAGCCAGGGAGGTAATGGATTATGTCAGTAGGTAAGGACAGCATTCTGCGCGCTGCAAACGCAGAAGCCAAAAACACAGAAGCAAAAACAGCACCAGTAAAACCAGCAGAAGAAGCAAAGGCTCCGGCAGAAGCCAAAGAAGCACCAAAGGCAGAGACCAAAGAACCAGCAGCCAAAAAAACTCCTGCAAGAAAACCAAGAACCACAAAAGCAAAAACCACAACAGCCAAGAAAGCGGCACCAAAGAAAACCACAACCCGCAAAAAATCCGTAAAAACTTCCGTTCTCACACCAGAGAATTCAGAAGAACTTCAGAAAGCTTTTGTTAAAGAAAAAGCCCCGGAAGAAGTCTGCGGTTCCGTTCAGGTAAACGAAGAACTCCCGGTATATCTCCTGTAATCCTCAGTGAAGGCAAGGCGGTTATCAATATTGATATTTGACCAAAATAAAATCAGGTTTCCACACGACAGATAGTATCGTGCGAAAACCTGATTTTTTATTGTTTAATGGAATTTTATTACATTTCAGATGCAGTCTGGCGAGCACCCTCTTTTTCAGGGAAAATATGTCTGAAAATGAAGCGTACAAGCGGTCCTACGTAAATGAGCTGCAGGAAAAATGCTGCCGGGAAATTCATGGCAGTAGTTTCAATCCATACAGCGATGAACTGACTTCCGGCATTTTTGAAAAACAGTGTTGCAAAAAAGCTCATCAGCGGACACATAAATGCGATGGATGCAACAGAGATCGCAAGGATCATGCTGAATGGATGGCAGTTTCTGACATCAACCATACGTGCTGCACAGGCAAAAGCCAGTTTGGACACGATAAAGAAATCAAGAATAAATGCGATCGGTCCCATGAATGTCAGTTCATGAAAAGCAGAAAGAAAAACAGAGTTTGTCATCTCGCCGACATTCAGTCTGATGTTATAACAGATCATGCTGTAAACCATGAAAAATACCATAATAATTGTAAAGATTACTTCCTGAAATTTGTTTTTAGGCATAAAAAATCCTCCTTGAATAAATAAATTAAGATACAAGAGCATGTGTTGTTCGTTAATCATTCAGGGAGAATGTGCGTTTCCAATTAGACCATATTCAATTGACAATTGCAAATTATACTATACATAAAGAAGAAATGCAAGAGAAAAATTAAACTTTCCCGGGTTGACTTAAAATTTGTGATCAGAAAATAAGCAAAAATTAATATTCACGAAACTTTACAGAGAAAGATGCATGTGATAAAATGACTTCAATAGTGGAGAATTTTACCATACGATAAAGTATAGAAACTATTTACAGATGTTTTTTTAATAAGAAGAAAGAGGGATAAAAATGAGTGCAGGGTTACATTCAAAATGGAATCGTACTTTAACCTGGATGTTGTCGGTGGCTCTTATTGCTCAGGGTGGCGCAGTAGTATATGCCGGTGACCTGGGAGATGAAACAGCAGTCGAAGCTTTTTCTGAGGATAGTTACGAAGCTGATGATGCAGCCAGTGATCTGGAGTTCTCAGGAGATGAGGAAACTGTAATTGAAGACAGTACAGATGACAGCACAGAGAATATTGATGCAGAGATCAGTGAGGGAGACGGACAGGCAGATGCTGATTTCCAGTCTGAAGCAGATTTCACCTCTGAAGTTCAGGTGGAAGAGGAAACTTCAATCGCAGATGGGATTTATCTTGGCGATGTACCTGCTGATAATTCTATCGGTCAGATCGTAGATGGCAATGTTGTATTCAATGGAGTTTCTGAGGATACCAGTCTTTTTGTACCGGTTTATGGCGAGAAGGGTGGCAGCAAAATCGCAGTCAGAGATATGACATGGGAATCCAGCAACGAATCTATTGTGACTATTTTTGACACAGACTCCGACGATCAGTTACAGTTAAGAAGCCATAAGGCAGGTGGTGCTGTTGTAACAGGAACTTACCAGCCAACAGATGAGAATGGGGCTGCATCCGGCGAGCCAATGACTATCAGTATTCGTGTTTTTGTTAAGGGAATTGCACTTGATGCAGGAGCTGACAGCATTCAGTTATCTTTAAATGAGGAATTGTCTGCACAGGCAATTGGCTACAAACTGATCGATGGAACAGGTGAGGATGGTATAGCAGCAGATGGACAGGATGTTACCTGGAATGTGGATGATCCGCAGATCGTAGAAGTGGATAACAATGGAAATCTGACTGCGAAAGCTCCTGGTGAGACGGCTGTAACTCTTACATGGGGTGCATTCACGGCAACCAGCAAGGTAAGTGTTACCGGTACAGGAATAAAGCTGACACCAGCCAGCCGGAGCATTAAGCAGACCGGTGCAACTATCATTTTTGCAGAGGCATGGGACGGTACAGAGAAAAATGACAGTCCGTCAGTTACATGGACCAGTTCCGATCCATCTGTCGCAACAGTTGATGATAAGGGAATCGTTACCGGCATTGGTACAGGTACAACTGATATTGTTGCAACCTGGAATGGGGTTCAGTCCGAACCACTTCAGATCAAAGTCACACCAGCTACAGATGTATCTGTAACGACACAATGGGAAGACAGCGGCGCACTTACAGTTCGTCCGGATCAGGTTGATATTCAGTTGCTTTCCAATGGATTTGAATATGACAGCATTACACTTGGTACAGATACCGAGTGGAGACATGTATGGGTACTTCTGGATTCTCAGGATGAGGACGGTGTTCCGATTACTTATGATGTTGTAGCTGCAGCCCCAATTGGATATACTGCTGAAGTACAGGGCAGCGTTTCTGATGGATTCACTGTAATATACCGACCAGTAAAATAAATGGGATCATTCAGGTCATAAAGCTCTCAGTATAATAATGCTGGGAGCTTTATTGATTATAATTGCAATATTTTTTCAATAAGAAACAGAAAGTGTTTTATATTTTGAAAAAAACTGTCCACAATTTATGCCACATATTGCAAGATATGAAATTTTATGTATAATTTTATTTATCGAATCGGCGAGTATGAAAGAGAAAAACCGTATATTCAGGAAGATACCTGGGTATACGGCTTTTTTATTATTAAGAAAGTTTACCGGTTTCAAGCTGGTGTATAATACTTTCTACATATGCGGCAGCCTCATCCAGAGAGAAAAAGCTGCTTTCCTGCATATTCTGGAGGTAATCAAGAAATGTTTCCAGAAGTCCATATTCCTGGATAGTAAACAGCATGACTTCTCCATTGTATTTCTGAAAGATCAGTGTACCGACATTTCCACGGATGCAGAGATGCAGGTTAGATGGAAGATGGTTTAATGGCTTTTGCAGGATTCTGTAAGAACCTTTGCGGCAGCTTTCGGCAACTCCGCGCAGCATCGCAATTCGATGTTCGACAGTAAATTTGTGATAAAAAACTTCTGGAATCTCGGCAGTCCGTCCAGAAGCGGCAAATTGCAGAAGTCCATCAGCAGTAAAATACACATAAGTCTGGCTGTCTGTGAGTCTTTTCATATTTCCTTTAAAAGCAAGGGCAGCCTGTGTGAAAATTTCTCTGCTATGCGGAATATCATAATTAAATGCCTGTTTCAGAATCTTTTCGCTGATAAATGGTGTAATACAGACTTCCGGTTGAAGGGCAAAAGTAGGTGCTTCTTCAGAGACTTCAAAAATTGTATTGAAAACATTTGAAAAGTTATCTGGCAGAAAGGCAGTTGGCAGAAACAACTGTGAACACTGTTCCAGATAAGTATTGTACATTTCCTGAAGCATATGTATTATATCAGAACTGCGGTAAAAAATTCCCGATTGTCCGTCGGCTGCGCACATTAATGCGGCATCGGAAGTCAGGATCATACATGGGAAAATGTTCATATTTTGGTAATGCGATGGAATATTATCATAATAATACCATAATGTATAATTTAATCCAGACATGTAGATCGGGAAAATTTCATACAGATACTTCAGATTTACAAGTTCATGCTGTTCTGTAAAGGTGTCTTCACTGTTCAGGCAGAGGATATGCTGAACCTCCAGAGTGTCTGACGGAGCCAGCGTGGAGAGCAGATGAAAAACGAACTCATGATCCGGCTGGAGAAACAGTGAAATTCTGCCACAAGATCTGGAAGATTCTGACAGCAACATTTTGTGGATGAAATAGTTGACAGCCTGAAGAGAGGTCAGACCTATGCAGTCGGATTCCTGGTTATTCTGGATGATTTTGGAAGAAAAAATAAATTCATCCGGAGATACAGAGGAATGACTGGGAAAGTGACAGATAAAATTTTCGACGCTTTTACGTTTGTAATAAACTTCCGGATCGATCACGGTTACTTCCCAGGCTTCTTCGAAACGCTGTGTTTCTGCTGGCGTCAGATGCATAAACTGGGCCATTTTTTCAAAAATATCTTTGGGTGGCGGGTTGCGCTTACCACTGATCAGTTTGTACATGGTAGAGCGGTCGATCCCGCAATATTTGGTCATAGGTGCAACTTTGATGTGTTTGGTTTTGATATATTCGGTAAGAACATCCGAAAATGCTGACATGTTAAAAACTCCTTCCGGGTTGATTTGATATGATGAAATCCGGAAAAGGAATTTTATTCATCCCATCCTTCATAAAAACGGATATTCACAGAAATATTCCGGACGATATCTCCTTCCTCAAGTTCCAGGTCGTCTGCATCAGAAACCGGCGGGAGCTGGCAGTCATCCTCATCCAGTTCCAGAGAGATCCAGTTGTAAGCTGCAGCATTGGCTTCCTCAATTGCTTCATCCAGAGTCTCGCCCTCTCCGAAACAATCCTCAAGATCCGGGAAAAATCCCTTATAAGTACCTTTATCAGTTTTGCGGAATACCGCAGGATAAATAAATTTCATGTATATACATCTCCTTCATTTTTTAATCAGTGTTAATAGTATATCATATCAGGTGGAAAAAAAGCAGAAGATTTTGTATAATGGTGGAAAATGAACGTATAGTTTGCAGAAAAATACAAAGGAGACGTGAAATGGCAGTCAAACTTATCGCCAGCGACCTGGACGGGACCCTGCTGACAAACAAAAAAGAACTTTCTCCGCGTACAAGAGAAGCCCTTGATCTGGCGGCAGCACAGGGAATCTACCTTGTGCCGGCAACGGGCAGATCCTTTGAATCTGTACCTGAGATGATCCGTGAGTACCCGGGAGTGGAATATCTGATCACAGCCAATGGCGGCGCTGTTTATTCTGTCAGCGAAAAGAAGCGCGTTTACCAGTGCCTTATGACACCGGAGTCTGTAGACGCTGCGATTGCTGTAAGAAAAAGAGAAAAAATGGTCATGGAGGTCGTCATCGACGGTGTTCCCTACGCAGAGGAAGCGTATGTCAGAGATCCCATCCGCTATCTGGCGACAGAGTACGGGGCAAGATATATCAAGGCAACGAGAGCTCCAGTGAAGGACATCATTCAGTTTGCAGCGCAGCATGCGAAAGAACTGGACAGCATCTCCTTCGTATGCAGCCATGAGGACAGGAACCGCCTGTATGCATCCCTGGAGGATGAGATCCCGGATATCTACGTGACTTCCTCTGTGTCGAATCTTCTCGAAATGGGGCACAAAGATGCAGGGAAAGGCAAAACTCTATTGTGGCTTCTGGATAAACTCGGGATCTCCCCGGAAGAAGCGATGGCATTTGGTGACGCAGACAACGACAGCAGTATGCTGGAAGCGGTAAAATACGGCATCGCAATGGGAAATGCCACCGAAAACTGCAAGAAATCCGCCGCCTGCGTGACCGGAACAAACGAAGAAGACGGTGTGGCCGAGGCTATTTTATCTCACATAAAATGTGAAATTTAACTAACCCTATTGACAATGAAAAAAAATCGTGGTATTTTATAGAAAATTCGATTTAGTTAATTAAACCGTTGAAGCGGAGATAAAAACTATCATGCGCGCACAGAGAGTCCGGGAGGGTGAGAGCCGGGTGGAAATGCAGATCGTTAAATGGACCGCTGAGGGCACAGGGAAAGGCGATCGCTTAGTATTCTGTGACGTGAGGCATACGTCAGTTGCCGGGAATATGCAGGTATTCCGCAAAGCGCACGGGTCATTCCGTGAATCAAGGTGGCACCGCGGGTGAATTTTAACGCTCGTCCTTGACAGAGAGCAGATTCTGTCATGGGCGGGCTTTCTTTTTGGTAAAAAAGGGCCTGGCAGACAGGGATGTGTAAGAGGAGTAAACAGAACCAGTCAGGAGGTATGATCCATGTATCCTACGATAGAAACCATCAGAGAGATCGCAGCAAAAGGTCAGTACAAAAGAGTTCCGGTCTGCCGGGAAGTATACGCAGACAGATATACACCGGTAGAAGTTATGAGGACTTTAAGGAAGGCGAGCAGGCATTGTTATCTGCTTGAAAGCGCCAGCCAGACAGAGGTGTGGGGACGCTATTCTTTCCTCGGATATGAGCCGGCCATGGAGATTACCTGCACGGACGGAGCAATGAAGATCCGCCGTACGGAAGGCGAAGATCAGGGTGAGATCACAAAGCAGGTTGCACATCCGGGAGACACTTTAAGAGAGATCCTGAAAGAATACAAGAGCCCGGTGATTGAAGATATGCCACCGTTTACCGGCGGTTTGGTCGGATATTTTTCCTATGATTACATCAAATACAGCGAGCCGAAATTAAAGCTTGGCGAACACGAAGATCCGGATTTCAGAGACATGGATCTGATGCTTTTTAACCAGGTGATCGCCTTTGACCATTACAGACAGAAAGTACTTCTGATCACAGGAGTTATGCTGGATGACCTGGAAAATTCTTACCAGAAAGCAGAGAAAAAACTTCAGGAAATGGCAGATCTGATCCGAAACGGACAGAAGGCTGAGTTCCTGCCATTACAGCTTGATTCTGAGATCAAACCGCAGTTCCCGAAAGAAAAATACTGCCAGATGGTAGAAAAAGCAAAACATTATATCCATGAGGGAGACATCTTCCAGGTGGTGCTTTCCAACCCGATGAGAGCAAAAGCAGAGGGAAGTTTATTTGATACTTACAGAGTCTTGAGAGCAACAAATCCGTCACCGTATATGTTTTATTTTTCCAGTGATGACATCGAACTTGCAGGTGCTTCACCGGAAACCCTGGTAAAACTGGAGGACAAAAAACTTACCACTTTCCCACTGGCAGGAACCAGACCGAGAGGCAAGACAAAGCAGGAAGACAGGGAACTGGAAGAGGGACTTCTGAAAGATGAGAAGGAACTTGCAGAGCACAACATGCTGGTCGATCTGGGACGAAATGACATCGGAAGGATCAGTAAGATCGGAACGGTAGAAGTGGAAAAATACATGAGCGTAGAGCATTTTTCACAGGTTATGCATATCGGTTCCACAGTCGCAGGAGAGCTCAGAGAAGACAAAGATGCGATAGATGCAGTCGACTCCATCCTTCCGGCAGGAACACTTTCCGGGGCACCGAAGTTCCGTGCCTGCCAGATCATCGAAGAACTGGAACAGAGCAAACGAGGCATTTACGGCGGTGCGATCGGATATCTCGATTTTGCAGGAAACCTTGATACCTGCATTGCGATCCGTCTTGTATATAAGAAGAAAGGTGAGATCTGCATCCGCTCCGGAGCCGGGATCGTAGCAGACAGTGTTCCGGAAAAAGAATTCGAAGAGTGCTGCAACAAGGCAAGAGCCGTAGTTCTGGCAATCCAAAAAGCACAGGAGGGATTGGAATGATCGTACTGATTGATAATTATGACAGCTTTTCCTACAACGTATATCAGCTGATCGGTTCCGTAGAACCGGACATCAAAGTTGTTCGAAATGATGAATATACAGTAGAAGAAATCGAGGCAATGAAACCGGAAGCACTGATCCTTTCCCCGGGGCCGGGCAAGCCGTCAGACGCGGGAATCTGCATCGAAGCGATCAGATATTTCGCCGGAAAACTTCCGATCCTCGGCATCTGTCTGGGACATCAGGCAATCTGCGAAGCCTTCGGCGGCAGAGTTTCCTACGCAAAAGAACTGATGCACGGCAAGAAAAAAACAATCTATACCGTCGGAGAAAGCAAACTTTTTGAAGGACTGGGAGACAGCTTCCAGGCAGCCAGATACCATTCACTGGCAGCAGTAAGAGATGAATTGCCGGATGTTCTTAAAGTCACAGCAGAGGCAGAAGACGGCGAGATCATGGCAGTGGAGCATACAGAATATCCAATTTATGGAGTACAGTTCCATCCCGAATCCGTTATGACACCGGATGGAAGAGTGATGATAGAAAACTTTATAAATGTTGTAAGAGCAGAATTGTGAGAGTTGCAAAGCAACGGAACAATTCGTAAGTATCCAGTAAGTTAAGGAGGAAACGAAAATGATTAAAGAAGCAATCGTAAAACTTTCAAAAAAAGAAGACTTAACATATCAGGAAGCAGAGACAGTCATGGACGAAATTATGAGCGGACAGGCGACACCGGTACAGATGTCATCCTATCTGACAGCACTTTCCATGAAAGGTGAAACTATTGATGAGATCACTGCTTCCGCAGCAGGAATGCGAGCACACTGCATCAAATTACTGCATGATCTGGATGTTCTGGAGATCGTAGGAACCGGCGGTGACGGAGCAAACTCCTTCAATATTTCCACTACTTCCTCCCTGGTGATCGCAGCAGGCGGTGTGCCGGTAGCAAAGCATGGAAACCGTGCAGCATCCTCCAAGAGTGGTGCAGCAGATGTTCTTGAAGCACTTGGAGTAAACATCACGATCTCCCCGGAAAAAAGTGCAGAACTTCTCAAAAAGATCAACATCTGTTTCCTGTTTGCACAGAATTATCATATCGCAATGAAGTACGTAGCACCGATCCGTAAGGAACTTGGAATCCGTACCGTATTCAATATCCTTGGACCTTTGAGCAACCCGGCAGGAGCAAATATGGAACTGATGGGCGTGTTTGATCAGAGTCTTGTAGAGCCATTGGCACAGGTTATGGCGAAGCTTGGTGTGACCAAAGGAATGGTAGTTTTCGGACAGGACAAACTGGATGAGATCTCGATGAGCGCACCGACTTCTGTCTGCGAGATTAAGGACGGATGGTTCCAGTCCTACGAGATCACACCGGAGCAGTTCGGTTATATAAGATGCTCCAAAGATGATCTGGTTGGCGGAACTCCGGCAGAAAATGCAGAGATCACGAAAGCAATTCTGAAGGGTGAAGAGAAAGGCCCGAAGCGTCAGGCAGTCTGCCTCAATGCCGGAGCTGCACTCTACATCGCAGGCAAGGCAGAGACAATGGAAGCAGGTGTCCGCATGGCAGAAGAACTGATCGACAGCGGTGCAGCACTGAAGAAATTAGAGGAATTCATTCAGGAATCCAACGCCTGAATGACTGATTTAGAAAAGGAATTTTTTACTATGAACATATTAAATGAGATTGCTGAGAAGACGAGAGAGCGCATCGAAAAAGACAAAAAAGAGATGCCGAGAGAGGATCTGATCCGTGAGATCCAGCAGAAAAAAGTGCAGATGCTTCTCAATCCGCTGATCCAGTCTGAGACAGCAAAAACACCGCACAGTTTTTATCAGGCACTGAAAAAACCGGGAATGTCCTACATCTGTGAAGTCAAAAAAGCATCTCCGTCAAAGGGCCTGATCGCACCGGATTTTCCGTATCTGGAGATTGCAAAAGAGTACAAAGCAGCCGGAGCCGCCGCAATCTCCTGTCTGACAGAGCCGTTTTATTTCCAGGGTTCTGACCAGTATCTGTGGGAGATCGCATCGGAAGTAGACATCCCGGTGCTGCGAAAAGATTTTGTTATTGACGACTATATGATCCTGCAGGCAGCAGCCTATGGAGCAGCCGCAGTGCTTCTGATCTGTGCATTACTCGATGACAAACAGCTTCGGGAATACCGTGAAATGGCAGAAGATCTGGGCATGGATGCACTGGTGGAAGCACATGATGCAGAGGAAGTGGAACGCGCATTAAAGAGCGGCGCAAGGATCATCGGAGTCAACAACCGTGACCTCAGAACCTTTGAAGTGGATATGGCGAACAGTATCAATCTTCGCAAACTTGCACCAGAGAATGTGATCTTTGTTTCCGAGAGTGGTATCCGTACTTCAGAGGATATCCAGAGACTGCATGATAACAAGATCGAGGCCGTGCTGATCGGCGAAACGCTGATGCGAAGCCCGGACAAAAAAGCAGCACTCGAAGAATTAAATGGAGCACCGTTGACTGAGGATTGAGAAACAGAGAGATGCGGAAATGACAGCTCAGGATCATAGCAAAACTAAGATAAAAATATGCGGACTCAGGCGCAGGGAAGACATCCTTGCAGTCAATGAAGCGAAGCCGGATTACTGTGGATTTATCGTAGAATTTCCCAGAAGTTTCCGGAGTGTGACGGCGGATCGGGTGAGAGAACTTGTGAAGGAACTGGCTCCTGAGATCCAGCCGGTCGGAGTATTTGTGAATGCTCCGATGGAACTGGTGAGGACACTTCTGGATGACGGAACACTTGCACTTGCACAGCTTCACGGACAGGAAGATGAGTCCTATATCAGAGAATTAAAAACATACACAGACAGGCCGATCATCAAGGCTTTTTCCATAAAAACAACCGAAGATATCGAGAAAGCACTGCAGAGCCCGGCAGATTACATCCTGCTGGATCAGGGCGGCGGGGGAACGGGAAAGACTTTTGACTGGTCTTTGATCCCGGAGATCCGGAGACCGTTTTTCCTCGCAGGAGGGATCGGAGCTGCCAATCTGGAGCAGGCGATCCGGGAAATCCGCCCGTATGCGGTGGATCTAAGCAGCAGTGTGGAGACAGAAAAGTGGAAAGATCCGGCGAAGATCCGGCAGGTTGTGGATATTGTAAGAAGAATGAGATAACGTCGAACAGAGTAATAAGTTACAGAGAAACAAGGTGTTTTAAAAGAAGACACAGAGGAGGATATAAATGTCAAAAGGAAGATTTGGAATACATGGAGGGCAGTACATCCCGGAGACACTGATGAATGCAGTGCTGGAACTGGAAGAGGTCTATAACCGTTACAAAGATGACCCGGAATTCAACCGTGAACTGACCGATCTGCTGAACAATTATGCAGGCCGTCCGTCACGTCTGTACTATGCAGCACATATGACAGAAGACCTCGGCGGAGCCAAAGTTTATCTGAAACGTGAGGACCTGAACCATACAGGAGCACACAAGATCAACAACGTTCTGGGACAGGTCTTACTTGCCAAAAAGATGGGAAAAACACGTGTCATCGCAGAGACAGGAGCCGGACAGCATGGTGTTGCGACAGCGACAGCAGCAGCTCTTATGGGCATGGAATGTGAAGTGTTCATGGGTAAAGAAGACACAGAACGTCAGGCATTAAATGTATACAGAATGCGTCTTCTGGGAGCAAAAGTGCATGCCGTTACATCAGGAACAGCAACCCTGAAAGATGCCGTTTCTGAGACGATGAGAGAGTGGACAAACCGTATTTCCGATACACATTATGTCCTCGGATCTGTCATGGGACCGCACCCGTTCCCGACGATCGTGCGTGATTTCCAGGCGGTCATTTCCAAGGAGATCAAAGAGCAGATCCTCGAAAAAGAGGGAAAACTTCCGGATGCTGTGCTCGCCTGTGTTGGCGGCGGTTCCAATGCGATCGGAACTTTCTACAATTTTATTGAGGATGAAGGAGTTCGTCTGATCGGCTGTGAGGCAGCAGGACGCGGTGTCAATACTGCAGAGACAGCAGCGACGATCGCAACCGGAAAACTTGGTATTTTCCATGGTATGAAGTCTTATTTCTGCCAGGATGAGTATGGTCAGATCGCACCGGTTTATTCCATTTCAGCGGGCCTGGATTACCCTGGTGTCGGACCGGAACATGCACATCTTTATGACATCGGACGTGCCGAATATGTGCCGGTAACAGACGATGAAGCGGTAGATGCATTCGAATATCTGTCAAGAACAGAAGGCATCATTCCGGCGATCGAGAGTGCTCATGCCGTGGCTTACGCGAGAAAGATCGTGCCACAGATGCGTAAAGACCAGATCATAGTTATCACTATTTCCGGACGAGGAGACAAGGACTGTGCAGCGATCGCACGTTACAGAGGGGAGGATATCCATGAATAAGAGAATTACAGAAGCATTTGCGAAGGGAAAAGCATTTATCCCGTTTGTTACCTGCGGGGATCCGTCCCTTGATGTTACCGAAAAAATCGTTTATGCCATGGAAGAAGCAGGGGCAGACCTGATCGAACTTGGTATTCCATTTTCTGATCCGACAGCAGAAGGACCGGTTATCCAGGGCGCAAACCTGCGTGCCCTGTCCGGTGGAGTTACCACAGATAAAGTTTTTGATATGGTAGAAAAGATCCGCAAAAACAGTTCTATCCCAATGGTATTTATGACCTATGCGAACGTTGTTTTTTCCTATGGGATTGAGCGTTTCTGCAAGAGAGCAGCAGAAGTTGGAATGGACGGAATGATCCTTCCGGATCTCCCATTTGAAGAAAAAGAAGAGTTCGCATCCGTTGCAGAGAAGTATGGTCTGGATCTGATTTCTCTGATCGCACCGACCTCTCACGAGAGAATCTCCATGATCGCAAAAGAGGCAGAAGGATTTGTCTACTGCGTATCCTCCCTCGGAGTTACCGGCATGCGAAGCCAGATCACCACAGACATCGGAGCCATGGTGGAACTCGTCAAAGCCCAGAAAGACATCCCATGTGCCGTAGGTTTCGGAATCTCCACTCCGGAGCAGGCCAAAAAGATGGCCTCCCAGGCCGACGGCGTCATCGTGGGTTCTGCCATTGTCAAACTCTGCGAAACCCACGGAGCCGACTGCGTACCGTATATCAAAGAGTATGTGAAGTCCATGAAGGATGCGATAAGATAAAAGTATATATCATGTATAGAAAGCTTTTTTCTTGAATAATTACCCGGTATCTAATCACCAGGCATCGGAGGGAATGCCAGATGTATTTTCCGATGCAGGAAGCTATTATGAACACTGTTTTTCTGATATATTCAGCTTATCAGGAAGACGGTGTTTTTTATGATGATAAAAAATCAGATGGATTTTCACTTGCTTGTAAAAGGAATGCCTTCATGTTATGATATAGACATTAGTTGGGAAAGGAGTGACGGTATGGCGAGATTAAGCATTCCGGTTGGCATTTCAGATTTTGAGAAAATCCGAAAGAATGGATACTACTATGTTGATAAAAGTGGACTGATCGCAGAATTATTAGAAGAAAAATCCACAGAAGTTACTCTGATCACCAGACCAAGGCGTTTTGGGAAGACTCTTGGTATGAGCATGCTGGCGAATTTTTTTGATATTCGAAAAGAAAGTACAGAGTTGTTCAAGGGGCTGGAAATTGCGGAACAAAGAGACGTGTGCAGTGAGTGGATGAACCAGTTTCCAACGCTGTTTGTGACCTTTAAGGATGTTGACGGATTAGATTTTTCCAGTGCTTATGGTATGCTTTCTTCAACGATCACAGAACTTTACAAAGAGCACCTGTATTTAATGGAAAGTTCCCGGATAAGTCCATATGATAAAGAAATCATGCAGCGCATTATTACAGAAGAAGCAACTGTTACAGATATCAAAAAGAGCCTGTCGTTGCTGATAAAGCTGATGCAGCAACATTATCAGAAAAATGTAATCCTTTTGATCGATGAATACGATGTCCCGATTGCAAAAGCCAGCAGCCATCAATATTATCCACAGATGCTTGAAATCCTTAAAGTGATGATGAGCACTGCGTTAAAGGACAATCCGGGGCTTTGCTTTGCAGTAGTCACAGGCTGTCTGCAGATTGCGAAAGAGAGTATTTTTACAGGAACCAATAATTTTGTTTCCGATACAATAAGCGATTCAAACTTAAATGAATATTTTGGTTTTACACAAAAAGATGTAGATAAGATCCTGAGCGAAGCAGATGTCGAGGAATTTGGAGACGAGATGAAGAAATGGTATGATGGGTATCATTTTGGAGAGGTTGATGTTTACTGCCCCTGGGATGTGATGAATTATATTCGTGATGTCCAGCGGAATCCGAAGGCAAGACCGGCAAGTTACTGGAAGAATACCAGTGATAATGAGATCATCCGTTCTTTTATTGATTACGCAGGAAGTAACATTACAAAGAAAATGGAAGCCTTACTTTCAGGAGGTTATATCATACAACGTATAGATGAAAATCTCACTTATGATTATCTGCATTTTTCAGAAGAAAATCTCTGGAGCATTCTTTATCTGACAGGCTATCTGACGCAGGCAAGAGAAAATGAAATAACAGATCCGTTGCCAGACAATATGTCAGCGTTAAAAATTCCGAATGCTGAGATCAAAGAAATTTTTGAGACTACCGTTGTGAAATGGTTTTCTGAGAGTGTCAAAACATGGAATCGAAAGGCTTTGTTCGATGCTGCATGGAGTGGTCAGAGCAAGATCCTTACACAGGAAATGAGCAAACTTTTGCGAAAAACCATCAGCTATCATGATTACAGGGAAGATTTTTATCATGCTTTTCTTGCGGGGATTTTTACAGGAGCAGGATATGTTGTAGAGTCAAACAAAGAACATGGAGAGGGACGCAGCGATATTGTTGTGTATGACTCTGTAAATGGACAGGTGGCGATTTTTGAGGCAAAATATTCTAGGACATTGTCTGCTATGGAGGGCGACTGTGAAGCAGCCCTGCGCCAGATTGACAGGCGTACGTATGCAAAAGAGTATGAAGATGAATATGACCATATTTATTGCTATGGTGTAGCTTTTTATAAGAAGCGTTGTCTTGTAAAACAAAAGAAAGAAAACTGATTTATTATTGGAGAAGAGGGGTATAGCATGGAATTCCAGCATGAACTGGTGATCCCGGATGAGGGACTGCCGTTTAAATTTTTTCTGTTTGAGGGAAGTCAGGGAAATTATGTGAGGGAGAAGCACTGGCATACGTCTGTGGAGATCTTTGCGGTGATGGAAGGCTCGCTGACTTTTTATCTGAATGATGAGAAGCATCCGCTCAAGGCGGGGGAGCTGATGATCATCAATTCCAATGAAGTGCATTCGATCGATTCGCCGGAAGAGAATCATACGGCAGTACTTCAGATTCCGCTGAAGCAGTTTGAGGACTATTTTACCGCACACCGTTTTGTCCGCTTTGCGGGAAGTGTTCCGGAGATGGATGCGACACTCTGGAGACTGGTGCGTGAAATGTACAAATTATACGGGAAACGTGGAGTCGGATATGAGTTTAAGATCCGTTCCTTCTATTATGATGTGCTTTATCTTCTGGTCAATCACTACCGGCTGGACGAGGCGGGCGAGCAGGAAGTACGCCACAGCCGCCGCCTGGACGCTCTTGCAAGAATTACTTCCTATATGAGAGAGCATTATCAGGAGGAACTCAAACTGACCGAAGTAGCGAACATGTTCGGTTACTCTGATGCATATTTATCCAGAATGTTTCAAAAATATGCAAATGTCAATTTTAAGACGTACTTACAGGATATCCGAATGACCTATGCTTACAGGGAATTATTGAACACAGACAAAACGATCAGCCAGATCGCCCTGGACAACGGATTCAGCAGCAGCCGCGCTTTTACACGGGAATTCCAGAAGCGATATGGAATCCTGCCAAGCGAACTCGGAAGGGAAAAATAAAGAATAAAAATGCAAAAACAGGCGGAGAGATAACGCCTGTTTTTTTCTTAATAGTTATAAATGTTTGTACAAAACAAAAAACTAAAAGGTCAAAAAAGTGCACTAAAGAGGACAAAAAATCTGGCGAAATAAAACACACCTCATGCTATGATATCTCCAACATGAAAAATATAAAGGAGGTAACTTCAGGTGAAGATTCAGAATGTAGCAGATGATGCATTTCGCAGATATGGTAAAGTACTGGAGGGGTATGACTTTACAGAACTCCTGAAGGAAATGAAACACACACCGGTACCGGAGGACGTGATCTATGTGCCATCCGTAGAAGAGATGGAGGCATTGCCGGTAGCGAAGGAACTTCAGAACAAAGGATACGGCGGACTGCCGATCGAGATTGGATACTGCAACGGTCATAACAAGAAATTAAACGGACTGGAATACCACCGCAATTCCGAGATCAACGTAGCAGTTACAGATCTTGTCCTTCTTATTGGACATCAGCAGGATATCGAAAAAGACTTTACATACGACACATCCAAAGTAGAAGCATTTCTCGTTCCGGCAGGAACCGGAATCGAAGTATACGCAACCACTCTTCATTATGCACCATGCCATGTAAACGAAGCAGGTTTCCAGTGCGTTGTTGTTTTGCCAAAAGGAACCAACACCGAGCTGACTTTTGACACAGCCGCTGAGGGTGAGGACAAGCTTCTTACAGCTAAGAACAAATGGCTGATCGCACACGAAGAAGCAGCTATTGAAGGTGCATTTAATGGACTCAAAGGTGAAAACGTCGGAATTGACTGATTTTTTATACTGAAAAACAAATAACTGTAAATACAAACTTATATAATATGGAGGAATTTTTATCATGAACAATATCCCAGTAGTAAAACTTGGAATCATCGCAGTAAGCCGTGACTGTTTCCCGATCCAGCTCTCTGAGAAGAGACGCGCAGCTATCAAAGCAGCTTACACAGGAGAACTTTACGAATGTCCAGTAACTGTTGAGAACGAGAAAGACATGGAAAAAGCACTCGAAGATGTAAACAAAGCAGAGTGCAACGCCCTTGTTGTTTTCCTTGGAAACTTCGGACCGGAAACACCGGAGACACTGATCGCAGAAAGATTTGACGGACCGTGCATGTACGTTGCAGCAGCAGAAGGCGACGGCGACATGATCAATGGCAGAGGTGATGCTTACTGTGGTATGCTGAACTGCTCCTACAATTTAAAGATGCGTCATCTTGAAGCATACATTCCGGAATATCCAGTTGGAACAGCTGATGACATCGCCAAGATGATCGGTGATTTCGTACCGGTTGCACGTGCAGTTATCGGTGTTCGTAACCTCAAGATCATTACATTCGGACCACGTCCGCAGGATTTCTTCGCTTGTAACGCACCGATCAAAGGCCTCTATGAACTGGGTGTTGAGATCGAAGAAAACTCCGAACTTGACCTTCTCGTTGCTTTCAAAGAGCATGAAAACGATCCTCGTATCCCGGAAGTTTGCGCAGATATGGCAAAAGAAATGGGCGAAGGCAAATACTACGAAGACCTCAATGCAAGAATGGCACAGTTCGAGCTTACTCTTCTTGACTGGGCAGAAGCTCACAAAGGAGCAAGAAAATACGTTGCATTTGCTGACAAATGCTGGCCGGCATTCCCGTCACAGTTCGGATTTGAGCCTTGCTATGTAAACAGCCGTCTTGGTTCCAGAGGAATCCCGGTATCCTGCGAAGTTGATATCTATGGAGCACTCAGCGAGTACATCGGACTCTGCATCTCCAACGACGCAGTTACACTGCTTGACATCAACAACTCTGTTCCGCAGTATATCTATGACGAAGATATCAAAGGAAAATATGATTACAAACTTACAGATACATTCATGGGATTCCATTGTGGAAATACTCCGGAATGCAAGATGTGCGAATCCAGAGCCGTTAAATATCAGCTCATCCAGCACAGACTTCTTGAGCCAGCAGGATCTGAGCCAGACTTTACAAGAGGAACTCTTGAAGGTGACATCGCTGCTTCTGATATCACATTCTATCGTCTGCAGTGCAACTCAGAAGGTGAACTGGTAGCATATGTTGCGGAAGGTGAAGTTCTTGATGTACCGACAAGATCCTTCGGTGGTATCGGTATCTTCGCTATCAACGAAATGGGAAGATTCTACCGTCACGTACTGATCGAGGGCAACTATCCGCATCACGGAGCAGTTATGTTCGGACATTACGGAAAACAGTTCTTCGAAGTAGTGAAATTCCTTGGACTGGATGTAAAGAAGATTGGTTACAACCAGCCGGCAGGAGTAAGATACCCAACAGAAAATCCATGGGGATAATCTTCTGATTTCAAAAAAATAAATAAAACCAATACAGACATCCCGGGAGTTTTCCTGGGATGTCGTGGTAAAGAGCAAAATATCAGTAAAAAATATCAATAACAATAGCAGACAGAATGTGCATCTGCGTTTTATACATATTGGAATGCACAGTTAGGAGGAAACATGTATTATATCGGCGTTGACCTTGGTACTTCCGCAGTAAAACTTCTTCTTATGGAAGAATCAGGCAAGATCTGTAATATCGTATCAAAAGAATATCCACTGTTTTTCCCACATCCGGGCTGGTCAGAACAGAATCCGGAAGACTGGTTTACCCAGAGTGTTGAGGGAATGAAAGAACTGACAGAAGGAATCGACCGCTCTCAGGTAGCCGGAATCGGCTTCGGCGGACAGATGCACGGACTGGTAACACTGGATGAAAATGATAATGTCATCCGCCCGGCAATCCTCTGGAATGATGGACGTTCCCAGAAAGAAACAGAATATCTCAACAACGAGATCGGCAAAGATAAATTATCACAGTACACAGCAAACATCGCTTTTGCAGGCTTCACAGCACCAAAGATCATCTGGATGAAGAAAAACGAGCCGGAGAAATTTGCAAAGATCGCAAAGATCATGCTTCCGAAAGATTACCTTGCATACAGACTTTCCGGATCTTTCTGTACAGATGTTTCTGATGCATCTGGAATGCTTCTTCTTGACGTAAAGAACCGCTGCTGGTCCAAAGAAATGATGGAAATCTGCGATGTGAAGGAAGAACAGCTTCCGAAACTGTACGAGAGCTGGGAAGTTGTCGGAACACTGAAACCAGAAGTTGCCAAAGAACTCGGCTTCTCCACAGATGTCAAAGTCGTAGCAGGAGCAGGCGACAATGCGGCAGCAGCAGTCGGAACAGGAACTGTTGGTGACGGACAGTGCAACATTTCTCTTGGAACTTCCGGAACCATCTTCATCTCCAGCAAAAACTTCGGCGTTGACGAAAACAATGCACTGCATTCTTTCTGCCATGCAGACGGAAGCTATCATCTGATGGGCTGCATGCTGAGCGCAGCATCCTGTAACAAATGGTGGGCAGAAGAAATCCTTCAGACAAAGGATTTCGCAGCAGAACAGGCACCAATCCAGAAACTCGGCGAAAACAATGTATTCTTCCTTCCATACCTGATGGGAGAAAGATCCCCACATAACAACCCTGATGCAAGAGGCGTATTCTTCGGAATGTCCATGGACACTACAAGAGCAGATATGACCCAGGCTGTTCTCGAAGGCGTAGCTTTCGGACTCCGCGATTCCCTCGAAGTTGCAAGAAAACTCGGCATCAAGATCGAACGAACCAAGATCTGCGGCGGCGGAGCAAAGAGCCCGCTCTGGAAGAAAATCATCGCGAATGTGATGAACCTCAAGGTTGATGTACTCGAGGTTGAGGAAGGTCCGTCCATGGGTGGCGCCATGCTGGCTGCTGTAGGATGCGGGGCTTATCCGGATGTTGAGACCATCGGAAAGAAGATGGCTCATGTCGTTGACACCGTTGAGCCGGAGGAAGAACTCGTGGCGAAGTACGAAGAAAAGTATCAGAAGTTTAAGAAACTGTATCCGGCCCTTAAACCACTTTTCTAGGGTACTGCCCAGATTCCCGCAGTTTGGAAACTGCAAAACCTTATGCGAGGGGAGGGCACTCGAAGTTGCGAAGGCCGTTCTCCCCTCGCGCTCCCCACCGGGCCA
>CAKRXU010000031.1 GCA_934424575.1 uncultured Blautia sp.
ATTGTTACTGTTCACTCCGTTCACAGTAACTTGGTCAAAATCCATTCCAAATCACCTTCGGTGATGGGATTTTGCCCTGTATGTCTCGGGATTTTGCCATATTCATGGCAAAACACCTCGCGGGATACTACCCTGTGAACAGTAACCTTATATTTCTATTGCTTTCTGCAGGGCAAATGAATAAATATATTTCTGCTTTACTTTCTTATGAAGCATCCGTTCCAGTGCCAGCGCATAATCTTCAAGCTGTGTGCGGTAGCGTTCAATCAGTTTTGATTCTTCTCCCTGACCGATCCTGTCTGTCTTGTAATCCACCAGAACAATCTCTTCTCCTTCTATAAAATACGCATCAATGATTCCCTGTACAAGAACCGTCTCATCTCCATTCCAGGAAGCATCCAGATTTTTCATATCCACTTTCATGACAAATGGCTGCTCTCGGTGAAGTTTTTTGTCCTGTGCCGCCCTTTGCATCCGCCTTCCCAGTTCTGAACCTGCAAAGCTGAGGATATCCTTTCTTCGGATGCATTCACCCTCTTCCGGAGACATCTTGTGGCTTTCGACAAGTGTCTGTATCTGTCTGTCGATCTCCTGATAGGTTTTTACCTGCGTATAATCAAGGCATTCCATCACACGATGGTAGGCGTTTCCCCGCGCAGCCCCTCGTGAGCCTTTCTTCTCGCCGGAGATCAACGAACTCTCTTCTGATGTCTCTTCGATACGCGAAGCAATAAACGCCGGGACGATCTCCTCCATCTCCTGTTCCGGATAAAGTGCAGACTCTATCTCCTCTGCATCTGCATACTTTCGTTTCTTAAGTTCCGAAACGCTGACCTTGACCGGAAGCTCTTCAAGATATGCATACGGGTACTCAAATCCGAACTTTTTCTCCAGTGCCTGGCGGATCGTTTCATCATAGACTCTCTGGCTGTCCCATTCTCTGAAAAACATTTCCCGCATCTGCGCATCCGTCTGTCCCAGGATCTCACCCTGCACCAGTTCTGCGAGCGTCACTTTATGGATCAGAAAATCTGCATTTTCTTTTTCACAGATCTTCGCCTGCTTTCCAAAAATGCCATACTCTGCCAGAAGTTCTTTCATTGCCGGATGACGCACCAGTGCCGGAAGGATATAGGACCAGTAACTTTTTGCCTCGGAGCGCACGCCCAGTGGAAGCAGTGTTTCTTTGCTGTCCATATATCGAGATATTGAACGTAAAACTGCTTCTACACTTCCCATAGAACCTGTGATGATGAGTTTTTCCTTCGCTCTGGTCAGTGCAACATACAGAACTCGAAGTTCCTCTCCAAGACTTTCTCGTTTCAGTGCCCTGCGGATGATCTGCTTCTGCATCGCAGATACGATCAGTCGTCTTTCCGGGAATATCGCATCTACACCGAAGCCAAGTTCCGGATGGATCAGGAACCTGGCATTGATGTCCTGAAAATTGAACTGCTTGCCCATTCCTGCCGCAAATACGACCGGAAATTCCAGTCCCTTACTCTTATGAATCGTCATGATCTGTACTGCGCCGCTCCCCGCATCTGCCAGATTGACCTCTCCAAAATCCACCTCATATTTCTGAAGTTTCTCGATATAGCGGATAAAGTTGAACAGTCCACGATAGCTTGTCTTCTCATAATCCATCGCTTTTTCGACCAGCATATGGAGATTTGCTCCTCTCTGTGCACCGCCCGGAATTGCCTTCGCATAAGTGCCGTAACCGGTCTCTTTGAGAATGTACATGATCAGTTCATGGATTGGTGTATACGTCGCCATATCCCGGATCTTGTGAAGCTGTTCCAGAAAAATACGGAGTTTTTTCCTGAGACGTATCTTCCCCTTATTTTCTTCCAGGATTTCCTTATCTTTTTCTACATAAGCGCAAATACTATCGTAGATCATCCCCCCAGGGCATTCACTTCGAATCATTGCCAGTTCCTGGACATCACATCCGACAATTGGCGAATGCAGTACCCCTGTCAGTGGAATATCCTGAAGCGGATTATCGCAGACACGAAGATAATTCAGAAGCGTTACTACTTCCTGTGTGGAAAAATATCCTGTCCTGGATGCAGAATAGACAGGAATTCCTCTGGAACTCAAAATCTGACTGAACGTTTCCGACCAGCCCATTGCACTTCGCAGGAGGATCACGATATCGCCATAGGTGATCTCCCGGTATTCTCCTGTTTCTTTATCCAGGATCCTGTCTTTCCCGACCATCTTCTGGATGCGCTGCGCGATCGCCAGTGCCTCCATCTCCTGAACATTCTTCTGGCCCTGTTCGTCTTCCGGTTCCTCACCGTCTTTTTCCACGATAAGGATCTCTGTCCGGGTAAATTCCGGATCTGCTCCTTCCGGGAAAGATGCACCCGAATAAAGGGCATTGTCATCGTCATAGGCGATCCCACCCAGATCCTCTCCCATGATCTGTCGGAAAATATAGTTGACAGAAGAGAGGACTTCTGCACGGCTTCGGAAGTTTTTGTGCAGGTCGATCCTCTGTTCCTCACTGTCTTCCAGAGAATAGCTGTGGTATTTTTCCATAAAAAGCTCCGGCCTTGCCAGACGGAAACGGTAGATACTCTGCTTGACATCTCCTACCATAAAGATGTTTTTGCGCTTCTCCACCCATCCGGACACCATCGTTGTGATAAGTTCCTGTACGAAGTTACTGTCCTGGTATTCGTCCACCATGACTTCTTCGTACTTCTCGGACAGTTCCCTCGCTGCCTGTGTCGGGATCAGTTCTCCATCCACTTTCTCCACAAGGATCCTGAGTGCAAAATGCTCCATATCTGTAAAATCCAGGAGATTTTTCTCTCTCTTCTTTCTGGCAAAAGCCTCCTTAAACTGCAGAGTAAGTTCCACCAGACCTTCCAGTGGCTCACACGCACAGGCGATCAGTTCCAGAATGATCTCCTCCTTCTGATTGAAAAACTTCGTCGAAAGTTCCTTACAGATTTCTTTTTCCTCATCGCGGAGTTCTTTTGCCTGTTCTTTTTTGACCGGATCTATGGAGCTGTCCCTCTTTGCAGAAAGTTTCGCAAACGTATGACCCGACAGGATATCTGCCACTTTATCATAATCTTTTGTTTCTCTTAAACGCCGTACTTCACGCCAGAAATTCAGATCATCACTAAGCGCTTCGTCATAGAAATATGGTCCGTCCGGATCTGCACACAGTTTTCTTGCATCCTCTGTCAGTGCCTCTGCCTGATCCATTTTTTCATCCAGGGTTTCCCAGAGAAGCTGTATCCAGTTTGTCTCCCGAAGTTCTTCGATCGTCTGCACACGATAGACTTCCATACATTCTTCCAGCCACTCCTCCGGGTATGGATGGCTCATTGCCGCCTGATAGAGTTTGTATACCATGTCCCGGATCTCATCGTCAGATTTCCCCGAGGCATAGCATTCCACGAGGCTCAGGAATTTCGGATCCGCTTCTTCGTAGGCTTGTTCGAGAAGGTCTTTCATGACATCTTCCTGCAGAAGTTTCAGTTCCCCCTCCTCTGCTGTCCGATATCCCGGATCAAGTTCCACCATATGAAAATAGTTCCGGATGATATAAGAACAAAAACCATCAATTGTTGTGATCTGTGCATTGTGAATCAGAGCTGCCTGTCTCTGAAGATGTTCATTGTCCGGGTTTTCGTACAGTGCCTGATCGATCGCATTGGAGATTCGCTCCTTCATCTCGCCCGCTGCCGCCCTGGTAAACGTCATGATCAGAAGCCGGTCAATATCCACCGGTCTGTCCGGATCCATGATCTTGCTCAGGATCCTCTGTACCAGTACAGCAGTCTTACCAGAACCCGCTGCTGCACTGACCAGGATATTCCGGTCCCGCAGGGTGATGACTTTGCTCTGCTCTTCGGTCCATTTCATTCCCATATCACTCTGCCTCCTGTTCAAAATTCTTCCAGACTTCTTCATCGGCAAACTGCTTCAGTCTCCGGAATTCATAGCCCGGAATCTTGCGGTCAAAGCCGCAGCTTCCCTGATATGCACAGTACGTGCAGGCGTTTTTGTTTCCCATCTCATAGGGGGAAGCATCTGCTTTTCCTGCGAGGATCGCATCCTGTACTTCGTTGATCTTTTTCTTTACATAGTCATTCAGAAGCCGAAACTGCTCCGGGCTTGCAACAGACGAACCTTTACGCAGTGCGCCCTTTGACGTGTATGCCAGCGGAAGAGAGGCATACGAAGCATCCAGTTTCTGGATCACCTCCGGGTCGGAGGATACCAGCCCGTTCATCTTGAGTTTCTTCATGATCTCAGGATCGAGTTCATTCAGATCCTCCTGAAGTGTTTTCTGGATCATCGGATCCTTGACATTGTAATAAAAAATACCTGCCGGTTCTATTTCACAATCCGGATATTTCCGCTCCTCTGCCTGCACCGCCGCGTCCATATAAACGACAAGCTGCAGCTGCAGCCCGTGATAGATGCTCACCAGGTCAAATGACGTATTGCCTGTCTTGTAGTCAATGATCTTGACGTAGACTTTATTATCTTCTTTAAGAACATCCAGACGGTCGATCCTGCCGCCGCCGATGGAAACTTCAAATCCCTCCGGATGGAACTCTCCATTTTTAAGCTGTTCCTGCAAAGCCCAGACCGTTCTTCTAAGGATTCTCCTTGTCCGCTCGATCATGTAGTGATTTCTGGCACTGCTCTTAAGGATCGTATTACCGTAATCTGCCGCCACCTTATCCAGACATTCATCTGCGATCTCATCGCGGACTTTGTCGTCCAGATCACTCCAGTCCAGTCTCTTCCTTCTCAGTTCGACAGCAAAATTTTCCAGTGCCTGATGGATGACATTTCCCATATCCATTGCCCGGAATTCATATTCCACACGCTCTGTCACCGCCAGACCATATTTCAGGAAATGAGCAAACGCACATGCTGAAAAACGCTCCAGTCTTGTCGCGCCATGCGGGGATACTTCTCCGTACAGAGCCTTCGCAACACTTTCGCTGATCCTGTCTTCCGGCTTTCGTAAGAATGCAGCATCTGTCAGTTTTTCTGCCAGTTCCCTGTACTCCGGACTTCTCAGATACCAGCTGTACAATTCCTCAAAAACAGGATCCAGTTCTTCTGTATTTTTCTCCGAAAGCCCCTCAAGCAGATATTCCAGTGAAGTTCCCGGTGTTTCCAGAAGTTCCATCCGGCTTTCCGGCTGATCTGCGCGTGTTTCCTTAAGTTTTGGAAACAGCCTTTTGATCGTATGGATCAGAAATGCCGGATTACATGCCTCTCCTCTTCCATTCGACTGACTGTAGGAAAGACTTAAAAGTTCTTTCGGCTTGGTCAGATTCAGATACAGATAAAACCTCTGCATGTTCATCAGCTCTTTTGGTCCCGGGGCAAGCTCCATTCCCTGGTCTTTGAAGAAATCTCTGTCCATCTCTGTCAGGATCCCTCCAGACTGCGTATTCTTTGGGATATTTCCTTCATTTACGCCGACAAAAAACAGCGCACGCACATCTTTAAGTCGAGTACGCTCCATATCACCGATCAGCACCTGATCCATACTCGGCGGGATCAATGCAACCTTTGCCTGCGTCATTCCCGTTTCCAGAATCTGCTGAAATTCCTCCGGTGAGACCATCTCATCCCCGAGGATCTCTGCCATCTTGTCCAGAAGCTCCATCATGATGCCAAAGATCTGCGCGTATTCCTTTTCCATTTCCTTGTTTCCAATCTCATGGAAATAGAGTTCCTGGCTTTTCAGTTTCTGCTGGATCTGACTCTGTACGATAAATTCATACAGATACCGACAGTATTCTTCTACCGTTTTCTTCTTACCAGAAAAACCATCTGCCAGAAGTCCGATTTCTCCGACAAAACGCTCCCGGATCTCATTGATCTCCTGGATCTGCTCCGGCTCCATGCCTCTGTAGATGCGGACCCATTTCTCCCTCCATCTGTGGATTCCCCTGATTCCAAGCGCGAGCACATAATTTTCCAGTTTGTCTGTCTCGCTTCTGGAGATATCAGACATCCCACAGCGAAGATAACGGAATACACTCTCGTAACTAAATCCCTGAACGACCATCTCAAGGGCCGCGCGGAGATATTCCACAAATGGATTCATAAGGATCGAATGTTTTTCATCAATAAAATATGGAATTCCGGCATCTTCAAAAACCTGTGCGGCTACGCTTCCATATTCCTCAAGATTTCCTGTGATGACCGCGATCTGTCCATAACGATGATCTTTTTCTCTGACCAGTCGCAGGATCCGTCGGGCAGTTTCTTCCATTTCCTTCTCCGGATCTCTCGCCGAAAAGATCTGGATCTCCTGCTGTTCCCTCTCATAGACAGCCCTGTGATAACGGAACAGATGCTGTTCCAGAAAATCAAGTGCCGGGGCATCTGCAAACCGGGACTTTCTGCCCGGAGCGATCCAGACAGGTTCTTCGATATCCTTCGTAAGTTCCGCAAGAGAGCGGATCATCTTGTGGCTCATATAAAAAAGCTCGTGCGGTTTTCCCATCGCAAGGAACTGTTCTCTGACATCCATCGTCACCGTCACGGAAACTCTCTCACAGACAGTCAGAAGTTCCTGCAGGACTTCAAGCTGTACTGGTGTAAATCCCGTGTATCCGTCCAGAAGAAGGACACTTCCCTTAAGTTTCTCAGAAAACGGGATCTCTTTTGCCAGAACCTCAAGAACTTCCTCCGCGGTCATAAAATGTCCGGAAAGATATTCACGGAACGCCTGATACAGGACCTTCACATCCTTGAGTTTCATCTGAAGAAGGGTCTTATCCTCGCTCTCACGAATCATCTCATCCAGTTCCTCTTCTTTGATCTCATACTGCATAAACTCTGAGATCAGCGACTTCACCTCATCCAGATATCCCGGTTTCTTCATCTGATTTCGAAGATAGACCAGATCCTTCTGGTTCATCTGCACCAGTTTCTGGAGTACCATGTTTTTACCTGTTTCTTCCATGATCCGTCTCGTATCACCGCCAACTTCCTCAAAAACGCGGTACGCAAGACGCTCAAAACTTAAGATATCAATATTGAGGATTCCCCCATCCGGGTGCATCTCCACCAGAGTTTTCTGCGTCTGCATCGTAAACTGCTCCGGGACGATCACATAATAAAGTCTGTCAGGATTCGCCGATGCTTCCCGGATGATATTTTTATATGCGGTGCCGGATTTGCCTGCACCGGAATTTCCTATAATAAACTGCAGGGACATATCTTACCCCTTCCCCCTTTTTTCTGAATAGTGCCTCGCGGGATATTTCTGACATAAATCAGGACAGAGCCTAATAGGATATAAGGAAAAGTATACCGGGAACCGTAATCGTGAATCAGGAGGCGCAGGCTATGAGTTCCAAAACAAAAATCATCGTCCTACATATGAAAGAAGTGATCTACACCTGTATTTTCCTTCTTCTCCTTGTGATCCTGGGTGTACTGGTCTTTTTTATGTTCGGTCCCGGAAAAGCAGAAACTGCCTCTCATAAGACCGATTCCAGATATACCCCCGGCATTTACCGCACATCCATTCAGCTTAACAATAATGCTTTTGACCTGGAAGTGACCGTCGATGCCGACCGTATCCGTTCCATCCATCTGGCAAACTTAAGCGAAAGCACTGCCGCTATGTTTCCTCTCGTAGAGCCGGTCCTTGACTCTCTCGCAAGCCAGATCTATTCTACACAGTCACTGGAAAACCTTGACTATGCCAGTGATCAGAAATACACCGCCCAGATGCTCATTCAGGCCATTGAAGAAACTGTCCAGAAAGCGGCTTCTTCCTGAAAACAGTTACCCAAAAAACACATTGAGGTGTGAGAAATCACACCTCAAATTATGTTACTGTTCACTTCGTTCACAGCAACTTGGTCAAAATCCATTTCAAATTTCAATTTCCTCGATCTGTTTGAGCCAGAGTTTTGCACACGCATCACTTGGCATTCTCAAATCTCCTCTCGGAGAAACTGCCACACTACCAACCTTCGGTCCATCCGGCAGGCAGGAACGCTTGAACTGCTGCATGAAAAATCTCCGGTAGAAAGTCTTAAGCCATTTCAGAATCGTCTCATCATCATACTCGCCCGCAAATGCATTCTGCGCCAGACGGAAGATTTTTTTCGGCGGGAAGGTCCAGCGGAGCATGTAATACAGGAAGAAATCGTGAAGCTCATAAGGCCCTACAAGATCTTCTGTCTTCTGTGAGATCACACCATCCTTCGGTGGCAGAAGTTCCGGGCTTACCGGTGTATCCAGGATATCCAAAAGGATCTCTGAAAGCTTCGCATCCTCGCAGGTATCTGCATAATATCTCACAAGATGGCGGACAAGCGTCTTCGGTACAGATGCATTGACTGCATACATGGACATGTGGTCGCCATTGTAAGTTGCCCATCCAAGTGCCAGTTCCGAAAGGTCACCGGTTCCGATGACAATACCGCCGGACTGGTTTGCAATATCCATCAGGATCTGTGTACGCTCACGTGCCTGACCGTTCTCGTAAGTGACATCATGCACTTCCGGATCATGTCCGATATCACGGAAATGGAGATTTACCGCCTCGCGGATGTTGACTTCTTTGAGAGTTGCCCCAAGGCATTCACTTAACTGGCATGCATTGTTATAGGTCCTGTCAGTTGTTCCGAAGCAAGGCATTGTTACGGCTGTGATCTTTTCTCTCGGCATTCCAAGCATGTCAAATGCACGTACCGTCACAAGAAGTGCCAGTGTGGAATCCAGTCCACCGGACAGTCCGATCACTGCATTCTGGCAGTGGATATGTGCCAGACGCTTCTTGAGTCCCATTGCCTGAATATTCAGGATCTCATCGCAGCGGCGTTCTCTCTCTTCTTTGATCCCCGGTACGAATGGTCTGGAGTCAAATTTACGGGTAAGCTCTGTCTCCGTCTTATCCAGAGTAAATGGTGCCTCATTATAGCTGATATCCTGTCCTTCCGGAGCAAGATCCGGTGCAAACTGACAGGTCGTCATTCTTCTCCTCTCGTTATCCAGACGATGGATATCAATATCTGCGTAGATCACGCCATTCACAAATCTTCTGCTCTCAGCGAGAATGCTTCCGTTCTCAGCGATCAGGTTATGTCCGCCATAGACAACGTCCTGAGTGGATTCTCCCTCTCCGGCTGTCGCATAGATATATCCGCAGAGAAGTCTTGCTGACTGTGTGCTTACAAGACTCTTACGATAAGAATCCTTACCTACAACCTCATCACTTGCTGACAGGTTTACGATCAGGTTTGCGCCGTGATAAGCATGTCTCACACTCGGCGGGTTCGGAACCCAGAGATCCTCACAGATCTCGGCTGCGATCTGAAGTTTCGGCATATCAGCGCAGGTAAAGATCGTATTCGGAGAGATCCAGATTTCCTCGTCATAGAAATCCTCTTCTTCGTCTTCCTCTATATAATCTGGCTCGTCGTCTTCCAGCTCTTCAATCTCTTCCAGCTCCTCAAAACCGTCAAATTCTACGTCATCAGATTCCGTATCCGCTCCATAACGCTCCTTGTATTCTTCCCTGCCAATATGCACAGTTCCGTCTACATTCTCTCCGGAAGTGAAATATCTTGCCTCATAAAATTCATTATAATTCGGCAAATAGGTCTTCGGCACAAAACCAAGGATCTCACCACGGTTCAGTCCGGCTGCCACATTATAAAGTTTTCCCTTGTATTCCAGTGGAAGTCCTACAAAAATGATCGCATCTACATCTGCTGTCTCTTCTGCAATACGCACAAGCTGTACTTTGGCTTCCTCCAGAAGATTTTCCTGCCAGAAAAGATCTCCACAGGTGTATGCTGTGATACACAGTTCCGGGAAAACCATGACTTTGGCTCCCTCTGCTTCCATCTCACGGACCATTTTGATAATTTCAGCTGCATTGAATTCACAGTCTGCTACCTGCACATCCGGCGTTCCTGCCGCTACTTTGATAAACCCGTCCTTCATGTTCCTGCTTCTCCTTTATTTGCACTTTCTGAGGATTTCTTTGAGTTCTTCTACACTGAATGTATAATTGGTGTTACAGAAATGGCAGTTCAGTTCTACTTCCTTGCCTTCCTGGATCATTTCGTTTAATTCTTTTCTTCCGATGCTGATCAGGGCTTTTTCTACACGTTCTTTGCTGCAGTTACAGTAAAATTCTGTCGGGATCCTGTCATTGATCTCAATATCAAATCCATCCAGTACCTGCTCCAGAAGGCTCTCCGGAGTATGTCCCTGCTCCAGAAGTGTAGTCACAGACTGGATCTTCTGAACGTTTGCTTCCAGTTTCGCGATTGTTTCTTCCTCTGCAAACGGCATGACCTGAACAATAAATCCGCCTGCCTGGCGCACGGTATTATCCTTGTTCATCAGAACGCCAAGACCTACAGCAGACGGAACCTGCTCACTTGCTGCGAAATAATAAGTCAGGTCTTCTGCAATCTCACCTGTCTGAAGTGCAACCTGTCCCACATATGGTTCTTTGAGTCCCATATCCTTGATGACCTGAAGGAAACCGTGTCCAACAGCGCCGCCAACATCCAGTTTGCCCTTGGCATTTGCCGGGATGATAACATCCGGTTCAACGACATATCCCTTAACACGGCCTTTGGAATCTGCTGTAACCGTGATTCCCTGAAGGAGTCCGTCACCTTTGACCTGAAGTGTCAGGATATCCTTATCCCCTTTCATCATCACACCCATCATGGAACCTGCTGTCAGAAGACGTCCAAGTGCTGCTGTTGCAACCGGGCTGGTGTTGTGATCCTTTCTTGCTGTCTCTACGGTTTCTGTTGTCACTGCTGCAAACGCACGGATCTGGCTGTCTGCCGCAATTGCTCTTACTATATAATCACTCATGAATTTACCTCGTTTCTTATTTTGCTTTGCCTTTTTCTCTTGCGATGAAGAATAACCGCTCGCTCTCCTCGGATGCCTCTTTGCCTGTGTAGGCATCGTATACAGCGAGAAGATCCATTCCTGCCTCACGGATCAGTTCTTCGATCTCTTCTCTCGGATATGCTTTCTGGCAGTGGACTTCCTCTGCCTTCTCATACAGTCCGTCCTCTCTCGGAAGAAAAACTGCCAGTTCATAATAGTTCAGTCCCTCTTCCTCATCGTAGCTGTTGTCCCAGATGAAACTTCCCTCATCACGGTTTTCTGCGATCGTCGTGTCTCCAAGGATGTCCCTGTACTTATGTACGGTATTCATATCAAACAGGAAGATCCCCTCCGGATCAAGGTAATTATTTACCAGTTCAAAAACATGCCGCAGTTCATCCCTGTCTGTAATATAATTGAGACTGTCGCAGACACTCACAACAGCTCTTACTGTTCCATACAATTCAAATTCCTGCATGTCCTGCAAAAGATACAGGATATCCCGTCCGGATTCGACTCTTTTCTCCATTGCCTCCGCAAGCATCTCCTCGGAATTGTCCACACCAATCATATCATAACCCTTGTCTGCAAGCAATCCCGTCATCGTTCCTGTTCCACATCCAAGCTCCAGGACCAGGCCATCCTCGATTCCATATTCTCTCAGATGATCGGTGATATAATCCGCCCACTCTTCATAATCAATATTGTCCATGAACAGGTCATACACCTGTGCAAATTTCTCGTATGCGCCCATCGTCGTCCCCCTGTTTATATTTTGTGAGTAAAAAGGCAGATGATCGCTCACCTGCCTTTCCTTCTTATCTCATGCTGACGATAAATCAGATCGTGTTCTGTTGTTACTGAACAGGCATATAATATACGTCTGCTCCCTCACCATGCCAGTAGTAGCTTGTTCCGTTCTCGTCGTAAGCATCCTCATCACTGGTGAAGTTGTAGGTATTTCCGTCAAAGTCAACCCAGCTTCCGTTTCCGTCCGGTGTGATCACAAGCGGATGTCCATCAGAGTTACGATAGATAGTTCTTGTCTCATCTGTGTTGGAAAGCTGCTCATCTGTAAATCCTGCAGAGTTGGAAATGGTTGTGGAACCGGAATCGTCATAGCTTTCAGATCCGTCACTGCTACTGTCGGTGCCTCCTGTCGTATCTGCTACGCTGCTGTCAGTTCCTGCTGCAGAAGTATCAGTTGCTGCACTGCTGTCTGCTGCGGTATTTGTATTCGCATCAGAAGAAGCTGCATTTGCATTTCCTGTATTTGTCTGAGTGGAAGCTGCTGCCTGCTTCGGAGCTGCTTCTTTCAGAGAAGAATCACCAAGGATCTGGAAAGAATCTACGGATGATTTCACTGCTGAAAGAACATCTTCTTTGTTGACAGATGCCTCAATGCTGTAGTATTCGGAATCGTTTGCGATAACCTTGTGGATCACATACAGGCTACCGTTGCTCTTCTCTGTGTTCAGCATCTTGGTGGTGTAGGTGTACACACCAATGCCGTTTACATCTGTAGAAGTGTAGTCCTGGATCTCAAAGTCTGTTCCGTCAACCTTGTCTCCGTCTGCCTGCTCAAGAGACGTAGCCATATCCTGTGTGCTCGGGATCACGGTTGCAGCCATGGTGTCTGCTCCCTGTCCGTGAAGGATCAGGATCTTGCCCTCGTCAGGAGATTCGAAGCTGAGTGTGTCTGCTTCATCTGTCTTGTTTGCCCATGTTGCGTTTGGAAGGTTGATCGCAACGGATTTGTCTGCGGATGTATAGGTAGTAGCCTGTACATTCGGAGCGATTGTGGCCGTCGGAGCCGGTGTCTCGGTTGCTACCGGTGTCGGTGTTACACTTACTGCAACAGACTCATCCGGGTTTCCACCACCAAAGCTGCATGCAGCCATAAATACAGATGCTGATATGGCAATTGCTGAAATCGCAAGAATTCTTTTGTTTCTCATAACATCCTCCTTAATATCGGTTATGATTATAGTTTATAATAAAACCTTTGTGCTATATTTTACAATTTTATTACAGACATGTCAATGAATTTTCCCTGATGGATTATGAAAATCCTGTAAAATATTGTGAATTTTCTGTGTCAGTATCTGACTTTTCCGTAATCTTTCCATCGCATTTTCTGCTGAAAACATATCTGTTTCAGAGTTTCTGATATTCATACATATGCAGTTCGTGAAGTGCTCTCGTTGCCGCGATATACTTTGCCTGTTTGCCGAGTCCATCTTCTGCATTTTCTGCAAAAACTCCGAATACCTGATCAAACTCCAGACCTTTTGCAAGATAGAACGTAGTCACGGTCAGACCTTTTTTGAAATTCTGACTGTCGCGGTTCATGTACGATAACTGGTACTCTCCGTCCGGGTCCAGGTTTTTCAGTTTCTCTTCTATATAGAGATACGCATGCTCTGCCTCTCTTTCTGTAAAAAGGATCAGAGCTTCTGTCTCATAGTCTGCTCTCTTTGCTTCCCAGTCTGCGATCACCTGATCCAGAGCTTCCTCAAGCTTCGCAAAAGACCGCTCCTCAACCGGCTCGCCGTGGCGTTCGAACAGTTCCATATCCTGGATTCCGGTAAGCTTATTGGCATACTCTGCGATCTCCATCGTGCTTCGATAGCTTCTGTTCATAACGATCTTGCGGATATCCCTGCCAAAGATCTTCGGCAGAAATTTCAGTACATCCTGCTGCTGTTCTTCCATCGTCTGTGCTTTATCTCCGAGGATCGTCATCCTGCACGGGAAAAGTTTCCGAAGGAGCACATACTGAATCCAGGAATAATCCTGCATCTCATCAACCACGACATGCTTGATGCCATGATGATTTTTGCAGCGGAAAAGAGAATATTTCAGATAAAGGATCGGATAGACATCCTCATAACGCAGCTTGCGCTTCTCCAGCGGAACACGCGGCAGTGGATCGTAGCCTGCTTCCTCAAGGAAACGGCTGTACAGAACATAGCAGTCTCTCGTCTCATACATACGTAGAAAACGTTCCGTCAGTTCTTCCTGTTCTTCATCTGCGAGGTCTCTGTCCCTCAGTGTCTCCACCTGGTCGATGAAATATTCTGCCACTGCCTCCATTCTGGAAAGAAGCGGAATATCCAGAAACTTAAAGTAAAACAGATCAATGATCTCCTTCTCGGAAAGCGTACAGCCCTTGTACTCTATGTCCTTGAAATTCATCAGTTCATCTTCCAGACCAAGCATGTAAGCGTCCATCTGACCGGCAAATCCTGCCGACTGTTTCTCCCTGCACAGTTCCTGTGATTCCGGAATAAGGACAGAACGCTCGATCTGGTCATACCTGTCCTCACAGTCAGAAACGATCCCCTTAAGTTCACGGTAGGCAAACAGATCAAAACTCATCTCGCGGATATTTTCCTCTCCCAGTTCCGGCAGGATGTGCGAGATATAATCTGCAAACACACCATTCGGTGAAAGGACCAGGATATTGGAAGATTTCAGATTTTCTCTGTCGTGATACAGAAGATACGCGATCCTGTGAAGTGCAACAGAAGTCTTACCACTTCCCGCAGCTCCCTGGATCACCATAATCTTATCACTTGTGTTTCGGATAATTGTATTCTGCTCTTTCTGGATCGTCCGGACGATGTTTTTGAGCTGGACTTCGCCCTTGCTTCCAAGCTCTGCGCCCAGGATCTCATCATCGATCTTGACATCGCTCTCAAACTCGTAGATCATTTTTCCATTGCGGATCTTGTACTGCCATTTGGAAGTAATCTCGCCTTCAAAAACACCGGAAGGTGCCTCATAGGACGCAGGACCCTTGTCGTAATCATAAAAAAGTCCGCTGACCGGAGCACGCCAGTCATACACCAGCGGCAGGCTCCCCGCCCGCTCCGAGAGATTTCCGATCCCTATATAAAAAAGCTCCGGCTCGTCATCTCCGTCATACCGAAAATCCACTCTTCCAAAAAACGGAGAATCCATCATCTTCTTAAATCTCTTGCGAAGAAGGAACTGTTCTTCATTCGCATTCATCTGACGGAAAAGTGCCTGCTGGTTATCAAAATTTTCATAACCGTACTCATCCATCTCTGTATAGTTTTCCCAGTAATATTCGTGCATATCCTCAATTTCTTTCTCACCCTCAAGGATCGCAGCATCTGTCTCGGCAAGACGTTTCTTCAGACATGCCATTACATGCAGCAGGTACTCTCTGCCATTTTCTATATTGCCGCTCATCATAAATACCTCCCTTTCCTGCCAGACTTTTTATTAAATGTAATTTTCTTATTATACTCAAAAAGACAGCCGTTGACAAGAGCTGTCTCCTGCCAGTGGCTGCCTTTTATGGCTTAAAATTCTGGTTTTATTTCTGGCTTTATGAGCAAAGTTCTGAAGAACCATTGTCAAACTGGCTGTTGTAAAGGTCTGCATAGAATCCTTTGGCTGCCAGAAGTTCTTCGTGATTACCCTGCTCGATGATGTCTCCGTCCTTCATAACGAGGATCAGGTCTGCATCCTTGATCGTGGAAAGTCTGTGTGCGATAACGAAGCTGGTTCGTCCCTTCATCAGATTATCCATCGCTTTCTGGATCTGCATTTCTGTTCTTGTATCGACGGAGGATGTTGCTTCGTCAAGGATCAGGATCTTGTTGTCCGCAAGGATCGCCCTCGCGATCGTAAGAAGCTGTTTCTGTCCCTGGGAAATGTTGCTGGTCTCTTCATCCAGTACCATCTGGTATCCACCCGGCTGCTGCATGATGAAGTTGTGGATATGTGCTGCTTTTGCTGCTGCGACCACTTCTTCATCCGTTGCATCCAGTCGTCCGTAACGGATGTTTTCCATGATCGTTCCGGAGAACAGCCAGGTATCCTGGAGTACCATGCCGAACATCTCGTGAAGTTCGCTTCTGTTGAAGTTTCTGACATCGTGTCCGTCTACCTTGATCGCACCCTTATTTACATCATAAAAACGCATCAGGAGTTTGACCATGGTGGTCTTACCTGCTCCGGTCGGACCTACGATCGCGATCTTCTGTCCGTCATGCACATCTGCGGAGAAATCATGAACGATGATCTTATCCGGGTTGTAGCCGAACTCTACATGCTCGAACTGTACGTTTCCATTCAGTCCTTCGATGGAATCCGGATGTTCAGGCTGCTGTACTTCTTCCTCTTCCTCGAGGAATTCAAATACTCGCTCGGAAGCTGCTGCGGATGACTGCAGGAGGTTCGTTACCTGCGCGATCTGCTGGATCGGCTGTGTAAAGTTACGGATATACTGGAAAAAGGACTGGATATCACCGACTTCGATGGACCCTTTGATAACAAAGACTCCTCCAAGCAGTGCTACCATTACATATCCAAGGTTTCCTACAAACTGCATGATCGGCATCATCATTCCTGAGAAAAACTGTGATTTCCATGCAGATTCATAAAGTTTCTTGTTGTCTTTTTCGAATTCTTCCAGAACATCGTTTTCTTTGTTGAATACTCTTACTACATCATGTCCGCCAAAATTTTCTTCAATCTGGCCGTTGACCGCACCAAGATAATTCTGCTGTGCCTGGAAGTATTTCTGTGAATGCTTCATCACCGCCTGGATGATAAACATGGAAACCGGCAGGATCAGAAGTGCTGCCAGTGTCATCCACACGTTGATGGACAGCATCATGATAAATACACCGATCAGAGTTGTCACAGATGTAATCAGCTGAGTTAAACTCTGGTTCAGGCTCATCTGCAGTGTATCGACATCGTTCGTTACACGGGAGAGGATCTCACCGTTTGTTCTGCTCTCGAAATAATTCAGAGGCAGTTTGTTGATCTTCTTTGAGATATCTTTACGGAGGTTGTATGTCACATCATTGGAGATACCGGTCATGATCCATCCCTGGATAAAGGAGAAGCATGCACTTGCCACATACAGTCCCAGTGTCCACAGAAGGATTGTTCCGATCTTCGTGAAATCAATGCCTCCGGTTCCGTTTACCTTGGCAACCAGACCTGTATAAAGTTCGGTCGTTGCTTTACCAAGGATCTTTGGTCCTGCGATATTAAAAATCGTTCCTGCAATCGCAAAAATGAACACCATCACAAAACGCAGTTTATAGCGTCCCATATAGCGGAACAGTTTTCCCATCGCACCTTTGAAGTCTTTTGCTTTTTCTGTCGGGCGCATGCCTCTTCCATGGCCGCCCATCGGTCCACGTCGTCTCTGTTCACTCATGCCAATTCCTCCTCTGACAACTGACTCATTGCAATCTGGCGGTAAACCTCACAGTTCTTCATCAGTTCTTTGTGAGAACCGATACCGGCCATATGTCCGTCATCCAGGACAATGATCTTGTCTGCATTCAGAATCGTACTGATACGCTGTGCAACAATGATCGTTGTCGCATCTTTTGTATGTGCTTTGAGTGCTTTACGCAGAGTACTGTCTGTCTTGAAGTCCAGTGCGGAAAAGCTGTCGTCAAAAATAAAGATCTCCGGTTTCTTGGCAATCGCTCTCGCGATCGAAAGTCTCTGCTTCTGTCCGCCGGATACGTTGGTTCCTCCCTGTGCGATCGGGGATGTGTATTTCTCTGGTTTTGTCTCGATAAACTCGGTTGCCTGTGCAACTTCTGCGGCTTCTTTTACTTCTGCTTCTGAAATATCCGTCTTACCGTAACGGATGTTGGAATCGATCGTACCAGAGAAAAGAACTCCCTTCTGCGGCACATATCCAAGTCTGGATCTGACTTCTTTCTGGGTCATATCACGGACATCAATGCCGTCCACCAGAACTTTACCTTCTGTCACATCGTAGAAACGAGGGATCAGATTTACAAGAGTACTCTTGCCGCTTCCGGTACTTCCGATGATGGCAATCGTCTCCCCCTTCTCCGCCTTGAAGGAAATATCGGTCAGGACATTCTCTCCTGCTTCCGGATAAGCGAAGCTTACATGGTCGAATTCTACGGTTCCTTTTACATTTTCGGCTGGCTGAACCGGATTTTCCGGATCTGTGACACTTACTTTTGTCTTGAGGACATCGTTGATACGAAGTGCTGCCACGTTTGCTCTCGGGAGCATGATGGACATGGCTGTGATCATCAGGAAGGACATGATGATCTGCATTGCATACTGGATGAATGCCATAACATTACCTACCTGCATAGTTCCGTTATCAACGGCATAGGAACCGCTGTAAATGATCAGTACGGAAACACCGTTCATGATCAGCATCATGGTCGGCATCATGAAGGTCATGCATCTGTTGACGAACAGGTTTGTCTTTGTCAGTCGCTCGTTTGCTTCCTCGAAACGTTCTTCTTCGTGTTTCTCACGGCTGAATGCACGGATGACCGGGATACCGGTAAGAATCTCACGTGTTACCAGATTCAGTTTATCGACCAGTGTCTGTAATGCGGTAAATTTCGGCATTGCCACCTGGAACAAAACGATAATGACTACCAAGATCAGTCCGACTGCCAGACCAAGGATCCAGGTCATGGAAGAATCGGTCTTAAGTACACGGATCACACCTCCGATACCAAGGATCGGAGCATAAAGAACGATACGGAAAAGCATTGCCATTACCTGCTGCACCTGCTGGATATCGTTCGTACAGCGTGTGATCAGAGAAGCTGTGGAAAACTTATGGTACTCACGGCTTGAGAAAGTGATAACCTTGCGGTATACGGCATTTCTCAGGTCATGGCCAAGTGCTGCTGCCACTCTGGAAGAAAGGAATACAACGCTGATCGCACAGAGCATGGTGATAAGTGCCATACCAAGCATCTTGACTCCAGATACTTTGATATAGTGCATCTGGATCGCATCCACGTCCTCTCCCAGTGCCTCATATTCACTCTTCACATAGGAAACACCGGCCTGTGTGATGATGGAGTCCTGCATGCTGTCGATTTTCTCGCTGATCTTCTCAGTCATTGCGTCAAGTGCCTCTTTAGGCATCATGGCGATCGCCTGCATCGGGTCGGTTCCCTCCGGAACGCCCATCTGGGAGAGCATGGCTGTAACTTCATCGCTTCCGGATGAAAAGCTTGCTGCGATCATCATCGGTTTGCCGAAGATGCTGTTCAGTTCGTCTCTTTCATCACTTGTTACGTCGTCTTTGAGTACGAGATTGTCTCCGTCTTCTTCATAAAAAGAATCTACGGTTTCTTTGTCATCATCGTCCATAAACAATTGTAAGCTGTCCATGGATGTCTGTCTGATCTTTTCAGGTACGCTGTCTTCGATACCGCTCTGCTGGATGCCTACATTCACAATCTTGGAAGTGTAGTCCGGCAAAGACAGATCGCAGTATGCCTGAAGAAACAGGAGTGCTATGATCAGGATCACATAGCCTGCTGATTTTTTCAGATACTTCATCAGTTTGATCACTTTTGCTGCCTCGCTTTCTTTGTGTCATTTTTTCCGGAGCTGCCCGGTATCTTATCAATATTCTCCGTGATCTGCTCCAACATTCTTCTCAAAAGGCAAAGTTCTGCATCGCTGAGACCGCTGAGGAGGATCTTTTCATTCTCTTTTACTTTCTTCATGCCATTTTCCTTCGCCTGTTTGCCTTTCTCTGTCAGGTAGATCCTGGAGATACGCTGATCTTTTTCATCTGCTTCTCTGTAGAGAAATCCTGCCTTTTCCAGTCGCTGAACGGTCACGTTGACGGTCGGCGGCTTGATCCGCAAACGCTCTGCGATCTCACGCTGACTCAGTCCATCCTTGTATGCCAGAAGTCCCAACACCGGAATCTGCCCCGGATAAATCCCTACTTCCTGCATCTGACCAAAGCATTTGCCCATAAAACGACGGTCGATCCGCATGAACATTGACAGAAAGCTCTGGCTGTGTTCCTGGCAAAACCCTGGTTCTTCGTCTATAAACACCTCTTCACCTCCGTTAAAACATCTGTTTTATTTCGTTAGTTAGCTATTGATTAGCCGACTAATTATTTATTATATGTATTTGCACAAAAAATGCAACTGTTTTTTGTAGATTTCACACTTTTTTTAGATTTTACAAAGGAATAATTTCCTGACAATGAAAGAAAATTATTTTGTCAGGCTAATCATCTGGATAATTAGCAGACACACTGCTTGTGTTTCCACGATATGATATGCAATGCAACAAAAAAGACACCTGCCTCCCACTTCATATTTGTGGAAAGGCAAATGTCTTCTCGTATTATTGTTTTATACAAACTGATTTGTCACTGTATCGTACTGATAATCAATCGATGACAGTTTCTCTACCAGTTCTTCTCTGGATATGTCTTTGTCTTCGCAAAAAGCATCCAGAGAAGAATAAAAATCTCTGAGCTGTGTGTTGACGTAGCTCAACAGCATCACCGGATCTCTTGGTATCATCGCCTACCTCCTGTGGTATTCTGCTGCCGGCCGCTTCATGCACAGCAGCAATTTATTTCGTATTGATCACGAACTCGCCATCCTTTACATCCAATACAAGTGTATCACCTGCATGAACATCACCGGAAAGGATCTTCTTGGCAGCCAGTGTCTCCACATAGTTCTGCAGATAACGTTTCAGCGGACGAGCTCCGTATACCGGATCGTAGCCATTCTCAATCACCTGAGTCCTTGCTGCATCGGTCAGTTCCAGAGAAAGTTCCTGGTCTGCCAGACGGTTGCTGAGTTCTTTGACCATAAGGTCTACTATGCCGCCAATATTGTCTTTTGTCAATGGTTTGAACATGATAATTTCATCCAGACGGTTCAGGAATTCCGGACGGAAATGTCCTCGCAGGTCGTTCATGACCAGTTCCTGTGCATCCGGTTTGATGTCTCCGTTCTCGTCGATTCCGTCAAGAAGATACGGAGAACCGATGTTGGATGTCATGATCAGGATGGTATTCTTGAAGTCTACCGTTCTGCCCTGGGAGTCGGTGATACGACCATCGTCCAGAACCTGCAGAAGCACATTGAATACATCCGGATGTGCTTTCTCGATCTCATCAAACAGGACAACGCTGTACGGTTTACGACGAACAGCCTCTGTAAGCTGACCGCCCTCTTCATATCCAACATATCCCGGAGGCGCTCCGATCAGACGGGATACAGAATATTTCTCCATGTACTCACTCATATCGATTCGTACCATATTCTGCTCGTCATCAAACAGAGTTGCTGCCAGAGTCTTGGCAAGTTCGGTCTTACCGACACCGGTAGGTCCAAGGAACAGGAAGGAACCAATCGGTTTGGACGGGTCTTTGATTCCTGCTTTGGAACGAAGGATTGCATCTGTAACAAGGCGGACACCTTCATCCTGTCCGATCACACGTTTATGAAGTTCATCTTCCAGTCCGAGAAGTTTGGTTCTCTCACCTTCGGTCAGTTTCGTTACCGGAATGCCGGTCCAGCGGGAGATGATCCTTGCGATCTCATCGTCTGTGACAGCTTCGTGTACCAGGCTGCGGTCGCTTTCTTTGACCTGTTTTTCCTCGATCTCAAGCTGTTTCTGGAGTTTCGGCAGTTCGCCGTACTGCAGTTCGGCAGCTTTTTCCAGATCGTAGTTCTGTTTTGCTTTCTGGATCTGTTTGTTGATATCCTCGATCTGCTCACGTAATTTCTGGAGCTTTTCTACAGAATGTTTTTCATTGTCCCACTGGGCTTTCTGCGTGTTGAAGGTGTCACGCATCTCTGCAAGTTCTTTCTGCAGTTCTGCAAGACGTTCTTTGCTCAGATTGTCGGTTTCTTTCTTAAGGGCAGATTCTTCGATCTCCATCTGCATGATCTTACGTCTCTGTTCATCCAGCTCAGTCGGCATGGAATCCAGTTCGGTCTTGATCAGGGCACAGGCTTCATCAACCAGGTCGATAGCCTTATCCGGCAGAAATCTGTCTGTGATGTATCTGTGTGAAAGAGTTGCGGCTGCTACCAGTGCGCTGTCTGTGATCTTGACACCATGGAAAACTTCGTATCTTTCTTTCAGTCCACGCAGGATGGAAATGGTATCTTCTACCGTCGGCTCATCTACCATAACTGGCTGGAAACGACGTGCCAGTGCGGCGTCTTTCTCGATGTACTGACGGTACTCGTCCAGTGTGGTGGCACCGATGCAGTGCAGTTCACCTCTGGCAAGCATAGGTTTCAACATGTTGCCTGCATCCATCGCACCGTCTGTCTTACCGGCTCCGACGATCAGGTGAAGTTCATCGATGAAGAGGATGATCTCTCCCTCACTTTTCTTTACTTCTTCAAGGACGGCTTTGAGACGTTCCTCGAATTCACCACGGTACTTCGCACCTGCGACCAGGGCACCCATATCCAGAGCAAAAATCTTCTTATTCTTAAGGCCTTCCGGGACATCACCGGCAACAATTCGCTGTGCCAGTCCTTCGATCGCTGCTGTCTTACCGACACCAGGCTCACCGATCAGTACCGGGTTATTCTTAGTCTTACGGGAAAGGATACGGACAATGTTGCGGATCTCTGCATCACGTCCGATGACCGGATCAAGTTTCTGGTTTCTTGCCTTCTCGACAAGATCCTCTCCATATTTGTTCAGGGTATCATAAGTTGCTTCCGGATTGTCGCTGACAACTCTCTGGTTGCCTCTCACAGTAGAAAGTGCCTGTAGAAATCTTTCTCGAGTGATACCGAATTCATTAAAGATCTTCTTCATGCTCGGACTCGGCTGTGTCAGCAGGGACAGGAACAGATGCTCAACGGAAATATACTCATCTCCCATTGCCTTTGCTTCATTCTCTGCATTTACGAGAGACTTGTTCAGATACTGTCCAAATCTCAGGTCACCACCAGATACCTTGACCTTCGCATCCAGGGCTTTCTTTACTACGTTGATAAAATATTCTTTATTGATATCCATCTTCTCAATCAGTTTGAGAATCAGGCTGTCCTCCTGTGTCAGCAGCGCATACAGAAGATGCTCCTGCTCTACTTCCTGGTTGCCATACTCATAAGCAACCTTCTCAAGGTCCTGAACAGCCTGGATGGATTTCTGTGTAAATTTACTGATATTCATAGGCTTTCCTCCTCTATATCGTAGGAAAAGGATACCGAAATTTCTTTCCGTACCCTTTGGGTTATCTTTGTTATACTGGTAATATAACACGCGTTGTTAGCCAAGTCAATAGTTGAGTGCTAATTTTTTTAATTCTTATGTAAAAAAATGGCTTAAGCGCCGAAAAGTGCTTACTGAGTCCACAAATTTCCCGACTGAAAATGGTCTAAATAGCAATAAGTATCTGTGAAGTTCACGAAATTTATCGAGTTAGATGACTACAAAAAGAGTAAGCCATATGACGACCAACAAAATTTTAAAAATTGGTTGGTCCATAATATAGTAACTATTCTGCCAGTCATTGGACATGTCAAAATCAGATGGTTCTAACAAGAGTAGGTTTGCTCTGAGTCAACAAAATAGACATATTTCAAAATAAAAGCAAAAAAACAGGGCTGGCAATCACATTACAGACTGTCAGCCCTGCTTTCATTCACACATATTCAAATTCACTATTACCTTATTTCGTCAGAACCCTATAATTTTCTTCCTTATTATAGTCCTTATGGATTCCGTCGTCTTCGTACAGAGTATAGCTGCTTCCTTCATAGCCAAGCATCTTAAGGTTCTCTGCATCAATATCTTTCACGCACTCTGCTACTTCTGCGAGCGGGATGCATTTGCCGCTTCGGATGAAGAGTGGTACTTCGTTGAGTGCTACGTCTACATAATGAACTCCTTTTGCGAGGATTTCTTCGGAAATGGTTCCGTCTGGCAGGAACTTGATGAATTTCATTTCTTCTGGAAGGTAAACGTAGCGGCCTCTTGCGTTCTGTTCGTATACCGGGGCGATCATGATCTCGTTTCCGAGGATGAGCTGGTCTTCTACGCGGATCGCCATTTTGTCATCCGGGTAAACGAAGCCGAGCGGTTTGAAGTACATGTCATCGTTCAGTGCAGCTTTCATGTACTCGCTGTACAGATACGGTACAAGACGATATCTGGCATTGATAACATTTCGGAAATCTTCGATGTTCTCGAACTGGTAGCATTCCTGTTCTCTTGTTCCGGCTGCTGCGTGGTTACGCATTAACGGGGTAAATACGCCTAAAGCAAGGAAGCGGAGCACCAGATCTCTGGTTGCATCTGCGCCAAAGCCGCCAAGGTCGGCACCTGTGTACATGAAACCGCACATGTTCAGGGACGGAAGCATCTTGAGGTTCAGAAGGATGTGTGACCACCAGGATTTGTTGTCTCCCATCCAGATTCCGCCATAGCGGTGCATTCCGATGTAGGAAGATCTGGAGAACATCAGGAATCGTTTTTCCGGATCAATCCGTTCAAAAGCTTCTCCTGCTGCTCTTGTCATATTGTAGCCAAAAAGGTTATGCACTTTGTCATGACGGATCTTTTTGCCATCAACATTGTGATAAAATCTTCTGTAATCTTCCGGATTGTTTGCGATGTCTTTCATCTTGGCCTGCATAGCCCACGGATGGATCTTGCCCTCTGTATCTTTTGCGAATTCTCCGGCAAGTTCTTTTGCTTCTGACAGACCTTCAGAAGAATAAAAGATTGCCGGTTCGTTCATATCATTCCAGAAGCCATCAATTCCCTGCTCAATAAGGAAACGGTATTTGTCTCCAAACCATTTTCTGGCATCCTTATTCAGCATATCCGGGAAGTGTGTATCTCCCGGCCATACGGCTGCAACAAAATCACTTCCGTCTTCTCGCTTGCAGAAATAGTTGTTCTTGACACCTTCTTCGTAAACATCGTATCCCGGCTCAACCTTGACACCGGCATCGATGATCGGGATCAGGCGAAGATCCTGGTCTTTCATTTCCTGTACGAATTCCGGAAAATCCTGAAAGTTTTCTTCACTCAGTGTAAAATCCTTGAAAGACTGCATGTAGTCGATATCCATGTAGATCATATCGATCGGGATATGGTTCTCGCGGTATCCTTTGGCAACGGTGCGGAAATCTTCCTTTGTGGTGTAACCCCAGCGGCTCTGTCCAAAACCGAAAGCAAACTTCGGCGGGATGTAGCTGCGTCCGATCACATGACGGAACTGTTTTACGATATCGTAAGCATTTTCGCCTTCGATCACGTAGATATCCAGGTCAGCATTTTCGCAGGATACTTTGAGAGTGTCCATTCTGGTATATCCGATATCGAATGTCAGTTTTGACGGATAGTCAAAAAACAGACCAAAAGTCGTCTTGCCGCTTACGATAATGAAGTTGTGAGCTCCGTACAGGGAACGCTTGTCCTCTGTATGTTCCGGATCATCTGCACAGTCACTGATATAGCAGTAACCTCTCTTGTTGATTCCACGGTTTGCTTCGCCCAGACCATAGACGATATCATCTTCGTCCATGATATAGGTAAAAGCAAATCCTTCTTCCTGGCTGATCTCTCCATATGGAAAAACGCCCTCAGTTGTTTCGATTTTTTCGGTCAGTGCCTCCGTGTCAAATGGAGTTCCATATCTGTATTTTCTGATCATCTCTGTGTTCCCTCTTATTTATATAATACAAATGCTTCATATGGTTTCAGAACGATTTTTCCTTCGAATACTTTTCTTCCAAGGTTTGTGATCAGGCATTCTGCACCCTTAAATTCTTCCGGTACTTCTACTTCTGCATCCTTGTCGCTGAAGTTGCAGACTGTCAGAAGTTTTTCCTGATCCTGTTTTCTTGTGTAGGCAAAAATCTGCTCGTCATCGCGGTAAAGTGGCTCAAACTCACCATAGACAACAATGTCTTTTTCTTTACGCAGGCTGATCAGTTTCTGATAGTAATGGAAAACAGAATTCGGATCTTCAAGCTGCTGTGCCGCATTGATCTCTTTGTAGTTCGGGTTCACTTTGATCCACGGCTCACCGTCTGTAAATCCTGCCTGCGCGGAAGTATCCCACTGCATCGGTGTTCTCGCATTGTCACGGCTTCTCAGCATCAGACATTTCATCATGTATTCCGGTGTCAGAAGTCCTGCTTCTGTCAGTTCTGTGTAGAAGTTGATGCTCTCGATATCACGGTAGTCTTCCAGTTTTTCAAAATAGGCATTTGTCATGCCAAGTTCTTCACCCTGGTATACATATGGAGTTCCCTGCATCATATGAAGACAGGTTGCCAGCATTTTGGCGGAAGTCTCTCTGTATGCCGGGTTGTCGTTTCCGAATCGGCTGACGCTTCTCGGCTGGTCATGGTTTCCAAGAAACAGGCTGTTCCATGCTTTGCCCTGAAGCTCTTCCTGCCATTTGATCATGATACGTTTGAAATCTTTGAAATTAAATTTGGCAGTTGTCCATTTTCCATAATCACCACAGGCATCTTCCACATGTTCAAACTGAAATACCATGTTCAGTTCATTTCTGTTCTCGCCGGCATACTTCTGTGCTTCTTCGATCGTAACACCGGAAGTCTCACCGACCGTCATGACATCATATTTGGAAAGGACTTCTCTGTTCATTTCCTGAAGAAATTCATGAACCCTCGGGCCATGTACGCAATATGGTCCAAAATCGCCATACAGTCCGTTACGTACTTCTCCGTCTGGGAATGCCTGGTCTTTGGAAATCATGCTGATGACATCCATACGGAAGCCGTCGATTCCTTTTTCACACCAGAAATTCATCATGTTGTAAACTTCCTGGCGGACTTTTTCGTTTTCCCAGTTGAGATCCGGCTGTTTCTTCGAGAACAGATGCAGGTAATACATCTGGGTCTGAGCATCATATTCCCATGCGGAACCGCCGAATACACCACCCCAGTTGTTTGGTTCTTTTCCATTGACCGGGTCTTTCCAGATGTAGTAATCACGGTACGGATTGTCTTTGGATTTGCGGCTTTCGATAAACCAGTTGTGTTCGTCGGATGTGTGGTTGACTACGAGATCCATCAGGATCTTGATGCCGCGTTTGTGTGCCTCGGCGAGCAGTTCTTCGTAGTCTTCCATTGTTCCGTAATCTTTGTAGATTTTCTGATAATCAGAAATATCGTAGCCGTTGTCATCCTGTGGAGACTCAAGCATTGGAGAGATCCACAGCACATTTACGCCAAGTTCTTTCAGATAATCAAGTTTCTGTATGATTCCTCTGATATCTCCAATACCATCTCCGTTGCTGTCATTAAAACTTTTCGGGTAGATCTGATATACGACGCTTTCTTTCCACCATTTTTTCTCCATGCTATAAGCCTCCTGTTTATTATTGTTATTTTGTTCACCGATACATACGAATTACTCCGCTGTTGCACAGCTCCGTAATTTCCTCACTTAACCGCTCCGGCAACCACACCGTTCATGATCCATTTCTGGCAGAAGATGTATACGATCAGTACAGGGGCAAGAACCAGCAGGTAGGATGCGAATGCCAGGTTGTAATCTACAGAGAACTGTTTTTTGAATACGTACTGCGCAAGCTGTAATGTCTGCTGACTCTCATCACTCAAAAGTACCAGTGGCATGGTGAAGTCGTTCCATGTCCACATAAATGAAAGGATTGCTACGGTTGCAGTGGTAGGTTTCAGTACCGGGAAAATGATCCGGCTGAATGTCTGGATCGGGTTTGCACCATCGATCATTGCTGCTTCATCCAGTGCCTCCGGGATTGCTTTGACAGCACCTGTATAAAGAAAGGTGTTCATCGGCAGACCGAAGATGATATACAGGAATGTGATTCCGTAGATGTTGTCCAGATGGAAAGTATTTGCCTGTACAACTAACGGAAGCATGATTACCTGAAACGGAATGAACATTGCACTGATAAAGTAGTAATACATGATTGAGAAGAATTTACTCTTCTTTCTGTTTCTTGTGATCGCATATGCTGCGAATGAGTTTGTGATCAGGGTAAAGATCAGGTTGATCACGGTAATAAAAGCTGTGTTAAAAAATTTCCTCGGGAAATTTGTCATATTCCAGGCATCGACAAAGTTCTGAAGACGAAGTTTTGTCGGAAGTGCCAGGATATTGTTCATGTCTGACGGATCTTTGATTGCGATCATCAGTGCCATATACAGAGGCAGAAGGATGATCAGCACGATTCCTGCGATCAGAAGGATGGTCACAGGCCAGTTGTAACGCTCTTTTACGTTTGCTGTACGACGTTTCATCCTAATTTTTCCTCCCTCTTTTCAAGTATACGTAACTGGAACACGGAAATCAATACTACTACGATGAAAAGCATGACTGCGTTGGCTGACTGATAAGCAAACTGACCGCCGCCGAAGCCTTTCTTATAAATAAGTACTGCGATAGAGGTTGTACTGGTTCCCGGTCCACCTTCTGTCATCGCCATGATCTGGTCGTAAACCATCAGGTATCCTTTTGCAGAAAGTACCATGTTGATGGTAAAGGACGGTGCCAGAAGCGGGAAGGTGATCTTGGTAAATCTGCGGAAGCCGGTTGCTCCGTCGAGGTCTGCTGCTTCGTACACATCCGTATCAATAGACTGCAGGCCTGCGATATAGATCAGGGTGTTGAATGCACATCCGGTCCATACAGCAACGGCGATGATTCCCCAGATCGCATGGTTGGTACCAAGGATGTTTACGCTTAATACCTGGATCCCGAGGCTCTTTCCGAGCTGTGGGATCAGGTTTGCAAAAATATAGTTGAAAATAAATCCGACGATCAGGCTTCCAAGCATATATGGAAGGAAGTAAAAAGCTTTGATCGTGTTTTTGAATTTGATCTTCGAATTCAATGCACACGCAAGGATCAGACTGATCACGTTTACAAGGATCGTTGCGATCACTGCAAACTTGAAAGTGAACAGGTATGCATTTCCTGTATCTGCATCTGAGAACATGTGCAGATAGTTGCGCAGACCAACAAAGTTCCAGTCTCCATATCCTTTCCAGTCCGTAAAGCTGTACAGAACACCTCTCAGAAACGGGATCGTATGGAAGATAAAGAATAATACTGCAAGGATTCCTACATAAATGTAGTAAACTTTATTAACAGCAGGTCTTTTGCGGGCTGTTTTTTTCTTCATGGGATCATCTCCTCACTTAATCTACGTTAGCGATGTCGTATTTTTCATCACACTGTTTCAGGAACTGGTCCATGTTTTCCTGATTGTCCATTCCGTTGGAATAGTTCAGGCACATTTCAGAAATAAGTGCGGAAAGATCAAATCCTGACGGATAGTAGTGATCCGGGAAGTTTGCTACTTTGCCGTTGGCGATATCTTCTTTGACACCGGCAACTGTTTCGTTGTTCTGCTCTACGCCTTTGATAGCGGAGAATGCGAACTGATCGTCGATATAGGTCTGTGCGTTTTCCGGCTCCATCATGAAGGAAACGAATTCTTTTGCCATATCTTCGTTTGCGCTGTCTTTGCATACGCCAAGAAGTACGTCAACACCTGATGTTACATAGTTTTTGGATTCATCATTGGATGCCGGAAGTGCAAACATGTTGACATTCAGATCTGCATTAGCACTCTTGTACTGATTGATCGCCCAGTTTCCGTTGATGATCATGACTGAATCACCGTTTGCAAAAGCTTTGTTTCCATCGTCATAAGTCAGACCCATGAAGTCATCCTGTGCATAGTCAAGGAGTGTCAGATATTTTTCTACAATCTCTTCGTGAGTTCCCACGAATGTTGTTTTTCCTTCTTTACGGTCATCTGTGAATCCCTCCGGCTGAAGGTCAGGTGCCATGCTGTTCCATGGGCAGAGGCTTGTCCATGCATCTTTGTAAGTCATAAGGAGCGGCTGCTCTCCTGCATCTTTGATCTGGTCAAGTACGTCAATGAACTCATCCCATGTCTTTGGAATTTCAAGCCCGAGTTCTTCAAATTTGTCTACATTATAGATGACACCAGATGCGTTTGTTGCGTATGGAACGCCGTATGCTTTTTCTTCTTTGTCTTTGTTTACGTCATAAACCATCTGCATATAAGAATCCTGGATGTTGGAGATGTAATCCTGATCACTTAAGTCAACCAGCATTCCTGCGCTCTCTACTTCTGTGTAGTTGTTGTCTCCACCCATCATTACGATGTCAGGCATGTCGTTCTTTGCCATTCTTGTCTTTAATACTGTTCCTGCATCTGCCGGAGCTGTGATCTTGATGGTCACGTCCTCGTGAGATTCATTGAATTTATCTACAAGCTGCTGAAGAACGTCTTTGTTTTCTGCTTTACTGGAAAACAGTTCCAGCTCTGTTTTTCCACCCTTTGCAGAAGAAGCTCCGTCAGAAGATCCGCCGCATCCTGTAACAGTAAGCATACCTGCCATTAAAGCACCAACCATTAATACGCTGATAATTTTTTTATTTTTCATCTTTTCTTTCCTCCATGATGTTTGTTTACAAGTATGAAGGCTGCGCAGCACCAGAAGTTTACGAAACATTACCCCGGACACGTCTGTCCTGTTCCCTTTTGGTGAGTTTATCATAACCCCACTGCCTCTGAAAAATCAACAGGTTTCTCGCGAAACTTAAATTGTAGACAAAGTTTAGCTCCTGTTTTTATGCACTTTAGACAAAAAAATAAGGACTCTGTCATTCTTTGACAGAATCCCTTTTTACCAGATAGACCGGACTTTTTACATTTAGTTCTTTCAGGGTTTCTCCCTGGATCAGTTTCATTAATCGTATCAGTGCCAGATGTGCTTTTTGCTGGATATTCTGATGGACTGTTGTCAGTTTCGGTCGGACTATGCTTGCATATATACTGTCATCGTAACCTGTAATAGAAATCTGATCCGGAACACTGATTCCCTCATCAAAAAAGAAATTCATCGCTTCGATCGCGTCATAATCTGAGGAAAAAGCCAGTGCTTTTGCTTCAAGGAAACGTGGAAGGAGTTCTCTGTATTTCCGAAGACGTGGATTTTTGTCACCCGGGACGACGATATACCGGGAACGGCTGCAGAATTTCCCTTGCTTCTCCATCGCCTGTTTGAATCCCATCCAGCGGTAGTAATCGCTGTCCTGATCGGTTTCTGCGATGAACAGGGCTTTCTCATAACCGCGGGAATAGAGGTATTCTCCGATCTGATAACCGCCGGAATAGTCATCTACACCGACATTCTGGAAGGTGTAGGCACCTTCGGGGTAGGCATCGATCAGAATCATTTTTTTGTTCAGTTTGCGTGAAAGTCTGCGGTACTGGTCTTCACCATAGCCGAGAATGATCAGACCTTCTACGTTCCATTTGGACGCGATGTCCACTACATTCTGGATATTTTCACCGCCGATGAGCATGACGTAATAACCTTTTTCTTCGGTTTCCATCTGGATGGTTCCGATCAGTTCGCCTACGAACGGGTCCTGAAGGGACTGCATGCCGTGAGCATAGGAAAAGCCAAGTACTACGCCTATGATCCTGGAACCATGACCGGAAAGCATCACGGAGCCCATGTGGGGAACGTAGTTCTGTTCTTTGAGGATTGCCGTGATCTTATCAATGGTTGCCTGGGAAACCCTCTTGGTATTGCCATTTATGACATTTGATACAGTGGTGCGGCTGACACCTGCCATTTCTGCGATGTCCTGAAGACGAATCATGTATTATTCAGCCTCCTTTTTGTATGTTTCATGTGTTTCGTATGTTTCAGTATATATTGTGGTGTTATGGATGTTATAAGTTTATGAACCTGACGGGATTCGGATAAGGAGTTTCTGTCCGTCTTTTTCTGCTGCTGTGAGAACCGGGATGTGTTTCTTGCGGAGTGCATGTACGATCGGGTATGCTGCGAAAAGATTTTCTCCGACAAAAACAGCTTCCGGCTTGTATTTCAGGATTTTTCTGATCTGATCTTTGATCCAGGCTTTCCATTCCTGTTTCTCCATGGATACTTCGGCGTAGATTCCCTGGATTTCCAGTTCCGGAAGAGCTGGAAAATCTATGTGGATGATCTCTGCTGCCTGCAATTTGGGGAGCTGGTGGAGAAGTTCGTCGTATTCTGCGGCTCCACCAACGCTTACGATCATAGGTTTCTCGTAAAACTGTTCCATACTGAGCTTACACGCCTGTACTGCATCTGCAAGTTCACCGGTAGTCATAAGAAAACCGCCTTTGTGACAGAAATTTGCTGTTTTGAGTCCGGTCACTGCTTTGAGTTCTTCATTTTCGAGACCGAGCCATTCTGGTGGAAAGCTGCATTTGTAATTCATGGAATATTCTTTTTTCTGAGGCTGGATGCAGTAACCGCCTCTGTTTGACGGAAAGATCACGAATGCGATCTGTGTCTCGGAGAGGAATTTCTGACAGGGAACAAATTCCGGGAGGATGAGGATCCTTGCATCATCTCTGTGTTTTTCTCTGTCGTGGAACGCCTGCTGATGTCTGGTGTAGATTTCTTCTACCCGTTTGTCGGCGCGTTCGTTGCCTCTGTATCGTTCAAATTTGTTTTCCAGAATCATCCCTGCAACGCTGACTGCCTGGAAAAAAGCTTCGTCGTTACCACCCTCAGCATCCCAGGTCGGGTTGAAGTTTCCGATCAGAATTGCAAGTTCGTTCTTCTCACCGGTATTATCGTTGTTATCAAGCGGCTGCACGAAAGCTTCATCGAATTTCTGCGCCAGTTCTTCGCCAAGGATCTCCGGTCCAAGTTCCTCCCACAGAAGTCCGAATGCCGCGTATGGGATGCCATTTTCGCGGATCCTGCTGTCTTTCTGGTGATGGTCGTATTTTCCTCTGCCGATATCAAAAACAATACCATCGAAATCATCCGGCACACGATTGCCACGTGTGATCGTGATCTCCGGGTTCAAATATAATAACAGCGCAGATGAAAAAACGTCATCTGCGTGGAATTTGCCACTGTGGGTGAATGCGGTGGCGGATTGGGTGCGGATTTTATTTAGTAGATTGTTCATGTGTGGTGCTCCTTTTATCTTGACACTCCCCACAGATAAAGCAGGGGGATTCTTGCTTCTACCACTACTGCATTGGTGAATACCTTACGGTACTGCAATGTCTTACACAGTGT
>CAKRXU010000032.1 GCA_934424575.1 uncultured Blautia sp.
CGAGGTTGATAGGGCAGGGGTGGAAGTGTGGTAACACATGGAGCTGACTGCTACTAATAGGGTGAGGGCTTGACCAAGAAAGCATGGTCATAAAGATTCAGTTGATTGTCAACATGTATGCGGTTTTGAAGATACGATGATGAAGCCGGAGCGGATATCCCGTTTCGGTTTTTTGTTGTATAAATATTGAATGTTTGTTATTCTTATAATTAATTATATTATACAAATCTATTACTTATATATTTCCATTCCCAGTAACCAGCTTCCATGTATCGGATCAGGAATACCAGCGAGGCTTCCGGAATTTCGGCTGTGCTAGCGATGGCTGCTGTGCTCTGTCTGAGCGAAGCGAGTTTGCAAAAGCAGTCATCCATAAGCGCACGGTCGAAAACCGGAAACGTAAGCTCTGTGTTCCACGATCCGATTATGGATAACTGGTTACGTGAGAGAACCATAATACCTGCATATGAGAATCACAATACCCACTACATAAGAAAGGAATCACCATGCCATCAATCACCCGAATCAACCGCGACGATATGCTTGAACTCACCCGTCGAATGACACCTGCCCGCACATCCATGACCCGCATTGCCGGCAGCTACATGGATAAAGACGGTTTCATCGACGGCACCTTCAATACAAACTTCCTGAAACTCAAAAATTCCGAGAAAGAACAGAACCTTGCTATAGCCAAGACAATTCCATTCTCCCCAACAAACCAGAATCTCAAACGCTACAAAATTCCAAAAGAGGCATATACCCCAGGTGGAATTCGTCAGCTCCTGCTTGGAATTAAATCCTGCGCCCTTAAAAACGATGCTCTCCTCGAATCCTTTTATGAATATATTGCGGAGAACTATCATGCTAACCACGACTATGCCGTATATCTTTTTCATAATACCTACGATATCCCGCTCAAAGCAGCTGACCACGAAAGCCTCTGGGAGTCCGAAGAAATCTACGAGTATATCATCTGCGCAATCTGCCCGGTGTCCGGTGATTACGAGCCAGGAAAACCAGAATGCGGTCTTCTCTTTCCTGCATTTAATAGCAGAACAGAAGATCCGGACTACATTGATATTTACCAAAGCAATCCGGATCTTCCGAAAAAAGACCTATTAAAAATATTACAGCTACAAGATTGATCATCCTTTTATGCCATTATAGGTCTGATCACATGCTGCTTCATCCAGCGGAATACAACTAAACAGATGATGACAGAAAGCAACGAACCACATGCTGTCGCAATTCCCATCGGAAACAGTGTGGCCGGGAACCATAATGAAGTCAGATAAACTCCCGGGATACGCACAAAGAGGATAGACACAATATTGTGCAGAAAAGAAAATCCCGATTTTCCATACGCGCAAAAGTATCCACTGAAACAGAAATGAATTCCTGCAAAAATACAGTCAAAGATATATCCACGTATGTACTGACTACCGAGCACAATAACTGTTGTATCCGTTGTAAACAATGATATTACCGGTTCTGCAATAAATTGAATCACAATAGAAACAATAATTCCAAAACCAACAGCAATCATAATTCCATAGCGAAGCGTCTTTGAAGCACGATCATGTTTCTTTGCTCCGATATTCTGTGCACACAGAGCAGAAACAGTCGAAAGCATAGAAGAAGGAACCAGAAATAAAAAGCTGATGATCTTCTCAACAATTCCGACAGCGGCGGCTGTATCAAGTCCACGTCTGTTTGCAATGATTGTAATGACAATAAAAGCAATCTGGATAAAACCATCCTGCAAAGCGACAGGAATTCCGATAGTCAAAATTTTCTGCATGGATGCGTGATCCGGACGAAAATCCTTCTGTGATAAAGAGATTCCTGTATCCTTTTTTAAAATTACAATCAGTGCAATGATAACACTGACAAGCTGTGATAACGTTGTACCAAGTGCAGCACCAACAGGTCCAAGATGGAAGTAGCCCATAAACAAATAATCTAGACCTATATTTACCACACATGCAATCGCAATGAAATACATCGGACTTTTTGAATCTCCAAGTCCGCGAAAAATTGAACTGATGATATTGTAAGCTGTAATGCATGGAATTCCGATAAAACATACAGTAAGATAAGCTACCGTTCCATTCACTGCTTCTGAAGGGGTAGACATCACCGATACGATCGGATGAACCAGAAGAAGCAGAAGCACCATTAAACCAACAGCAACAGCCATAAACAAAGTAACCGTGTTTCCAATCGTTCTGGAAGCGCTTTTCTTGTCACGTGCACCAATTGCCTGTGCAATCGTAACCGTAGATCCCATTGCAAGTCCAACGATCATAACCGTAATCATATGCATGACCTGGCTTCCAATCGAAACAGCAGTCGTGCATGCAACCCCCTCGAACTGACCGATGATAAAAAGGTCAGCCATTCCGTACAGGGTCTGCAGGAAGTAAGATAACAGATACGGCAGTGAGAAATAAGCAATATTTTTCAGAACACTGCCGGAAGTAAGATTTCTTTCCATAATAAATCAATGACTCCTTTCTACGTTATAGTAAACTCTATAACTATTGTAGAGTCAATGAATTTTTGAATAAAAGTTATTCCTGAATCAAAACTTTTTCTACATTTTCAAAACCGATTCTTTCGATCGTTTCTGCAAAACGTTCTCCCTTCAGACCGTTATCGCGGAAGAAAAGAATTGATTTTTCAATAACATCCAGTGCCTCTTCTTTGGAGGTAAATATTTTGCTGAGTGCTTTTCCATGAGAAATCTTTTTTCCCCAGCGTCCGCCGATATAGATTTTATATCCGTAAGTACCATCTTCAATTGTATGGAATGGGCATTTTCCAACACAGCGTCCACAGTGTTTACACAGAGTTTTGTCAATTTGAATTTTTCCATCAACCACTTTTGCAACTTTATTAGGACAGGCTGCTTCAATTGCACATTTTTTACAACCTTTACAGATGTCACTGTTCACTTCGGGAATCCGCTGGCCAATGATACCAACATCATTCAGATTTGGTTTGACACAGTTATTAGGACATCCACCAACTGCAATCTTGAATTTATGCGGCAGTGCAACATCTCGAAATCCTTCATAAAACCGTTTGTAGATTTCTTCGGAAAGAGCATAAGAATCCAGAAGTCCATACTGACAGGTTGTTCCTTTGCAGGAGACTACCGGACGGACTTTTGCACCTGTGCCACCGGTTACAAGTCCTTCTTTGGCGATGAATGCCTGAAATTCTTCAATCTTGTCATATGGAATTCCCTGAATCTCAACAGAGAGTCGTGTTGTGTATAAAAGTGTTCCATTGCCAAATTTTTCTGCAGCATCTGCCATACAACGCTGCTGTGCAACTGTTACCTTTCCGTTTGTTGTAAGGACCCGTGCGGAAAAGAAATTCGTTCCACGATTGTTGAGAAATCCCATTCTTTTTACTCGTTTTTCATCTTCTTTGCTTACTGTTAAGGCTGACATTTATAAATACTCCAATCCATGATTTGTTTGTGATTTTTGTTTGCAAATGATAATATACCACTTGAGTATGTATTTGAAAAATGATATTATTTTATAGAAATGATAGAAATTACCTATATAAGGAGAATATACTAAAATGACGCTCCGACACTTGAATATTTTCGTTGCAGTTGCAGATTATGGATCTATGAGTGCGGCGGCAGCACATTTATATTTATCTCAGCCGACAGTAAGTCAGGCAATCCGTGAATTGGAAAAACATTATAACGGGCTTTTGTTTGAGCGTCTTGGTAAGAAACTGTATCTCACAGAACGGGGAAAACTTCTTCTCCCAAGAGCAAGAGAACTGGTCCATCAGTTTGAGGAGACGGAAGAACTGATGCTTAATCAGGGGCAGTCTTCAACATTGAAGCTGGGTTCGACGATCACAGTCGGAACCTGTCTGACCCCGTTTCTGATTCCGGAACTTCAGAAAAGCTGTCCGGAGGTAAAGGTTTCTTCCTATGTAAGCAATACGCGGGAGATTGAACAGAAATTATTAAGGTCCGAGCTGGATGTCGGGATTGTAGAGGGTGAGATTCTTTCTTCAGATCTGATAGTGCTTCCAATCGTTGAGGATTGTCTGGTGCTTGCAGTCGGAAAAGAACATCCACTTTATGAACGTAAGATTCTTAAGGTGCAGGATCTGAATGATCAACAGTTTGCCATGCGTGAACAGGGAAGTGGAACACGCCAGTTGTTTGAAGATTATGCGGAACGACATCAGATTTCATTTCAGACAGTATGGGAAGCAAACAGTCCACGAACATTGCTAAATGCAGTGCTTTATGACAGGGTACTGTCTGTGATGTCTCTGAGACTGATGTATCATGAAGTACAACACGAAAGTATTCATGTTTTTCGAAATGAAAATGGAGAATGGAACCGTAAGTTTAAGCTTGTATATCATAAAAATAAATTTCTTACACCGGCTATTCATGAACTGGAAAGAATCCTGCATTCTTATCAGAACGTAGAGATACCGAAGAATGCAGGAATATTAAGATGAATTTAAAAGGAAGTTTATGGAGAAATATCTTACTATAACAGCAGAAGAAGCCATGCAGGGAATGACCGTAGAAAAGCTTCTTCGAGAATATCTGGGACTTACGAAAAAACAGATCAGCCGTGCGAAATTCCGGTTGAATGGAATCTGTAAAAATAGTATACAGTGCAGAGTAACAGAAAAAGTTTCCTGTGGCGATAAGATTCAGATATGCCTGGAAACAGAAGAAACACAGTCGATACATTTGATCTCAGATGAAAAGGCAGGAGAGAAGCTGGATATTTTATATGAAGATGAGGATGTGCTTGCAGTAAATAAACCGGCAGGAGTATTGACACATCCTTCTGGTATGCATTACAGTGACAGTCTGTCAAATCAGGTCATGGCATACTTTCGAAAAAAAGGTCTTTCAATCTGTATACGCCCTGTTGGACGACTGGATAAAGAAACATCCGGAATCGTTCTTTTTGCAAAAAATCAGGTGGCCGCACAGAGACTGCAGGAACAGCGTGAAAAAGAAATCCTGAAGAAACAATATCTTGCACTTGTAAAAGGAGCGTTTCCAGTTGATCAGGCGACGGAATGGCATACGATAGAATTTCCGATTCGAAAAGCCGGAGAACATCCGTTGCGGATGGAAACTGTAAAAGATAATGAAAGCTTAAAGGTGGATTCCACTGTTATCAGACAAAGGGTCGAGTTCACGAATTGTCTGAGGGCGGTCACGTATTATCAGGTACTTTATAGTTCTGCTGAATGGTCAGCCGTGAGTTTAAAACTGGATACAGGACGTACGCATCAGATTCGGGTGCATATGCAGGCGTTGGGGCATCCGTTGTTGGGTGATTCTCTGTATGGTACGTCAACGGAAAGAGAAGAACAGTGTCCTATTTATCGTGCAGCACTGCACGCAGAAAACGTGACTTTCCGACAGCCGTTCAGTCAGGAGATGATTACACTGGAGGCACCTTTTCCAGACGATTTTTGCCATTTATTGGGTGATATAACATTTTAGATAAAAAGATAGAAGTATGGAGGTTTTTATGTCAGCTCAGGTTCGTGATATGACAAAAGGTTCTCCGGCAAAACTGATTCTGCTTTTTGCAGTGCCACTGATGCTGGGAAATATTTTTCAGCAATTATATACCATGGTGGATACGATCGTTGTCGGTCAGGTTGCCGGTGTGCAGGCACTTGCCGCCCTGGGGGCAGTTGAATGGATCATGTGGATGGTTCTTGGTGTTTCGACTGGTGTAACACAGGGATTTTCTATTCTGATCTCACAGCATTATGGAGCAAAGAAATGGGGGAATCTGAAAAAAACAGTTGCACACAGTTATCTGCTTACGGCGGTCACTGCGGTATTGTTATTACTTGTCAGTCAGCTTGCTGCCAGATGGATTCTTGTTTTACTGAATACTCCGGATAATATTATCGGGATGTCTCTGATCTACCTGCGAATCGTATTCTGCGGTATTCCGATCGTTGCAGCTTACAATATTTTTGCATCTGTGCTGCGTGCCCTTGGGAACAGTCGTACGCCGTTGATTGCAATGATCATAGCATCACTGATCAATGTAGTACTGGATCTTGTTTTAGTTGCAGGTCTTAACTGGGGTGTCGCGGGAGCAGCAATGGCGACCGTTACAGCGCAGGCTTTTTCTGCACTTTATTGTTTTATGGTAGTTCGAAAAATAGATATTGTACATACGGACAGAAGTGATTTTGAAAGAGTTCCCGGATTGAATCGAAAGCTATTTGGACTGGGTGCGCCGATCTTGTTTCAGGATGTGATTATTTCTGTGGGTGGTCTGGCTGTTCAGTTTGTCATCAATGGATATGGCTTTTTGTTTGTTGCCGGATTTACTGCGACTAATAAGCTTTATGGAGTATTGGAAATGGCTGCGATTTCCTATGGCTATGCAGTGGTTTCCTATGTTGGACAGAATCTGGGAGCAGGAGAGATCAGACGAATCAAAAAGGGCGTTCATGCAAGTGTATTTTTGGCGTTTCTGACTTCAGCATTTATCAGTATCATAATGTTCCTCTTTGGAAAAACACTGCTTTCAATGTTTATTTCCGGAGATCCACAGCAGGCAGATCAGGTGCTTTCAATTGCCTGGCATTACCTTTCTATTATGGCATCCTGTCTGTGCATTTTATATTTTCTGTATGTATATCGTTCTGCACTGCAGGGACTTGGAAATACAATGATTCCGATGATGAGTGGAGTGGTGGAGTTCTTTGTCAGAGTTGGAGTAGCGCTGCTGCTTCCAAAACTGGTTGGACAGAATGGTATCTTTTATGCGGAGATTGCGGCATGGAGCGGGGCAACGATTCTACTTGTGATCAGTTATTATATTAATATCCGTAAATTTGCCTGAATAATAAAACTTTGCTATAATAGCAACAGAAATTTGAATTGGATCGAGAGACAGAGCATATGGAACAGACACAAAAAGATAGTATCATTAAGAAATTGATCAATACACATACGACCATTTCCATGATGGAGAGCTGCACATCAGGCATGATTGCATCCACGATCACAGATACCGAAGGTGCATCGGCAATCTTTCCAGGAGGATATGTCACGTATCTGAATGAGACAAAAATTTTTATCGGAGTGAATGAAGAAATCATCCGGAAATACGGTGTATATTCAAAAGAATGCGCAGAAGCAATGGCAGAAACAGTGCAGGAAAAATTACGAACAGATATTGCCATTGGAATAACGGGAACAACCGGAAATCTTGATCCGAATAATGCAGACAGCGTACAAGGTGTTGTGTATTTTTGTATTCGGGTAAAAGATAAAGTAAATACCTATGAGGTACATGCAGAGGTTGCTGGAATGACCCGTCATGAGATCAAGCAGATGTATACGGATATGGTATTCGAAAAATTACAGGCACTTGTAATGTAAGCAAAAAAAGTGTATATTGAATAAAGAATTATAGTAGAAAATATAATTTGGAGGAAATAATAATGAGCATTAAAGAAGAAATTCATGGATTAACAGATGAAATGCTGACAAATCTCGGAAGACTGGTTGCAATCGATTCACAGCTTGGAACTCCAGCAGAAGGAAAGCCATTTGGAGAAGGTCCGGCAAAGGTACTTGAGGAAGCACTTAAGATTGCTGATGAACTTGGATTCAAGACCGTAAACCTGGACAATTACTGTGGTTATGCTGAGATGGGTGAGGGCGAAGAAATCGTTGGTATTGCAGGACATCTTGATATCGTTCCGGTCGGCGGTGACTGGACTTATGATCCGTTTAAACTTACCAGAGAAGGTGACCATGTTTATGGACGTGGAACTACAGATGACAAGGGACCGGTTCTGGAAGCTCTTTATGCAATGAAACTTCTCCGTGATTCCGGCGTAAAACTCAATAAAAGAGTTCGTCTGATCATGGGATGTAACGAAGAGACTGGTTCTAAATGTATGGAACATTACAATGAAGTTGCTGAAGAAGTATCCTGCGGATTCACCCCGGATGCAAACTTCCCGTGCATTCACGGTGAGAAGGGCATGGCGATGATGACTGCATATTCTAAGAATACGAAGATTATTTCCATGAACGGTGGTTTTGTTTCCAACGCTGTATGTGATACCTGCAATACAGTCGTTCCGGCAGAAGCAGGACTGAAGGACAAACTGGAAGCAGCTTTTGCAGAAACAAAACTTCAGGAATATAAAGTGACAGAAGAGAATGGCGAGATCAGCATTTATGCAAAGGGTGTTCCTGCACATGCCAGCACACCGACTCTTGGCGTCAATGCAGCAGGTGTGACATTTGAATGTCTTGCTAAGGCCGGCTTTGAAGATGACTATGTGAAATTCTATAATGAACATATCGGCACAGCCTGCGATGGTTCTGGTCTTGGACTTAAGTTTGCAGATGAATTTGGTGAGCTGACATTGTGCAACGGAATTGTCAAGACAGAGGATGGCGTGATCTCCAGTACGATCGATATTCGTGTACCGGTTACACTTAAAGCAGATGAAGTCCGCAAGATGTGTGCGGACAGACTGGAAGACGAAAACGGACATATCGAGGTTCACATGATCGGTGATGCGTTGTTCTTCCCGAGAGAGTCTCCGCTTGTAAATGCTCTGTACAAAGCATATGTAGATGTGACAAGTGATACAGAGAACAAGCCGATGGTAATCGGTGGCGGTACTTATGCGAAGTCACTCAAAAACATCATTGCATTTGGACCGGAAATGCTGGGAATCGACTACCGCATCCACGGCGCAGATGAGTTTATTCTTGTATCTGGAATGGAAGAGGCTGTGCTTATTTATATGGAAGCAATCAAGAATCTTCTTGCAATCTAAAGGTGACAGGAGGACATGGTGGAGTTTGCCATGTCCTTCTTTTGTTATCCACAAAGTAGGGCAGGCGAAAATTATGACAAAAGACGAATGGTACAAACAGCTTTTTGAAAATCTGGGGAAGTCGACATTCCGAAGCAGATTTCATCTGAAACAGACAGATATTGACTATATCAACAGCAAAGGGCTAGATAAAATAGAAGAGCATGCACGTGATTTTATCGCAAAGCGCGAAGCACCGGCAGTGATCCTAAACGATGGAAAACAGACCCCAATGCGCGGTCATCCTGTATTTATCGCACAGCATGCGACAGCGACATGCTGCCGTGGCTGCATTAAGAAATGGCACAAGATCCAGCCGGGAAAACAACTGAGCCAGATACAGCAGGACTATCTCGTGGACGTGATCATGACCTGGATCCGGCGGGAGATGGAACTGTTTCAGGACAGACTGACAATGTAAGGAGAAGCATACATGCAATCAATGAAACCCGACAGAGATATTTGCGTGAAAAAAATCAAGATACCTTCGGAGGGCAGAGACATCCCGGGATAATCACGGCAAAGTCTGGAATACACGGAAAAATCATTTTGCCTGGAAAATGTATCTGCGAAATACTGACAAAAACAAGATACCGATATATGCTGCCCCTGTAAGATGTACAGACTTTTCCGGTCTGCCGCCAGCCTACACGTTTGTAGGAGATGGAGAGCCGTTTTTTGCAGAAACTGTGCAATACATACATAAACTGAAGAAAAACAACATCCACGCAGAACTGGACATTTACCACAGCAACATCCACGCCTTCGACATGATGTACCCGGAACTGGAAATCAGCCGCCAGGCAGCAGAGAAGTTCAATCGGCAGTTTGCGTATGCGAAGGAGCATTTTTTTGCAGAGCAATAGAAAAAGATGAATTTCCCACTACTGGAAAATTGTTCCTCCATGGCAATGCAGAACATTATTTGAGCGTGGAAGATGCGGTGACAGTTGGAGAGGTCATGCTCAGAAAACTGAAAGACTGTTTGGATGAAATATAGTAGGATGAATATTACAGTATCCCAGGAGCTTCTTTGAAAAAAAGTTCCAGAAATTTCTGCAAAATAACCGTTTTGTGTTTAGAAGCATTTGTATAGACACAGACATTTCGACTGGCATAGGGGGTGTCCAAGTTAAAAATGCTGATTTTTTGCCCACTCCAAAGAGTTCGGATTACAGTATCGGAGACAATGCAGGCACCTCCTTGATTGGATGCAATAATAAAAGCTGTAGAGGACTGATCCAATTCCATAAAATATTGTGGTGTTAACTGATGCTCTTTATATATCTGATCAGTTCGAATACGGGTGTCATTTCCAGGACGGAGTCCGATGAAGGGGATATCCTGAAGAATATTTAAAATACCTGGAAAGGCAGTTTCATAGTTTCGCTTGATAAGGTCTGGGATAGATAAGGAGCAGAATGGAAGTTCCTTGCTGTTGATCATATTTGTCGGTATAGTAAGCATAAGGCGTTCATCGAATAGCTTTTGTGATTCAAGAACTGGTGATTTGAAATCGGCATTTGAAATTACCAGATCAAGATCACCTTTCTCAAGCAGGGGCTTTAAATCAGCAGACCGATTTTCTACAAGATTGATATTGATATTTGGATATTGTTTCTTAAAATGACCAACAAAAGGTGCAATAAGATATGTTGCAAAAAAATTTCCAGCACCAATGCTGATGGTTCCTTTGCGTAGGTTATTCATATCATATACGTAATTTTCTAATTCACTTCTAAGATAAAGAATCTGTTCACATGCTTTGATATATTCTTTACCAAAGTCTGTAAGAGATACAGGCTTTGTTTTTCTGTTAAAAATTTCCGCCCCGATTTCTTCTTCCGCATGTTTGATTGTCAGACTTAATGAAGATTGGGAGATAAAAAGTTTTTCTGCTGCACGGCTGAAATTTTGTTCTTTATATACAACGTAGATATAATCCAGGTATTTAAACATAGTGCCTCCTTGATTATTTATATATGTAAATAGTTGCGATAAATATATTTATATTGGTAAAAATATCATAACATATGTATACTGATATTATCAAGAAGAGAACAAAAGATTCAGGATTCAATCAGCGCTGATGAAAAATCTTATACTCAGGAAAACACAATAAAAGGAGAAAAACTATGTATAATAAATTTCACAGAGCATGCTGGCTGGAAATTGATCTTGGCCGCATTAAAAACAATTTCAAAGAAATTCAGAGAATGGCAGGAGACAACGTGATTATCATGCCGGCAGTTAAGGCGAATGGGTATGGACACGGAGTGATCATGGCATGTAAAGCTCTTGAAGAAGCAGGAGCAAAAGTACTTGCAGTTGGAAATATTGATGAAGCAATTCATGTAAGAAAAGCTGGAGTAAAATGCAAAATTGTTGTTTTTGCAAGCAATCTGGTAGAAGAAGTGGTAGATCTGTATGTAGAGAATGACCTGACCCCGACCGTTATGTATGCGTTCCAGGCAAAGGCAGTATCAGATGCAGCAGTAGCAGCCGGTAAGAAGATGGGTGTTTTTGTAAAAATGGAAACAGGACGTGGCCGTCTTGGAATCAATTCAGAAGAGGCACCAGAAATGATAAGGGAAATCAGTGAATATCCGGGAATTACAGTAGATGGTCTTTACAGTCATTTTGCATATGCAGGATGGGACGAAAGCAAAAGAGATTATCCGGACTGGCAGTACAGTCGTTTCAAAACAGCTTTGGACGAACTTGAAAAATATGGAATCCACATCCCATTTGCACAGCTCGTTAATACACCTGGGGGAATCGTATATCCGGATATGAGATTAAATGGGATGTGTCCGGGACGTGGAATCTGGGGATATTCACCGGTTGAAATCAGGGAAAATGGAAAACTGAAAGAAGGATGTCCGGATCTGCAGCCTGCAATGACAGCATGGAAGAGCCGTCTGCTGATCGTAAAAGAAACAACAGGGGGAAAATTTGGACCGGGATATTCGGCCTGCAGGCTGGACAAACCGCTTCGTATTGGAATTGTGGCAGCGGGAGTATCAGACGGAATTGCCCGTACACAGGCGAAAGGCTATGTTTTGATTCGAGGCAAAAAAGCACCGGTATGTGTGTCCATGTCCCTGGAACATACTACTGTAGACTTGACGGATATCCCGGAAGCACAGCCAGGAGATGAAGTTGTAATTATGGGAAAACAGGGCGATGAAGAAATTACACGTGAGCAGTTAATGGAACTGTGGGGACAGGTGATTCCATATTTCTGGACTTCAATCCCGGAACATGTTGAAAGACTTTATATAGAAAATGGTAAAGAAGTTGCAGTAGCACGTGGATATGAAATAGAAGAATTATGATACAGGGGGATAAAGGAATGAAGGTATTTTCAAAGAAAAAAATGTCGCTTCCAACACAGATATTTCTGGCTATGGTTGCTGGTTCTGTATTGGGAATTCTGATTGGTGAAAAAGCTACAAAAATTGAATTTATCGGAAACATGTGGCTAAACATGATTAAGATGTTTATTGTACCTGTTGTAGTAACTCTTGTCATAAAAGGAGTATCTAGTGTAGAGGATCCGAAAACACTGGGAAGAATAGGAAGTAAGATATTTATCTTATATGTGGCAACAACGGTAGTTGCATCTTTTATTGGAATCGGTGTGGGAAAAGTGTTCAGACCGGGAATCGGATTTAATTTCTCTATGGAAACAGAACAGCTGGAAGCAGCAGAATTTCCAGGTGTAGAAGATTTCTTTACTTCACTGATATCAAAAAATATGTTCCAGTCATTTTCAGAGGGGAATATGATGCAGGTGCTTATTATTTCTCTTCTGATTGGAATTGCACTGGTTTGCATGCACAATGAAGCGAGCAAAGCGATCATCCAGTGGACTGTAAATATGAGTGAAGTGTTTATGTACATTATCGGAATGGTGATGAAACTGGCACCAATTGGTGTATTTTGTCTGATGGCTTCTGCGATGGGATCCTATGGAATTTCTCTGATTTCTCATATACTTAAATTATTGGGAACCTTTTATCTGGGATGCTTTTTACATATTTTCTGTATTTATCTACTGGCAGTATGGATTATTTCAGGAATTAATCCAATTTCGTTTATTAAAAGAACTTCAGAAAGCTGGCTTACTGCAATGAGCACCTGCAGTGCAACTGCAACTGTTCCTGTAACCTTAAAAGTAGCAGAAGAAAAATTGGGCATTGATGAAAAACTCTGCAGTTTTTCGATTCCTCTGGGTTCAACAATCAACTCAGATGGTGGTGCGATTCTTTCTGGTGTTGTTATGCTTTTTTGTGCACAGGCAATGGGAATGGATATGACTCTGGGACAGATTTTTAACTGTATCATACTGACTACAGCAGTATGTACCGGAAGTACAGGTCTTCCTGGTGGCGGAATTATGCGATTGATCGTTGTGGCAACTGCGATGAATCTGCCATTGGAAATGATTGCAATTGTAAGTGCATTTTACAGATTCTTTGATATGGGAACAAGTTCTCTGAATGTCCTTGGCGATTTATCAGTGTCAACAGTTGTAGATCGTTGGGAAAAGAAGAGAGAAAAGAAAATCAAAGCTAAAACAGAACAGGTGAGATTATGATAAAATTATTAAATGAAGGAATTTACCTTGTAAATAATAGTGAATTTTATACAGAAGCAGAGTTAAAAAAGATGATTTCAGCAGGAAAGGTCTCACATGAGACCTCCTGCGAAAAAGCAAGAAAAGATACGATCAGTTATCAGATTCTGCAGAGTCATAATGTAGGAACTGCAGAAAATCTGCAGTTAAAATTCGATGCACTGACTTCTCATGATATGACGAATGTCGGTATAATTCAGACAGCACGTGCATGTGGTGTAAAAGAATTTCCCCTTCCTGTAGTACTTGCAAATTGTCAGAATACTTTATGTGCAATTGGCGGAACAATTAACAGGGATGATCATATTTTTGCATTGAATGCGGCACAGAAATACGGTGGAATTTGTGTACCGGTAAATACTGCTGTTATTCATACTTATATGAGAGAAATGATCGCGGGATGTGGAAAGATGATCATGGGTGCAGACAGCCATACACGTTATGGGGCACTTGGAACGATGGGAGTCGGAGAAGGTGGAGGAGAACTGGTAAAACAGATTCTGAAGCAGAGTTATGATCTGAAAAGGCCGGCAGTTGTTGCAGTTTATCTTACTGGAAAATGTAGACCAGGAGTTGGCCCACATGATGTTGCACTTGCGATTATTGGTAAAGTTTACAAAAATAATTTTGTGAAAAACTGTGTTCTTGAATTTATAGGAGATGGCATTTCAAATCTGAACATGGATTATCGTAATGGAATTGATGTTATGACAACAGAAACAGGTTGTCTGACATCTGTATGGAAAACAGATGAGAAAGTCCGTGAATATATGAGAATCCATGGAAGAGAAGAGGACTATAAGGAACTGAAACCGGGAAATATCTGTTACTATGATAGAATGATGTATGTTGATCTGAGTGAGATTAAACCTATGATCGCAATGCCATTCCATCCAAGTAATACTTATACTATTGAAGAATTAAAAGAAAATCCAGAAGATATCCTTCGAAAAGTGGAAAAAGATGCCATTGAACTTACAGGAAATCCAAATCTTAATCTTACCTGCAAATACCATGATGGTGATATTTATGTTGATTCTGGAAATATTGGAGGCTGCTCAGGCGGATGCTTTGAGAATATTGTGACTGCTGCAGATATTCTTGATGGGGCCGATGTTGGAAATGGGGAATTTGGACTTACTGTATATCCAGACAGCCAGCCGACAAATCTACAGCTTATAAAGAATGGCTCGGTAGAGAAACTGATGAAAGCGGGCGTAATCTGCAGAGAAGCAATCTGTGGACCATGTACAGGGGTAGGGGAAGTACCTGGAAACAATGAATTTTCTATCAGACATAATACACGTAATTTCATTTACAGAGAGGGGGCAAGACCAGGAGACGGACAGCATGCATGGGTTGGACTTATGGATGCACGTTCTATTGCTGCAACTGCATTAAATCAGGGTAAACTGACCTCAGCAGAAGAACTGGAAGTGAAGTATTCTTCCCCGGCATATTATTTTGAAAAGAGTATTTACGATAAAAAGGTATATAATGGTGTAGGAAATCCGAAGCCAGAAACAGAACTCACAGAAGGACCAAATATCAAACCATGGCCGGAAATGCCAGCTCTGCCGAAAAATCTTCTGCTCAAAGTATGCAGCTTTATTAATGATGAAGTTACGACGACAGATGAATTGATCCCGTCTGGAGATACATCATCATACCGTTCAAATCCTATTCAGATGTCTACCTTTACTTTATATAGAAGAGACCCTGAATATGTCAGAAGAGCACAGGAAATACAGAAACTGGAAAAAGCACGTTCATCAGGTTACAAAATCTGGAATACAGAAGAACTTAAAAATATTTATCAGGCATTGAGGCAGATTTCAGATTTGAAAGATATAGAAGAAATCGGAATTGGAAGTACCATTTATGCAAGAAAGCCTGGTGATGGATCAGCCAGGGAGCAGGCAGCATCCTGCCAGAGAGTTCTTGGAGGATCTGCAAACATTGTAGAAACTTATGCTACAAGACGTTACCGTGCAAATCTGATCAACTGGGGAATTCTTCCATTTGAACTGACTGAAAAAGAAGATATTGACAAATTCAAAATTGGAGATTATATTTATGTCCCGGATATCAGGAAACAGATCATAGATGGAAAAGAAACAGTAGCTGCATATATTCTTGGAAAAGAAAAATATAAGATTCAACTTACAACAGGAATGCTCTCGGAAAAAGAACGTGAGATTATTGTGGCAGGATGTATGATCAACTATTACAGACAGAAGGCAAGGTAAATGGAAGTAGAAGAATTTTGCATACTATGTATGGAGCTGATTGGTACGGTTGCATTTTCGATATCAGGTGCGATGGTTGGAATACGGAAAAAAATGGACGTTTTTGGAGTATGCATGCTTGGGATTGTAACGGCTGTAGGTGGTGGAATGGTACGTGATGTGATCATTGGTCGCACGCCTGTAGCTTTTACAAAACCAATTTATGTAGAAACGGCATTAATTTCAGCTTTGATTCCGTTCTGTTTCTTTTATTTTAATCGAAAAATAACGGAAACCAGATGGAAAGATATTTATGCAAAAGTGATTTTTTTAATGGATTCTGTCGGGCTTGGTATATTTACAGTGGTAGGTGTGTCTGCAGGGATACAGTTTGAATATGAGGAAAATATGTTTTTTCTTTGTTTCCTCGGAGCAATGACTGGTGTGGGTGGTGGACTCCTGCGAGATATGATGGCAGGAGAACCACCGTACATTTTTACTAAACATATTTACGCCTGTGCATCTATTGCAGGTGCTATATGTTATGTGATAGTTGATCGAAATTTTGGGCAGATTGCCGCACTGGTTATTGCAACTGTGTTGGTAGTCTTTATAAGATCAGGAGCAGCACATTATAGATGGAATTTACCGACTGTAAAATGGCTCTAGCCGCATGATATCCTAAAAGAATCAAAAAGTCATTGACAGTTGGGAGAACAGATGATGAAACTGGTCACAAAAACATTTGATGAATTAACCACCGCAGAATTATACGAGATCTATAAACTACGCATATCCGTCTTTGTCGTAGAGCAGAACTGTCCATATCAGGAAATTGATGACGCTGACAAAGCTGCAATCCACCTGTGGTTACAGGACGAAACCGGAATCCAGGCATACGCCCGCGCCCTGCCGCCAGGAGCAACTTTCCCGGAAGCCTCCATTGGCCGCGTCATAGCCGCCAAAAGACACTGCGGTCTCGGAACTCAGATCGTCTCCGCAGCAATCCAGATCATACAGGAGAAATTCCACACCCAAACCATCAAAATCGAAGCCCAGACGTACGCAAAGTCTCTATATGAAAAATTAGGCTTTGTACAGATCTCAGAACAATTTCTCGAAGATGGCATACCACATGTGATGATGGAATATAAGAAATGATTGAGACAGTATTTTTTATTGTATTCCATTAATTAACTTTTTGTAAAGTCTCTTGAAAAAAGCAAGAACAAATGGTACTATAAATGCAAAGCATATTTTCTATAAATCTATGGCCTTCGTGCCAGTCTATTATCTAAAATCATTTCAGAAATCCATGCTTTTAAATCAATCAAAATAAAAAAGCAGGGGTTTAAATGTGAAAGCGGATATTACTTTAGTTTTTGACTCCTGCGACAACAGGAGGTGCTGCCTATGGCAAAAAACAAAAAGACACGTAAAGTTACGCAAAAGAAAAATCAGACTGCTAAAAGAATGCAGGTAATGAGTAACATACCAACGGCAAATAGAAAATATAAGGATACGGTATTCCGTATGCTGTTTTCGAACAAAGAGAATCTACTGTCTTTGTATAATGCAATTAACAGGACTGCATATGAAAACCTGGAAGATTTGGAGATTGTGACGCTTAAAAATGCAGTTTATATGGGGATGAAGAATGATCTGGCGTTTATCATAGACATGAATCTGTTTTTGTATGAACATCAGTCAACATATAATCCCAACATTCCTCTCAGAGATTTGTTTTATATATCAGCAGAATACCAAAAACTGGTGAATCGGAAATCCCTGTATTCATCTTCGCTGCAGAAGATCCCGGCTCCATATTTTATTGTATTTTACAATGGAACTGAGAAGGCAGAGGAATATTGGGAGAACTCGTTATCCGAGGCATATGAAAATCTAAGTGGAGAACCAAGACTGGAATTGAAAGTGATTACTTTGAATATCAACGAAGGTTATAATAAAGAATTGATGGAAGAGTGTCAGATACTAAGAGAATATGCACAGTATGTTGCAAAAGTACGAAACTACACAAAAGAAATGGAACTGGATGCAGCCGTAGAGCGTGCAGTAAATGAATGCATACGGGAGGGAATTCTGGAAGAGTTCCTTCGAGCCAACAGAGCGGAGGTTATCGCGATGAGCATATTTGAGTATGACAAAGAGGAAGAGGATAAAAAGCTTCGGAAAGCAGAATATGAAGCAGGGTATGATACAGGATTTGATGCTGGAAAGCAGACTGGATTGGAAGTGGGAATTAGTAAGGGAAAAAAAGAAATAATCCAATTGATGTTGGATGCAGGTGAGTCCCTTGAGAAGATTGTACAATATACGGGATATACGGCAGAAGAAATAAAAGAGCTAAAAGAAGAGATGAGAGGTTAGCGTTAAAAAGCAGAAATCATTATGGAATAAATCCATAACAGATTTCTGCTTTTTTTGTTATGCAGTTTTTGCATACCGGGACATGTTGGATAGCTATTTTACGATGACGTAAAGATAAAATATAATAAAGCCATCAAAACAACAACCGAACGTAAAAGGAGAAACGAAACATGGAAGAAAAAAGATATTCACAGGAACAGCTTGTAGAATTGGCAACCCGCTTAATGAAAACTAGTGGGATGAAAGAAGAAAGCGCAGCGACGATCGCAAGAGATCTGGTAGCAGCAGACATGAGAGGCTTGTACAGCCACGGCGTATCAAGAATCCCGATGTACCTCAAAAGAATCGAATGCAACTGTGTAAAACCAAACCCAGATATCAAAGTAGAGCAGGTAGCTCCGGCAGTTCTCAGAGTAAATGGAGATGACGGAATGGGCTTCCTCGTAGCACACAAAGCAGTAGAAGAAGGAATCAAACTTGCCGAAAAGACAGGAATCGCGATGATCGGATGTACCCATAGTACTCACTATGGAATGGCTGCTCTCTATGTAAGACAGGCAGTGGAAGCTGGTTACTGCTGTATGGTCTACACCAATTCCAGCCCGGCACTCCCGGTATTTGGAGGACGGACAACATTCCTCGGCGCGGCACCATTTGCGGCAGGAATGGCAGGTGGATACGAAAGCCCGGCATACGTTCTTGACATGGCAATGACCAAAACAGCAAGAGGAAAAATCCGCGTGGCAATGATCAACAACGAACCGATCGCAGAAGGACTTGCTCTTGACAGCGACGGAAATCCGACAACCGATGCAAAGAAAGCATTCGAGGGAGTGTGTCTCCCATTCGGTGGACCGAAAGGTGCCGGACTTGCAATGCTGATGGATATGCTCGCCGGAATGTATACCGGTTCCAATTATGCAGGTGATGTAAGCAGCCTGTATTACAGATTTGATGAGCCACAGAACCTGGGTCATATGATCTTTATCATGAAAGCAGACATGTTCATGAGCATGGATGAATACAAAAAGCGTATGGACGTTTACTACAAGAGATTAAAAGCACTTCCAAAAGCAGCCGGCGTAAAAGAAATCCTGATGCCAGGTGAACCAGAGGACAGAAAGACAGAAGCAAGCAAGCGAGATGGCATCCTCCTCAGCGGAAATATTCAGGAAAGTCTGTATCTCGAGTGCATGAAACGAAACGTAGCCTGCGAAGATATTTTAGGCAAGGCAGAACTGGATCAGAGCCACAATGCAGGAGATGTTGTTTTTGGAAATTAAATATCCACAGGGATCATGTGGGAGATCCCCCCGCATAATTCCGTAAAGTGTTCCAGCACAAACTGTGTGAACTGCGCAATGATCGGGTTCTGAAGATCAGCTTTATTATAGACCATCCAGGAATCACGCCGGAACTTGGAACCATCCAGGTATTCAAGCGGCAACGAATAAAGTCCATCCTCCGGGTTAAAATACCGGCCGTCAGAGAAGATTCCATATCCCAGTCCTTTTTTGACAAGCTGGATACAGGCATCACCGGTATGTACCCGGAAACGGATCTTGGGCGGTTCTGAGAACCGTTCCTGCCACCAGCGTTTGGAAGCTTTGACAATGGAAGTTTCCTTGGTATAAACAATCTGCGGCAGAGATGGAAGTTTTCTTGGTATAAACAATCTGCGGCAGAGATGGAAGTTCCGAGAGAACGACAGGCTGTTTGGAAATAATGTAGATCTGATCTCTCGACAGCAGTTTCTTTTCCAGAGACGTATCAATCTCACCACGGACAAAACTTACATCCAGTTCCTGCTTTTCAACATATTTCAGCAGTTCATGACTCAGATCCGTGTGAAGATTGATCTCAATATTTGGATAAAGTGTAGAAAACTGCTCGATCAGATTTGGAATTACAAAGTGGACAAAAGAATTCGGGGCACCAAGGCGCAGAGTTCCGTTCAGTTCGCCGCGGGACTGGGAAATCGTAGATTTGATGGAATTGATCGCATTAAGGATTTCAGAAGCCTTGCGGGCGGCATATTCGCCTTCTGGTGTAAAGGTAACTCCTTTGTTCGTGCGCAGGATCAGCACAGCACCAAGTTCATCCTCGATCTGCTGGAGACGACGGGTGAGGGTTGGCTGAGTGATATACAAAAGTTCCGCGGCTTTTGTAATATTCTTGGTTTTGTAAAGAGTGGATAAAATGTTCCAGTCAAAATCTCGCATAAGAAAACTCCCTTTCTTAAGTGTTAGATATAATTTTATAACGATGTGAAAAATAAGTCAAACAGAGGTGACAGAAATGAAATTATCTTTTCCGGTATGCATTCCGAATACAGACGAAACTATCATGGCATGGTGCCAGAATTATGAAGAATCTTTTCCGTGGCTTGCCGGAAATGGATATGAAGGAATCGAAATGCTGGTCCGAGATCCGGCAGAAGTACCGAAAGATCAGGTTCTTACACTTTTACAGGAAAATAAATTACAGATTTCAGCAATCGGAACAACTCCCATGCAGAAAAAAGATCATCTGTTTCTGCTGAGTGAAGACAAAGAGATCCGTGAAGAGGCGCAGAAACGTCTGGAAGCTCTTATAGAACTCGGAGATTTTTTCCATGCACCAATTCTGGTCGGAAAATACCGTGGAATGCAGAAAGATGCAGACCATTGCAGAATGGAAGATCTGGAAGAAATCATCCGAAAAGCAGACAAAAAAGCATCGGAAACCGGTGTAACGCTGCTGATTGAACCTCAGAACAGCGATAATATCAATAACCTGAATACAATAGAAGAAACCGTTGCATGGATCCGAAGAAACCGATTTATGAATGTAAAGCTTCTGATGGACATTTTTCATATGGACAAAACAGAACAGTCCATTGAGAACAGCCTGCGGATCTACCGAGAATATATCGGAATGATCCATATGGCAGATTCGAAGCGAAAAGTTCCGGGAAGTGGCAAGATCAACATTCGAGAGATTTTGCAGACTCTTAATAAGATTGGATACCAGGGATTCCTTTCTATGGAGAGCAAACAGGAACCGGACACAAAATCTGTGGCAGCAATGTCTGCCAGAGCATTAAAAGATATGGACGGAGAAAAATAAGATGAAAAAAATCGCATTGGTAAATATTACACCAAATTGTATCAGCCCAATGATGGACTGCATCAGTGAATATACAGATATCAAACCGATACAGTATCTGGACAGTACGATTCTGGATGAAATAAGAAAAGAAGGCAGAATTACAGACCGCTGTATGGGACGAATGCTTTCTATGATCGCAAAAGCGTGTGTGGATGGCGCGGAAGGCATTATCCTGATCTGTACCATGTTTTCAAAATATGTAGAACTTTTCCGGAAACTTTTTTCCGTGCCGATCGTAGGCGCGGATGTGGCAATGATGGAAGATGCCGGAGAAAGCGGTGGAAAAACAGCACTTTTATGTACTTTTGAAGGAACCAGAGAAGTTTCCACGAAGCTTCTTGAGAAATACTGCAAAGCTTCCGGCAAGTCATATACAATTGATACTTATGTACTTCAGGAAGCTTACAATGACGCGCAGGCAGGAAATATGGAAAAACACAATGAACGGATCCGTGATAAAATCACAGGACTTGACGCACAGTATGACAACATCGTACTTGCCCAGATGTCTATGGCAGGGGCCGCAAAAGGGTTAAAACTGGAACATGCAGCACTCTATACCAGTCCGAAATCTGCCATTGAAACAATCAAAAAGATCACCTCTCCAGGAATCCTGGGCTGTATCGCAGATGATTTCACCGGAGCCAGTGATGCCGCTTCTTTTCTGGCCAAAAGAGGAATTCGGACGATCCTGTTAAACGGAACACCGGATGGAGACAGAGAAATCGGCGATGCACAGGCAGTTGTGGTTGCACTCAAAACAAGAACGATGGAGACCGCAAAGGCTGTGGAAGAAACCCTTCAGGCAGCAGCATGGCTGAAAGAAAAGAATGCGCAGCAGATCTATATCAAATACTGCTCCACATTTGACTCAACCAGAGAGGGAAATATAGGACCGATCATGGATGCCCTTCTGGAAACATATCATATCCCATATTCCGTACTGTGTCCATCCCTTCCAGTAAACGGTCGTACGGTGGAGAATGGCAGACTCTATGTAAATGGAGTTCCGCTGGATGAAAGCCCAATGAAAAATCATCCATTGACTCCAATGTGGGATTCGGATCTTGTAAACCTCATGGAAGCGCAGAGCAGATACAAATGTGTAAAAGTGGGGCATATCACAGAAGAAAACCAGAAACAGAAAATAGACGAAGTACAGGAATTTCAAGGAGAACATGACCATTTTTATATAATTCCGGATTACAGCAATGAAGAAGATGCCAGAAATATTGTAAAGGTATTTGGCAATCTTGAGATTTTATCCGGCGGATCTGGACTTCTTGAGTATCTTGCAGAAAAATATACAGAATCCAATACAGAAAAAACGCCAGAAACTGCAACAGACGGAAAAGCACTTCTGCTTGCCGGAAGCTGTTCTGTGGCAACCAGAAACCAGATCGCTTATATTCAGGAAAAAGGAGTCTTGTCTGTCAAAATGGATCCGATTGCGCTGATGCAGAACAGACAGTCAGAAGAAGAACTCTGGAATTTTATCAGAGAAAATCCATCAGAAGTACTGGTTTACAGTTCTGATGATCCACAGGCAGTAAAAGAAGTCCAGAAACTCGGCAAAGACAAGGCGGCAGTTCTTCTTGAGAGAACAACGGCGAACCTTGCCAAAAGAGCCGTAGAAAACGGATTTACACGGATCATCGTAGCAGGCGGTGAAACTTCGGGCGCAGTGACGAAAGCACTTGGCTACGATGCCTATGAAATTGGAGAGAGCGTTGCACCAGGTGTCCCGGTTATGACACCATTAAATAGCAAAAACATCCGACTGGTTCTGAAATCAGGAAATTTCGGTGATGTGGATTTTATGGAAAAAGCATTGAAGCTTACAGGAAAGGACAAAGATCATGAGTGATACATTAGAGAAAAAATTAGAGCAGGCAGTCTGGATCGCACAGAGTCTGTTTGAGCGAGGCAAGACAGCGGGCTCTACAGCAAATATGAGTTTCCGTCATGAAGATAAGATTTATATCACAGCAAGTGGAACCTGTTTCGGAACGCTCAAGAAAGAAGATTTTGCAGTAATTGATATGAACGGAGAAGTACAGGGAGACAAAAAGCCAAGCAAAGAGTTTCCACTTCATCTGTCACTATATCAGGCAAAAGAACAGACGGGAGCTGTCATTCATACGCACAGTTTTTATTCCACGATCTGGTCATGTCTGGCACATGAAAATGAGAATGACTGCATCCCGTCCTATACACCATATCTCAAAATGAAACTTGGAACCGTAGGTCTGGTTCCTTATGCAAAACCAGGCACAGAAGAACTTTTTAAGGCCTTCCGGGAACGGATTAAAGACAGTGACGGATATCTTCTCCGAAACCATGGACCAGTCGCGGGCGGTAAAGATCTGATGGATGCTTTTTATATCCTTGAGGAACTGGAAGAAAGTGCAAAAGTAGCATGGACACTGAAAAACTGCGACGTACAGACCATACAGTAAGAAAAAAAGAACTTTTTCTAAAACAGAAAGTATCTATATTGCCAGATGCTTATATGGAGAAAGACAGGAGTGATGAGTTAGACACGCAAATTTTTTATAAAAAAATAGAAAAAGAGAGTTTTATTGGACTGAATAAAGAGTATAATAAAAAATGTAAGAACAAATAGGACTTACTTATGGCTAAGATAGAAAGGTTAAGAAGCAGATATGAAGATTATATCCAGCTATGGCGTGGAATTACGAAAACAGAATATCCCGATCCGCGAGACGATGGATGTCTACAGGTCGGCAGTCGGTTATTTGACAGAAATCTACGCACAGGTATGGGAAGAATTAGAAAGAATCCCGGAAACAAAGAAACGGTTCAATGAGGCAGAACACCTGATACATACAACGAAAAAGAATCAGGCTCGTTTTGATTTTGATTTTCGGTTCCCAAAGATGCCTTCTTACCTGAGAAGGGCAGCTATCCAGCATGCCTTGGGAAGCATATCTTCTTATAAAACTAGGCTGAAATTGTGGGAAAAAACAGACCGAATAGAAGGAAAGCCGAAACTTGTATATGAGAATCATGCCATGCCGGTCTTTTACCGAGAGGGGATGTACCGGGAGGATGAAGGAGAAAAGGATATTGCTTATCTGAAATTATATGACGGACATGATTGGAAATGGTTTCATGTACGGTTAAGCCATACTGACATGGAGTATTTGAGAAAAAACTGGTTCGGGGAAAAAGCATCTGCCCCGATACTGGAGAAAAGGCACAGGAAATATTTTCTGCGTTTTTTCTATACAGAAGATGTGATACTTACGAAAACACCAGTCAAAGAACAGATCATCTGCAGTGTGGATCTGGGGATCAATACCGATGCAGTCTGTACTATTATGCGGTCAGATGGAACTGTCCTGGGAAGAAAGTTTATCGACTTTCCCAGTGAAAAAGACCGGATGTACCATGTACTGGGACGGATACGGAGATTTCAGAGAGAACATGGATCTGTGCAGACAAAGAGCAGATGGGCTTATGCGAAACGTCTGAATATCGAACTGGGCAGGAAAATCGCAGGAGCAGTCACAAAATATGCAAAAGAGAACCATGCAGATGTAATTGTTTTCGAATACCTGGAGACAAAGGGAAAGATATCCGGGAGAAAGAAACAGAAACTGCATCTGTGGAGAAAACGGGATATCCAGAAACGCTGTGAACATCAGGCACATAGAAATGGGATGCGGATATCGAGGATCTGTGCGTGGAACACCAGCAGGTTTGCATATGATGGAACAGGAACAGTTACCCGTGATCCGGGAAACCACAGCCTGTGTGTATTCCAGACAGGAAAACGATATAATTGCGACTTATCAGCATCGTACAATATAGGAGCAAGATATTTTATCAGAGAGCTTTTAAAACCCCTTCCGGTAACGGAAAGGTCTTTGCTGGAGGCAAAAGTCCCTGCAGTAAAGCGTAGAACCTCATGTGTTTATGCGGATCTGAGAAAACTCAGTTCAGAAATGAACTTAAGAGCAGCATAAACGCAGGCAGATATACAACGGACTACCTGTTATGTGGTAACCTGCCGTATCCGGCACGGAAAATGCACATAACTGTGCACCTAAGTTACAGGCGTATCCGCTGATATTTAGTCTGACGCCTAAAGCGTTCGGAAGCATGTGATTTCAATCATGTGAGATTCACTGCAGGGGTAATTTCGCTATTGGCACTTGCAGTAACGATTATAATTGGCTTTACAAGAAAAAGTAATGTAGAGATTTTATGTATGATTTTTGCCATGATTGTACTGTTTGGTCAGATGGGGCAGGTAGGAAGAATGAGCCCGTTGACACCAGCGGCAGCAGTTGTTGTCGGCGGAACGATCACAGGCATCAGCCCGATCTCATCTGTTGGCACACTGTTAATGGCAGCAGTCGCCCAGGAAGAAGGAAGCGAGAAAAAATATCCGCAGAACAAACTGTTTGTTGAGCTGTTTGCCATTGCATTCGCAGGAATGCTGATCCTGTTCCTGCTGGCATTGTGCGGAGCTTTTGGATTTATTTGTGGAAAATGATATTTACAGGAAAAAGCATCGATCATGAAATACTGGTTGATGCTTTTTGGCGTATAAAAAACGGGATCATATGAGATGCCCTACTTTGATTTTGGAGAAAATTCATGTATAATAAAAAGAAAATACGTGAGCAATTCAAGGAGATACACTATGAGACGTAAAGACCGAGAAGTTCAGGACAAACGTGAGATTTTTGATATTCTGCGAAGATGCGATACCGTGAGGATCGGCATACAGGGGGAGAAATATCCATATGTCGTTCCGGTATCGTTTGGAATGGAAATTGTGGATGATCAGGCTGTTGTATATTTTCACTGTGCGCAGAAAGGCATGAAACTGGATATGTTGAAAGCTGATCCATACGTATGCGTAGAGGGAGATATTTTTGTCAAAATAGAGAAGACAGAGCATGGCATCACGACACGTTACGAAAGCATCATCGGCTTTGGCAAATGTAGTTTTGTTGATACAGAAGAAGAAAAAATCCATGCACTTAAACTTCTGACAGAACGGTATGGCTATCCGGAATATCCACTGAAGCGCTGTTCAGGAATGGCACATCTGATGGTCGGCAAGATCGTACTGGAAGAAATCACCGGTAAGAAAAATCTCCCGGGAACAATGACACCAGCAGATAAAGCAGCACAGAAAAAATAATAAAGATTATGTAGCAACAGATAAAATGTCTGCGAATACAGAATCTGAAATTAAAGAACAGGAGAGTACGAAATAATGGACATGAAAAAAAGAAGAGACATGCAGCTTGCCTACATTGCAGATGGAGATCTTCTGGCAGAACAGTCAACGTGCAGAAAAATATTACAGAAGCTGAATTTTGTAGACCGCTCCGATTTCGACGAAATCGCCAAACTTGTAAAGGAGCTTCTTGGAAAATCCGATCATGCATGGATTAATCCTCCTTTTTACTGTGATTATGGATTCAACATTGAAGTCGGAAAGAACTTTTTTGCAAATTACAACTGCACGATCCTGGATGTGGCAAAGGTAAAGATGGGTGATAACTGCCAGCTTGCTCCGAATGTTGCCATTTATACAGCAGGACATCCGGTTCATCCTGACACCCGAAATTCCGGCTTTGAATACGGCAAAGAAGTTATCATCGGAGACAATGTATGGCTGGGCGGCAATACCGTCGTGTGCCCTGGCGTACATATCGGAAGCAATGTAGTGATCGGTGCAGGAAGCGTTGTCACAAAGGATATTCTGGACTGGTGCGTTGCAGCAGGAAATCCATGCCGCGTCATCCGTAAGATCACCGAGGCTGACAGAAGAAAACTGTTCCGCGACGAAGACATTGATGATGAGGCATGGGAAATGATCTGTGCGAAAAATCAAAAATAAAGTTGAGAAAACTTGCCATATTTCAGGCAGTGTGTAGAAATCTATGCACTGTCTGTTTTTTTATAGAAAATCTGTTCACCAGGCTACATTTATTTGTGTTATACTGTTCGTGAAAGGGCATGAGGAATGATAAAAAATCCGAGAGAAAGGTGAAATTCTATGGAAAATCTGATCTGGTACATCATAATGATCCCATGCAGTGCATTACTCACAGGAATTGGAATTTACGCATGGAACAGGAAAAAACCTATGTGGTTCTGGTCTGGAAAGACTGTTAAAGAGACAGAGATTTCAGATATTACTGCATATAACCATGCCAATGGAATTATGTGGATCGTATACTCCATTATTTATTGGATGGCGGCGTTTGCCGGGATTTGGAATTCTATAGCAGCATTGGACCTGATCATAGTAGGCTGTGTAATTGGGATTCCGGTGCTGGTAGTTGTATATAATCGAATATATACAAGATATAAGGTCTGATCAGATTGGGCGATAATAAAAATACAGAGCAGGATTTTTCAGTATGGAAAATCGGGGAAAGGTTAAAAAATGGCAAAATTATATTTCAGATACGGAGCAATGGGCAGTTCGAAATCTGCCAATATTCTGATGGTCCGTTATAATTACGAAGAACGTGGTCAGTATGCGGTATTATTAAAACCAAGGACTGACAACCGGGATGGGGAACATGAGATCAAGTCCCGGATAGGGCTGTCTGCGCCGGCTGAATATGTGGAGAATTTTTTGCAGGAGATTTCGAAATGCTGGAATGCTGAAACTTCAGAATATATCTACCATGAAAAAAAGGTAGCAGCAGTTCTGGTGGACGAAGCACAGTTTCTTTCGCCCGAAGAAGTAGACAGATTATCGGATATCGTGGATTTTTATGATATTCCGGTTCTCTGCTATGGACTTCGCACCGACTTCCTGAACCATCTCTTTCCAGGCTCCAGGCGGCTTATGGAGATCGCAGACGTGATAGAAGAAGTCCCTACCGTATGCTGGTGCGGAAAAAGAGCACAGTGCAACACCAGATATGCCAATGGCAAAATCGTCCGCGAAGGAGCACAGATCATGCTCGGTTCAAATGAAAGTTATGTGGCACTTTGCAGAAAGCACTATAAAGAGGGAAAATTGTGGAAGTAGAATAATAACGTTGACAAAACGGTTAGTGTGTGCTAACATAACAAGCGTTATGAATGATGAGCGCAGAAAACAAACCGAACAAAAATTAATCAGATCCGGCAGAGCAGAGTTTCTTGAGAAAGGTTATGCCAAGGCGAATCTTCGGGACATCTGTAAGGCGGCGGGGGTTACGACGGGGGCATTTTATTTTTCTTTTGAGAACAAAGAAGCACTACTGGCGGCAATCCTGGAGCCTGTGATCGCAGATTATCAGAGGATGTGCAGTGTATTTGCAAAGAGAGAAGAGGACGATCCTGGTACTGCAGATGACAATGAACGGCAGATGATGGAATATCTGTCAGCACATCGGACAGAGGCGATCATTCTGATGGAGAAATCCGCGGGCAGCCGGTACGAAGGATTTAAGAGCCAGATTGACATGCAGATGCAATCAGCATTTACCAGCTATTTTTCCAAATTTATGGGAAGCAGTCCCGATGCGGAACTTATCAGGATTCTTGTTTCCATGAGGCTTCAGGGATACATGGAACTGATCAAAGGAGATTATACCGTGGAAGAGAGAATAAGGCTTGCAAGAGAGATCGGCATCCATGCGGATGCAGGAACGATGGCATTAATTAAATATCTGAACGGACAAAAAGAAGTCTATCGCAAATAATGCGGTAGGCTTTTTCTATTGCAAAACATAATTTTTTTCGGATTTGTTATGTGCTCACACAGATTTGATTTGAAATGTGAGGAGGAAAGAATCATGAACGAAAAAGCAAACTACGGAAACTGGGTGCCGGAGAAAGCACTCTATATGTTGTTTGGAGCAGCGGTTCTTTTGGGCGTGATCGCGGTGCTCGCACAGACAGTACTGGATAAACCTGTGGTCACGGCAGTATCAGGCGTGCTTGGCGTAGTGGCACTTGTCATGGCTGTCTACATGCTGATCTGCCATGAGACATTTGCATTTGGAAAGGGAAATATGATGGTGGGTGTGCATGAGCACCTGGTCGAGCATCTTGACTGGAACGGAGAAGGCAGACTGCTCGACATTGGATGCGGGGCAGCCGCACTTACGGTTCGCTGTGCCAAAGCTTTTCCAAAAGCACAGATCACCGCAATGGACTACTGGGGCGCAGAATGGAATTACGCCAAAGAACAATGTGAAAGAAACGCACAGATAGAAGGTGTTGCAGATCGTATATCTTTCCAGAAAGGGGATGCTGCGAAACTGGATTTTCCAGATGAAACCTTTGACGCGGCAGTAAGCAACTTTGTATTCCATGAAGTACGCACAGCAAAAGACAAACGGGATGTTGTAAGAGAAGCACTCCGGGTAGTAAAAAAAGGCGGCGTTTTTTCCTTTCAGGATATGTTTTCCCAGAAAGCACTGTACGGAGATATGGAGCAGTTCGTCCGTGAACTGAAAGCGGAAGGCATCTCAGAAGTACATTACATAGGAAATCTGGAAAAGAAACTCGATTTTATCCCGGGTTTTGTAACAACACCATGGATGATCAGTGGAATGGGGATCATTTACGGAAAAAAATAAGTAATGGATTCGCAAAAACGCCTGTACAGCAGACTGCCGCAGGCGTTTTTCAATGAGATGATCTACTGTTATTTACGTGCAACAAGGTGTGCACGGAACCCTTTCTGTTTCTCCATAGTCAGTACAGTGAAGCCGGTTTTTTCTGCCATGGCGATGAATTCTGTGACTTTATGTATCTTCACATCGCCATGACCAGCCAGATTTGCCAGAGGCATTTCCAGATGGTTCATCAGCCAGACGATAAAATCTGAAGAGGTATAGTCACGTAAAACGAGTCGGCCGCCTTTTCGCAGAACACGGTAAGTACTGGTGACATGCTCTCACCACTTAAATCTTACAGATTTTGAAGTGGGGGCTTCCTGCTCGATTGCCCTTCAGGGCAAAGCTAAAACAGGCTATCCCCGCGTGTCCCGCGGTTCTTTTTTATCTGATTGCAGATTTTTCTCTGTGCCGCTACGCACATTTTTTATATATCTTTTTTCCTTCTTTCAGGATATTAACAGCTGCATTCACATCCCGGTTCATCCGGTTTCCACATTCACATATGTAGGTTCGTTCTGACAAATCCAGTTCTTTCTTCTTATTCCCACATACGCTGCATATCTTACTGGATGCAAAATAACGATCTACTTTTATAAGATATTTCCCACGTTCTTCCAGCTTATATCCAAGCATCGAAAGGAACTGCCCATATCCGTTATCCTGTATCCCTTTTCCAAAGTGCACACCTCCGGCTATCCCTTTCAGGTTCAGATCTTCCACACATACCGCATCATACTTCTCCGCAAGGTCATGACTGAGCTTATGATGGAAATCTTTCCTCTGGTTCTTTATCCTTTCATGACATAATGCAACCCTTTTCCTCTGTTTTTGATAGTTCCTGCTGCCCTTTTCGCATCTGGAAAGTTTTCTCTGTTCCCGGGCAAGCTTTTTCTCAGCACTCCGGTAAAACATCGGATATCCGGCTCTTTCACCGGTAGAAAATACACACAGTCCATGCATGGCAAAATCAATCCCCAGAAATTTTTCTGCCGGTCTTTTCTCCACTGCTTGATTTTCACAGTCGAATAACAGACTTGCAAAGTATTTTCCGGATGGTTCCCTGCTTACAGTCACCGATTTCAGTGTCCATCCCTCTGGCACTGAACGGTGAAGTTTTATTTTTACGGGTGTCATCTTTGGCAGTTTCAGAGACTTTTTCTGCAGATGGATATTTCCATTTACCATATTCGTTGTATAAGATTTCCGGGAATGTTTCTTTGATTTATAGTGTGGGAATCCTACTCCTGGTTCCCGAAAAAATTTCCGGAAGGCTCCTTCCAGGTTCATCTGCACATTCGCTAACGCAAGAGAATCTGCTTCTTTCAGCCATGGATGTTCTTTTTTATATCCGGCTGGTGTATTTTTCAGCATCTTTTTTTCTTTCTGGTAATGACTGATCTTATCTGCAAGCATCTGGTTATAAAGAAAACGGCAGCAGCCGATTGTTTTCTCTATCTGAGTTATCTGCTCTTTATTTGGATAGATTCTTATTTTTACTGCCCGGTTTATCTTTCTCACCTTGACTTTCTATATATTGACGGATTGCTTCTATTGGTGCCCCACCTGCAGTCAGCAGGCAAAAACTCTGGCTCCAGAATGCTTCTTTCCACA
>CAKRXU010000033.1 GCA_934424575.1 uncultured Blautia sp.
ATCCGCGTGTTTTCATCCGTAAAAACATTCCCTGACTTGCTGTACGGACTGAGTGCATTCCTCTGGCTGCCTTTACAGATCACAATGATCACCAATATGACTACTATAGTCTCTCTTACCAGATCTGACATAGTCTTTTCCCCCAGTTCCTCTCAGATCATCTTCGTATGCTGCTTGTGCATTACTCTTCCTTACTATAATCACAGTTTACTACACTTCTCTCAGGCAAGTCAATTCGTACCTTTTGGATTCTGCAGTACGCGGTTCAAAATATCTGCAAAGGGTTCCATGGCGTTTTTTACTTCCTGGACGGTGTTGGTCTGGGCTCCGGCTTCGACGAGGACGGATCTTGGTCGCAGGTGGAGGTTGTAGCGGTATCCGGCGAGGTAGATGCCTCTGTAAAAATCCGGATAATACTGTGCCGCCTGGTATTCCATCTGGAATGAAAACGCCAGGTTGTCCTGAATGTATGGATTTGGCAGATAAGTAAGGTTTCCTCTCGCGATCGTATAACTCAGTCCATTGTAAAACATGATCTGCGCGGTTGGTTTTCCGTTGATCTCAGTCACAAGGTGCCGGTTTTCAGGTACGCCGTCACGGTGGAGATCTATCACGACTTCTATCGAGGGATTTTCTTCCAGGATTGTTTCCAGATACGTTCCTGCATAATCATAGGCGGCACTGCGATCCAGCTCGCCGCTTTCCATATCGAAGGCTTCTGTCACGTGGATCACCTGATATCCATAGTTTTTGGTCAGCAGTTCTGTCAGGTAATTTCCTACGCCGATGATCGTATCTTCAACCTCGCCTTCTCTTGAATCCGCAAAAGCTTCCTGCGAATGTGTATGATAGAGCAAAATCTGCGGTTTTGTGGCATCTTTCTGTATGGTCAGATCTTCTCCGAGAAGTTCCGCTGCATTTAACTGGTCTGCATTTGTGGTTGTCTGTGAATCTACGATGAAAAACTGATTCATAAGATAGTCGTAATCTGCGAGGGTCTGCGGTGAGAGGTCGATGCGCGGTGCAGGCTGTATGTTGTTCGAAGCCAGGATAGTCTGCGTTACTTCCGGTATGACAGTGGCAGTCTTGTCCTGCTGAGATTTATTCGTTTCTTTTGCAGAATCTTTTTCTTCCTGCTTTATATTTTTATCTTCAGCAAGCTCTTTTCGCTGCTGTTTATCCTCTTCTTTTGTCTTCATTTCTGTCTGTGCCTGTCCCGGTTCTGCCTCTGCCGTAACTGTCAACTCTGTTTTCTTCGCACCTTCTGTCGTCTCCGTTGGCTCCACATCTTCAGCCTGTCCCACAGAATTCTCCGCCACAACCTTCTCCAGCTCGTCCCGCACCTCTTCATTCTCTTTTTCCACCATCGCACCGAGAGATTCCGTATGGTTTTCCACAATCTTCGCATACGTATCGGGATCTTTCCGTTGGAAATCACGGGCAGCTTTCCGCTCGAGAAATCGAAACAGCGGCAGCTGCCTGTATACATTTTTCTGCAGGATAAAAGAACCCGGCATCACTGCCAGCACAGCAAAAAAAGCCAGACACATGAGAGTACAGATCGTCTTCCGGGTCCTTGTCACAGAATCACCTCTTTCAAGGTATCCTATGATAAAAGCCCCGGAATTATGCCCGTTCCTGTTACTCTTCCTTCCATTTACAGAATCCACTTCCACTGCATGCGATCACACTTCAGAAAAAGCGATATTCAGCCCTTCTGAGATCGTAAAGCTCAGATATTTCACCGTCTCGTCCACATCCTTCGGTGTCACAAACATACTGTAAAGATTCGGTGCGATCATCTCCTCCAGAAATTCCTTCTGCTCCGTTTCCTCCAATGCATCCAGAAGGTGCTCCATTGAATCATGCACGATCGTCGCCGCATCCACGACTGTCGGCACACCGATCCCGATCACTTTTACCTGAAGATTTTCTTCCGTGAGACCATTCCTGTGATTTCCTACTCCGGATCCCGGGTGGATTCCCGTATCTGTGATCTGGATCGTCCGATTCAGTCTTCGCACACTCCGCGCTGCAAGTGCATCGATTGCAACCACCACATCCGGTTTCGTCTCTGAAACAACGCCCTGCACGATCTCTGCCGTCTCCATTCCTGTCTGCGCCATAACACCCGGCACGATCCCGCTGACGCAGTGTATTTTTTCCTGCCCGATCCCGCGAAGCCCGTACTCTCTTATAAGATGCCGTGTCATACGAAGGTTCTCGATCACATGCGGTCCCAGTGCATCCGCTGTGATCGCCGCATTTCCAAGTCCCACCACAAGGATCGACCGCTCCTTTTCCAGATCGATCAGTTCCCGCAGATGCCGTGAGATCTCATGGGAAATTTCCCTGTGATAATCCTCATCCGCGTTTGAAAGATCCGGAGCTTCTATTGTGATATAATTTCCCTGAGGACGCCCCATGGACTTCGCCCCGTTTTCTGTGACGATCTTTACGACCGTTGTCCGGATGTCTTTTTCCTCATCGTAGTCTTCCTGGATCTCCACACCCCGGATCTCCGTATTTTCCTGTGCAAACCGCTCTGTTGTTTCCAGTGCAAGATCCGTTCGTATTCTTCTGCTGCCAGCCATATCGTATCCTCCTGATGCTGTATGATTTGATTACTGTTCTCACCATTCACAGTAACCTGGTCAAAATCCCTTCCTCATCACTTATGGTGACAGGATTTTTCCTCATATATCGCGCGTAACTGTGAAGGCACTGAACCATCACTATTACTTTTTGTAATTCCCGGAATAATTATGTACAAAAATCCAGAGATAAATCGGGGCATACTTTCAAAGTTGCTATATTCTGTCATTTTTTTGACATTTATGGATTTTCCTATTGACAATCCAGAATAAATATAATAATATATATAAGCATGTTTACAGGAACGCCCGTGTCTGTTTCTGTGACAACGACACATTATTATAAATCTGAAATGGAGGTGTACCAATTGGCTAACATCAAATCTGCAAAGAAAAGAATTTTAGTAAACAGAACTAAAGCTGCTAGAAACAAATCTATCCGTTCTGCTGTTAAAACTTCCATCAAGAAAGTAGAAACTGCAGTTCAGAAAAACGATAAAGCTGCTGCACAGGCTGCTCTTACAGAGGCTATCTCTACAATCAGCAAAGCAACATCTAAAGGTGTTTATCACAAAAACAACTGTGCAAGAAAGATTTCCCGTCTGTCTAAAGCTGTCAACAGCATTGGCTAATTCAGGGAATTACAGTTTTTAATTATAAGCTTATAATTAAAAGGACAGTCACAAACCGTCAGTGACTGTCTTTTTTATTTCTATAATAAAAAACTGCCGCTCGCACCACGATACCGACTATAGTATCTGCGAATGGCAGTTCTTTTATTCTCTCTTTATCAGCCTCCAAGCTCCACCATACGGTGAATGCAGCGGCCGGCTCCTTCTATTACATTTTCTGGAAGTTCGATCACTTCTCCGCCTGTTCCTTTGAGGCAGTTGTAAATATCCATCAGAGTGGTGATCTTCATGTTCATACAGGTCAGCATGACAGACAGTGGATAAAATTTCTTATCCGGGCATTCGAACTGTAAATGTTCTACGATGCTGTTCTCTGTTCCGATGATGAATTCTTTGTTTGGGGATTTTTTTGCAAAATCCATGATTCCTGTTGTGGAACCAACGTAGTCGGCTTTCTCTACGACTTCTTCACGGCATTCCGGATGTACCAGAAGAAGTGCGTCCGGATGTGCCTGTTTTGCTTTTTCGACATCTTTGGCACTGACTACGATATGTCTTGGACATCCACCTTTGTAGAATGCAAATGTTTTCTCCGGAAGTTTCTCGGCAACGAAACGTCCAAGGTTCGGATCCGGGATAAAAAGGATCTTGTCGTTTTCCAGTTTGCTGCAGATCTGGACTGCTGAAGAAGAAGTCACGCACACGTCGCACTCTGTCTTGAGTTCAGAAGTTGTGTTGATATAGGCAACAACTGCATGATCCGGATACTCTGCTTTGAGTTTGCGAAGTCCCTCCAGGTCAAGCTGTTCTGCCATTGGACATCCTGCAACCGGGTTTGCAAGCCAGACTTTTTTGTCCGGGCTTAATACCTTACAGGTTTCTGCCATAAAACGTACACCGCACATGATCACGCCGCTGCAGTCGCTCTTGGCAGCCCGCACGCTGAGTCCGTAGGAGTCTCCCATATAATCTGCAACCTCCAGGATCTCCTGTCCCTGATAAGCATGTGCAAGGATGCAGACATCCTGCTCTTTTTTCATACGCAGGATCTCCTGCTGAATTTCTTTGATCGTCATAACTTTATCTTTCCTTTCCCTGTAGTCTGTTCCCATGGCTGAAGCGGTGCAAGGAATCCCGCCTCTCCCAGTTGTTTCTCGATCAGATCAAGTCTCTCCTCACTGGATGCCTCGATCAAATGGTAATGATATCCGGATGTGGCACTGGAAAGTACCGTTGAACGGCTGTTCCCGAGTGCTTCTGCAAATTCATTTACATCCTGTCTGGAGCGGATATCCATCTCAGCCGTAACTCGTCCGTAAACACGGTGACTGATGCTGATATTTTTGACATGACCGCCACAGTCCACGATCAGATTCAGCTCCTCCGCTGCCTTGTCCTGACTGTGGCGCACCTTGAATTCTCTTGTAAAACTACTGTCCTGCTGTATTACATATCCTTTTGTTGTAGAGAGGATTCCCGGCGTAGATGCCCGGATCACTGCCAGATCCTGTACAATGACCTGACGGCTGACTCCAAACTTGCCTGCCAGTTCTCTCGCTGCCACCGGGGCATCCGCATTGTGGAGGATCTTAAGGATTTCTCCACGTCTTTCCGCGGTGTTCATAAGATTCCCTCCTCTCACACTGCATGAAGATTCTTCATGGAAATGTCAAGGATCGGTGCGGAATGTGTCAATGCACCGCTGGAAACAAAATCAACGCCAATCTCACAGATCTTCTGGATATTTTCTTTTGTGATATTTCCGGAACACTCTGTCTGTGCTCTTCCGTCGATCAGTTCAACTGCCTGTTTCATTACTTCCGGTGTCATATTGTCGAGCATGATGATGTCTGCTCCTGCCTCTACTGCTTCTTTGACCTGATCCAGAGTCTCTACCTCGATCTCGATCTTGCGGACAAATGGTGCGTAAGCTTTTGCCATCTGAACGGCTTTGGTGACACTTCCTGCTGCTCCGATGTGGTTGTCCTTAAGAAGAACTCCATCAGAAAGATTGTATCTGTGGTTACAGCCGCCTCCGACTCTTACTGCGTATTTCTCAAATACACGGCAGTTTGGTGTGGTCTTACGGGTATCAAGAAGAGTTACATTGCTTCCCTCGAGAAGTTTTGCAACCTGTCTGGTGTAGGTCGCGATACCGCTCATTCTCTGAAGGTAGTTGAGTGCTACTCTCTCTCCGGAAAGAAGGACACGAATGTCACCTGTTACAGTTGCCATCAGATCACCTTTTTTGACTTCGTCACCGTCTTTGCAGTGGAAATCGATCTCTGTTTTTTCGTCAAGGATCGTAAATACTCTTGCATAAATGTCAAGACCTGCAATCACGCCGTCTTCTTTTGCGATCAGGTCAACCGTTCCTTTGGTTGCGGTCGGCATAACTGCGTTTGTGGAAACGTCCTCGCTTGTGATATCTTCCTGTAATGCCATGCGGATCAGCTGATCTGCCTGCATTTTCATTGTAATTTCGTTCATGCTCTTTTCATCCTTTCGATTTCATTCCATACCATTTTGTGATAGCCGTCGAGGATCGCGTCGCGGTCTTCGTACATGCTGGTATCTATTGTATTGACCGGGCATTTTTCCGGTTTCTGTGCAAATAGGATATCATCTGCCGCTCTTCTTGCAAAGACTAAAGATTCCAGAAGTGAGTTGCTTGCCAGGCGGTTCTTGCCATGAACGCCATTGCAGCTTGTCTCACCGCAGGCATAAAGTCCTTTCATGGAGGTACGGCTTCCAAGATCTGCCTGGATTCCTCCCATGAAATAATGCTGTGCCGGAACTACCGGGATTGGCTCTTTGCGTGGGTCAAAGCCCTCTTCCATGCATCTGTGGAAAATGTTCGGGAAGTGTTTCAGGATCGTTTCTTCGCCGAGTGGGCGCATGTCTTCCCAGACAAATTCTGTATCGTCTTTCTCCATCTGTGCGAAGATTGCCTGACTTAAGAGATCACGTGGCTGAAGTTCTTCTGTAAAACGCTGTCCATTCTTGTCGTACAGGAGTGCTCCCTCGCCTCTTACAGATTCGGAGATCAGGAAGCGTCTGCCTGGTTTGTGGGAATACAGGGTTGTCGGGTGGATCTGTACGTAATCCAGATGTTCAAGTACTACCTGATGTTTCATTGCGATTCCAAGTCCGTCACCGGCGATATGTGGGAAGTTTGTGGAGTTTTTGTAAAGTCCGCCGAGACCGCCGCAGGCAAGGACTACATATGGGGAGCGGACCGGATATACGTTATTCTTCTCATCCATGATGATAACGCCGCCACAGATGTTGTCTTTGGCGATCAGGTCGACCATGGTCATGTATTCGCAAATTTCAATATTGTCTCTGGTCTGTGCTTCACTTAAGAGAGTCTGTGTGATCTGTTTGCCTGTGACATCCTCATAAAAAAGGATTCGTGGCTGGGAGTGTGCCCCTTCTCTGGTGAATGCGAGTTCACCATTTGCATCGCGTTCGAAGGTGACATTGTGGCGGATGAGGTCGCGGATGATGCTGTTGGAGCTGCGGATCATGAGGTCTACAGCTTTTTTGTTGTTTTCGTAGTGACCTGCGCGCATGGTGTCTTCAAAATAATTATCATAATCTTCTTCACCACGGAGCATGCAGATCCCGCCCTGTGCAAGAAAGGAGTCGGACTGGTCTGCCTGCTGCTTCGTGATCATCAGAACTTTCATCCTGGAAGGCAGATTCAGAGCGCAGTAAAGCCCTGCCGCTCCGGTTCCTACTATTATGGCGTCGTAATATTCATTCATTTCTTTATCCTCTCGCCGGATAATCCGGACTTTCCTTTTATCATTTCCGCCAGTATACCACCAGACATGATAGGTGTCAAGACACCTGTGTATATTGTTGTGAGGGTAGGGGGACGTTGCGGGAGAGAGGGAGTCGGTCAGGGATGCGGCTTCGTCTCTCCCACCACTCACCTATCAGCACTACTATACTTCACGATCAGCAGCTCCACACTCAGCACATCCTGCAATCTTCCCGTCTTCACCGCTTCCTCCGAATCCACAAAATCTACTTCCGCCTGCTCAAGCTCCTCCGTACTGTACGCCCGTGCACAAGTCAGCAGATTCCGTACCGCAAACGACGGCACACCTAGCCTCGACGCGATCTCACTCTGCGCCGCACCCTCTCCTGACATCTTCTTCGCCAGCGTCATCTGCCGGAACTGTTTTGACAGAAGGAACAAAATCCTCATCGGCGGCTCCCGAAGGGTCAGGAGGTCATTGTAGAGATCCAGTGCTTTCCTCTGGTTCTTCTCCGTGACCGCACGGACCATCTCAAAAATCTTATTCTCCGTCCGCGTCGTACAGATCTCCTCAATATCCTCTGCCGTAACCACATCACGTCCCATCGTAAACGTGATCAGCTTCTCCAGTTCATTCCGGACATTTCCCATATCCGTCCCCGTCTTCGTCAGAAGGAGCTCCATATCACGTGTCGTGATCTTGCGCCCCTCACGTCCGAGGATTCCTGCCGCCCAGCGCATCAACGTTTTTTCATCCTGCTTTGCGAACTCCACGATCCGCCCCGCAGATTTGACCGCCTTATACATACGGCTTCGCTTGTCCACTTCCTCCTCCACAAAAACCATCCGCACATAATCCGGCAGAGTCTTTATATAATCTGCAAGTTCATCACACTTATTCTTAAAAAATCCAGAGTTTTCCACAAGGATCACCCTGTGATCCGCAAAAAAAGGCATCGTTTCACAGAGATCGATCATCTCCCTCACTTCGATCCCCTTACCCTCATATTTACTGAAATTCATCGTATCATCATCCGGATTCAAAGCTTTGATCAATTTGTCCTTATACTGGATCTTAAGATACGCCTCATCCCCGCACAAAAGATACACTCCCTTGAAATTTCCCGTCTTAATATCTTCCTGTAAGTTTTTCAAACTCAAACCTCCTGAACAGACCATCCACTTTTATCACAGAATGGTCAAAAAATCGTCTATACCTGTTGTTTAAGTATAGACGATTTTTATTCTTTTCACAACGTCATAATTTACGATGCTTCGCTACTGTTCTCTCCGTTCACAGCAACTATACATCTTCTATAAACCTTTCCAGCCACATACTTTTTCCATCTGAAATCACCGTGATCGCTCCGTTTTTCATCGTATATTCCGTCTGAATTCCATTTTGTTCAAGCCGCTCCGTCGTTTCCGGCGATGGATGTCCATAGGTGTTTGTTTCCGAGCAGGAAATCACCGCAAGTTCCGGCTTTATCCCGTCAAGAAATTCCTGACAGGTAGAATACCGCGATCCATGATGTCCTACTTTAAGAAAATCTACATCATCAAGCTCTGGGAGCAGTTTTTTCTCCGTCTCCGCTCCGATATCACCTGTAAAGAGTCCCCGGAACTTCCCATATTCCAGTTCCAGCACTACCCCCTCTTCATTCACATCCGTCCCGTCCGCTCCCGGCTCCGGTGCCAAAATCTTTAAACTTACTCCTCCAAACCGGAGTTTCTGCCCCTGATGCAGCCTGATCACAGAAATCCCGCATCTCTTCGCCTGTTCTTCCAGTTCATGATAAACTGCCTCCGGCGCTTTCCAGTCCGGAAGAAGCAGATTTCTGATACGTAGCGTTGTGAGATGCTTCTCCTTCAGAGTCAGCAGTTCCTGCACACCACTGATATGATCAAGATCTGTATGCGAGATCAGCATTGCATCAACCACCGAAATCCCCTGATTTTTGAGATACGGAAGGATCTGATAGGACGCGACATTTTTCTTACTGCTGCTGCCACCATCCACCATGACATTTTTTCCGCCCGGAATCTGTATCACGATCCCATCTCCCTGCCCGATATCCAGGCAGGTGATCAAAAGCTCCCCTCGCTGCCGGAACCCCAGAATCAAAACACTCACACAGACAACAGCCACGCAGATCCCCCGCGGCAGGAATCTCCGCACACGACATCCCCCTTTTTCCCGCAGAAACCAAGCAGCCTGGATTCCTCCCAGCAAGATCACATAATACACCACACATTTCCATATCTTTGGTGCACCACCGATCCACGTACAAAAAGGAACTGCTCCTGCCAGCACGCAAAGTTTCTCATAACAACTCAGCAGAATTTTGCCCGGAATCAGACAGAAGCCTGCCAGTTGAATACTCACAAATCCAATACCTGCGCAGCACAGACCGCAGATCAGCACTACACTTACTGTAGGTAACACAACCAGATTCAAAATGATTCCCAGGACCGACACCTCCCCATACATCCGAAGAAGTACCGGCAGCGTCGTAAACTGTACCGCCAGGGATGACAAAAGCGTTTTGACCCACGCCCGGTCGCTCTCCACCAGACGGTTCAAAGCCGGAGCCACGATTCCCAGGCCCGCCACTGCCCCAAATGAAAGCAGGAAACTGCTGCTGTACAGATACGCCGGCGTGTCAAGCAATAAAAGTATCGCTGACGCTGCAAGTGCCGTCAGAAGGTCATAGCTTCTCCCCAGAATACGCGCCCCGATCGCAAGCACAAACATACAGACTGCGCGCATGGCAGACACACTGCCGCCCGTCAGCATTCCGTACTGCAGGATCACACTCAGTGCAAGAAAGCCAGCCAGCCCGTTCCCCAGCGAAAGTTTCTTGAGCAGTGAAAACAGTCCCATTCCAAGCACACTGATATGAAGCCCTGAAATAGCCAGAATATGCACCATTCCTGCCATCTGATATCGCAGTTTTACCTCTTCATCCAGGCTGCTTTTTTCGCCCAGAAGCATTGCCTGATAGATGCCCGCATCCTCCCCCGCTGCCACTTCAAGAATTCCCGCTATTCTTCCCCTGAGATCTGTAAGAAACTGACCATATCTCGAATAGCTCCTGCTTTTCTTCTGTATGATTCCATTTTTCATGAAATAATAGATCCCCCGGCAGGCATAATACTGCTGAGAATCAAATTCTCCCGGATTTCTGGGCGCAGAAACACGTTCCAGCTCACCACTGACCTGGATGATCATACCTGTCCGCAGATCTTTTTTTATATTTTCTTTCAAAAAAACTCTTATATTTCTGATGGGAATTTTTTCTGACTGATATGTCAGATAGACTTGTTTGAGATAGACAGAAAGAGAATATTCCGTGTCCTGACATCGCTGTACTTCCCCGCAGATCACAGCCGATGGATGCGCCTCGATATATTCCTGGGCCTCACGCGGCAAGGGATTCCCTCTTATGACCGAAATCCCTGCCAGGTCCAGAATACACAGACACAGCATCAGAAACACGCATGCAGAACACACTGGTCTTTTACGCATTCCTCTTCCCTTCTGTATAGAAGTGCTTCAGGAGTTACTGTTCACTCCGTTCACAGTAATCTTCAGGATTCTGTATTCTCATCCGGAAGCACAAGGTCTTCATTTTTTTCATAAAATTTATATAACGGCAGATTTTTCTGGAAGTTTCCTCCGCTGTCTCCTTCTATGGAAATCTGCACTTTATCCACCTCACAGGAATCCACAATGGAATTTACCACCGAATAAACAGAAATATTTTCTGCCACATCCAGTGCTGCATCCTGAAATTCACTGTTCAGATCAAGGTAACAAATCCTGTCTGCCGTGATCGCATTAATCGCCACTGTATGCTCTGGGATCGTTGCATAATGCCCATCTTCCAGAGGTCCCTTGGCAAGCTGTTCCAGAACGACACGCTCCTTCGGAAGCGTCCTTCTGTAATAGACATTCCGGGTCTCTTTCAGCAGACGTTTGCCGCTCTTATCCGCAAAATACAGGGTAAAAGTATCATACCGATAATTATCTTCGTTCTTCTTCGATACTTCGACAAATGTATCGTCTGTCATATCCCCAATCTCCTGATTTCTTGAATCCCTAAGCGGCTGTCCTGCCACCGTAAAACGAACCTTTGCAATTCCCGGTATCTGAAGAAATGTCTGGACGATTCCATCTCTAGTGAGAACCTCTCTCACCTTACTCATTTCTGAATACTCCTTACCGAAATCAATGACCAGCACATCATCCTGCAGATCATAAGAACTCACAGAGACATTCTCCGGAAGAAGACCAATTCCGTCTTCCGGCACGTCCGTACTGCCTAACTTCTGGATCAATTCCTTCACCATGTATTCCTTGGTTTCTTCTTTTGGCTCATAAGTTTCACTCTTGAGCGCAGTTTCATTTGTATTGAGATAATAAAAATTGTATTTACTGTCTTCTTGCTTCGACTGTATGGTTTCTATGCTGCATCCCGCAAACAAAGTACAGACCAGCAGTGCCAGAAGAAGCACTCTTAATATTCTCTTCATCCAGCACCTCCTACGGAATATATGACAGTGGGACACGAACGGAAAAAGTAGTTCCTTCCCCTTCTTTGCTGAATACCTTGATCACTCCATGATGCATGCCGATCGTACTTCTCGTGATCGCAAGGCCAAGTCCTGTTCCTCCGATCTCTCTGGAGTGGGACTTATCCACCCTGTAAAATCTCTCAAAGATACGGCTCAGAGAATCCTCCGGAATACCCATTCCTGAATCAGCAACCGTCACATAAAAGAACTTGTGATCCGCATCCAGCGATACTCTTACCCATCCGTCGTCTACATTGTACTTGATCGCATTTTCTACCAGGTTACTGATCGCAGATGTAAATTTCAGTTCGTCCACATCTGCCTCCACCGGGCGGAAACTGTCGAGGATCAGGTCAATATTTCTCTTGTCCGCGATCGGACGCAGACGTTTCAGGATGTCTTCCAGAAGCTGATTGATCGACATATGCTGAATCTGAAGATCTGCATTTTTCTTGTCCATCTTGACCAGTGTCAGAAGATCCGTAATGATCCTGTTCTCACGGTCGATCTCTGCTGTGATGTCACGCATAAATTCCTGATACAGTTCCTCTGGAACATCCTTTTGTCCTACCAGAGAATCTGCAAGGACTTTCATGGAAGTCATCGGAGTCTTAAGTTCATGAGAGACATTAGATACAAACTCTGACCTCGACTCATCCAGAACTTTCATTCTGGCAAGCATCTTATTAAACGCATCTGTGATAAGTTCTGTCTCCGTATAATCCGGTACACAGATCTCATCCTGCTGATATCCGTCCGTCAGATCCTCGATCGCCTTGGTAACTCTGGCAAGCGGTTTTACCAGCACTGTTGACAGGATATACGCCAGAAACAGGGATAACACAATAATGATGCAGATGATCAGGATTCCCTTCTGCTCCAGATCTCCGGCGATCGCCGCAATCTCGCTGCTGGATATATTTACCACCATGGCACCCTGAGCCTGCGACACGTCCGCACTCCTGACTGGAACTACCAGCTCGATCATCTGACCATTCTTCCTGTACTCGTCTGAATCACCATTTTTGAAACATCGTATCACCTTTGATGAGACAAGTGTCCTTCCCTCATCTACATGATAAGTGTCTTTAACAATCTTAAAATCTCTGTCAACCAGAAGGATCCTTCCACCATAGACATTAGACAATAACTCCAGCTTGCTGTTGACAGCTTCAGAGCTGGAGTCATTGAGATAATTTTCTTTGATGATCTGGTCACAAAGGATCTCGCATTCTGTGCGTACTGCACTCACGCTGACTTTTACCGCCTGATTTTCGTAATAGTATATCATCAGTTGTGTCACGATAATTCCCGGCACGATTCCCAGAATAATAAGGATAATAAAGATACGAAAACGCAGACTCTTAAAAAATTTTGTCTTTTTTTTCGGCTCCATGGATTATGCCTGGAAATAATATCCTACACCCCATTTGGTGTGTACATACTTCGGCTCACTGGGATTAGCCTCGATCTTTTCGCGAAGACGGCGGATATGTACATCGACCGTACGGACATCGCCTGGATATTCATATCCCCATACGATATTCAGAAGATTCTCTCGGCTGTAAACCTTGTTTGGATTGAATACCAGAAGTTCCAACACATCAAATTCCTTCGCTGTCAGATTGATCTCTCTGTCCGCGATAAATACTCGACGGCTCTCGCAGTCCAGCTTCAGGTCACCTGCCTGGATCGTCTTTGCTTTTTCTTTTTCTTCATGTTCAGAACGGGCACGACGCATGATAGCTTTGATACGTGCCTTGACCTCAAGGATGTTGAACGGTTTGGTGATATAATCATCTGCGCCATAATCCAGACCCAGAATCTTATCCATATCTTCACCTTTGGCAGTAAGCATAACGATCGGCACATTGGAAAATTCACGGATCTGCTGGCATACTTCCAGCCCGTCCATCTTCGGCAGCATCAGATCCAGAAGGATAATGTCATATTTATTCTCCTTCGCCTTCTCCACCGCTTCTTCTCCATCGTAAGCGCAGTCCACTTCCATTCCGTCCTGTTCCAGATTGAAGCGGATTCCTTTTACGATCAGTTTTTCGTCATCTACTACTAAAACTTTTCTGCTCATTCGATTCTCCTTATTTTACTGCAATCTTATCCTTTATCATTGAAAAGGTACTTTCTTTGATTCCGGACACCTGCATGATCTCCTCGATACTGGAAAAACCTCCATGTTCCTCTCTGTACGCAAGGATTGCCTGCGCCTTGGAATCTCCGATACCAGACAGTGTCTTGAGTGTCTCGGCATCTGCTGTATTCAGATTGACAATTCCATCTTCTGTACCTGTGCTGTCTCCCGTTCCTGTGGTCTCAGGTACCGCCGGAACAAGATTGCCCTCCTCTGCTTCCTGAACAGTCGGTACATAAACCTGCTGTCCATCACTGAGTGGCTGTGCCTGATTGACAGAAATTCCGGAAGCCTCTTGCGTCATCCCTCCCGCAGCCTCGATTGCCTGAAATACCCGGCTGTCCGGATCCATCTCATAGACTCCCGGCTGATTCACAGCACCACAGACATCCACAAAAATTTCCTGCGGTTCAGGTGTCGCTGACGGAACCTCGCCAGTCATTACTCCCTCCTCCTGATCAGTTTCTTCTACAATATCAGAAGCGGTATCTTCCTGGCTCTCAAGCAATATCTCATTGCTTCTCGCGCCACATCCCACACAGAAAATCCCTGCAAAAAGTGCAATCGGCAAAAGCACTGTACAGTATTTTCTTATTAATTTTTTGATAATACCGGTTCACTCCCTTCTATATTAAGGCAGTCTCCTCCGGTATATACTTGACCATGTCTTATTTTACCCAATTCCCCTGAGTTTTACAATAGGAAACTTCTATTCTTCCAGGATTCCCCTTATTTCTGCCATTTGAAGATCACGATGCCGACGATCGCAATCAGCATTCCCAGTACTTTTCTCCACTCAAAAGGCTCTTTATCTACGCCAAAAAGCCCCATCAGTTCGATCAGATATGCAACGATCAACTGCGAGATCACGATCAGCATGGCAGCTTTTGCAGGACCAAGCGCACCCATGCTCTGGATCACGGTGATCGTGATAAATGCTCCGATCACGCCTCCGAGAAGTGTGTATTTATTCTCCACCTGCCATAACGCAGAAACGCTCTGCCGCCCTGTAAAAAGCCACGCGGCAACGCAGACTGCAAAGGCCGAGAGCTGTACCCAGCCCGTCGATACCCACAGGCTGCTCTGCTTCGTCACTTCCGTATTAAAAACTCCCTGAATGCTCATCAATGCACCTGAGATCAGTGCTGCAAGAAATCCCCACATAGTAATATCCCTCCGTAATATGCAATGCAATAAAAAGAGACTGGTTTATCAATTCCAGTCTCTTTATCCTGTTTAATATCAGCATATACGGATCTCGGTGTTTTTATACACTTTATATCTGCTGTTATTTGTCGCTGTTTCTGAACTCTTCGTCCTTTTTCTGTGCTCTCTTTTTCTTGATCCACTGAAATCCCTGATAGATCAGCATTCCTACAATGTAGATAACAATGACTGCACCGAACATATACATCGTGGATCCTGTTGAATTTCCCATACAGTGCCTCCTATTTCAGACGTTTTTTCGAAGACTGTGCAGTACTTTTATTGAAAGCAGCCCCGCTGCAGCCGCCGCAGCTTCCACAGTTGCCGCTGCATCCACTGCAGCCCATATGTTTGCCTTCTTTGGCATTTTTTACATTTTTGTAGATTATGTATGCACAATATCCAAGGATCAAAGCCATGATAATAATATTTGCCAGCATTTCACTCATCCTCTCTTTAAATACCGCCAGTCACTTAAGTTACTTATTAAAACAGAGGCCGGACACATCAACTGCATCCAGCCCCTTTATTATTTCATAATTTCTTATGCCTGTACAGAACGTTTGGAATAAACTTTCTGATCCTTGTATGGATCTGGTCTGAACAGCAGGAACAGCATTGCGATAAGTACTACGAATCCTACTACAGTACCGATACCAAATGCTCCACCAGTTACGAAAGAACCGATCTGATAGAAGCAGAGGCAAACGATGTAAGCGAATACGTTCTGGAAGAGAATTGCGAACCAGAACCATTTCTTGTCGTTCATTTCTTTTGCCATTGTTGCGATAGCTGCAAGGCAAGGAGAATCAAGAAGGTTGAACATCAGGAAGGAGAAAGCTGCGATTCCTGTCGGGAACCAGCTTGCAACACCTGCTGCAACGTTTACTGCATCTTCTGTATCACCAGCTACGTTAGCCAGGACACCCATTGTAGATACGATAGCTTCTTTTGCTGTGAAACCGGAGATAGAAGCTGCTACCGGCTGCCACTCGCCAAATCCAAGTGGTGCAAAGATCGGAGCGATCACACCGCCGATCGCTGCCATAAGGCTGTCTGCGCTGTCTTCTACCATACCGAATCCACCATCTGTGAATCCAAATCCACCAAGGAACCACATTACTACACAAGCAAGGAACAGGATTGTACCAGCTTTGATGATGAAGCCTTTCAGTCTTTCCCATACATGAAGGAGAACTGTCTTAGCCTGCGGAATATGATACTGTGGAAGCTCCATTACGAACGGAGCCGGTTTACCGGAGAACGGTTTTGTTTTCTTAAGAATGATCGCTGCTACAAGTACAGCTACGATTCCGATGAAGTACATCAGAGGAGCGATAAAGGAGCTCTCTGCATATCCTGCGGTCTCACCAGCAATTACACCACCCATAAGAGCGATAACCGGAAGTTTTGCACCGCAAGGAATAAATGTTGCTGTCATGATAGTAAGACGTCTGTCATTATCCTGCTCGATGGTCTTGGAAGCCATGATTCCAGGGATACCGCATCCAGAAGAAATAAGGAGCGGAATGAAGCTCTTACCGGAAAGTCCGAAGTGACGGAATACACGGTCCATAACGAATGCGATACGTACCATGTAACCACAGTCTTCAAGGATGGACAGGAACAGGAACAGGATCGCCATCTGAGGAACGAATCCAAGTACTGCACCAAGACCACCGATGATACCGTCAACTACAAGTCCCATTACCATATCGCCAGCGCCGATGCTGCTGAGGATATTGGTTGCAAAGTCCTGAATAGCTACTACGAATACATCATTTGTCCAGTCTGTTACGAATGTACCAACTGTTGTTACAGATACATAATATACTAACCACATGATCGCGATGAAGATCGGGATACCAAGGATACGGTTGGTAACGATACGGTCGATCTTATCGGATACGGTAAGTTTGTCTTTACCTTTCTTAACAGTTGTGTTTACGACCTTCTGGATGAAAGTATATCTCTCATCTGTTACGATACTTTCCATATCATCGTCATGTTTCTTTTCGATCGCCTGACGTCTGCTGTCTACAGTAGACTGTGCAGATGCGGAAAGTTTGATGGATTCCTTTACTTTCTCATCGTTTTCAAGGAATTTGATCGCATACCATCTCTTCTTGTCTTCTGTGATGGATTCCGGAAGGACATCCTTCACATCAGCGATAGCTGCTTCCATTTCTTTGGAGAAGACTTCTTTTGGAAGATCAACGCTGCTCTTCTTTGCTGTTTTGATCGCCTCGTCGATCAGTTTGTCAAGACCTTCGCCTTTCAGTGCGGATGTCTCAACGATCGGGCAGTCAAGCAGCATGGAAAGACGCTTAACATCGATCTTGATTCCTCTTTTTTCAAGAAGGTCTGCCATGTTCAGCGCGATGACAACCGGAACACCGGTCTCAACAAGCTGAGTGGTCAGATACAGGTTACGCTCGATGTTTGTTGCATCGACAAGGTCGATGATAACATCTGGGTTCTCTTTCAGGACATAGTCACGACTGACTACCTCTTCCAGAGTGTATGGTGACATGGAATAGATACCAGGAAGGTCAGTTACGATAACATCCTCGCCTTTTCCTCTTTTGCCTTTTAATTTACCTTCTTTTTTCTCTACAGTAACTCCCGGCCAGTTTCCTACATACTGGTTAGCGCCCGTTAATGCGTTGAACATTGTTGTTTTACCACAGTTCGGGTTGCCGGCAAGTGCAATCTTAATTGCCATTTTTTCTTACCTCCTTAATCCCTCTTTGTTGCAGCCATGGAAGGCCGCTCAACAAAACTTTAATTCTTATGTACAGAACATGATTCATTGCTGGGAACAGCAATCCTTATTTTACCTGTACGCACTGAGCATCGTTCTTTCTTACGGATAACTCATAGCCTCTTACAGTGATCTCAACAGGATCTCCAAGCGGAGCGACTTTTCTGATGTAGATTTCGCTTCCTTTGGTGATTCCCATATCCATAATGCGTCGTTTGTAAGCGCCGTCTCCCTCAATCTTAGTTACAACAACGGTACTTCCGACTTTTGCCTCACCTAAAGTCATTGTTCTGTCTCCTTTCCTCTTGTTGATTTATTATTTTACTGACAACCAGTGGCTGTCAGACCATAATATGTCTCGCCATATCTGAATTAACAGCTACTCTCGCGTCCTTGACGTTAACGATTACATTGCCGCCGATCGCAGACACTACTGAAATCTCTGTACCTGTTACAAATCCAAGGTTTGCGAGGAATCTTCTTGTTTCTTCGTTTCCACCGATCTTGAGAATTGTATTTACTTCGCCGATTCCGGCCATTGTAAGTGGCATCATGGTATCTACTCTTCTTTCTCTAATGATAATTTTTTTCGTTTAAAAAGACTGCAGTCACAGACCACTTCTTTTTTCTACTAAGTTAGTATATTCTAACGTTAGTAAGCTGTCAAGCACTTTTTTTCGTTCTATATAACCTATATTCGTTATACATAACTATAATTTGCATTATAAAACTTTTATTTGTTACAAATGACTCTTGTTTGTTATGCACAATATTCGTTCGTTTTGCATAACTATTGTGCAAATTTATATAAAAAAATTCCTGCCTTACCGGACAGGAGTCTCTATTTGTGCCAAAATATGCAATTATAAAAAACATTGGATTTTTGCGGTTTTCTCTGCATTCCGCTTGTTACAGACGTGAAAATATGGTATGATATCAATAATACAAAGCAATATGAGATTATGCAAACAAACGCATGATTTCTTTCAGCAGAATTGGGGTGTAAGAATGCATACAAACGAATCCGCCGAAAACTATCTGGAAACGATTCTTATCTTAAGTAAATCCCATCCGGTCGTTCGCTCCGTAGATGTTGCCTCTGAACTTGGATTCAAAAAATCCAGCGTCAGCGTTGCCATGAAGAAGCTTCGTGAGACCGATCAGATCACCGTATCACCTGAGGGATACCTTTACCTGACCGAATCAGGACGTGCAACCGCAGAGAAAATTTACGAGCGTCATCTCTTTCTTTCTGAGTGGCTTGAGAAACTGGGCGTTGACCCGGTTGTTGCAGCAAGTGATGCCTGCAAGATCGAGCATGTGATCAGTACCGAAAGCTTTGCCGCGATCAAGAAACACATTGATCTTGACAGTATGGAATAATAGATCTCTATTATCAGATTTGTACAGTAGTTTCAAAAGGCAAGAGCCTGGCAGTTACGCCAGGCTCTTTTCTAATTTCTCGATCATTTCATCGATATTTTCTTTTGTGATAACAAGCGGAGGTACGAGACGGAGTACGTCGCTTCCTGCTGAGATCACAAGAAGTCCGTTCTCAAGTGCCTTTGTCACAACACTTCCCACAGTTGCTCCTTCAATCACCAGTCCCTGCATGAAACCTTTTCCACGACGCGCTGCGACGATCGGGTATTTTTCCACAAATGTATCGAGTTTTTCCTCTAAATATGGGGTTAATTCCTGTACATGTGCCAGGATACCGTCCTGCTCAAAGATATCAAATACTTTGCTGACAGCTGCACATACAAACGGGTTTCCACCATAAGTCGTGCCGTGATCTCCCGGTACGAGAGATGCTGCTGCTGCTTTTTCCCCGAGGACAAATGCTCCGACCGGGACACCGCAGCCAAGTGCTTTGGCACAGGTCATCACATCCGGTTTGACACCGTAGGACTGCCATGCGAAGTAATATCCGGTACGTCCCATGCCGCACTGGATCTCGTCAAAGATCAGGATAATGTCATTTTCGTCACAGAGTGCGCGAAGTCCCTCAAGGAATTCCTTCTGTGCCGGATAGATACCGCCCTCTCCCTGTACGACCTCTGTGATGATCGCGCAGGTCTTGTCTGTGATCTGTGCTTTGACGCTCTCAAGATCATTGAAATCTGCAAATTTCACACCACCGATCAGTGGTTCGAACGGCTCTCTGTAATGCTCTGTTCCTGTGACGGAAAGAGCTCCCATACTTCTTCCGTGGAAGGAATGGTTCATTGCGATGATCTCATATTTCTGTGCTTCTTTTCCATATTTGGTATAGGCGTATTTACGTGCGGCTTTGAGTGCACCTTCGATTGCCTCTGTTCCACTGTTTGTAAAGAATGCTTTGGCAAGACCGCTGGCTTTGACCAGTTTTTCTCCTGCTTCGCTCATCGGCTCATTGTAATAAAGGTTGGAAATATGGGTCAGCTTGTCGATCTGTGCTTTTAAAGCCTCGTCATATCCCGGATAATGATATCCCAGTGCATTTACTGCGATCCCGGCAGCAAAGTCGAGATATTTTTTGCCCTCTGTGTCATAGAGATAGCATCCTTCCCCATGGTCAAACATGACCGGGAAACGATTATATGTATGCAGAATGCTTTCTTCTGCATGATTCATCTGTTCATTCATGCTCATTGTAGTATTTCTCCCCGTCTTCTCTTAAAATAGCAGTACCAATACCTTTGTTTGTAAAAATTTCCAGAAGGAGGCTGTGCGGGATACGTCCGTCCAGGATATGTACTCTGTTTACGCCCTCTTCGATCGCATCGATGCAGTTCTGCAGTTTCGGGATCATTCCACCGCCTACATAACCTTCGCTGATCAGTTTTTCTGCTTCGTGTACATGTAATTCGGAGATCAGAGTATCCGGATCATCTTTGTCCTTGTATACACCTTCGATATCAGAAAGGAAGACAAGTTTTTCTGCATGGACAGCCTCTGCGATCGCACATGCTGCATCATCTGCGTTAATATTATAAGAATCAAAGTTTGTGTCAAATCCGATCGGGAATACGATCGGAAGGAAGTCTTTTTCGAGAAGATCCTGCAGAACCTTCGGATTGACTTTCTCGATATCACCTACATATCCGATATCTTCACCCTTGGAAAGTTTCTTGTGGCACTGGAGAAGTCCACCGTCCTTGCCGCTGATACCAACAGCCTGTACGCCGAGGGATTCCACCAGAGCAACCAGTTCTTTGTTTACTTTTGCAAGAACCATCTCTGCGATCTCCATAGTGTCCTTGTCTGTTACACGGAGACCGTTTACAAAACGTGGTTCCATGCCGACTTTGTTGACCCAGCGGCTGATTTCCTTACCACCGCCATGAACGATAATCGGTTTGAAACCGATCAGTTTCAGAAGGACAACGTCCTTGATGACATTCGCTTTGAGTTCTTCGTCCAGCATGGCACTTCCGCCGTATTTTACTACTACGATCTTACGGTTAAAACGCTGTATATAAGGAAGAGCCTCGATAAGGGTCTCTGCCTTGTCCAGATATTTTTGATTTACCATTTTTCCATTTCTCCTCGATTTTAAATTTTTTATGAACGATAATCCGCATTGATCTTGACATAATCATAGGTAAGGTCACATCCCCATGCGGTTGCGGTGCAGTCGCCCATCTTGATGTCTGCGATCGCAGTTACCGCTTCTTCGGAAAGGATCTTTGTCGCTTCTTCTTCGCTGTAATCTACAGCCACACCGTTTTCGATGATCTGGATCTTACCTGCTTTGCTTTCAAAGTAGAGGTCTACTTTTTCCGGATCAAACTGTGCACCTGAGTAGCCCATAGCGCAGAGGATTCTTCCCCAGTTTGCATCATGTCCGTAGATTGCTGCTTTTGTAAGGGAGGAAGTAACTACAGATTTGCTCAAAGTCACTGCCTGCTCCTTGCTCTCTGCTCCGATGATCTTTACTTCAAACAGTGCAGTTGCACCCTCGCCGTCACCTGCGATCTTCTTGGCAAGTGTGGTGTTGATGTAATTCAGTGCCTCACAGAATTTCTGATAATCTTCGTTTTTCTCATTGATCTCCGGGTTCTCTGCCATTCCGTTTGCCAGAAGAAGAACGGTATCGTTTGTGGAGGTATCGCCGTCAACAGATACCATATTATAAGTATCTTTGACATCCTGGCTCAGAGCTTCCTGGAGAAGCTGCTTGGAAATGCATACGTCTGTTGTAACAAAACCAAGCATCGTGCACATGTTCGGATGGATCATTCCGGATCCCTTGCACATGCCGCCGATTGTAACTGTCTTGCCGCCGATCTCGATTTCTACGGCAACTTCTTTCTCTACGGTATCCGTTGTCATGATTGCTTTGGCTGCTTCGTTTCCGGCTTCCAGAGTTCCCTTGAGCTTCGGAGCCATTGCCTTGACACCATCGGAAAGTTTCTCGATTGGAAGCTGCATGCCGATAACGCCCGTAGATGCGACCAGTACGCTGTTTTCATCTACGTTCAGAGTCTCTGCTGCTGCTTTTGCTGTTGCACGACAGTAGCTGAATCCCTCTTCTCCTGTACACGCATTGGCGATACCACTGTTGCAGACAATCACCTGTGCACTTGGATGTTTATAAACGATCTCCTGGTCCCATTTGACAGGAGCTGCCTTTACAATATTTGTGGTAAAAGTTCCTGCTGCCACGCATGGTTTCTCGCTGTAGACCATTGCCATGTCAGTTCTTCCCTGATATTTGATCCCGGCTGCTGTGGATGCCGCCTGGAATCCTTTTGCCGCTGTAACTCCACCTGTAATAACCTTCATAATCTATACTCCTCCTTGGTACAAAAATCTCCGTTTTTATTTACGGAAGCATTGGAATCTGATGAAGTCCTTCTGCCTCGTCGAATCCGAACATCAGGTTCATGTTCTGTACAGCCTGTCCTGCTGCACCTTTTACAAGGTTGTCGATTGCGCCCATCATGATGACACGTTTTGTTCTCGGGTCGATCTTGAAGTTGACATCTACATAGTTGCTGCCTTCAACGCATTTGGTCTGCGGGCATACGTCTTTGTCAAGGACACGGATGAATGTTTCATCTGCATAATATTTATCGTAAGCTGCTCTTACTTCTTCATAGGAAACTTCTTTCTTGAGAGAAGCGTATGCAGTTACCAGGATTCCTCTGTTCATCGGGATCAGGTGAGGTGTGAAGTTGATCATCACTTCCTGTCCGCATGCATAACCAAGCTGGTCCTCGATCTCCGGTGTATGGCGGTGAGTTGCTACGCCGTATGCTTTGATATTCTCATTTACTTCGCAGTAAAGGTTCGGAACTTTTGCTCCTCTTCCTGCTCCTGAAGTGCCGGATTTTGCATCGATGATGATAGTGTTCGGATCGATCAGGCCTTCTTTGAGAAGCGGGTAGATGGATAAAGTGGAACAGGTTGGATAGCATCCCGGGTTCGCGATCAGTCTTGCTTTCTTGATGTCCTCACGGTTGATCTCGCACAGTCCGTAAACTGCCTCGTCGATAAACTGCGGTGATTTGTGCTCGATGCCGTACCATTTCTCATATTTCTTTACATCTTTGATACGGAAATCTGCACTCAGGTCGATGACCTTTGCTTTGGAAAGGATCTCTTCATTAACAAGAGATGCACAAAGCCCCTGCGGTGTTGCGGTAAAGATCACATCTACTTCGTCTGCAAGTGCAGCCATATTGTCGTCCATGCACTTCGCATCTACCAGTTTAAAAAAGTTCTGGTATACATCTGCATATTTCTGATCGATATAGCTTCTTGAGCCGTACCATGCAACTTCTACTTCTTTATGTCCAAGGAGCAGTCTTGCCAGTTCATTTCCTGCATAACCGGTTGCTCCGATGATTCCTGCTTTGATCATTTCTCATTCCTCCTAGAATCACAAATTAGCAGTTACATAATGTGCAACTGCTTGAAATGGGGATCTCATCCCGCATAAACTGTTATGATTATACATCTAACCTGCATAATATGCAATACAAAATTTTATCATTTTCACATCCACATTCCGCGATTTTATGTATTTTTATAGGTTATTTCCTATTTAATGATGCATTTTTATGCAAAAATTTCTTTTATTTTTTTGCATATTGGTATTGCATATTTATAAAAATTGTTGTATATTAACTCTTGTCGAAACACGACAGGGCTTAAGATTCACTGCTTTATCATACAATCAGTTACTGCTCACTCCGTTTACAGTAACTTGGTCAAAATGCATTCCAAATCACCTTCGGTGATGGCATTTTGCCCCGTATGTCTCGGGATTTTGCCATATTCATGGCAAAACACCTCGCGGAATATCACCTGTGACAGTAACTAAAATCTTACTAAAGCGCAGGAATCTTTACCTTTTATAATATCAAATATTCATGTATCTGCCAAGTGCAGGACATTAAATTTTCAGGAGGAATACATTATGAAAGAAAAAGTTGTACTTGCATACTCAGGTGGTCTTGATACCACAGCACTGATCCCGTGGCTGAAGGAAACATTTGATTACGAAGTTGTCTGCTGCTGTGTAAACTGCGGACAGGGAAACGAACTGGATGGTCTGGATGAGAGAGCGAAACTTTCCGGAGCTTCCAAATTATACATCGAAGACATCGTTGATGATTTCAGTGACAACTACATCATGCCATGCGTACAGGCAGGCGCTGTATACGAACACAAATATCTGCTCGGAACCTCCATGGCCCGTCCGGCGATCGCCAAGAAACTCGTTGAGATCGCACGTAAAGAAAATGCCGTTGCTATCTGCCACGGTGCTACCGGTAAAGGTAACGACCAGATCCGTTTCGAACTTGGTATCAAAGCACTTGCTCCTGACATCAAGATCATCGCTCCTTGGAGAATGACAGATGTATGGACCATGCAGTCCCGTGATGATGAGCTCGCATTCTGCCAGGCTCATGGAATCAACCTTCCATTCGATGCAAGCCACAGCTACAGCCGTGACCGTAACTTATGGCACATCAGCCATGAAGGTCTGGAACTGGAAGATCCTTCCCAGGCTCCGAACTATGACGACATGCTCGTTTTAAGTGTAACTCCTGAAAAAGCACCAGATAAAGAAACAGAAGTAACCATGACATTTGAGGAAGGTGTTCCGAAGACTCTCAACGGCAAAGCAATGAAAGTTTCCGAGATCATCACAGAGCTCAACCGTCTTGGCGGCGAGAACGGAATCGGTATCGTTGATATCGTAGAAAACCGTGTTGTTGGTATGAAATCCCGTGGTGTATATGAGACTCCTGGCGGAACAATCCTGATGGCAGCTCATGAGCAGCTCGAGGAACTGATCCTTGACCGTGACACCATGGAAGCCAAGAAAAAGATCGGCAGCCAGTTCGCTCAGGTCGTATACGAAGGAAAATGGTTCACACCACTTCGTGAGGCACTCCAGGCATTCGTAGAGTCCACTCAGAAATATGTAACCGGTGAAGTTAAATTCAAACTTTACAAAGGAAACATCATCAAAGCTGGTACAACTTCTCCGTACAGCCTGTACAACGAATCTCTTGCATCCTTCACAACAGGTGACATGTATGACCACCACGATGCAGACGGATTCATCACTCTGTTCGGTCTTCCGCTCAAAGTTCGTGCAATGAAATTACTGGAAGTTGAAAAGAACAAAAACAACAAATAATCACAGCTTTTACTTTCCGGCGGTCTGTTTTCAGACTGCCGGATTTTTTATACCAAATTTCATGCAATTTTTTTGTACAATATTATACATAGAAGTTTTCATTTTATATTTGACAGAAAACATTTCCTATTTTATAATAATTTCATAAACAATAGTGTAAAACTTATATAGGTCCATAATTGGTTGGACGTCTCTACCAACTACCGTAATAGTTGCCTATAAGTGTTACTGTTTACTTTGTTTACAGTAACTTTTCGGGCAAAATATCCGGTATTTTTTTTGCCCGGAAGGTCCCAGACAAAAAAGGAGGTAGCTTATATGAAACCAACCACTTTTGCCATCAGAGGAACGGTATGTTTCAGCACAGACTCACAGAACCTGACCTGCCTTGAGAATGCATTTATCGTCTGTCAGGACGGACGTACTGTCGGTGTTTTCCCGGAGCTTCCGGCTCAGTTTGAAGGAATTCCTGTTAAAGATGTGGGCGATCAGCTTATCATTCCGGGAATGAACGATCTCCACCTTCACGCTCCGCAGTATGCATTTCACGGCATGTATATGGATCTGGAACTGCTGGAATGGCTGAATCAGGTTACTTTCCCGGAGGAAGCCCGCTATGCAGATCTCAGTTACGCCGAGAAAGCCTATTCTATCTTTGCAGAGGATCTGCGCCAGAGTGCCACGACATGTGCTTCCATCTTTGCAACCCTGCATGTAGAGGCAACCGAACTTCTGATGGATCTCATGGAAAAAACAGGTCTCAAAACCTATATCGGAAAGGTCAACATGGACCGCAATGGAACCGCTGACCTTCAGGAAAAAAGCGCTGTTGTTTCTGCGGGAGATACTGTCCGCTGGCTCACTGACACTGCCGGAAAATATGAGAACGTCAAGCCGATTCTTACACCACGTTTCACCCCTTCCTGCACAGATGAGCTTATGAATGCGCTGGCAGAACTCCAGAGAACTTACCGTCTTCCGGTACAGTCCCATCTTTCCGAGAACCAGAGTGAGATTGCCTGGGTACACGAACTGTGCCCCAATACTTCTTTTTATGGAGAGGCATACGATCAGTTTGGTCTTTTTGGCAGTCCTGACTGCCCTGCGATCATGGCACACTGTGTCTACAGTTCAGATGCTGAGATCGCCCTTATGAAAAAGCGGGGAGTTTTTGTCGCCCACTGTCCTCAGTCCAACACGAATCTTTCTTCCGGCATCGCCCCTGTACGACGTTATCTCGAAGAAGATCTTCACATCGGACTTGGCACGGATATTGCAGGTGGTCATTCCCTGTCCATGCTCCGCGCGATCGCCGATGCCATTCAGGTATCCAAGCTTCGATGGAGGCTTGTGGATGATTCCCTGAAGTCGCTTTCCCTGGAAGAAGCTTTCTATATGGCAACCATGGGCGGTGGAGCTTTCTTTGGAAAGGTCGGTACTTTTTTGGAAGGCTATGAGTTTGATGCTCTGATCCTGGATGATCGGGGTCTCCGTCATCCTCAGCCACTGACGGCACGTGAAAGACTTGAGAGACTGATCTATCTTTCGGATGACAGATGCATCACCGGAAAATATGTTTCCGGAAACAAAATCTTTTAGTGCACAGGCTGTGCGCCATACGAAGGGGGTACTTATATGAATCTCGACAAACTTTTCCACCTCAAAGAAAACCACACAGATGTCAAAACTGAGGTCATGGCAGGAATCACAACCTTTATGACAATGGCCTATATCCTGGCTGTCAACCCGAATATCCTGTCTGCATCCGGCATGGACCGCGGATCTGTCTTTACAGCAACCGCACTGTCCGCATTTATCGCAAGCTGTCTGATGGCACTTCTGTCCAACTATCCATTCGTTCTTGCTCCTGGAATGGGCCTGAACGCATACTTTACCTACACCGTAGTCCTTGGTATGGGATACACCTGGCAGCAGGCACTTGCAGCAGTATTTGCAGAAGGTATCATCTTTATCCTGCTTTCCCTCACCAATGTTCGTGAAGCGATCTTCAACTCCATTCCGATGAACCTGAAGCACGCCGTATCTGTAGGTATCGGCCTCTTTATCGCATTTATCGGACTCCAGAACGCCAAGATCGTTGTTGGAAATGACTCTACACTGGTAAGCATCTTTTCCTTCAAATCCTCTGTTGCAGAGGGAACTTTTTCCTCACAGGGCATCACTGTTCTCCTTGCACTGATCGGTATCCTGGTCACAGCCATCCTTCTTGCCAAGGACGTTAAGGGCAGCATACTCTGGGGCATCCTGATCACCTGGGTTCTCGGGATCATCTGTCAGCTTACACATTTGTATGTTCCGAATGCTGACCTCGGATACTACAGTCTGCTTCCTGATTTTTCAAGCGGGATCTCTGTGCCAAGCATGGCTCCGACCTTTATGAAGATGGATTTTTCCATTGTATTTTCACTGGATTTCGTAGTCATCATGTTTGCATTCCTGTTTGTAGATATGTTTGATACTCTCGGAACCCTGATCGGTGTAGCTTCCAAGGCTGACATGCTCGATAAGGACGGCAAGCTTCCAAAGATCAAGGGCGCACTGCTCTCTGACGCTGTCGGAACAACTGTAGGTGCTATGTGCGGTACTTCCACCGTTACCACCTTTGTCGAAAGTGCCTCCGGTGTTGCAGAGGGCGGACGTACAGGACTCACCTCCATGGTAGCAGGTATCCTGTTTGCTCTTTCTCTTCTGCTTTCCCCGATCTTCCTGGCAATTCCTTCCTTTGCGACAGCACCGGCTCTGATCGTCGTAGGTTACCTGATGCTGACCTCTGTCACCAAGATCGATTTCAGCGACATGACAGAAGCGATCCCGTGCTTTATCGCGATCATCGCAATGCCATTCATGTACAGTATTTCCGAAGGCATCTCCATGGGAGTTATCTCCTACGTAGTGATCAACCTGATCACCGGCAAAGCCAAAGAAAAGAAGATCAGTGCACTGATGTACGTTCTTGCCGTATTATTTGTACTGAAATATATCTTCATCTAAATAGTTATAATTATTCATAAGGGCTCTGCGCATGCGGAGCTCTTATTTTTTTATTTTCACTCTTTATCAATGCATAGTTATGCATTATAATAGTGATACCAGGGTTTAAAACGGATATGACTTTCATGCTTGCATGAAAAGGCATATCCATTTGAAACCCGCCAAATATGAGGAAGTAGTGATTTACGCAGTAAATCTACGGATTCCGAATATTTGCAGAATCACGGAAGATGCAGAGCATCGGAGTGATTCGTAAGTATCTTTTACACGAGGAGAAATATTATGAAAAAAGAATCTGTTCCGGTCAGGAATTCGCTTTTGCTTTTGCTGACCGCCACCATCTGGGGTGTGGCTTTTGTCGCACAGAGCGTCAGCATGGACTATATTGGAGGCTTTACCTTCAATGCCGTCCGAAATATCATCGGTGCGATCGCACTGCTGCCTGTCATCTGGGGACTTGGCAAGACCAGATCTGCCAGTGAGCAGCGCCCCTCCGACCGCAAAACTCTGATCACCGGCGGTATCTGCTGCGGTATCCTGCTCTGCCTTGCAAGCAACTTCCAGCAATTCGGTATCAAATACACCACCGTCGGCAAAGCCGGATTCATCACCGCCTGCTACATCATCATCGTTCCGGTCATCGGTATCTTCCTTAAGAAAAAATGCAGCCCGTTTATCTGGATCGCCGTAATCCTTTCCTTATGCGGCCTGTACCTTCTCTGCCTGACACCGGGCGAGGGATTTGCCATTGGCAAGGGAGAGCTGCTCGTGCTGATCTGTGCAGTACTTTTTTCCCTGCATATCCTGGTGATCGACCATTTCTCACCTCTGGTAGACGGCGTAAAAATGTCCTGCATCCAGTTCCTGGTCTGCGGTATCCTCTCCTTGATCCCTGCCCTGCTCTTTGAAAGTCCGGATCTCGCAGGCATCCTTGCAGCCAAAATTCCGATCCTCTATGCCGGAGTTATGTCCTGTGGAGTTGCCTACACCCTGCAGATCGTCGGTCAGAAAGGCATGAACCCGACCGTAGCCTCCCTGATCCTCAGCCTGGAATCCTGCATTTCCGTGCTCGCCGGCTGGCTGATCCTTGGACAAAACTTAAGCGGCCGTGAGATTTTTGGCTGTGTGCTGATGTTTGGTGCGATCATCCTTGCACAGCTCCCGCAGAAAAATCCTGCCGCATAAATAATCTCAACGTTATTTCCACGCAGCAAAAAAGGTCATCACTTTCAGAAAACTCTGATCGTGATGACCTTTTGTATTTCGTTATTGTATTTCATATACTATCAGATCTCGCCCTTGGCTGTCAGATGCTCCTTGATCTTCTCGAAGCTCTCGTCGCTGACATCATGCTCCATCTTGCAGGCATCTGCCCTTGCAACCTCCGGTGAAACACCAAGACCCTCAAGCATCTTGGTCAGAACAGTATGTCTCTCATAAATCCTGTGTGCGATCTCTGAACCCTTATCCATCAATGTGACCGTGCCATAACGGTCCATTGCGATATAGCCGTCTTCTCTTAATAATTTCATTGCATGGCTTACGCTCGGTTTGGATACTCCCAGCATAGATGCAATGTCAACAGAGCGCACCCCGCCGCCTTTTTTGGATAAAACCAGAATCGCTTCCAGATAATCCTCCGCTGATTCTCTAATCTGCATAAAAATACCTCCCATATGTTGTTTATAGTATCATAAAAATCGACATATTTCAACAGTTATGGGCGTTATCGCGGCGATTGTTTTTCTCAACTAACTGTGATCATCTAGGGGAAAACTTTTTTATTTATCGTCACCGGTCAGGCGGAGGACATCTCGGATCTCATCTACTTTCATGTCAAGAATGATCGCAAGCTCATCAATGCTGAAGGCATTTTTGTCATCTTCATCGTCATTCAGTTCGCGGACTGCACTTTCAAGTTTTTCTACACGGGCTACCAGGCTGTCGTCTGCGAATTTTCTCTGGGTCTGTTCTTCCAGAACTGCGATGATTCCTTTACGGACTTCATTCATGAGCCATTTTTCATCCCTGACTTCATTTCCGGCGCTTCCAAGTGCCTGGATCAGTGCCAGATTTGCCTCCTGGATCAGATCTGCAAGGAAAATCTCTTCGGCATTCATGTCCGCTGCCATCTTCGCTGTTTCTTTCATATAATAAGAAGTAAGGGACTGCAGTGCATCCTGATCTCCGTTTGCAAGTGCAGCAAAAACCCGGGCAGTATCTATGGAAAGTTCCGGAAGTTCTTCAAGATAATTCTTGAAATAAGTTTCTTCTTCCGGGGTCAGCGGGATTTTCTTACGTTCCGGCTCTTTGGTTTCCTCTGTGGCGGTGTCTTCCATTCCTTCAATCTGGATTCCCTGGGAAGTTAAATATTTAAGTACTCCAAGAAGCTGTGTCTTGTCGAGTTCCATTCCTGCGAAAGTATCGCGGATCTGGATCGTGGTAAGGGAATTGCCATTTGCTTTGGCGATGGTCTGTATTTCTTTTAATTTGTTCTGAAATTCCTGTACGTTCATGTTAGGTCTCCTTCTATAATTAAGTATAGATCGGTAACTGTCAGTCCTCTCACAGTTACACGGATTGTGTAAAAACACGATTGATTTTCTGTTTGTTTTGAAATTATTTTTTGTTTATTCATCATATCATATTTTATCATTTTCTTGTAATTTTTCCAACCGAAAGCGTATTTAACGTAATTTTTTTTGCCCGGAAACCCGCATAAAATAAGGCTTTGCGGCGTTTTTAAAAATTTTTTCAATTTTTTTCAAAAAAGTTGTTGACATTTGGATATGCCTAATATATAATATGTCTTGCGTTGAGCGACATAGCAAAAACGCAAACAACTAAATACCGTTAACGGGGTGTGGCTCAGCTTGGCTAGAGCGCCTGGTTTGGGACCAGGAGGCCGCAGGTTCGAATCCTGTCACCCCGATGCTGTAAACAACTTTTACCGTTTCAGCGAATTGCGGGTGTAGTTCAATGGTAGAACACCAGCCTTCCAAGCTGGATACGTGGGTTCGATTCCCATCACCCGCTTCTCT